>CAMAVM010000005.1:0-103901 GCA_945861705.1 Methylomagnum ishizawai | reverse complement strand
ACAAAGGCGGCAGGGGTGTGTCCAGTCCATTGGATCAATTTTGAGGGTCAATGTAGACTATTTGGCTAAATAATTAGATTCAAGATTTTCGTATAACAACTAACTTAGCTACCACTTTGATTAACATTGGCAAATAAAGCCGCGTTTACTTACAATATTCCGTTTAATCAATCTTTTCATCCGGTCTCAAGGGATTGGAATCATCTTGTCTTGCACTTAATCTGATTAGTGTTGGCATTGCGACTTTAGGAATTATGGAACAAAACAACCTCACGCTTGGTATCCCTGGTTTTAATTACCCCGATCTTTATGATTCTAACCGCCTTAAAGACTTGTTGGCTGTATTTGATGCGTCGGTAAAAAAGCATGATGCCGAACTGTTCGACAAATTCGCCGCTTATCGACAAAATCAAGGGGAAGGCCTTGCGCCTGAAGCAATATCCGATTTATTGGTTGGTATGGGGCCTTATGTTGGGCAGTTTGTGGCGACGTTGTTTAACGTGACCCAGCAGCATCAAGTGCAAGCTGAAAAAATCAAGGACGAGTTTGCGACTATTTTTGCTTATAAGAATGAAGTCGTTGGTAAGCTGAATCTGGCTTTTAAGGATCAAGATGTCAGTACTTGGGATAAGGTTGCCATCAATACACGTTTTGATTTGTTGGTTGCGGCGGCTTTTCCAGAAGCGAATAAGGACGACGATGCCGAACATCGCGTGGCACAAGTCGGCGCGGCGATTGGATTGCTTTCAGCGCATTATAAGCTGGTAGCTAAAGGCAAAGAGAGTGATTATGCGAATGCTGATGAGGCTGTTAAGGCGCTACATAACAAGCTCACCGCACATCAGCAAGCAGCTGCCGAATTCAAAGACATCATTGCCCTTGAAACACCTGCTGAATTTGCCCAAGGCTTAATGGAAGTAGTCCAACGCTGGAGCTTTGTCGCACAACAGGATCCAGCCATTGCGAATAATTGGTTGAGTTTTAAATTCCCAGAAAAACGCGATTTTAGCCACTTAGTCGAACATGACGTGGTTAACAAAGGTGAATTCACCGCCTGGATGGGCGAGCTGAAACATCGCCGCCGCCGCGATGGCTTTAAATTGACCGATCCGCGATATAACCAGCGCGAGGTGTTGTCGGAAGTCGATCATTGCATTTATTGCCATGAGCGCGATACCGATTCTTGCTCCAAGGGCATGATTAACAAGAAAACTAATCTTTTCAAAGTCGATCCGTTAGGTGTCACCACTACGGGTTGTCCGCTGGATGAGAAGATTTCCGAGATGCACTTGGTCAAGCGCAATGGTGACAACATCGGTGCGTTGGCAATTATCGTTATCGACAACCCGATGTGCCCGGGTACTGGGCATCGTATCTGTAATGATTGCATGAAGGGCTGCATCTACCAAAAAACCGATCCGGTCAACATTCCGCAAATCGAAACCAATGTGCTGACGGATGTATTGTTTATGCCTTATGGGTTCGAGATTTATAGCTTGTTGACGCGCTGGAATCCGTTAAACGTCAAACGCCCGTATATGTTGCCTTACAATGGCAAGAACGCGTTGGTGGTGGGCTTGGGGCCTGCGGGTTACACCATGAGCCATTATTTGCTGAATGAGGGTTTTGGTGTTGCCGGAATTGATGCCTTAAAACTTGAGCCGTTGCCTATCAATCTGACTGGCGATAGTAATACGTTGCCCCAGCCGATTGTTGATTTCAAGGAACTCTACGAGCAACTCGATGAACGTATCTTGGCTGGCTTTGGTGGCGTGGCAGAATACGGTATCACCGTGCGCTGGGACAAAAATTTCCTGAAAGTCATCTACCTGACCTTGCTCAGACGTCAAGCCTTTCGTGCTTACGGCGGTGTACGCTTTGGCGGCACGATCACCATTGATGATGCTTGGGAGATGGGTTTCCACCATATATGCCTCGCTTCCGGCGCAGGTAAACCAACGATTATCGGCCTGAAAAACAACTTGATACGCGGTATCCGTAAAGCCTCAGATTTTTTGATGGCATTGCAATTGACTGGCGCAGCGAAAGCGTCTTCTTTGGCTAACCTGCAAGTACGCCTACCTGCTGGTGTTATCGGTGGCGGTTTGACTGCTATAGATACCGCCACCGAACTGATGGCGTATTATCCTGTTCAGGTCGAAAAGATGCTTAACCGTTATGAAGCATTGGTCAAACTTTACGGTGAAAACACCGTTAGAGGTCGTTACGATAAAGAAGAGACGTTGATTCTCGATGAGTTTTTGCTGCATGGTAAGGCAATCAAAGCAGAACGCCAACGCGCTGAAGCAGCGGGAGAACTGCCGAACTTTCAGCCTTTGGTAGAAAAGTGGGGCGGAGTAACTCTGTTTTACCGCAAAGGCATGAAAGATGCCCCCGCTTACCGCCAAAACCATGAAGAAATTGCCGAAGCCCTGGAAGAAGGCATTGCGCTCGCCGAAGGCATGAGTCCGCTGACTGCTTTGCAAGATGAATACGGTCACCTTAATGCCGTCGAATTTGAAAAGCTGGTGCAGGAAGAAGGCCGTTGGAACAATTCTGGTCAAATCATAACCGTTCCGTTGCGCGGTCTTTATGTTGCGGCGGGTACGTCACCCAACACGATTTACCAAAGTGAATATCCTGATACTTTCGTTATGGATAAGCATTTCTTCCAACGCTTTGAACCAGAGTGGACGAACGATGAAATGACCTTAGTGCCGATGCACGATGAGGAAGCACCTAAGCTAGGCAAACCTGCGCCGCTGACTTCGTACCAAAAAGACGGCAAATTCATCAGCTTTTACGGCGACAATCACCCTGTGTACGCGGGAAATGTCGTGAAGGCGATGGCGAGTGCGAAAAATGGTTATCCGTATATCGTCAAGCTGTTTGAAAAAGAACTGGCATTGTTGAATCCGGCGCAACAAGCCGAACGTAATGCCGCGCTTACGAAGCTATTTGCCAGATTGGATGAGGCATTTACGGCAACTATCGTCGCAATTAACCGCTTAACGCCGACAATTATTGAAGTTATCGTGAAAGCGCCGATGGCGGCAGAAAAATTCTATCCTGGTCAATTTTACCGGGTGCAAAATTTTGAAGCCCATGCGCCCATCGTTGAAAACACCGTGTTAACCTCAGAAGGCTTGGCATTGACAGGCGCAGATGTTGATAAAGAAAAAGGGACGATCTCCCTGATTGCGCTGGAAATGGGTTCCTCATCACGGCTTTGCGCCAGTTGGAAAGTCGGCGATCCACTGGTCATCATGGGCGTGACCGGAACACCAACCGACATCCCGACCGGGCAAACCGTGCTGTTAATCGGCGGTGGTTTGGGTAATGCGGTGTTGTTTTCCATCGGCAAAGCCTTACGGGCGGCGGGCAATAAGGTAATTTACTTTGCGGGTTATAAATTTGGCCAGGATCGTTTCAAAATTGAAGATGTGGAAGAGGCGGCGGATCTTGTGATTTGGTCTGTCGATAAGGGTGAAAATGTGCAAGCCATTTCACCAAACCGTCCGCAGGATAAGACTTTTATTGGCAACATTCTGGAATGTATGGTGGCTTACGCCAAAGGCGAACTAGGCGAGCAGCCGATTTCCCTGGCGGATGTCGATCATCTGATCGTCATTGGCTCAGACCGCATGATGGCGGCGGTAAAAACTGCCCGTTATGATGTATTGAAACCGTACCTCAAAAAAGCCCACCACGCCATCGGCTCTATAAACTCGCCCATGCAGTGCATGATGAAAGGCATCTGCGCCCAATGTTTATGCAAGCATGTCGAGCCGGACACCGGTAAGGAATACTTTGTGTACTCATGTTACAACCAGGATCAGGATTTGGATCGCGTTGATTTTCCTCACTTGAATGCGCGGCTACGTCAGAACACCGTGCAGGAAAAGTTGTCGAATTTGTGGTTGGATTATTTGCTGTCAGTTGAAAACGGTAAGGATTCAAACCAAAGTGCTG
Organism: Methylomagnum ishizawai; assembly: GCA_945861705.1. GTDB lineage: Bacteria > Pseudomonadota > Gammaproteobacteria > Methylococcales > Methylomonadaceae > Methyloglobulus. The sequence goes on along the minus strand of CAMAVM010000005.1, from coordinate 99,929 downwards.
GATAGGTTTTTGCGTATAATCCCCTCTCTTAACCTTCTCGGCAACTGCGGAAGTACAGGACGTACTGAATGCAGCAAACGCAGGAGCATTTGTCGTGAAGTACAGGACGTACTGAATGCAGCAAACGCAGGAGCAGTTTGTCGTCCTGCGTTGCTAAAGTGGTGAATATGGTTGTGCAGTAACACAACTTGTCCAGGGCTTCCCTAAAAACAGCAGTTGCTGCTTGTTATAGGCGGCTCATGTTTCACTTCTCCATTCCCCTCTTCCATTCTCCACTAAAAGGGATTTGCCTTTAGGCATTTTCAAAATATATCTACAAATCTTCACTGTCCTCATCGATATTCCTCACAAAACCCGCATCTGTTTTGCTCAATTTGAAGGTCATTTATTTGGCTGTGTAGGTATTTATACCTATAGATTCGTCCTCAATAATGTGCCAGGCAATTTCTAATCTGTCCACAAGGTTTAGACAAGCCGTTCAATATATAGCACAAGTCTTTAATATAAAGATAATTAATTCAGCTAGTTATTTATTTTTTCTAAGGCATTCTGTTAGATTTTAATAAAGCTCATTAGTGTATATTCCAAAAAATCACCCAATAGTTCATTTTGGTATGCGTATAGGTAATCATACGTATATAAAAATAAATGCTGTTCAAATAAAGTATTCACCCAAGGGTTATTCAGACTCTTAGGTCTTGTCAGGAAGCATTCATTCAATTCCAAAACAGGGCTACGGAAGAATTTGAACCATTGTAGTGAAGTGTAAAAAGCAACTTGGCTCGACATCGGATGTCAGGCAAACAGGGTTTTAAACAACACTATTGGTGGAAATATAAACAAAAGAATGGGGTGAAAAAACCATGAAAAAAATACAATATAAACCGAATCGGCTTAGAGACGGCATCAGGCTGGCTCTGGCCTTACCGTTGCTCGGTGCGTTGGCTTTGACAGAAGCGCAAGCAGCAATCAATTTAACGGTGGTTGACCACGCGGGGACAGCGGTTCCAGGATTCCGCTATCTGGTGGAAACCGATAGTACCCACACTACAACGCCGGGCGTACGCGATGTCAATGCTTTGTCGTTGAGCTTTAATAACAGTGATGCACCGGTATTGGCAGAAGGCCAAAGTGCCGCAGATACTGCATCAATTGTCAGTGATCGCCTTAATCCAGGCGACCGTGTGTTTGTTTCGGTATTGCCTTATGAAGGTCATTCCATCGGCGGTGCTATGGCAACGCTGGATGCAAATGGTGATGCCACCGTTGAAGTGACTACCGAAAACAATCCCATTCCGACGGCGCAAATGTCGGTTTACGTATTTCACGATAAATTTCCAATCAATAACGCGCCTGATGGCGTTAACGAACAAGGTAGCGCAACAAGTTGCAGTGGTGTCGAGCAATTCTGCCCAGAACAATTCACGGTTCAAATTCTCGATGGTGGCGGCGGATACGGTGTAGCCGGTCCAGGACCTTTACTTACCGATGCGTTTGGCAATCCGCTAGGCACTACCTACACTGGCTCAATCACCGTTGATGGCCCTGAAGTTGACACGCTTGGCAGTGGCATTATCCATCCAGACGCGAACGGCTTGGTGGTCGTCAAAAACCTGGTTCCCGGTAAATATGGCATCAACATCATCCCTCCAGCCGGACAAGGTTGGGTGCAAACTTCCACTATTGAAGGCACTAAAACGATTGATGCTTGGATACAAGCCGCTAACCCCGCTTTTATGACGGAATGGGGTCCTTCTTTTTACAATATCAACACGGGCTTTGTTAAAGAATTTACCGATAATACTGTGTTGGCCGGTGGGGCTACTATTGAAGGCACTATCGTTAACAGCCACTTGACTGCACCGCCTTTACTGGCAAATGCCATGGGCGCACCCTTCCCAAATTGCCGTATCGGGCTTAACACGATAGCGGGTGTCGGTGTTTATAGTGGACGTTGCGATTCTAACAGCCATTTCAGCATTCCGAATGTTCCTAATGGTAGCTATCAACTGGTTGCCTGGGATGACAACTTGGACATGATTATTTCTTTTTATAACGTTGATGTCGTGGGCGGCGTGGCCACGATTGCCTTGGCTGATGCTGCCGGCAATATTCCTGCGCCAGGCTGGTTCCATACCTCCAAACATACAATATTCAACGATACCAATGAAAATGGTTTCCAGGATCCAGGCGAAGCCGGACTGCCTAACAAGACAGTCAACCTGCGTTTTCGTGATGGCCGGGTTTACCAAACCTCTCCCACCGACAGTAGCGGCGAGGCAGATTTCAACGAAGTATTCCCATTTTTCCATTGGCTAGTTGCGGAAAGTGATTTTGCGCGCGACAAAGCAACGGGCGTAACCGTAGTGTCTGATGCGGGTGGCGAACTGCCTGCCGTTTCTACGGGCGGGTTTCCTGACTTTGGCGTGTTAACGCCGCAAGCGCAAATCTGTACGCCTGTTGATGCGCTGCTTACCAACTGTGCCTTGGGAGATGACCTCATCAACCCTAATACGGGCAACAACCTTTCCCGCACCGAAACTGGGCCGGTACTGCTCCAGGCATTTGATGGCTTTCTGGGACAAACCAATGCCTATCAATGGGGACGTAAACCCTATGTCGGTAACGAAAATGGCGGTATTATCGGTATCGTATTCTACTCCAGCACCCGTGCTGAAAGTGACCCAAGCTATGGGGTTGGTGACCCTTGGGAACCTGGCGTAGCCCGTGTTCAGGTGGCACTTTATGCTGATGGCGATAAAAACAACCTCCCAATCGCTGGTGGTTTTCCAGGTGCTGGCGGTGAAGATGTTGACTGGAATTCTAACAATGTAGCCGATGCCGCTGATGGCGTTATTGATGACCTTAACGGCAATAGCGTTATAGACCGCGCCGACGTGGACAACTATCCGTTCGGTTGGGCTGATGGCGGTACTATGGGGCCGGAAGACGTGGATGTTGCCAATGACGGTGCAGCTGGTGTCTTCAGTAAGGGTGATGCCATCAATATTGTACATACCGATGCTTGGGATGACAGTAAACCAACTGGCTGCCAAGGCCCCGTTTTCACTGTTGATCCATTAGACGGTAATGCACCCGTAGCAAAAGATTGTTACGACGGTTTGCGTAATTACAACCAATCTCGTCCAGGTGTTTTTGATGGCGGTTATGCTATAACTGAAGATGGTAATGGCAACCCCTTAAAACCAGCAAAGTATATTGTCGAGGCATCGCCGCCCAAAGGCTTTGAAATCGTCAAGGAAGAAGATGTTAACGTTACACTGGGTGATGGATTTGAACCTAGTCCAAATCTTTTACCGCCTGTCTGTGTGGGTGATGCACATACCGTTCCAGCTTTTTTGAGCTTACAAACTGATGCTAACGGTGCAGCCGTCGTGGCTAACCCAGAAGCAGCGCCCCATGCTGGAGAATCACGATCTCTGTGTGATCTAAAACAAGTCGATTTAAAAGCCAAAATAAACGCTGTTGCTGAATTCCATGTCTTTACCAAAGTGCCTCGGTCATCACGGGTAGCTGGTAATGTATTCAACGACGTGTTGGCAACTATTGACAACAACTCACCGAATGCCGGTGAAAAAGCCAATCCAGCGTGGATTCCGGTGTCTTTCCGTGACCATACAGGTAAAGAAGTCGTGCGGGTAAATACCGACGAATGGGGCGCGTTTAACGCACAATTGCCATCGACATGGACAGCTAACGCACCATTGCCTTCAGGCTTTTCACCAATGATGTTGAATGCCTGTGTCAATGATTCCGGTATTGTGCCTAATCCCAGTTATAGCCCTGGTACAGGTAATAACCTGCCGTTCTTGCAAGATCCTAACTACGATCCATCGCTTGCGACCGTATGTTGGACCTTCCAATACATGCCAGGCACTACCACCTATCTGGATACCCCAACCGTGTCTAAAGGTGCATTTGCAGCCACCCGGAATTTTCCGATTGACTGTGAACAACCCACAACGACTCCTGAGATAGCCAAGGCTGAGGGTGTTGATGGTGGGCCTTATGTACAAGTAGGTGCAGGAAGAACTGCGGCACAAAGAACCCTGACAGTAACGGCGGTAGGTACTGCTCCTGTTCCTAACCCACTTTATGATGGTGATGGTACCCCACCTAAATTTGTAAATAGAAATTACGGTTTAGGCGTTGTTTCAAGTGGTGCAAACGCTGCTCAAGTCAAATTGACTAACAGTGCTGGCGTTGCCACTACAATTAACTGTGCAACTTCACCTCTAGCACCAGGATCAACAAGTTTCAACTGTGCTTGGAGTTCGACTGCGAATACTGTGAGAGTTCAATTTGGTGCCAACTTTGCCGTAGGTGCTTATGACCTCATGCTGCACAGCCAAGGCGGTGCCGCCAATGGTAAGTGGTCACCATCCGGTGTCAAGGTAACGGTGGGCAATATCGCAACACCTGTTCCTGGCGGTGGTGCAATCCACCATGTCATCAATGGCGATAAGATTCAGCCTGTTATTGATGCGGCAGCAGCAAATGACCTGATCCTGGTTGGCCCTGGCATGTATAACGAACAGTTGATTATAGATAAACCGCTACGTTTACAAGGTTCTGGTGCGATGAGCACTATGGTTTTTGCCCAACGGACGGATGCCAATATGATCAATAACTGGCGTGTACGGATGCAAGATGCGATTGATAACGGCAGAGTTTCCATATTGCCACCATTAACTGGCAATGTTGCTACTGACTTCCTCAACGAAGAAATGGCCGGTATTTCTGTATTTGGCTTAGACACCACGCCAGCCAACGGTGGTTTTGGCAACACAGCCAATGCTCGCATTGATGGCTTTACCGTCACCGGTGCGGATAACGGCGGCGGTATCAATGTGCATGGTTATGCCGATTACTTGGAAATCTCCAACAATATCGTCAAAGCCAATTCAGGCAATGCGGCAGGTGGCATACAAATTGGGCGTAACGGTTTGCTTAATGGCAACGCCTACACAGATGCCAGCAATGACAACTTACGTATCCACAATAACCAAATCAGCCAAAACGGTGCTTTGGGGACAGGCACAATAGCGGCAGGCGGCGGTATTGGCCTTTATAACGGCACAGATGGCTATCAAGTGAAGGAAAACTTCATCTGCGGCAACTTTGCTCAAGGCGACGGTGCGGGTATCTCTCATGACGGTCGAAATCTGGGTACACCTCAGAATGCAACTAACGTGATCGAAAAGAACACGGTGGTATTCAACCAAAGCCTTTATTTCCTGGGTGCTTATGGCGGCGGTATCTCTGTGTCAGGTGCTGATGGCGTTGCTGGTGGATTGACACAAGGCTCAGGCCCTGTGGTCATCAATGCCAACCGTATTGAAAGCAACCAAGCCGGCAGCGGCGACGGTGGCGGTATCAGCTTGCGCTTCATTAACGGGCAAGATGTCAATGTTAACGTCAACAATGGCTACAAAGTCAGCCTGACTAACAATATCATCGCTAACAATATGGCAGCGTTGGCGGGTGGTGGTATTGCCATGCAGGATGCGGTGCAAGTCGGGATTGCTCACAACACTGTGGTCAATAACGATAGCACGTCTTCAGTGCCTGGTGCATTTGGTGCTGACTCCAACCTGAGCAACCAACAACCGGCAGGTATTGCGTCAAGATTGCATAGCCCAGGTTTGGATACCCTGGCTAGTGTGGCTACGACGTTCTCAAATCCGTTGACGCTGGTTAACAATATTGTCTGGCATAACCGTTCGTTCCAATGGACGGCTGACCAAGACGAGAATGGCATAGCTAACGATCCTGGTTTACTGCCCAATATCGGCGCGGGTGATCTGGCGTACTATGATGACTTTGGTGTGCTACCCGAAGGTTCCGGCAACCTAAGCCCAACCTGGAGCATTGTGTCAGACCCATTGATGGATGCCGGTTTGCAAAATACAGCAGCCGCAGATGGCAGCCTGTTTATCAGTGAAAACGTCAATGGACATCGTTCAGGCACACCAGGCACCAGCATTACTACTGCCTCGGTGTTTGATGAAGCAGGTGCGGCATCTATTACCGTGGACTTTGGCCCGCTGAAACTAGGCAATCGCGACTACCACTTGAAGGCGGGTGTGAATCCTGCAATCAATACCGGTAACCCGTTAAGCAATGTACCTGATGTCAGTATACCTGGCGGCGTAATCGATGTTCTAACTGCCGATTACGACGCACAAGGTCGTCCAGATGTTGGCACGTTAATCTGCGGTTTAATTCCCACATTATGCCCAGATAAGGGTGCGGACGAGCGGTATTTAACGGGTGCCACTGTAAATAAAGGTACTGTGCGGATATTGCCATAAAGACCTGACGGATAGAGGGAGCAGTAATGTTCCCTCTGTTCCAATTCAGCTAATAGAACCAAGTCATTAATCACTAAGAAAACAGAGGTTGCAATCATGAACAAAAGCAAACTACTTTTACTCAGTACGCCGCTCGCTTTGGCGATCAGCGGCATACTGAATCCTGCCCAGGCGGCAGTCAATATACAATGCCCAGGGGACAAAGATGCCTTAAACACGCCGTCCTCAATAGATGCCACACCAACTCTTGGCAACCCAGGTTATGATCCTAAGGTCAAATGTAAACACCTTGCCGCTGGCGATGGTTTTATCACTATGGCTGATAGCACGGTAACAACGCCAAACGAAATGTACATTTTAGGTTTCAGTGACCTTACCGGCGTACCACAAAACAAGGCAGCAAACCACGGGCTATTGGCGGCAACCAGCACTGCGCCAACCATTGAGTTAAACGAAGGTGATAAATTCTACCTGTCATTGACCAACGTCGGTATGCTGAAAAGGCCAGACTTGTTTGACCCACACTCGGTGCATTTTCACGGTTTCCCGAATGCTGCCAGTATTTTCGACGGTGAACCAGAAGCCTCCGCAACCATCGGTATGGGTTCAACCTTCACCTATTTCTACGACATCAAGGAACCTGGCACTTATATGTACCACTGCCACGTAGAAGCTTCTGAACACATGCAAATGGGTATGTTGGGCAATCTTTATGTGCATCCTGCCCAGGATGGAAGTTCCTACGATGATGATACCGATGTCGAGGTCAAAGACTACACTAAATTTGCCTACAATGATGTCGATGGCTCGACTGGCTATGATGTGGAATATCCGATCCAGATAGGGTCTTTTGATTCGGTCTTCCATGCTGAACATATTGCCGTACAGCCTTTGCCGTTCGCCGATATGAAGGATGATTATGCGGTACTTAATGGCCGTGGCTATCCTGATACGGCGAATGATACCACTCCACCTGCTGTGCCAAGTGAAGTGGCTGCGCTGCACAATACCAATGTTGACACGACCGATGATATAGCAACGACCCAGCCTTTAAGTTCCAAGATTACCGCTACTGTAGGGCAACGGGTTTTATTGCGTATATCTAATCTTAACGTAACCAGAAACTACACGCTAGCAGCTATGGGACTACCCATGAAAGTGGTGGGCAGAGATGCTCGCATCTTGCGTGCAATGGATGTAAACAATCCCTTGCAATCTCTCACCCAAACCGGAACTGATCTTTACTATGAGACCAATTCTGTCACCTTGGGTAGCGGTGAAACTGCCGATGTGTTGATTGACACTACGGACGTAGCACCAGGCAAATACTTTATCTATACAACCAACCTCAACTATCTCAGTAATGGCGCAGAAGATTTCGGCGGCATGATGACTGAATTTCAGGTTATCTAAACCAAGTTTGCGAGCTTTTAGGAGATTAGCATGAAAAATAGATTCAAATTAATAAAGGTCGGTCAACTTGCCGCACCTTTGGCACTGGCCTTGTCGGTCTTCGCCAGTCCATCATTGCAAGCAGGCGCGACGATACCCGGCATTAATGGGCCCAGTTTTAACCTGACAGCGGCGGAAGATTACCTTACCACGCCCGATGGTGGTAGTGTCTATGTCTGGGGCTATGGCGATGGCAATAATGCCGCTATGCAATACCCTGGGCCTACCTTAATTGTAAATCAAGGCGAACAGGTCACTGTTTCCTTGACAAACAACTTATGGAAGAACACCTCGATTGTTTTTCCTGGACAAGAAGGGGTAACGGCTAGCTGTAATATATCAAATTGCCAAGATGGTCTGTTGACCAAAGAAGCAGTGCCCCTCGGTACGGTGACATATACTTTCACTGCCAGCAAACCAGGGACTTACTTGTATCACAGCGGTACACGTCCTGACTTGCAAACCGAAATGGGTCTGGTTGGCGCACTGATCGTACGTCCAACAGGCTATAGTGCAAATGCGCCTAAAGCCTATAACCATGCAGGTTCTGCTTATGACCACGAATATCTGTCGCTGTTGACAGAAATGGACGTGCGTATCCACGAAGAGGTTGAAACCGGTGCTTATGATGCCGTCGATACCCGTGAATACAAGCCAGTCTGGTGGTTTATCAATGGACGTAACGGCGTAGATACGGTATCGGCTGATAATAATCCGCTACTGCCTAACCAACCTTACGGTTCTATCATTCGCACCACACCTGGCGAGAAGGTCTTGCTGAGATTGATCGGTGCAGGCCGCGACCCGCATCCTTACCATACCCACGGCAACCACTTCACCTTATTGGCGAAAGATGCTCGGATGTTTGAGAGCAACCCTGGTGTTTCTGGGCCGGATCGCACAACGCCAGGTTTCACCAACGAAACCTTTCCAGGTGAAACTTACGACCTGTTGTTTAGCTGGACAGGTGCTGGTTTAGGCTGGGATATGTATGGTTATACACAGACAACGCAGCCTACTTATTGCGATGCCAATGGTGCGACCGCGCTTTATCCATCAGATAAGATGACGCAATCGGCATCTGACCGCTGTAAAGCATTGCCAGTCGTTTTACCTGGCTTGCAGGAACTCACCTTTGGCCCTTTTTATAGCGGCAGCCCTTATTTAGGTAACGCAGGTCAATTACCCCCGGGTGAAGGTGGATTCAATGCCAACAACGGTTACTTCTTTATGTGGCATTCACACAGTGAACGCGAACTGGTCAACTTTAATATTTTCCCAGGCGGTATGCTCACTTTCCTGATTATTGAGCCACCCGGAACGGTTATCCCATAACGATTTAGAGAACGGTTTAGGAATCTAGCGCTGCCCGTAGCTTATTAATAGAGCGGCAAAAGAATCCGATTGACCAAACGATTAAATAACAGATTATTTGATGAGGTTATCACCTATGAAAACGAAGATAAAACGTAGTCTCTTGGCGGGTGCTGTGGCTTTGGCCTGCGGCAATGCGCTGGGAGCAGAATACTGGCTTTGCGCGGGTACTTTCGACAAGAATATGCCTGACGGCAGTGTCGTTAAGATGTGGGGTTATGCGGATGTAAGCAATACCACCACTTATCCTGCTAATGCCTGCCCAGCCAGCGGAGATGCAGCTTATACAGCACCTGGCCCGCAATTAAACGTAGCGGATGCCAGTTTGACAGTCCATCTCCAGAACACTTTGACTGAACCGACTTCTCTGGTGATCCCAGGGCAAACAGAAGCCGACATGGTTCCTGTTATGATCGGCAATCGAGTACGTTCTTTTACCCATGAAGTTGCACCTGCTTCGTCCGGTGATTACATCTGGAATAACTTGAGATCCGGTAGCTATGCCTATCAAACAGGAACCCATCCTGCTAAACAAGTGCAGATGGGCTTTATGGCGCGATGGTTAAGGATGAAGCCGCTAACACAGCCTATCCTGGTGTTAACTATGATACACAGGTAGTCGAATTTCTAAGTGAAATTGACCCTGTTATGCACGACCGAGTTGCTGGCAATACTTATGGCGCACCTTGTGCAACGCCAGCAGAACAAAAAGCGAATCCTTGTACTAGCACCATCGGTTACAACCCGAAATGGTTTTTGGTGAATGGCGAGGTTTTTGTCGATCCAACGCCTGCTGCCCAGCCAACGACGGTGTCTGCTGGCAGTCCAGGGGGAACTACCCTGATCCGTTTTATCAATATGGGTTTACGCAGCCATAGCATGATCCTTCAAGGCGCGAGCATGAAAGTGGTTGCTGAAGACGGTCATGTATTGCCTGCTCCGCACGATCAGTATTCCTTGATGATTCCCGCTGGCAAGACGCATGATGCCTTGTTTACCCCAGCGGCAGAAGGCGTTTATCCACTTTATGAGCGTATGCATAATCTCTCAACGAAGGACGGCACGGGCATTAAAGCAGGCGGCTTGATGAGCTTTCTCGAAGTAGGGGCTAGTACAGCCACTTTGACGGCAGTCAATGATGCGTTTTCCGGTAATGAGGATACGGTCATAGCGGGTAATGTATTGGGCAATGATACGTTTCCACCCAGCTCGATTGCGGTAGTTGACGCACCAGTAGGTTTCCCGCTAAATCCCGACGGTAGCTTTAGTTACACGCCAGCACAAGACTTCAATGGGCACATTAGCTTTACCTACCACGTTGATGATGGGGCAACTCCTCCTGATAATCTCTTGAGTAATGTTGCTACGGTAGACCTCAATATAGTTGCGGTCAACGATGCACCTGTCATCACTTCAACGGCTGTAACCACGGCTGATGAAGATGTAGCTTATACCGACACAGTGACGGCTACAGATGTGGATGCTGGTCAAACGTTAAGCTACTCGTTGGTCTCAGCTCCTGCTGGCATGATTATCAATGCCACTTCTGGTGCAATTAGTTGGGTGCCGACTAATGCTCAGGTTGGGGACAATAATGTGACTGTCAAGGCGACTGATTCATCGGGTGCAGCTAATAATTTTGCAAGCCAAAGCTTTATTGTCACACTAAGCAATGTTAATGATGCACCAACCTTGAATACAATCCCAACACAAAACGCAGTAGTGGGTACGCTTTTCAATCATGCCACAGTTGGTAACGATATTGATGCAGGTGACACACTCACTTACTCATTGTCAGGTAACCCTGTGTGGTTGAGTATTGACTCAAATACCGGTGTCCTGTCAGGAACACCAGACGCTACGGGTTCTTCTACAGTAACTGTCACAGTGACGGATGCGTTGGGCGTATTTGCAAGCCAACCCTTTACACTTAATGCTACTACGGTAGCTGCAACACCAGTGGTTTATTTCTCGACTTTTGGCAGCACCAACCCAACAGGCTTGGGTGGTACGGCTGATGATGCCGATATTTATTCCTGGAATGGAGTGGCGTTTACTAGGGTTGTTGATGCTACCACTAAAGGCGTACCTTCTGCCGCCAACGTGGATGAGTTGAAGATTGTGGATGCCACCCATTTCTACTTGTCATTCGTTACAGACACGAACTTGCCTGGTATTGGTACAGTCCAGGATGAGGACATCGTGTATAACAACAACGGTACTTGGTCGGTATTTTTCGATGGCACTGCTAAAGGCCTTACGAATACAAACCATGATGTCGATGCCTTCGATATCGCTGGCAACACGGTGTACTTTTCCACATCAGGTAGCACAAACACACCTGGCGCAAGCAATCCGCCTAGCGTGACTGGCACGGCTGACAATGCCGACATCTACTTATGGAATGGAACAGCGTTTAGCCGGGTGGTTGATCTCTCGACAATCGGTGTACCAGCAGCCAATACGTCTGCCTCCGCTTCCAACGTGGATGGCCTGAAGTTCGTGGACAGTGTTCACTTCTATGTGTCGTTCGCTGGTAACGTAACGCTGACTCAACAAGCGGGTGGAACATTAGCCGTGCAGGATGAAGACATTGTGTACTACAACAACGGTGTTTGGTCGGTCTATTTCGATGGAACAGCGGTGCCTAAAAGCCTAACTAACGGTAATCAAGATATCGATGGATTCGACATCAAGCCTTTACCTTAAGTAGTCAAATAGGGTGGGCAAACGGTGTCATCGTTTGCCCACAATTGGATAATACAAAGGTGGGCAGAAAAACGCTGCCCATCCCACCTTGCTCCAACTTAATGATCTCTCGTGTAGGTATTATTACGTATTGTTTAAACCTTGTAATTTGAATAACCTAGCTCTAATTATTTTGTGTTTAATTAATATTTAATTGTATCCGTCGGTTAATCCTGTCAGCGCATTTAGCTCATCAGATTACTGGCATTAATCCCCAGAATATGGGGTTTCTATTTAATGGATGTTGCGCTATGAAACAACTTATTGCTCGTTTTATTATTGGTACAGTATTGAGCCTTTCTTTTAACATTCCCCTGCAAGCCGGGGTTGTTGATTCCGAACTGGAAGCGCAATTAGAAACTATTGCCCCTAACCAGTTAGTCTCAGTCATTGTCACCCTGAAAACCCGCGCTAACACGAATGCCTTTAAACATAGGGACAAAGCGCAGCGCAGGGCAAAAATCGTTCAAGCAATGCACGACCATGCCAACCTGAAACAGCCTGCCTTATTGGCTTTTTTAAAAGCCAATGGCGCGACTGACATCAAACCGTTATGGATCATTAATAGCGTAGCGGCGAAAATACCAGCGAGCATGATCCGTAAACTGGCTAAACGGCCAGGTGTTGCCAGAGTGTATATGGATGCCACTTTGAGTGTGCCTGTTTCCGGCGCGACATCTTTAGCAATACCGGAATGGAACCTGTCTGCGGTTCATGCGCCAGAAGTTTGGGATCTGGGGCATACCGCTCAAAGCGTCGTCGTAGCCAATATGGATACTGGCGTAGACGTAGTGCATCCTGATCTTGCCACAAGATGGCGGGGAGGCACTAATAGCTGGTACGATCCGCACGGGCAACATACAACACCTACGGATTACGCAGGCGCGGTGAGTGGTCATGGCACCCAGACTATGGGGCTGATACTAGGCGGCGATACAGGCGGTACAACCATTGGTGTTGCACCTGGGGCAAAATGGATTGCCGCCAAGATTTTTAATAACCAGGGAACAGCCCTTGAGAGCCATTTCCACCAAAGTTTTCAGTGGCTGCTAGACCCGGACAATAATCCACTGACTGACGATGCACCCGACGTGGTCAACGGTTCTTTTCAAACCGCGCTATCCGGTATTTGCGATACTCGTTTTCAGGCGGATATACAGGCACTGAAAACGGCTGGGATTGCGGTGGTATTTGCCGCAGGCAATAGTGGTCCTGCAATATCATCAAGCAGCAGTCCTGCCAATAATCCAGGAAGCTTTGCAACCGGAGCGGTCGATTATTACTCCACCATTGCTACGTTTAGCGCACGAGGCCCAACACCGGCTGCGTGTAGTGCCGCACTTTTCCCAAATATTGTCGCGCCTGGGGTTGATGTCGTTACAGCAGACCTTACTTTTGCCGGACAGGCTTCTTATACAGTTGTTAGCGGTACTTCATTTGCTGCTCCCCATGTCACGGGTGGCATGGCGCTGTTGCTTGATTCTTTCCCCAATATTGATGTCACAGCCCTAGAGTCTGCCTTGACCGATTCAGCCACCGATTTGGGCGCGCCTGGGCCAGACAACGAATACGGGTACGGGATGCTTAATGTCTTGGGGGCATACAATCTCTTAGCCAATAGCGGACAAAATCCAGTGGGCGTGGATGATAGCTATATGCTTGATGAAGAAGCGACTTTAACGGCGGCAGCACCTGGTGTTCTTGGTAACGATACCGACCCGCAAAATAATCCACTATCAGTTATTCTTGATACGGATGTCAGCCACGGTTCGCTTGCCTTGAATACAAACGGCTCTTTTTCCTACACACCTACCAGCAACTATAACGGCACGGACAGCTTTACTTATAAGCTGAGTGATGGGTTACACGAAAGCGGTGTAGTAACTGTTGTTATGACTATCAACCCTATCAACGATGCGCCTGTAGCTCAGGCTGATACTGCTATAGCTAGCAGTGGCGGATCACTTACGATACCCGTGCTGGCGAATGATTCCGATCTGGAAAACTCACCGCTGACTCCGGTTATCGACACTAATCCAGTCAATGGCACAGTAACCGTCAATTCAGAAGGCGTTGTCGCCTATACCCATAACGGCAGCCAAACGTCGGTCGATAGTTTTACGTATCATGTCACCGATGGTGATTTGAGCAGCAACACAGTCACCGTAAATATCACCGTCAGTGCAACTAATGTTACGACCACCCCTGACAGCTACGGCATTGCCGAAGACAACCCGCTGACTGTTGCTGCCCCTGGTGTGTTGGGCAACGATAGTCCAAGCAATGGACTCACCGTGCAGCTGGTATCGGCCCCTGCCCACGCTGCTTCATTCATCATCAATCCCAACGGCAGTTTTAGCTATATACCCGTTTCTGATTTCAGCGGCTCTGACAGTTTTGTTTACAAAGCTTCAAATGTTAATACGCAGAGCAATAACACTCTGGTCACTATTGTCGTCAACCCAGTCAACGATCCACCGATTGCTGCCAATGATGGCGTATATACTATTATCTCTGGACAGGTATTGAATGTTTCAGCCGCTTCTGGTGTGCTTATTAATGATAGCGATACTGAAAGCAATACGCTATCTGCAATGCTTGTGTCATCGCCATCCGCAGGTGCGCTGATGCTTAATGCAGACGGGTCTTTTAGTTTCAATACCAATGGTGTGGTGGCAGGTACTTACACCTTCAATTATCTCGCCAATGATGGGATGACGGTCAATAACCAGAGCAATGTAGCAGCGGCAACCATCAATGTAATGCCGAACACTGCTCCAACAGCAAACAGCGATACCTTCCTTTACCGTCCTAATGTGGTACGTTCAGTTAATGTCGCGGGGTCTCTGGGTTTGGGTGTATTGATGAATGATACCGATGCGGAAAATAACGCCTTATCTGCACAGTACGTTGCAAACAGCCTGTCAGGTGGCGGTACGTTAAACTTGAATGCCAATGGTTCTTTTACGTATATTAAGGCTACGTCGGCAAACACCAGTTTTCGGTACCGCGCTAATGATGGAATTCTCCTGAGCCTTCCCACGACAGGTACGACTGTTAACCTGCGTACCGATGCGCCGCCTACAACTGTGGCTGATAACTGTGTGTACGACATCAGCGACAATGGGGCAACTGCGCCAGATAGATGTGCTGTCCTCACTAACAGGACGATAAGGATGGCGGTTACGCTTAATGACACCGATTCCAACAAAGTGACTAACATACCTACAGATGGTATAGGAAGTAATGTTGTCCCTAACTCAACAATTGTCGCATCGGTAGGAGCAGGCGTTAACGTACTCGCCAACACACAATGTGGTCAACCTGCACTTGGCACTGTCCCTGCCGCTAGAGGCACCATCACCAACAATTGCGATGGTACGGTAACGGTTACAGTGGCTAATGGCAATAATTTGAGCGGTATCGGGTACGGCTATCGCGTGAGTGACGATTTGGGTGCGCAATCAAGTCTTCGTGTGGTCACCCTGAGTGTGAAGCCTTAATCAAATGACCAAAGTACGCAAAATCATCTATGATTCTATATTCAATAATCAAGGAGTAACGATGTCTCACATTGCAGTTAAACATCCTCGTGCTGGACGCTTGATCTTGTGCGTAGGGATTCTAATTGTTTCAGGCTTGTCAGTAAGTTCATATCTTGCTGCTAATAAGGATATTCAAATAACAATGCCCACATTTAGCAATGAAGATAAAAATATTGACACCAAGCCACTGGCTGCAAGTGACGCTGCGGCAATTGAAGAACGCTGGGGTGTGAAGCTGCAAGGCATCCATATCACCGCTGCGGGACACATGCTGGATTTTCGTTTTCAGGTCACTGATACGGGTAAAGCCGCACCTTTGATAGACACCAAAAACAAACCGACTGTAACCATTGAAGCAAGTGGCATAAAACTTGAAGTACCCAATACGCCTCGCATTGGCTCGTTACGGCAAACTTCAAAACAGGTTAAGTTAGGCATGATTTTCACCATTTTATTTGCAAACCCAGGGAAAATGGTGGCAACAGGGCAAAAACTGGCTGTACGTATTGGTGATTTCTTCGTAGAACATATCACGGTCGGCGAGATCCTGAATATGCCAGCAAAGACCGGAAACAGTTGAGAATGCTTAGTTTCCTTCGTAAATCGGGCATTAATTGGGGCAAAGCCTGTCTGATCGCCGCTATCGGGCTTAATTGCTCTATAGCAGCAGCGGATCAATCGACTGAGATTGAAAATAAAAGTGCCAATGCCAAAATGCAGGACATCGGCAAGCAAATCTATCTTACCGGACATACAGCTTCAGGCGATCCCATTCAAGCTATTGTCGGCGGTGATGCACCCATCAGCGGAGACCAGTTCAGTTGCGTCAGTTGCCATCGCAGGAGTCGGCTAGGTTCTAGCGAAGGTGGAAAACAAGTGCCGTCGTTAACGGCAACCGCATTGTTCAAGCCAGCCGAGATGTCAACTACACGAGGGGTATTGCCAAAAGCGTTTAAGCATACGGGAAGCTCCCGAATTCCTTACACGGATGAGACCCTCGCTAAAGCGATCAGGGAAGGCGTTGATCCATCGGGACGCAAACTTGACCCACTCATGCCGCGTTATGCTTTGGATGCTGATACTATCGCTGCGCTGACCGCTTACCTAAAATCTGAACCCTCCTCAAATCCCAGCGTAGACGATGTTTCCCTGCACTTTGCCACAGTGGTCACCGAAGGGGTCGATCCGGCAAAACGTAAGACCATGCTGGACATCTTGACGGGCTATTTTCAGGACAAGAACGCCGACACGCGGCACAACACCAAACGGGCTAAATTCAGCGCTTATAAAATGTACCAGGTCTACCGCAAATGGGATTTGCATGTCTGGGAGTTAAAATGGGAAGAATCTACCTGGCCCGCACAATTGGAAAAATACTATAAGACCCAGCCCGTCTTGGCTATGGTCGGCGGACTCAGTGCCTCAAGCTGGCAGCCCATCCACCAATTTTGCGAACGGTTTGAAGTGGCTTGTCTTTTCCCTAATACGGATGTTCCCGTCATATCGGAAAGTGATTTTTATACCACTTATTTTTCCAAAGGCTTGACCTTGGAAGCTGAGGTTTTGGCAAATCACCTAAAAACCACACAAACCAAAGTAAAAAATGTTCCTATCATCCAGGTATTTAGGGAGAACGGGCAAGGTGTAATGGCAGCAAAAGCTTTACATGATGCGCTACAAAAAAGCGATGATATGCGCTTGCAGGATATTGTCGTACCAGGCTCCAAAGAACTTACACCTGCATTTTGGAATGATTTGTTCAAGAAACTTGATACTGGAATCTTAGTGTTATGGCTTAACAAAGAAGATTTTGAAACCTTGGGAGAAATTAAAGAACTTCCACCTGGAATCACCGCTGTTTATGGGTCAGCAAACCTTATGGGCGAAGTTGTGTCCAAGCTCACTGATGCCACAAAAGCAAAGTTATACTTGACATATCCTTGGGAATTGCCTGATGTCAGGGAAGCACAGCTTATGCGCGTCAAATCCTGGCTGAAAGCAAAACAAATTCCCTTTGAGGACGAACGTCTACAAGCCAATACATTTTTTTCCGCACAAGTATTAGCCGAAGTTATCATGCACCTGCTCGACAATTTTTCCTCGGCGTATATCATCGAACGGATTGAAGGCATGTTAGCCACGCTCTCCTCCAACAGTATTTACCCACATCTTAGCTTGGGGGCAGGGCAACGGTTTGCATCGAAAGGCAGTTATATTGTCAAAATATCTCCTGATGGGCATTTGTCGCCTGTGGATGGATGGATAGTTCCATAAGGTTTGTTATCCTTGTTTAACATAAAAAGGGGAGTTGATTGCCAATGTACATCGTTTATAGGGCTTACTTAAGTCCATTTACAATAACTGTCGTGTTATTAATGCTTGTGATGAGCGCGCCCATCAAAGCAAAATCCACGCCTCAACCGAGTTATTCCCGTTCCATTCACAGTTACAAGGTTCCGAATGCTGATGTAATTACACAAGACGGGCAAAAAACCCAGCTTTCAGCCGTCCTGGATCATGGTGGGCCAGTTATTGTGAATTTTATTTTCACGACCTGCAATGCCATCTGTCCAATCATGACGGCAATATTGTCCAAAGTCCACGCGACTATAGGCCCATCCTCACCAAACCTGCGGTTTGTATCGATCTCCATTGACCCCGAACACGATACCCCGGCAATGTTGGCTGAATACGCCAAAAAATTTAAAGCTGGATCAAATTGGCAATTCCTGACCGGGGAACTTGCCGAATTGCAACTTATTCAAAGAGCTTTTGATGCTTATCGTGGCGACAAAATGAACCACACCTCATTGACCCTAATGCGGGCCGCCAAATCAAGTTCTTGGGTACGAATTGAAGGAATCGCCAATGCCCACGATCTAATAGATGAATACAACTTGCTCAAGCCTGAATAAGCATAAGTTTTGTTTGGGCTATCGATTCTGGATAAAAACTGGACATGATGTTGACCGAAGCATTATCTGAGTAAATTTGATTTTGGTTTTGTTATAAGCGCTAATGTTACGCACGACCAATATCCACGAAAAGCACGAAAGACACGAAAAATCTTCAAAAGAGTTGTCGGTCTGTAGATCGTTACCAAATGAGGGATTCCCATAACGCTGCAAAATATTGAATTATTCCGTACTTTTCGTGGACGGTGCGTAACATCAGATAAGCGTTTAAACTAATCCCTGTGTTGTTGGTCTTTACTTTGACAAACAAATAAAGGTATAAGCGATGAAAATAATTTTTTCTTTAGTGCTGATAGCGGTATTCTTGTCGGGATTGAATAGCAATGCAGAACAGACATTGGGCGCGGACATGCACACAGAAAATCCACCGAACAAAAGTTATAGCAAACCTGCGGATGATGTCTTACAAAAAACGTTGACACCGCTGCAATATAAGGTGACACAAGAAGAAGGCACGGAACCTCCTTTCAAGAATACCTACTGGGACGAAAAAAGGGCAGGAATCTATGTTGATGTAGTCACTGGTGAACCGCTATTTTCATCCATAGATAAATTCGATTCCGGCACAGGTTGGCCGAGTTTTTCCAAACCTTTAATGGCAGAACATATCACCGAAAAGAATGATTTTTCGTTGTTTTCGCGGCGTACAGAAGTCCGTAGCCGTTATGGGGATTCGCATTTGGGACATGTGTTTGATGACGGCCCGAAACCGACAGGATTACGCTATTGCATGAATTCTGCGGCATTGCGGTTTATTCCCGTAGAAGACTTGGTGAAATCAGGTTATGGGAAGTTTTTGCCGCTTTTCAGTAAGTAGCCCGTATGAAGTGCAGTGTAATACGGGAAATCGGAGCCGCGAAATCCTGGATTCCGCAAGTTCCATCCAGACGACTCCTAACCATTGCTTGAGTCGGTTAGTGCAAAGGCGCACAATGATATTGCGATAATTGACACAATCAAGTAAAGAGATATACCAAAAGATTAGCTTGCAGCAGGAGATGGTTCATGAAGCGAGAACAACATTATTTGATGGGTAAATCTGATTGTACTGCCGCCGCTGTCGTCAAAGGCATAGACCGCGATGTGGAGTGGGGAGAAGATATTCTCATGTTGGGCTTGGGTATCGTCATGTTATCTTCCACATTCGCACCTGTCGCCCCGCCAACGGTTATTTTGCCGCTCGTTGCCCTTACGTTTGCCATTACTTCAAGCCTGGCTCGTATGAATTATCATAATATGGAGCGCAAATTGTTGGAATCATTGGAACTGTTGAATAGCTCCGAGCAGACCAAATTGAATCCTATTTGCAGGGTTTTTGTTGAGCAGCCCATGTGTGTGCTGTCCGAATCGTATAACCCGATAAAAAACTGGAGACGATTCGCTAAAAGCGCGATAGGTGGGGCGTTAATCAATCCGTTTTGGCTGCCTATTTTTTATACGATGGGTATACAGATCGTTGAAGAAAACAACCTTGTGGTGTTGAACAGGGCGGTTATTCGCGTTGAACAAAGGCTTTCGCCAATATCACGGGCTAATCAAGAAGAATCGTAAGTCTGCTACAAACCTAACGCCCTAAATTCAGCGCATGGTCGTGAGCGTTGCCAAACGCGCTCGAATTCTTCAGAGAGTTGACGGTTACGGGAAGGCATGATCAGACTCCAAACCCCTCGATAAAGGCTGCTTTGCTGGCGGAACAGATAACCTTCGCGGTCGTTAATCAAATAAGCCGATGGATATTGCAGGTCGTCAGGTTCTACAGGCGTACGCAGTGAAAATGCAGAAGGCAGCCGTTGCGCCAGGTCAATCAAAGGATGCGGCTGGCTGCGTGCCGACAACGTATCTTGCACAATAATCAATACATTACCGCCTTGACTATGGATAGCAAATTGCTTGAGGGCTTCGACAATCTCTGCCCGGCCATACAAAACGTGTTCCAGGTCTGGGCTGTAGATGCAGATTTGCCGCCGGGTCTTGCCAATTAATTGAAGGGTTGCGGACACAGCATCTTCCAAGCTCTGGAATTCAGTAATTTCAACTAAGGCATCACTTAGTTTCGGGGCAGGGCGGCTGGATATGGTTACGGGTTCTAACTGCAAGCGCATGATCTGATGAGGGATATTGGCTTCTATAAACGCATCGCCTTCTTTGGCAAAGCCAAATTTCTCGTAAAATCCCAACACATTGGTTTGGGCGTTGAGTTTCACCTCTGTCCAGCCTAATTTACGTGCCTTATCAATCAGGGCGAGCATTAATGCCTTGCCGACCTCTTGCCCCCTCCACGTTTGCAACACAGCCATTCGCCCAATTTTACCGTCGGGTGCAAGCCTGCCTGTGCCAATGGCTTGATGTTGGTTATCACGAGCGACGAAGTGGTGGCAGTCTGGATCAATCCCGTCAAATTCCACTTCTTCCGGTATGTTTTGCTCGTCAATAAACACGGCTATACGCACGGCGCGGAGATCGTCAAAATCGGCATGATAGTCAGCGGGTTCAACACGAAATTCAGAGATATTCATAACTTAATTTGATGGCTATTGGGCGTTTGTCAAAGCTTCATTGTTTCCTGGTGTCAAAAACTGTCAATCACTACTGATTACAATCAATAGAAATATAGACTGTTTATGTGGTTTTTATGAATTATTCTAAGCATGTTGAGCCATAAGCTGTTCTTGTGTTGCCTATAAGCCGTTATAATGACAGTTTGAAACGACTATTGTCATTGCTATAAAGTGTCCAAAGATTGCTCTTTATCTGATTCCTGTCGGTAAGGCGTGATGGATTGGCGGTATGTTGGTAAAAATCTACAACTTAGAGGAAGCGGCGCGTGGCAGTTATAAAGATCACCCCTGAACAGATTACCCTGAAAAAACGTAAGGGCCCAAAAGGCCATGCCATCGACTTGGGTTCTGTGCAGGAGGTTAGGACGCTGCTGGGTTCGGAATCTCGGCAAAAAGATTTGTTGATCGAGCATTTGCATAAAATTCAGGATAAGTACCTGCATCTTTCAACCAAACATCTGGTTGCGTTGGCCCATGAGATGAATCTAGCTACCGCAGAGGTATTTGAAGTTGCGTCGTTTTATCATCATTTTGATGTTGTCAAAGAAGGGCAGCAAGTGCCTCCTGCACTGACTGTCAGGGTGTGTGAGTCTTTAGCCTGTGAAATGTCAGGCGCTCATGATTTGATTCATGGCTTGGAAAACGACCTCGGTGATGGGGTCAGGGTACAAAAAGTGCCGTGCGTAGGGCGTTGCCAACATGCACCGGTTGCAGTTGTCGGGCAAAATCCTATCGACCATGCAACCGCAGAATCTGTCAAAACTGCCGTAAATAACAACGATACAGCAGCCAAGATCACGCAATACATCGACTTGACCCAGTATAAAGCTGACGGTGGTTATCAAACACTTAAAAGCCTGCTGGAAGGGCAGGTTGACTCCGAAAGCATCCTGCAAAAAATGGAAAGTTCCGGTTTGCGCGGCTTGGGTGGGGCGGGTTTTCCGGCAGGAAAAAAATGGCGTATCGTTAAAGGTTTTGCTGGCCCACGGCTGATGGCTGTCAACATAGACGAAGGTGAACCAGGTACATTTAAAGACCGGCATTATCTTGAACAAGATCCGCACCGTTTCCTCGAAGGCATGATAATCGCCGCATTAACGGTAGGTTGCGACGAAATTTATGTGTACCTGCGCGATGAATACGCAGGTTGCAGGGAAATCCTGACCAAAGAAATCGCCGCATTACAGGCCAATCCCCCTTCGTCCGAACATAAACTACAGCCGATACATCTACGTCGAGGTGCAGGCGCTTATATCTGCGGTGAGGAATCGGCAATGGTTGAGTCCATCGAAGGTAAGCGCGGTATGCCCCGTTTGAGACCGCCTTTCCTTGCCCAAGTTGGGCTGTTTGGCAGGCCAACGCTGGAACACAATATGGAAACCTGTTATTGGGTCAGGGATATTGTTGAAAAAGGCCCAGAATGGTTTGCATCACACGGCAGGAACGAACGTAAAGGTTTGCGGTCTTTTTCTGTATCCGGTCGCGTCAACAAGCCCGGCGTTCATCTGGCTCCGGCGGGTATCACGGTACGGGAACTGATCGCCGAATATTGCGGGGGTATGTTGGAAGGCCACGAGTTTTATGGCTATTTCCCAGGTGGTGCGTCTGGCGGGATTTTGCCAGCGTCTATGGGCGATATTCCCCTGGATTTCGATACCTTGAACAAATACGGTTGTTTCATCGGTTCTGCCGCCGTGGTTATTTTTTCCAAGCACGATAGTGCCAGACAACTGGCCTTGAATGCGATGAAGTTTTTTGAGGAAGAGTCCTGTGGACAATGCACTCCGTGTCGAGTAGGTACGGCGAAAGCGGCTGCTTTAATGGAACAGACCGTTTGGGATAAGGATTTGTTGGAGGAACTGTCATCCGTGATGGTCGATGCCTCAATCTGCGGATTAGGACAAGCTGCACCCAATCCATTACGCTGCGTAATCAAATACTTCCCCGACGAATTGCAATAAATCCTCAGCATTAAGTATAGAGAATAAGCTATGGCTGCTAACCCAGAATTCATCAACAAGCCCGAAATCAACTTTACGCTCGATGGCGAAAGTATGTCAGGGTATCAAGGCGAAACCATTTTGCAGATTGCCAAGCGTCACGGCAAGGAAATCCCTCATCTTTGTTATACGGAAAGTTTACGCCCAGACGGTAATTGCCGTGCCTGTGTGGTGGAGATCGACGGCGAACGGGTGCTTGCGCCTTCCTGTTGCCGCACCCCAACGGAAGGCATGAAGATCCAAGCACAAAGTGAACGGGCGTTACGGTCGCAAAAAATGGTGCTGGAATTGCTTAAGTCAGATATGCCTGAACAGGGAAAATCACCTTATAGGCTGGATTCTGAACTGGACTTGTGGGCTGATAAGTTGAACGTCGGTGTGCCGCGCTTTAAAAGCCGCGCCCAGCCTGTTGCCGACTTATCTCACCCTGCGATTGCAGTTAACCTCGATGCTTGCATCCAATGCACACGCTGCGTCAGGGCATGCCGCGAATCACAAATGAATGATGTCATCGGTTACGCAAACCGTGGCGCTCATTCCGAAATCGTCTTCGATATTGCCGACCCGATGGGCGCAAGCAGTTGCGTAGGTTGCGGCGAGTGCGTACAAGCCTGTCCGACGGGCGCACTCATGCCAGCCAATAACGTAGGTTTGCAAGTGCCTGACAAGACAGTCGATTCCACGTGTCCTTATTGCGGTGTAGGTTGCCTCATCAAGTACCATATCAAGGATAACAAAATACTCTACACCGAGGGCAGGGATGGGTTTACCAATCATCTGCGCCTTTGTGTAAAAGGTCGCTACGGGTTTAACTATATTGACAACCCATTACGTTTGACCAAGCCTTTAATCAGGCGTGAGGGCGTAGCTAAGACTACGGAATTACTTGATCCCAAAGATCTGGACAGCGTTTTCAGGGAAGCAAGCTGGGAAGAAGCCCTGGATTTTGCCGCTAATGGCTTGAAGAAAATCCGTGATGAAAAAGGCAAAAAAGCCTTGGCTGGATTGGGTTCGGCTAAAGGTAGCAATGAAGAAGCGTACCTGTTTCAAAAGCTGGTACGCACTGGATTTGGATCTAATAACGTCGATCATTGCACTCGGCTTTGTCACGCCTCATCCGTGGTCGCATTGCTGGAATGTATCGGTTCCGGCGCGGTATCCAATCCAGTTGCTGATGTTGCCAAGGCTGAAGTCATTATCATCATTGGCTCAAACCCTACGGTAAATCATCCTGTCGGCGCGACCTTCATGAAGAATGCCGCTGCAAAAGGCGCGAAGATCATCCTGATTGACCCTATTAGGACATCCATAGCCAAATACGCCACGCACGTTTTGCAGTTCCGTCCCGATACTGATGTCGCGTTGCTCAACAGCCTGATGCACGTCATTCTCGAGGAAGGGCTACAGAATGATGCATATATCGCCAAATATACCGAAGGTTTTGAGGCTATGCGTGGTCATCTCAAGCACTATTCGCCTGAACACGTTGCGCCGATTTGCGGCATAGATGCCAATACCCTACGTGAAGTAGCTAGGCTTTATGCCACCTCAAAAGGTTCCATGATCCTTTGGGGCATGGGCATATCCCAGCATATACATGGTACGGATAACGCCCGTTGCTTGATTGCCCTAGCCTTGATGACGGGGCAAATTGGTAGACCAGGTTCTGGCTTGCACCCATTGCGCGGACAAAACAATGTGCAGGGTGCGTCTGATGTGGGCTTGATTCCTATGGTTTATCCTGATTATGAGCCTGTTGATAATCCGGCTAATCAAGCTAAATTTGAGAAGTTGTGGGGCGTTAAGCTGGATCCAAAACGCGGTTTGACCACAGTGGAAATGATCCATGCAATCCTGCATGGGGAAGTCTTCGGCATGTATATTGAGGGTGAAAACCCCGCTATGTCTGATCCCAACCAAAACCATGTCCGTGAAGCCTTTGCTGCCCTGGAACATTTAGTGATTCAGGATATTTTTCTCACAGAAACGGCTGGTTTTGCTGATGTGATTTTACCTGCTTCAGCCTTCTACGAAAAAACAGGGACTTTTTCTAACACCGACAGACGGGTACAAATGGGGCGGCAAGCCGTTAATCCGCCGGGCCAGGCAAAGCAAGATCTTTGGATTATTCAGGAAATAGGCAAACGTCTGGGTTGCGATTGGAATTACAACGGGCCTGAAGATGTCTTCAATGAAATGAGACTGGCGATGACCAGTATTGCTGGGATGACTTGGGAACGTCTTGAAAATGAAGATTCCTTAACTTACCCGCTTGAAAACATCGGTGACCATGGTCAGCCGATTATCTTTACCGACGGCTTCCCAACGCCATCGGGCAGAGGTAAATTTGTTCCAGCCGAATATATTCATGCGGACGAATTACCGGATGATGAATATCCACTGGTGTTCATTACGGGTCGCCAGCTCGAACACTGGCATACTGGCAGCATGACGCGGCATTCTGCTACTTTGGATGCGATTGAACCTGATCCAGTGGTCAGTCTTAACCCAGAAGATCTGAAAAATCTGGGTGTTACAGCCGGAGACCTGATTACCATAGCGTCACGTCGAGGCAAGATTACCGCTTATGCACGATCAGATAATGCGATGCAAAAAGGCAATGTGTTCATGGCGTTCTGCTACAACGAAGCCAATGCTAACTTGCTGACCAACGATGCGTTAGATCCTTCTGCAAAAATACCGGAATTCAAATTTTGTGCGGTTAATGCAACGGCGGGTGGAACGTTGGCTAGGCGGGTTAGTTAATTTCTGTATTGATTGGGGCGCATAAGTAAAGCTTTGTGCGTCCTACCGAATCACTTAATGCGTGAATAATACCAATCCCAAAAAGTTATTATATGAATCCCCTCAACCTAGCCTTCTCCCTTTGGAGAAGGTAACAAGGACATTATTGGGATTGGAATAACTTAAAATATTCACTTTCCGAAATAATATCTGCGCTACTTTCCACTCTGTCCAGATAGACTTTGCCGTCAAGATGGTCGGCTTCGTGCTGAAAAACTCTGGCGACAAAACCTTCCAGTTTCTGCTCGATAGCACAACCTTGTTCATTGTTATATTGTACTTGAATAGCTTTATAACGCGGCACCAAGGCACGTATTCCTGGAATACTCAGACAACCTTCCCAGTCTTTTTCTTTCTCGTTAGATAAAGCCTCAAATACGGGGTTTATCATTATAGTTGGCGACATTAACGGCGCATTTGGATAGCGCGATGAAGGTCGTGAGGCGACGATGATAATCCGCTTAAGCTGGCTAATTTGCGGAGCAGCAAGACCGACACCTTCAGTTGCCGCTAATGCGGTCTGCATAGCATTAATGATTTGCCGGATGTCTGGGCTATCAACCTGATCGACAAGTTCCGCATGTTGCCTTAGTACCTTTGCTCCAAGTTGGGCGATTTCACAGGGATTAGCCATTTAATTTTGTAATTCCTCTAATAGTACAGTTTGTGCTTGTATAACAGGATCATTTTTTTTACGACGGATTTGCTCATAACTACCATCAGATTGTAGCAGCCAGGATTGGCTGTTATCGTTCAGATAAGCATCCAGATCATGCAGAATACGATTGTGTAAGCGTTTGCTTTCAATAGGAAAGCAGGCTTCTACGCGTTGGAACATGTTACGGTTCATCAAATCCCCGCTGGACGCATAAACTTCCCAGCTACCATTATTGGCAAAGGCATAAATCCGCGCATGTTCCAGAAAACGACCGATGATAGAACGCACTTCGATATGTTCTGAAACCCCTGGAATCCCTGGACGTAAGCAGCAAATACCTCGAACGATAAGTTTAATCTTAACTCCCGCCTGTGATGCGCGGTACAGTGCTTGAATGATTTGTTCTTCAACAACCGCGTTTACCTTGATGATGATTTTGGCAGTTTTGCCTTCCTGGGCATGCAGAATTTCACGGTCAATTTTTGCAATAATGCCATTGTGTAGCGTAAAAGGTGATTGCAGCAATTTATTGAGTTTGCTGACTTTTCCTAAACTGGTCAGTTGTGCAAATATTCTTCTGACATCTTCGCCTAAATCCTTGTCGCAGGAAAACAAACCGTAATCTGTGTACAATAACGCGGTCTTTGGATGGTAATTGCCGGTACCTAAATGCACATAATTACATAATTCTTTACCTTCCCGTTTCAACACCAGACACATTTTGGCATGGGTTTTATAGCCTACCACGCCATATACAACGTGGACGGCAGCTTCCTGTAATTTGGCTGCCAAGCTGATATTGTCCTTCTCGTCAAACCTTGCTCGTAGTTCGATGACAACTGTTACTTCCTTGCCTGCCCGTGCCGCTTTGATTAAGGCCGCGACGATGGGCGAATCTGCTCCAGTACGGTAAAGGGTTTGTTTGATTGCCAGCACATCAGGTGCAACGGCGGCTTGACGCAGGAATTCAACGACGGGTGTAAACGATTCAAATGGATGATGCAGCAATATATCATGACGCTTGATAGCCGCGAAAATGTCCTTATTTCGCGCCAATTGTGCAGGGACAACAGGCTTGAATGGGGAAAAAGCGAGGTCAGGGCGATTAACTAATACGATTATTTCCTGCAATCTGTTGAGATTGACCGGACCATCGACAAGAAATAGGCGATCTCGTGTCATTTCAAAGCGGTCTAGCAAAAAGCTGACGGTTTCATCAGGGCAGTTGGCATCAATTTCCAAACGCACTTCATCCCCGTAATTCCGCATCGCCAATTCGCCTTGTACGGCAAGCAGCAAGTCATCGATAGCATCATCATCGACAAAAAAGTCGCTGTTGCGCGTTACTCGGAATTGGTAACAACCCTTGACGGTCATGCCATTGAACAAATCACCCACAAACGCATGAATAATCGACGATAAAAATACAAAATCGCAAGATCCACTTTGGGTTACTTCTGCCGGAAACTGGATAATCCGTGGCAAGGATCTAGGTGCTTGCAAAATGGCGCGACCACTGTTGCGCCCAAAGGCATCCTTGCCAGTCAGGGAAATAATGAAGTTTAAACTTTTGTTTAATATACGTGGAAAAGGGTGGGCAGAATCGAGACCGACGGGGGATAAGATCGGTAATAATTGATCGTTAAAGTAGGTTTGTAGCCACTGTTGCTGCGCTTCCGTCCAGTCATTACGACGGATAAAATTGATATTTTCCTGCTGAAGTTTCGGGATCAATACGTCATTTAGTACGCGGTATTGTTCATAGACTAATTCATGAGCATTAACGGCAATGAGTGCCAGTTGCTCGTTGGGATTTAAGCCATCTTGACCGATTGCTTTTGGATCAATCACTGCCATCTGGATCACGCCAGCAACCCGAACCTCGTAGAATTCATCGAGATTGGAACATGAAATACACAGATAATTAAGCCGTTCCAGCAATGGCACGTTTTCATCTTTGGCTTGTGCCAACACCCGCTTATTGAACTCCAGCAGGCTGAGTTCGCGGTTAATATAGTATTCCGGCTTTTGTAAGTCGATAGCTTCCAACGGTTCTTTTAATGCTATGTGGAGGTTTGTCATAGGTAGTCCATTCGTGTCAGCTTGCTATTCCAGAAATAAAAACATGGCGGTCACTGATTTGTTCGACTGTTAGCGATAGTCTAGCTTGAATTATTTGCGCTTCAATTTCTACCATCGTAAACGCCGCCAATAAGGAGTTGTAAAAATCCTGTTGCAATATTTTGGGCTCGGTTGACGCATACATAGCTACCAGCGATTCAGCCATATATAGTCTACGGGGTCGCAATAAATCCATTATGGCTATACGTGTACCTGTGCTGGAATGTTGTTTTATGGTTTGCCAAAGCACTTGTGGGTTCGGCAAGTGGTGTAGCAGGCTGTTGCTGAAAATAATATCGTAATGCAACTCTGGCAGCTCAACATCGGGTAACTTTCCGTGAATGAAATGTAGACGTGCTTGCAAATCAGCAGAAATAGTGTTCAAAGCGTAATCTATCATGGGCTTAGAACCATCAACAGCATCAACTTTGCACAGCGGAAATGCCTTTGCAAAGCGGCGGCTAATATCGCCTGGGCCGCAGCCCAAATCCAGTGCTTTGCCGCTAAAGCTGGAGTCTTTCACCAGCGTTTTGATGCGCTGTACAAATTTTTTATGCGGCTGTTCAAAATCCGCTTTTGCATAAGCGAAAACTTGTTCCAGGTCTTCCATTAACTCAGGTTCTAGTACTCTTTCCATTAGGGGTAACCTCTTTTGCCATGTAAGCCACCAGTGTGTAAAGCAATAATACGCTCTCCGAGACCAAAATGCCCTTTAGCGATTAAATCGTAGATGCCGTACAGCATTTTTCCGGTATACACGGTTTCCAATGGGATTGATGTTATTTGCTCAAATTGGCTCATAAATAACGCTAATTCTGGCTTAAGTTTAGCAAATCCACCGAAATGGTAATCATGAAATATTTCCCAGTGATGAAATTCTCCAGATAGCAATGATTGCACATCTGATGTTAAAAAACTGGCCTTTTTTAAGGCGGCAAAACCCAATACGGATTGTTGCTTAGGAACGGCATTGATAAGACCGGCTAAAGTCGCGCCCGTTCCACATGCCACACTTAAGCTATCGTATTTAATATCGATTTCACTGACCAATTCTGCAATGCCTTTTAACGCGAGCTTATTTGCCCCGCCTTCTGGCAACCAGTATTGCTTGGGTTTGATGCCAGGCAAATCGTGCCAATGTTTATAGCTTCTGTATTGTCGATATTCTGAGCGTGAGATATATCTTAATTCCATGCCCCAGCTTTCCATATCCAGCAGGGTAGGGCTTAAAGGTTCGGGTCGCTCACCGCGAATAATGCCGATGGTTTTCAGTCCAAGCATTTTGCCTGTATACGCCAAAGCATGTAGGTGATTGGAGTAAGTGCCGCCCATGCTGATGAGGGTATCCGCACCTAGCGATAAGGCATGATCCAGATTATATTTGAGCTTGCGCCATTTGTTGCCGGATATGATGGGATGTAGGAGGTCATCGCGTTTTATCCATAGCTTGATCTGATGATTTTCGAGAAACGGATCATCAATTTTATTGAGGACTGATTTCCCGAAGGATTTTTCCAGCTTAATCAGTTCTGGATGAATAAGCTGAGGAGTTACTTGGTTTGTTGATAACATTGTTTAATCGCCCAAGCCACATCGGCCGCCTGCCTGTTCTCTTTAACATCATGCACTCGAAACACTGTCACCCCCGCCATTACACCCAGGGCAGTTGTTACGGCTGTGGCAGTGACCAGCTCCGAAGGTTCGGTGACATTGCAGATTGCTCCCATAAACCGCTTGCGGCTTGTACCTAAAAGCACCGGAAAACCTAATGCAACAAGCTTATCTAAATTAGCCAATAAATCGAGATTATCTTGTTTGCGTTTACCGAAGCCGATACCTGGATCAATCAGGATATTGTCTTCTTTTATGCCAGCCTGCAATGCTACAGCTATCCTTGATTTAAGAAAATCAATGGTTTCCGTAACGACATCTACGTAATAAGGGTCATCCTGCATTGTTTTCGGTGTGCCTAGCTTGTGCATAAGGATGATTGGTGCTGATCTTTTGGCAGCTAAGGCTAGAATATCCGGGTCATCTTGCCCCGCTGAAACATCGTTGATAAGGTTTGCGCCCGCATCTAATGCCGCTTCGGCAACCGTGCTTAAGGTGGTATCAATGCTAATCATAAATTCATTAGCAAACTGCTTGCGGATCTCTTGAATCACAGGAATGACGCGTTGAATCTGTTCATCCGAACTAACGGGATCAGAGCCAGGGCGTGTGGATTCACCGCCGATGTCGATAATATCAGCGCCTTCTGCCAGCATCTGCCCAACTTGCCGTACTGCCGCATCGACGTGGTTAAACTTGCCGCCATCGGAGAAGCTGTCGGGGGTCACGTTCAAAATGCCCATAATTAGCGGTTTTATGCTGTCGTTAAAGATCACTGTGTTCCTGTGTGCGTTGCCCATGCTACCTTAAGGTATAATGCAAAGTTTATCTCTAAGCTATTGTTGTCATGAATAAACCCCGTTTGGCCTGGGCGATTACCGGATCAGGTCATTATATAGAAGAATGCCTGGAATTTTTGCTGACCTTGGAAGATGTGGATGTCTATATCAGTCCGGCAGGTGAAGAAGTGCTGAAAATGTATGGCATTAGCCTGGATGATGTGCGGGCAAAGCATCCGGTTTTTCGTGACAAAACCGCCTCGTCGCCGCCCGTCGGCCTGTTTTATAAAGGCCATTACCATACGTTCGTGATGGCACCTGCCACGTCGAATACGATTGCCAAGTGCGTGTTAGGCATTGCCGATAATCTGGTGACCAACCTCTATTCCCAAGCCGGGAAGTGCAAAGTGCCGTGTATTGTCTATCCCTGCGACATTGCCCCAGAGATGGAAACGACCGCACCCGGCGGCAAAGTGATGGTTTATCCGCGCAAAATCGACCTGGAAGGCACTGACAAAATCCGCACTTTTGAATATACAACCGTTGTCGAAAGTGTTGAGGAATTGATCGTTACCGTTAATCAGCGGCTAGCGTCTTTGTCATGAGCGAGCATTTACTTTTTCTCACCGGAAAGTTGGCGGAAAAGCAACTGCGCGGCATCCTGGAAAAAATGCAGCCGGAATTCACCTACACCGTGCATCAGCTTGGGGTAAAGGTTGCCGCCTTGATGACGACCGATATGATACTGCGGCGGTTAAAAGACACTTTTGGTGCCAACCGCATCATTATCCCAGGCCGTTGCCGGGGTGATGTTGAGTCTTTGGCTAAAGAACTTGAGATCACTGTTGAAAGGGGGCCAGAAGAACTCAAGGATTTGCCGATGTATTTCGGCAAAGAGGCGCATAAATATGATTTAAGCCGCTACAGCGTCAAAATTTTTGCCGAAATTGTCGATGCGCCTAATATCACTGTCGAAGAAATCGTTAATCGCGCCCACTATTATAAAAACAATGGCGCAGACGTTATCGACATCGGTTGCTTACCCAGCACGGATTTTCCGCACATGGAAGAAGCAATTCAGGCACTAAAACAGCAAGGTTTCACCGTCAGTATTGATTCCTTAAACAACGAAGACCTGCTTCGTGGCGGCAAGGCAGGCGCGGATTATTTGCTCAGTCTGCATGAAAACACGCTTTGGATTGCCGATGAAGTTGCTGCAACGCCTATCTTGATTCCAGAAACGCATGAAGATTTGGCTTCATTAGATAGGGCGATTGCCCTCATGCAAGCCAAAAACCGCCCGTTTATCGTCGATCCCATCCTCGATCCTATCCATTTCGGCTTTACCCAATCAATCGTGCGCTATTACGAAGTCAGGAAAAATCATCCCGACATCGAAATCATGATGGGCGTGGGCAATATCACCGAATTGACCCATGCTGACACGGCGGGGATGAATGCCCTGCTGCTGGGAATTTGCTCGGAACTCAACATCAACCAAATTCTTGCCACCGAAGTTAGCCGACATGCCTGCCGTTCAGTTAAAGAAGCGGATAAGGCTCGGCGCATTATGTTTGCTGCAAAAGAACAGGACACATTACCTAAGCATATTGATTCAGGTTTGATGGCTTTGCATGAGACCTCGCCTTTCCCTTATTCACAAGATGAGATCAAGGAACTGGCAAGCCAGATCACCGATCCAAGCTACCGCATCCAAACCAGTGCAGAAGGTGTGCATATTTTTAATCGTGACGGTTTGTATACCGCGACCGACCCTTTTGATCTTTATCCCAAGCTAGCGGTAAAAGATGATGTAGGTCATGCGTTTTATTTAGGCGTGGAATTGGCTAGGGCTGAAATTGCCTGGCAATTAGGTAAGCGGTTCAACCAAGACCAGCCGCTGGATTGGGGTTGTGCAACTGATGTTGCAGAGCAAGCCATTGATCTTCATAGTTTTAAATCCGCCGGAACTACCCTAGCAAAAAAATGATACAAGAAACGATAGTCACTACCCAGAATAGTGAAGGCATTACACACATCGCCCCGATGGGCATCCATGTGGAAGGCGATAGCTTTATTATCCTGCCATTTCGTCCATCGACTACGCTGAACAATTTTTTAGAAACGAAAGTTGGCGTAATCAACTATTGCGATGATGTGCGCGTATTTGCAGGATGCTTGACCGGACGTAAAGATTGGTCGCTAAAACCAGCACAAGAGATCTCAGGTAAAGTATTGGAATGTGCATTAGCGCATTCGGAAATAATGGTTGAAAGGATTGCGGATAATGCCACCCGACCTAAATTATTTTGCAAAACCTTACACACCGCAAATCACCAGCCTTTTAGGGGGTTCAATCGCGCCCAGTTTGCAGTATTGGAAGCGGCGATTTTAATCAGCCGACTGGATATATTGCCGTTGCAAAAAATAGAATCAGAAATTGAATACTTACGCATCGGCCTGGAAAAAACCGCAGGAGAACGTGAGTTGGAAGCCTGGGGATGGATAATGGCAGTCGTTGATAATCATAAAATGAATGTCAACACATGACCGGAATGCTCGCCAGCGTTAACAGTGTGGAAGAAGCTAGACTGGTTTTGGCTGAAAATGTCGATATTATCGACTTGAAGAATCCTGCATTGGGTTCTTTGGGTGGATTGGAGATTGAGCTGGTTAGGAAAATCGTCACCATTATCAATGGTGCATGTCCCGTCAGCGCAACAATCGGCGATTTGCCCATGCAGCCGGAGCTGATTTTTAATGCCGTAAAAGCGATGGCCGAAACGGGCGTTAATTACATCAAAATCGGATTTTTCCCAGACGAAAACCAAGATCAGGTGATTGAAAAATTAGCCCAATTGGCTTCAAACATTAACCTGATCGCCGTCTTATTCGCAGATACTAATCCCGATTTCAGCTTAATAGATAGGCTTATAGTGGCAGGATTCAAAGGAATCATGCTGGATACTCAAGATAAAACCAGAGGTTCATTGACCGAAGCGATGTCTAAAACCCAGATTGAACGTTTTGTAAACCACGTAAAATCCACAAGCGCAATCTGTGGACTTGCCGGTTCATTGACGTTAGACGACATCCCTATGTTGCTAGCTTATCAGCCCGACTACCTGGGTTTCAGGGGCGCATTGTGTGATAAGCACCAAAGGGCTGGACGGTTAAATGTGCAGTCCGTCCAAGCCATCAAACAAGCTATCTTGCTTTCGTAAAGATGCCAAGCCGCTCCTTACTTAGTCAATTTGGAAAAACCCTCGCCCATATTGTGTTGGTAGCGATTGCGGTTTTTAGTTTTGGCTTATTGGGTTTGCTGCTCAGAATACCTAACGATCCGATAGGAATCCTTATGCCAGCAACAGGCGTAGGATTGGCGGCGACTTTGCTGCTTGGTAAGCGAATCTTACTGGGAGTTGCCATTGGCAGTTTCGGTGTCAATGCCTGGGCTTTTGATGTTAATCCGGAATTTTTACCCGTCTATTTTACTGGCGCGATAGGCGCAGCCTTATCGGCTCTTATTGGAGCCAGCTTAATTCGCAGAATAAATGGCTTTCCAAGTCCGCTCGTGCAAGGTAGATGCATTATCCAATTTATGTTGCTGGGTGGGCCGATAGGCTGTCTGTTATCAGCGACTATCAGCATTATCGTAATTCGCAGTTTGGGTATTATTACCTTGGCGGATGTGCCGCTGGCTTGGCTAAATTGGTGGGTGGGTGACATCTTAGGCGTGTTAATTTTCACGCCGCTGATCCTGATATTTTTTTCCAATTCGCAAGACATTTGGTATCGTCGTCGAGCAACAGTTGGTTTGCCGATTATGCTGACATTCGCTTTAGTGTGTATCCTATTTTTTTATCTGGGTAATGTTGATCGCCAGCAACACATTAAGCAATTACAAGATAAAACCATTACTTTATCTCAAGCATTAAAAAACAGAATCCAATTGGATTTGAATTCATTACATGCGCTTAAGGGTTTTTTGTTAGCGTCACCATTAATAAAACCTCAAGAAGTGTTGCTTTTAACTAATCAATTGCTCTTTGCTTATAAAGAAATAAAATTAATTAGTTGGATTAATGTTGAGGAGAAAACAGGGGGAACTAGGCAATTTATTTCGGCGTTTAACGATAGCCAACACAATAAATCGGAGACTTTGCGATTGTTGCCTTCTGAACTCAGAAAGAAAATACTGAGGAGTTCTCTCTATACCGAGACAGAATTCCTGGTGTCAGAAAAAAACGGGTTTAAATTGGTCGTTCCTGTCGTCAAAGGGATTAACCAGAGCAAGAAGACCTTAGGCATAATTGTAGCTGCTATTTCTATGCAGGATTTGATTGATCATGCACTAGATGGGCTTAATACCGCCAATTGTTCAATGACCATCATTGCAAACGATCAGGCAGCTTCCGATGCAAAAATCATTTACACCAATATTGGCAGCTCTGATTATGAACCGTATCAAACAAACCCCATCCATGTAGCAGACCAAACTTGGCTATTGAGCTTTTACCATAATTGGGGCAGAGAAAAAACCGCATCACATAAGTCTATTGAATGGATTACGTTATGTGGGTTTTGGTTTGCCGGCATACTCGGCATTGTCCTCTTGCATCTGACTGGACGCTATTTTGATACTGAAGCCATAATTGAAGAACGCACTAAAATACTAACACAAACAAAAATCTCCGCTGAACAAGCCAATGAAACCAAGAATCAATTCCTGGCTAAGATCAGTCATGAGCTAAGGACACCACTAAACGGTATTTCTGGCTTTACTCAGCTACTGGAAAAGAAGCCATCGCTAACCGCTGAAGATAAAAAACAGGTTGCGATTATCAAGCAATGCAGTGATAACCTGCTAAAGCTTATTAACGAAATTCTCGATATTTCGGCGATAGAATCCCAACAAGTTAGCGTAGAAGTCAGTAACTTTAACTTTGCACAATTGTTTACCGATTGCATTCAAATTTGTAAATTCAAGGCGGATGAAAAAGGTCTCAAGCTCATTACAAAAAACACCTGTATGGTGCAGCATTTTCTTGGCGACGAAAAGCGTATCCGGCAGATACTGGTTAATTTAATTGATAACGCTATTAAATATACCAACAGCGGTAGCGTAGAGGTGGCTGCATTTTATGATGACGACACGCTTAAAATGACTATTACCGATACTGGTTGTGGAATTGCCGAAAACGATTTGGAGCGTATTTTTACACCATTCGTGCAGATCAGCGTCAACAACTTTACCCGTGAGGGGATAGGCTTAGGTCTGTCCATTACCAAAGAACTGGTGAATTTGATGGCTGGCGAATTGACCGTTAACAGTCAACTGGGCATTGGCAGTGTTTTTTCAGTTGCTCTGCCCTTGCCGCTTAGTGCAAAAAAACAAACGAAAACCATGCCTTATTCGAGCAATGCCGATGCCGAATTTAATGAAGTCAATGTCTTGGTTGTCGATGATAGCGAAATCAATCTGCTGTTTTTGGTCAGTATGTTGGAGCAAATAGGTTGCAAAGTACACTCTGCAATGGACGGGCAAGAAGCCTTGGCATTAATTCAGAGAAATCATTACCATCTAGCTTTGATAGACATCAACATGCCAGTCATGAATGGCTTAGAATTGGTAAAAGAGATTCGTAAACTGCGCTTAAAATTTAAGGTGGTCGCCGTCAGTGCCTACGCAGATAACGAGAAAATAAACGAAGCCCTTAGTGCGGGATTTGACACCTACCTAACCAAACCCATCGAAGAATATCAGTTAGTAGAATTGATACAAACAAGCTTAAAGTAAATTTTTAACTCCCCACCTTTTGTGTTCTAGTAGTCGTCTCTTGGGATAAGGGATAGGAGCGTCGTTGCTTGGAAGCACTGAAAAATCACTTAAATTAGGTGTATTTGTCACAGCCGTTTTCCACTGTGCCATAACCTACTCCAAGGATCTCCAAAGCCAATCTACATAAATCAACTCCTTCAAGAAGCTAGACCTTAGTTTCACCTACAGTATTTACCTGAGACAGTTTCAGGTGTTTACCTGAGGCATTTTCAGGTGTTTACCGTAGATTAATTACTTGTAATTTCGGATAACCTAATCACAAGACAAATGTAAGGGGCGTTTGTGAGATTTTGCAACGGTTTATAGTTGCTTATGCAAGGTTTTAAGCTTCAGTCTATAGGTAATCATACGCATATACCCAGATTTTAAACTGAGTAGAGTAGCACGCGGCGACCATGCCTATAAAAAGCAAACAATTGCGGCTGCTCGCTGTATTTGGGTGCGTTGCTTTAACGCTGTAGTCGGAAAGTGTAGCGTATTTTAGATTTTTTGCCTCAGCACGGAAAGTAATACCGATTTTTCTGACACTGAACAGGTTGCCTCACCTCTGTGAGGATAACAACTCTTTCGTTACGTGAAAAATCAAAACTTGTATTCACTAAACACAGTTTAATTATCAAAGGAAATTAGTGAAAAGTCAAGAAATAAATAATCAGTGATTAATTTAATTTTTGACCAACGACCAATATGGATAAGGTGGGTCACTTTTTAAGATAGGGATTTTGGGGATGAAGCGGAAAAACCGCTCGAAAGGATGGGAGTGATAAGCCACTTCTGAATTTGTTGCAGTGAAAATAGTTTTACCAACTTTTACTAAAGGAGAATCTTAGTGAAAAAAACTTTAACAAGGAGTTTACGGGATTGGCTTGTGCCAGCGACGTTGCCACCTTTGCACAACTTAACAACACAAAAATGGAGTCTGACATGAAGATAAACGAACAAACCCTAAAGACTGGCAAAGGCAAGCTGCGTAATGTAATACGTACCGCTTTGGTCGGTACAATTTTAGTAAGCGGCATGGCAAACGCCGTGCTTCGTGACCACGGTCCTGTTAGCAGTACCGACTTCTTCCCAGATTGGTACCGCGAAACTGCGGACGCTGGCGGCATGGCGCTCGCCCAGTGTATCTTTCCTGATGATGGTGGCAACGGTCCATTGTGCTTAACCAGTACCGCTGATGCCACGCCTGGTCGTTTTGCAGGCAATATTGGTCCAGAAGCGTTCTACGCTGCTGCTGACATAGAGGTTCCAATTAACGGTGGTAGTATGTCTTGGATAGGTCATTTGGAAATGGCTTATCTGACTGCCGATGGTGAGCCGCCAGCCGTACATCTTGCGAACGATCCGCAAGAAGTCGTGTTTTCTCGTGAACGTATCCGTATAGACTTGCAAACACAGGGTGGTGCCTGTACAGGTACGTACACCATTCGTACGCCATTTTCTGTCCGCGACTATGAGATGGAAGAAGGTGCTCGTGCTTTGTTCTTCACAGACGATAAGACTGCCATCCCTGGTGATTTTACCGCTGCCTTGGCAGGTCACACCGGACCCTTCCTGAAATGGAATGTAGGTCAGGATGGTCTGTCACCAGTGAGTGTTACCAACCCAGCCGTAACCATTAACCCTGTCGGTGGTGGTGCGCCGCGCAAATACATTGGCGATCCCAACACGCCTCACTTATTCACTGGCAGCACCATTCCCGCAGGCCCAGGGCATGAAGAATTGGGTTTCAATAATTATGTGGAAATTACACCGCCTCTTGGCTGCGACCTGATAGGGGACGGTAGCATTGGTACTCCGGTTTTTGAAGAGTTGGCCGCAATTTCAGGTCGTATCTGGGATCTTCCCATTCAAGATCCGGTTGCTGTTACCAAGGCTACTTATGTCCGTAACAATGCTACAGCTGCGGTAGACGTTTGGGCTGAAGCTAATAAAGCACAAAACATGGTTCTGACCGCCTCTTCGGATGCATCTCAGCACCTTCCTAGTGTCACTATGCAGGAAGAAGAAATTGGTGGCAACCCTACCGGTCGTTATCATGCTCACCTAGAGTTCGATCCGTTGCAAACGATTCCCGCTTCGGTGACAGTCACCAACTTGACCAGTAATCCTGCTTCACGCGCATCTTCTGGTATTGTTGATGCTGTGGTCATTACCAAGTCAACTTTCAACCCAGTAACGAAGACGCTTTGTATCGCCGCCCACTCCGGTGACGAGAATGGCGCGACGTTGCCATTGAATCTGCAAGCCCCAAGTTACGGCGCATTTAGCGCACCGACTGAGAATTGCCCTGGTATGGTCAGCAATGACATGGTATTGGAGAAGGATCTGACCACGTTTGGTGGAGACTTCCGCATTCCGCCTGAAGGAATTCTCGTACAGTCTAACTCGGGCGGCAGTGAAACCAGTCATCCGATCAGTCTCACCGGTAACAGCGACGCAGCTTTGCTTGTGGGTGCTGTCAGTGATGATTTTGACAATGTTCCTGGTACAGGTGCAACCCTCTTAGATCTAGTCTCAGCAAGTTATGGCGCAGACCCAGACCTGGAAAAGACGACTGCAAGCATCGATACTACTCCTGCGAACTTCCGTATCGTAGTAATCAGTCAGCCAGAAGTCGGTACGATTACTGCACCGGCAGCAGGTGGCATTGTGACTTTCACTGCTGTAGAAGGTATGGAAGCGATCAGCCAGAACTTCTATTACGCTATCCAAAACACCACCGACAACACAGTGACTAATGTTGCTAGAGTGGATTTGAGCGTAGATAAGGTCATTCCGCCGCCAGTTGGTGTAGCGGATAACTTTGTAGTCTTCCGCACCGGCGGTGCCCGTACCGTGAATGTATTGAGGAACGATGTGACGGGTTTGAGCAACACCGCGATAGATCCTGCATCAGTTCTGCTAGTGGCAGGTGCTGGTCAAACCTTATCGGGTGATGCCAAGAGCCTTACCACAGTGCGTGGAACAGTAAGCGTAAATGCCAACGGCACTCTCGTTTACACACCGGTGGGTCAGACTATAACTGTTAACAACGTTGTAGAAAGCTTCAGTTACACGGTAGCTAATACAGCGAATTCACGTTCTGTGCCTATCCAAACCAACATTGTTTTCCGTACTGCATTAGAAACACCCACCTTTAATAGGGTTCGTTTCCAAGGCGGCGTATGGTCGATCCGTTTCACAACCACCTATGCAGGTATCAATGTTGGCGCTCCGGTAGGAACGACAGCACCAAGCGGCACTTGCAGGCTGACCAGAAACAATAACGTGAATGGTGAGTTTGGACAGATAGGTGTCACCACTAACTGGACTCAGGCGGCAGGTTTTATCGTCATCGGTAACCCAGGTCCAGCGGCTACAGGTAACTGGCAGGTTACTTGTACCACCAGTAACGGTAACTCGTTCGTTAGTGGACCAGTATAAAGCTGAGTAAAATCCCATACCGAATCACTTTTAGCGGGTCGGTATGAGAGAGAGAAATAAAGGACACGGCGATCACCCCAGGGTGTTCGCCGTGAGTCCCAAAGAACGCAGGAGTTGAGGTCATATATGTACGGTAATGGTTTCAACTCATTTTAGTAAGTGGATGAATCACAAAAGTCAGGGTTCATCACTTTAGTTTTTGAAAATGACAGTCGGAGTAAGGAAAGTTTGCCATGCAAGATGATTTGAGAGCCGTATGACAGAGTCAAGGCTAACAATTCAAGGCTAACAAAAGGTAAAGTATTTTTACAGATTTGAACTTTTGCATTGTTTTATGGGATTCACCATTGGCGTGTCGATTACAACAAATGGTGAAATGGTTCGAACACCCTAATGATTATGGCTTGTCATTAATAGTATTAACTGACTGCTAAATTATATTTATGCAGTTTTTCTGAACTTTAACTAAGGATTAACAATGTATTTAAAGGTAATCACAATAAATATTGCGCTAGTGCTGTGTACGGCTATGGCTCTGCCAGCCGCAGCTGCACCGCGACTGATCGGTGCTGATGCCATCAGGCCGCAAAGTACGACTTTCTCGTTGTTCTTTGTCGATCTGGTCAAAGTGGGTATGACCAGCACAACTGCCCAAGCTACCCTAAATGCGCGTTTGGCTGCCGCCGGCGAGGGCCTTACTTCCTGTTTACTGACGGGAGATGTCAACGCAAACAACATCAACTGTGGCAACGGGTTGATGCGTTTGGGACCTGACTTCTTCTCCACGACTATCGGTAACAACCATGTAGCACCAACAATCAACTGGCTACCTGAAGATAATGTTTCTAATTTGGACAAGACCACCATCGAATACGCGGTCAACGGGCGGTCTACTCTTGTAAATACGCCAATGGATGCTTCTAGGCCATTCAAAATCAGATTTAACAAACGCATCGCCCAGTTTGGCTTTGTGGTTGACCCCTTCCTGTTTCTCGACCCAACTGCCCCCCTAGATGAGGGGCGGATGTTGGACGGGTTACAGTTCATTGTTAACGGACAGGCTACACCTGTTAGAGATTTCACTAATGAACAGCGTGGTAATGTGCACTTTACCGGCGTGGAAGATCCTCATGGCTTTACCGAAGTTACCGTTATCGGCACCGGACTTGGAACCATCAAGTTGGATCGATACACCATCGTTCCTTTAAACAATTTCTGAGAGTACGGACCATGAAGAACTTACGAAATATTATTAAAGCTCTGTTAGCGGCTCCGCTTGCCATAGGCTTGCCAATTGGAACAGCCCATGCCGTGCCGCAATACACCTTGACCGATTTAGGCACCCTCGGTGGTTCCTACAGCAACGGCGCAGCATTGAACGAGGCAGGACAGGTAGTTGGTTATTCCCATCTGCCATCTAATTCTGCTCTACACCCATTCCTTTGGCAGGATGGTATCGGTTTGGAAGATCTTAACACCCTCGGCGGCACTTATGCTTTAGCCGCTGGCATTAATAACGTAGGAAAAGTCGTTGGCAATTCCAGTATCGTCAGTGACGTTGACACCCACGGCTTTGTCTGGACACTTGGGGCGCTTGGCTTGATGCAGGGTCTACCGACCTTGGGCGGAGAGTTCAGCCGTGCCACAGCCATAAACGATAACGACTTGATAACCGGTTCCGCCAGCATCGCTGGCAATGTCGCC
Organism: Methylomagnum ishizawai; assembly: GCA_945861705.1. GTDB lineage: Bacteria > Pseudomonadota > Gammaproteobacteria > Methylococcales > Methylomonadaceae > Methyloglobulus. Next base: position 57,996 of record CAMAVM010000005.1, on the reverse strand, counting down.
GAGCGAGGTGTTGTCTGGTTTAATTCTGTTGCCTCGCCTACTGACCTTGGTACGCTTGGTGGTAGTAATAGCCAGGGTAACGACATCAATTTTATCGGTCAGGTTGTCGGTTATGCCGAAGATGCTAATCGTGTCACCCACGCTACTCTTTGGACACCGCCTTATAACAACCCAGCTCAGGACTTGGGAACCTTGGGTGGCACTTATAGTGAGGCGATGGCTATTAATGCCCAAGGTCAAGTCACTGGGATTTCCAGTAATACTGGCGATACAGTGTTCCAAGGTTTTATCTGGCAGGCTGGACAAGGCATGGTAAATCTTGGCGCTTTGACAACCACTAGCAGCCATACTGCCGGTATCGACATTAATGCAAATGGCGATGTAGTCGGTTATTCCACCACGGCGGGCGGCGCAGCAAAACGCGCTATCGTCCGTAAGGCTGGAGCCACCGCATTAGCCGATCTCAACGGGTTGATTTTGCCCAACACTGGCTGGGTGTTGTCCGAAGCCAATGCTATCAACGATGGTGGCCAGATTGTCGGTATTGGCACTTTGACAAAAGTTGACACGGTTAACAATCTCAATAAGGTAGAACCCCACGCTTTCCTGTTGACACCAGACAGGGAGAAGCCGACTGTAACTTGCCCCACAACGGTCACTACGACTGGTACTCAGCCTGCTAGTATCGGTACAGCGGCCGCCCAGGATAATCTGGACACAGCGCCCGTTATCACAAACAATCGACCAGTGACATTCCCTAATGGCGACACTACCGTAGTTTGGACAGCAACCGATGCCAACGGCAACGCGGCGACCTGCTCGCAAATAGTGACAGTTGGCGGAGACAGAACGGCACCAATAGTCAGCGTCGCGGTAAGCCCAGCGACACCGAATGCATCCGGTTGGTATTTGGTATCGCCAAGCATAACCTGGACGGTAACGGATGCCGAATCGGCTATTTCGTCAAGAGCAGGCTGTACCAATGTACCCGCAGTGGCTAATACGTCACCTGCCGGGCAACCGCCACTTTCATGTACCGCGACGAGTGCAGGCGGAACGTCTCTACCCGTGACCACGGCAATCATTAAAGTCGATACCGTTGCGCCCGTTCTTGCGGATGTGCCAGCCGCGTTCACGCAACAAGCAAGCAGCCCGACTGGTGCAGTGGTCAATTATACAAACCCGACGGCTACCGATACTTTTTCTGGTGTTAGTGCAACGGGCGTAAGTTGTCTACCAGCGTCTGGTGTGGCTTTCCCTATGGGATCTACTACAGTCAACTGTTCGGTTAGTGATGTTGCAGGCAATAGCAGCAGCACCAGCTTTGTAGTGACCGTGGCAGACCAAACGCCGCCCGTGGTCGTCTTCAACACTGTGCCAGCAGCACCTGCTGCATCGGGTTGGTTTTTAGCGCCTGTAGCTACATCTTGGTCAGTCACTGATGCCGAGTCAGCTGTTACCAGTCCAGCTTGTACACCAGCAACAAGATCAACCTCGACGGCATCAGCAGGTGTAAACATGACCTGTAGTGCAACTAGTGCAGGTGGTTCAACCGGAACGATAACTCGGACTGTAAAGGTAGATATTGGTTTGCCTACTTTCACTGCACCTGCCAACATCACACGTAACCCAACTGGATCAAATGGTGCTGTGGTGACCTATGCTACGCCGACCGCGACTGATCCGACCCCAGGGTCTGGCCTGAATGGTGGGGTAAGTTGTACACCAGCATCGGGTTCAACCTTCCCTATGGGTACTACAGTGGTTACTTGTTCAGCAAGGGATGTGGCGGGCAATACGGCCAACCGTACTTTTAACGTAACTGTTGCAGACAATACCGCTCCGCTAGTCAGCTTTGTTGTTGCCCCTGCGGTTGATGGTTTGGCTGGCTGGTATAAGACATCGCCTAGTGTAACGTGGACAGTGACTGATCCTCATACACCAATTACGGCTAGAGTTGGTTGTGTTGATCAAGCTGCGGTAGGAAATACAGTAGGTCAATCGTTCTCATGTAATGCAACCAGTGGTGGTGGCACATCGGCGACAGTGGCTACTCCCACATTAAGGGTAGACACAATTGCACCTACCTTTACGGGTACACCAGCATCGTTTACAAGAGCAGCGACCAGTGCGGCGGGAGCAGTAGTTACTTATACTGCGCCAACTGCAACTGATACTTTCTCTGGGGTCAGTGCCGCAGGTGTAAGTTGTTTGCCAGCTTCTGGCGCTACGATGCCACTTGGTGCAAACGCGGTAACTTGTAGTGCAAGTGACGTTGCGGGAAATGCTAATTCCGTTAGCTTCGTTGTTACCGTAGTGGAAGCGACGGATCAAGTTCCCCCAGTTTTCACAAACTGCCCAGCAACCGTGACTTTAACACAAGGCGAAGCGTTGCCGCTGTTGGTTGCGACTGACAACGTGTCTACGCCTGTCGTTACCCGTACACCAGCCGGTGATCTTTCGCTCGGACTGACAACGGTAACCTGGACAGCCACGGATGCAGCAGGGTTGAGTGCAAACTGCGTACAGCAAGTGACGGTCAATGCGGTTGTTTCTGAAACGATAACTGTCAATACGCCTCAATGCAAAAGGAGAAATAACGGTGGTGAATGGTCGGTTCGCGGTACAAACTCAACAACCAACAGCATTCAATTGTATACCTCAGCGACAGTGCCTTCTGACTCGAACACATTATTGAATTTGGGTACGCCACGTACTGTAAACAACGGTAGTTGGTCATATTCAACCCAAAATGGATTGGCCTGCACGACACGGATTAGCTTACGCTCCTCAGCGGGTACAGTTCAGGAGAATATAAGCGTAAGAATTCGGTAGTCCGAAGTCGTATCTCAATGTCGTTAAGTTAGGTCGTCATACCGGCTGATGGGTTAGGGGAGGGGATGCCATTATCCTCTCCGCACTTCCTCCATTCATAGAGGTTGCTGGTATTCAGTAACAGAGATGGTACGTAGAGACGCAAAAATTTGCGTCTCTACTTTAACCAACCTTGAATTCTGGACTTGGGTACTAGCACTGCCGAAACGATGAGTTTTAATCTATAGATTCGACCTTGTGATGTTTTAATTACTGTTCGTCTTGAGCCTGTCGGAAGGTGTGTGAGCTTCGAATCGCTCAGCACGAACGGTTCAAACATTAAAAGACCGAATCAATAATGGTCTTGGGTTGTATTTAGGGAGTTTCATTAGGAAGTCACTAAAAATAGCTATTCCCTCTGGAAGAAGGCGGATTTTGAATTTTTAGAGATTTCTTACTGCAACAGGTAGTTGCACGAAAACGGTCTGCTCTGGTAGCAAAAATCCTAATGCAGGCTTAATAGTAAATGTTGGGAGGAAAATCAGCTCTGCAAGGATTTGATATTTCCCAGCAAGTTGTAAGCTATCGGTACGGTGTTCTGCTAGTCGATTAATTGACAAGTGCCGATGACTTTTTAGAACTAGGCTCACCAATGCTAAGGCAAGGCGACTTCTTGGTGAAAGTTTAAAAATAACAATAGGAGTTTCGGCTTGTTTTGGGAAAGCTTCATACCTAACTAATCTAAGCTGAATTGATATGAAACATTTGCATTTGACGACAAGTTTGTGCAAATCCTCATACCGTCAATAAGAGGAATTTACCATGAAAAAAACGAACAATCTCAGCGTGAAGGAAAACGTTGATAAACAATACACGGATAAGGGCGAAATACTTTCTTCCAAAACCAATAAACCTATCGGTTTGGCTGTGGCTATAGCGGCGTTGTCTGGCTGTTTAGCGTTTACGCTGCCTGTCCATGCGGAATTCAACATCCCAACCGAAAATGGTCTTAATCCCGTACCTGTACCCAGCCCGCTGTGTATTGGTGATAAGTGCGCTTATGAATTTGAAGACAAGTTATTGTTGTTTGAAGAATTTGGGCTTGAGAATATATCTAGCTCTGACACGTCTTCATCATCCATACCGCTGACGTTTCCCGTGCCTGCGGATTGTGATGGGATTCCAAATGGTGATGACCTTGATGATTTTCTGAGGGAAGATCTTCATTCAATTCCCACTCGAAAATCGGACGAGACAGATGCACATGAACTAATTACAGCAACTAATCCTTGGGAAGCTAAAGTAAAGGATTGTCTTGGTTTACCGACAGATATGGCAATGCCCGCTGATGGTCGCCCGACTGGTGAATGGTTTGCCCATCAACGTTGGGATGAGTTTCCTGCACAAGCTTACTTTCAATCTGCCCAGACGGGTGCTCGCGTCAATGGTGGTCTGCGTGACAAGAAACAGCTTCATGAATACAAGGTGGGGGAATTTCGCGCCCCTGATCCTGATCATGGTGATCCGGGTGGACTGTACTATGTCGATGCTGATGGCGATGGAAAGCCGGGTAATGAAGGTTTATCAATAAAGCTAAACCATAATTTACCTACCCAAGATCCTCAGCATGTGTGGACGTTTGATGGTACTTTACCGCCAAAATTACTGATGGCACGTTATGGCGAAGCCATTTTGTTCCGTCACTACGATGCACTGCCTATCGATCCCGGCGCAAATGGTGGTTTTGGTAAGAATACCATCAGTACTCACGAACATAACGGTCATAATCCGGCTGAAAGTGACGGCTTTATGCACGCCTACTTTTATCCGGGGCAGTTTTATGATTACCATTGGCCGATGGTTCTGGCCGGACATGACAGCATCAATACCGGAGCAACTGATCTCAAAACGGGTGCGCCTGATGGTAACGGAGGCATAACGCGAGTTCAAGGCGACTGGCATGAAACCATGAGTACCCATTGGTTTCATGACCACATGCTGGATTACACCGCGCAGAATGTATACAAAGGCAATGCTGCGATGATGAATTACTACAGTGCCATTGATCGCGGACGGGAGCCTGTCGATTTGACAGAGGCCAGTACAGGTATTTCAGGAAGTTCAGGAAGGTTGAACCCTGGCTACGGCTGTCATTATATGAACGCCAACAATGCCAACTTATGCTTACCGAGTGGTTCTGGTCTGGATTGGGGCAACCGCGATTATGACATGAATCTGGTGGTTGCCGACAAGGCCTGGGATAGTGAAGGCCAGCTTAAATTCAATATCTTCAACACCGATGGTTATCTGGGTGACCGTATTGCCGTCAACTGGGGCTACAAACCTTATGTCGATGTTCGGGCACGCCGCTACCGTTTTCGTGTTCTGAATGGTAGTGTCTCGCGTTACTATAAGATAGCTGTTGTGGATCAAGCCGGAAAAGTAGTGCCTTCCTATATGATTGCGAATGACGGCAATATTATGCAACACGCTATTCCATTCCCTAATGCCCAGTCAACTCAGGCTTGGCCTGAACAAGGCATTGCCGAACGCTATGACATGATTATCGACTTTAAAGGCATGGCAGGCAAAAAATTGTACCTGGTTAATTTACTGGAGCATAAGGATGGTAAAGGGCCTAACAAAGTCATTCCATTGGCTGATGTGCTGAGTGGAAAATATAGGGCGGATGGCAAAAATGGCGATCCAGGCGTGGGTAAGTTCCTGGAGTTTAGGGTAAAAGGATGTAACGGGACCACTACTTGCTCAGATTTCAGTATGAATCCTGCGGAATATCAAGAAAAGGTCACTGATCCAGTTACTAAGAAAGTTGTCCCCGGGAAACAGATGATTCCATTGAATAAACCGACGACTCAGGAACTGAAAGCTGCTGTGCATAGAAGCTTCGTTTTTGGTAGATCCAATGCTACAGACCTAGTGCCTTGGACGATAAAAACCGATGGTGGTGCTGGCTTACCTGCTGATCCAACGCGGGTTTCAGCGGCACCACAGCTTCCATCAACCCCAAACGGACTAGGCAAAGTTGAGATATGGCATCTCAGTGGTGGTCTAGGTTGGAGTCATCCAGTGCATGTTCACTTTGAAGAAGGGCAAATTCTTAAACGTGGAGGTATAGCGCCGCCGATCTGGGAAAAATATGCGCGTAAAGATGTCTATCGGATAGGTACTCTGCCAGACAGTACATCCAATGTCGATATTGCTATTCGCTTCAGAGAGTTTGGTGGCACTTATGTGGAACATTGCCACAATACTCAACATGAAGATAAGGCGATGTTGTTGCGTTGGGATTTAGAACACCCCGGTCAAACACTAGCCATACCGACACCAGAGCCGGACTGGGATGGGGTTCGATACGATCCCAGTATATATTTGCCGACCGCTAAAACCGGTGATGTGGCCGCTAAGCAAGCTTTCGTCCTGCCATAGAACACCAAATGACAAGGTTGATGAAAACGCATAGTGTCGTAGGTAGTTTGAGAAGCCTGTGTTTCTACGCAGTATTCATAAGTGCTATGTTGGCTTTTGGGGGTAGCCCTGTCTGGGCTGCCCCCAAGGGTTCACCTTGGGGAAAAAACTATTTCCCTAATATCGAATTGGTTGACCAAGATGGTAAGACCGTTCATTTCTACGATGACCTTATCAAAGATAAGGTCGTTGCCATTAATTTCATCTATACCCACTGTGGCGATAGTTGTCCAGCAGAAACGGCGAATTTGCGCCAAGTATATAAATTATTGGCTGACCGTATGGGGAAAGATATTTTCTTTTACTCGATAAGTATTGATCCTAAACACGATACCCCAAAAGTTCTCAAGGAGTATGCAGAAAGATTCAAAGTTGGATCTGGCTGGCGTTTTTTGACAGGGCGCGAAACTGATACCACGCTGCTGCGTAAATCCTTAGGTCTCTTCAGGGACGGTGTTGAAGCCAGCAAGCTCGGCGAACATAACACCAGTTTTATGGTAGGCAATGAAAGCACTGGGCAATGGATAAAACGCTCTTCTTTTGATGAACCCAAAGTTTTGGCTTCCTTACTGGGTCGGTCTTTGGGTCACGCGAAGTCTGGTCGCAAGGCAAATCTTGCAAGTTATGCGAGTGCAGAAAAATTACCTAAAATGGGACGGGGCGAAGACATTTTCCGTTCCCGTTGTGATTCCTGTCATAGCTTGGGCAATGAGGATGGCTTAGGGCCAGGGCTGCAAGGCGTTACGCAACGCCGAGATAAGGCGTGGCTAGCTCGGTGGATAAAAACACCGGATAAGCTATTAGCAGAAAAAGACCCCATTGCGACCGATTTCTACAACCGCTACAACAAAATACTGATGCCTAATTTAAGGCTCAGTGATTCCGATGTGGAAGCACTGATTAATTATATGGAAGCGACTAGCAAAAACCCATAAGTTCTCATTGCTACCTTCTCCAAAGGGCGAAAGCTAAGATGAGGGGATTCCTATAACAACTTATAACATCTAAGCGTCGTCTAACTCTTCCATTTCGATAGCGGCTTTATTCCAGCGATAATTGGGCGCAATGCTGATCAGAAGGGTCAATAACGTAGCTATATAAGGCACTGATTGAACAGCTAATACGGCTATCCAAAGGTGGCCGCTGAGATTATCGAAGTGTTCTGCGTTACTCATAAATAATATTGAGGCGACCAAGAGACTAAGTAACAACAATTCTTCCCTTATTGTCATCAAACCGGTAAACAAGGGGCCTTGTTTTTCATACTTGGGCGTGCGCATGAATGGTTTGCCATTGATAAATAAGCCCTGTATCGTGCCTTTTGCAACGGTATGGGTTAATGATAAGCCAGTCAATGACGCACCGATGGATTGCCAAACAGAACAAGGAACTCGTACTTGATAAAGCCACAAGCTACGGATTATTTTAAAGCTGAACAAACCGATGGTTGGTAATAGAAAAGCTGTGATTGGCAGTTCTATATTGGGTCTATTGCCTTCTATTTTGAAGTCATGAATAAACAGGCGGTCTAAGAAAATTAACACCTGATCTAGTACATTTGCGCCGCCTGAACTTTGTAAATTTTCAATCAAAATATCAAGTAAAGGGCTAAGTTTGATGCCATACCAGATCATCCCTGTTAGCGCTAGACTGGCAGTGGTGAATAACAATGCCAACGCATCGGAAAACCAGGGTAGCCATCCGGCTACGAAGTAATAGCGTTGGGCAGAGGTTAAGGGGGATTTTTTTGACGGGATAAAACTACGCCAATGTGCTTTGATGATCTGCATCGCGCCATACACCCAACGGTAGCGTTGGGTCATGTAACCGGACATAGTGTCTGGCATTAGTCCCTTGCCGAAGGAGTCTTTACAATAGACCGAATCATAGCCCGCTTCGTACAATCTAAGCCCCAGTTCGCTGTCTTCACAGATGCACCACTGCGCCCAGTTACCCACTTCGAGTAAGGCCGATTTTCTGACCATCGTCATCGTGCCGTGCTGGATAATGGCGTTGTATTCGTTACGTTGCACCATGCCAATATTGAAGAAACCGGCGTACTCCCAATAACAGAATGACTTGAAGGCACTGATGTGCAGGTCACGGTAATCTTGAGGGGATTGCACAAAGCCGACATTTTCATTATCGAAATAAGGCACCATGCGTTTCAGCCAATCCGGCGAGAGGATGTAATCACTGTCGATAACAGCGATAATTTCCGCGTCACTGGCAGTTTGTTCCAGGGCATGGTTAATTGCTCCAGCTTTAAAGCCGGGCCAGTTTTCCAGATGAAAAAATCGGAATTTTGAACCCAAGCGTTTGCAATCTGCTTCTACAGGTTGCCAAACAGCAGGGTCTTTGGTGTTGTTGTCCATGACCAGGACTTCAAGATTGGGATAATCCACTTTAGCCAAGGCTTCTAGCGTTTTCCGCACCATTTTTGGCGGTTCGTTGTGGATGGGGAGATGCAACGATACCTTAGGATACTTAAAATCAGAGGCTGGTTCTAAAGGTTGGAATGTACGTGCCGTTTTTCGATGCCAGACGATTTCTGCAATTTCCAGGCTTTCGATGAGTAAAATAATGAGCGCCATGATTTGCATCAATACTATCAGCACCCAAAAGGCAATAGACATGCTGGTTTGATACTGTTGCGCGCCGATTGAAACCGTCCAGAAAATAAAAGATGCCGCAAGGTTAGCAACCACACCGAAAAACAATATGCCGGGTAGCTTCATGGTATTACGCGTGTATAAAAATACGCCCATAATAAGGACACTGAAAATAGCTGCCCCTGTCGCCCAGTGTTCCCAAGTTGGCAGAGTCATGACATCGCCATCCATCGGAAATTTGAGTTGCCTATCGGCATTGAAAAGCCCCCAATAAGCACCAGCCGTACCTTCATTGGTACGTTTCCAAGGCTGATCGAAAGCTTCAATTACATAATAAGCCAGTTTTTCTTTGGCAGCGCGGTTAAGAAACTCGCGCAGGAATTTGGCTTGATTGTTTTTGGATGCCGTCGCGTGGATGTAGGGTTGCCCATCTGAAGGCCAGCCTACTTCGGTAATTACGATAGGCTTATTGGGGAATGCGACTTGCAAATCATGGTAACGGTCAAAGACATAATCGACGGCTTCATCAACAGAAATACCTTCCCAATAAGGTAGAAAATGTGCACCGATATAATCGACTTCCTTAGCGAGATCGGGGTTTGCTAACCATCTATCCCAAGTTTCCGAGGTGCTAACAGGTCGCCATGTACGTTTCTTAACTTCGCGGATGTATTCGACTAATTGTTCTTTAGGAATATCGTTACGGAGCAATACTTCATTGCCCACCATCAATCTTACAATTCTATTGTTGTCTTCTCGACTTAGCTGAATAAGAGTTTCAATTTCCTGGCGGTTTTTTTCCTTATCGACACCTATCCATGCTCCTAGGGTTACGTTGAGATTATGCTTAACCGCCAGCTCAGGAACTTTATGTAGACCTTGTAGTACGCTATAGGTACGGATGGCGTGAAATTTGCCTTCCAATAAGGTCAAATCTTTATCTATGTCTTCTTCATGGTAGATGAGGGTTTTTTTGGTCTCAAGGGTTTCATCTTTTTTGGTAGGATCAAAAGTGACACCCATTGTGGTGCTGGTCCACGGTTCTAGTTGGAGCGGGTTGTTGATGTAACTCCAGATATTGAAATTAATGGCGACCAACAGTGCAAGAGAAAGTATTATGGCTAACGTTCTTGTCATCGTTTTACTCGGTGGTGTTCGCGTATTTCAAAATTGTTTATATTATTGTTTTTTAATGTAAATATCGGTAATCGTGCCGGTTATCATTTCTGCTGCAAAACCTAGGGTTTCCGATAAGGTTGGATGCGGATGGATAGTTAAGCCAATATCTTCTGCATCAGCACCCATTTCAAGTGCTAATACTGCTTCGGCAATCAATTCACCTGCATTAGTACCAACGATGCCAGCACCTAACACACGACCTGTACCTTTTTCGCAGATAAGTTTGGTAATGCCTTCTTTTCGACCAATACTTAAGGAGCGGCCACTGGCAGCCCAAGGGAAGGCGGCTTTGTCGTACTCTATGCCCTGTTGTTTGGCTTGGTTTTCGGTCAAGCCCATCCAGGCGATTTCGGGATCAGTGTAGGCGACGTTGGGGATGGTCAAGGCATCGAATGCCGCTTTATGCCCAGCGGCAACTTCGGCGGCGACTTTGCCTTCATGTGCGGCTTTGTGGGCGAGCATGGGATTGCCGACTATATCGCCGATGGCAAAGATATGGCTGACATTGGTGCGCTGTTGCTTATCGACGGCGATAAAACCCTGCTCGTCAACTTTGATGCCAGCCTGTTCAGCGGCGATGATTTTGCCATTGGGTTTTCTGCCGACGGCAACTAAAACCGAATCGAACAATTCGGATTCTGGGGCATCTTTTCCCTCGAAAGACACTTTTAGACCTTTGCTTTGCGCTTGGATGGAGGTGACTTTCGACTCTAACCAGATGTTTTTATATTGTTTTTTGATGCGGCGAAACAAGGGTGTAACCAAATCCTTATCACAGCCAGGAATGATTTGATCCATCAACTCGACAACACTGATTTCCGAACCCAAGGCATGATAAACCGTTGCCATTTCGAGACCGATAATGCCGCCGCCAACAATCAGCAGTTTTTTGGGGATTTGCTTTAGCTCTAGCGCATCGGTTGAATCCATTAATCGTGCATCGTCATAAGGAAATGACGGGATTTTAGTCGGATGCGAACCTGCGGCGATAATTGCTTGGTCGAATTGTACTGTGGTTATCGCACCTTGTTCGTTTTCAACACTGATGGTGTTGGCTGAGGTAAACTTGCCAAAGCCTTGTACTAAGGTGATTTTTCGTTGCTTAACCAGTCCAGCCAAACCATCGTTCAGGGTTTTGGTGACGCTGGCTTTCCAAGCGCGGACTTTGTCGAGATCAATCTTCGGCTTGCCAAAGCTAATGCCATTTTGCTGAAATTCCTCGGCCTCGTGGATAACCAATGCCATGTGCAACAAAGCTTTTGAGGGAATACAGCCGACATTCAAGCAAACACCGCCCAATACGGGATAGCGTTCAATCAATACGACTTGCTTGCCTAAGTCGGCAGCGCGGAAGGCGGCGGTATAGCCGCCAGGGCCGCCGCCCAGCACAACGATTTCTGTTTTTAGTTCATTACTTCCTGGATTGCTTGTCATTGATTGTTCTCCTGTCAAAGTAATAAACGTCTGATGTCACTTAAATTTTGTTTGATGAATGCCATAAATCGTGCGCCTTCTGCGCCGTCGATTACTCGATGATCGTAAGTCAAATCCAGCGGCAACATCAATCTTGGGATAAATTCCTTACCATTCCAAACGGGCTGCATTTTGGCGCGGGTAACGCCCAAGATGGCGACTTCCGGTGCATTGACGATGGGTGTAAATGCAGTGCCACCTATTCCGCCTAAGCTGGAGATGGTTAAACATCCGCCTTGCATGTCGGCTGGCATAAGCTTACCTAATCTTGCCTTATCGCTTTTTTCTGCCAATTCAGTAGCCAATTGATTGATGCTTTTGCTATCAACATTCCGTAGGACTGGCACTACCAAACCATTGGGCGTATCTACGGCAATGCCAATGTTGATGTACTTTTTGAGTATCAAATTCTCGCCATCAGCAGACAGAGAGGCATTAAAGCTGGGGAACTGCTTCATGGCAGCAACTAAAGCTTTCATGATAAACATCAAGGCGGTGATTTTTACCTCAACCTTGGTTTTTTCGGCATTCAATGCTACGCGGAAGGCTTCCATTTCAGTGATGTCGGCTTCTTCATGGTAAGTTACCATAGGAAGATTAAGCCAGACTCGGCTAAGGTTTTGTCCTGTCAAGCGTTTGATTTTGCTTAGTTTTTGTGTTTCTGTCTCGCCAAATTGCGAGAAATCGACAGCGGGAATAGACGGAATGCCTGCGCCGCCTTGCGGTATGCCTTCGCTAATGATGCGTTTTACATAGCTTTGGACATCCTGCTTTAAAATGCGTCCTTTACGACCATTACCTGCGCTTATTTGGGTGATGTCTACGCCTAATTCCCGTGCAAACAGTCGTACGGAAGGTGAAGCGTGTGCGCTTATTGCACTGCCTTGGTCAGTGATGGGAGCTAACGCAGGTGTAGCGGTAGCGGGTTTGATAGGTTCTGGTGTTATAACTGGTGCGGGTTGTTCTTGTGCTTTAGGTGCTGACACTTCCGGTTTCTGGTCTGGTTGTTCAGGTTTTGCTGGAGTTGTTGTTTCTGCACCCTCCATCAATACCGTTGCAACTAACGAACCTTCGGCAACTTTATCGCCGGGTTTGATATGCACTTGTTGTACGGTTCCACCCGCACTGGCAGGAAGATCCATGCTGGCTTTATCGGTTTCAAGTGTTGCAATGATTTGGTCTAATGCTACCGTATCGCCTGGCTTAATCAGCACTTCAACCACGTCAATACTGGCAACGCCACCCACATCAGGGACTTTTATTTCAATTACATCAGCCATTTTTATTGTTATCCAGTTTGTGTTTATCCCGAAGTAGGTCAGCCAATTAAGTTAACCGATTACGTTAACCAAGGTGCAGTTATATCAGTGGCTATGCCATACTTGGCAATGGCTTCGGCAACTTTGGCTTTATCCAGTTTGCCCAGGTCAGCCAAGCTTTTCAATGCTGCAACGGTAACGTGAAAACGGTCAACCTCGAAGAATTTGCGGAGATTGCTGCGCGTATCGGAGCGACCAAAGCCGTCAGTACCCAGCACGACATAAGGTGCGGCTATATAAGCACGGATTTGCTCGGCAAAGGCGCGGGTATAATCGCTGGCAGCGATGACCGGACCATCGGCTTTATCCAAGCACTTAGCGACATGCGATATTTTAGGCGATTCCAATGGATGTAAGCGATTCCAGCGATCATAGTGCTGACCTTCTCGTGCTAGTTCGGTAAAGCTTGGGCAGCTCCAAAGATCAGATTCTACACCCCAGTCATTACGCAGCATTTCAGCAGCGAATTCAACTTCGCGGAAGATAACGCCAGAACCTAACAATTGCACTCGCGGCTTTCTGTTGTTTTCACCGCGTTTAAAGCAATACATGCCTTTAAGTATATCGGCTTCTGCGCCTTCAGGCAGGGCAGGATGGCTGTAATTCTCATTCATCACCGTGATGTAATAAAACACATCCTCTTGCTCGACATACATGCGCCGCATACCGTCCTGGATAATCACGACTAACTCATAAGCGAAAGTAGGGTCGTAAGAGACGCAGTTAGGGACAGTTGCCGATATCAAATGGCTATGACCGTCTTCATGTTGAAGGCCTTCGCCATTCAGTGTCGTCCTGCCAGCCGTGCCGCCCATCAGGAAGCCACGGGTGCGCTGGTCAGCCGCCGCCCAGATCAAATCACCAACCCGTTGGAAACCAAACATGGAATAGTAGATAAAAAACGGGATCATTGGCACATTGTTGGTGGAATATGACGTACCCGCTGCGATCCAATCGCACAAGCCACCGGCTTCGTTAATGCCTTCTTGCAAAACCTGACCGTTTTTGTCTTCTTTGTAAGACATCAATTGTCCAGCATCTTGGGGGGTATATAACTGACCAACTTGCGACCAAATGCCGAGTTGCTTAAACATACCTTCCATACCGAAAGTCCTGGATTCATCAGGGACAATCGGTACGATGCGCTTGCCGATATTTTTGTCTTTCGCCAGGATATTTAACATCCGCACAAACGCCATAGTGGTCGAAATTTCACGACCTTCGCCACTGGCTTCCAGCAAAGGCTTGAATTCGCTGAGTGGCGGAATTTCTAGCGCGTAAGATTTTGTGCGCCGTGACGGCAGATGTCCACCGAGTTCGCTCCGGCGCTGCTGCATGTAGGTCAGTTCTTTTGAACCTTCGGGGAAGGTCAAATAAGGCAGGTCGTGTAATTGCTCGTCAGCGACGGGCAGTTCGTAGCGATCTCTAAAATGCTTTAGGGAATCATCGCTCATCTTCTTTTGCTGATGCGAGGTATATAAGGCTTCACCTGATGCGCCCATGCCGTAACCTTTGATGGTCTTAGCCAGAATAACGGTAGGCTGACCTTTACAGTTTGCCGCCGCATGGAATGCCGCATAAACTTTGGCGGAATCATGTCCGCCACGATCAAGTTCCCAAATATCACGGTCTGACCAGTCGGAAACCATCGCTTTTAACTCAGGTGTATTGAAAAAATGTTCCCGCACATACGCGCCATCTTTGGATTTGAAGGTTTGGAAATCACCATCCACACACGCCATCATCCTAGCAGCTAACAAGCCATCTTTGTCACGCGCCAGCAGCGCATCCCAACGTTGTCCCCAAACCAGTTTAATAACATTCCAACCCGCACCACGGAATTCACTTTCCAGTTCCTGGATGATTTTGCCATTGCCGCGTACTGGTCCATCCAAACGCTGTAGATTGCAATTGATGACGAAAATCAGGTTATCCAGTTTTTCCCGTCCTGCCATGCCGATAGCACCAAGTGATTCCGGTTCGTCAGTTTCGCCATCACCCAGAAACGCCCAAACCTTGCGGTCTGAACTCTCGGCAAAGCCACGGCCTTGCATATAGCGCATGAAACGGGCTTGGTAAATCGCCATGATTGGGCCTAAGCCCATAGAAACGGTAGGAAATTGCCAGAATTCACGCATTAACCACGGATGCGGATAAGAAGATAAGCCATTACCACCGACTTCTTGCCGGAAATTGTTTAATTGGTCTTCGGTCAGTCGCCCCAGCAAAAAAGCCCGTGAATAATCACCTGGTGCAGAGTGTCCTTGGGTAAATATCAAATCCCCTGCGAATTGCTCGGTAGCAGCACGCCAAAAATGGTTGTAACCCACGTCGTATAAGCTTGCCGCCGAAGCAAAACTGGCAATATGTCCACCGACGTTGGTGTCTTTATTGGCACGTAACACCATCATCATCGCATTCCAGCGCACATAGGACCGAATGCGCTGCTCGATGGCAAAATCGCCCGGAAATTGTGCTTGTTGGGCGACAGGGATGGTATTGATATAAGCCGTATTGGCACTAAAAGGTATGTCAAAACCAAAACGGCGCGTTACTGCAACCAGTCGTTCAATTAGAAAGTGGGCGCGTTCGCTGCCTTCAATCTCCAGGACAGATTGTAGCGCTTCAATCCATTCCTTAGTTTCTGCCGGATCGACATCTTCCTGACCAGTAATATCTGACACTAAACTGTTGCTCATGTGTGTTCCTGTTGGGGCGGGGCGTGCATAGCTCATAGTAATGTTGGGCGATATGCAGTTGCTAGGGGTTTAAAAACTGACGGGTTTTGTGTAGGAGCCAAAGCTAGGTGATCCTGAATGCGTTGATTATCCGTAATATTATATACAAAAACTGGATTAGGGAATGTACCCATTTCGGTAAATAGGGTGTTAACTGATCCTATCGAGGTAGCCGAAGAATAGAAAAAGTTAGCATTATCAGATAAATAGATGAAATGTTGCGAGATAAGCACGGATTTTATAAGACGTATTGTTTTGCTTTATATCCAGCCTGTTCTTTTACTAATTTGGGTGCTAGATAGCCTGGCAGGGTGTTTTGCACTTGTTCGATCAATAGCTTGGCTTCATACTCGGAAACCTCAAAATGCCCAGTGCCGGTGGCTTTATCTAATAAATGCAGATAGTAGGGGATGATGCCATTAGCAAAAAGTTGCTCGCTTAGTCCACATAAGGTTGTCGCGTTGTCATTAACGCCTTTTAGTAGAACAGATTGATTAAATAAGGTAACGCCTTTATTTTTTAATAAATTGAAGGCAGTTACAACCCGTGCATTGATCTCATTAGAATGATTGGCATGAACAACAAAAATCATTTGTTTGCTACTGTTCGTCAAGGTTTTGACCAACTCATCCGTCACTCGTGCGGGCAAAACGATAGGTAAGCGGCTGTGGATTCTGATGCGCTTTATATGATCTATTGCGTCCAATTGCTTAATAAGTTGCTCTAACCGCGCATCGCTTAACAGCAAGGGGTCGCCACCACTTAAGATAACTTCGGTAATCGACGGCTCGGATTTTATGTAGTCGATTGCACCGCTTTCCTGCTGCTTGCTGAGTTGCAACTCGTTATAGGGGAAATTACGGCGGAAGCAATATCGACAATTTATCGCGCAACTGCCTGTATTAATTAACAAAACACGTCCGTGGTATTTATGTAAGATGCCAGGTTGCACGACGGCTTGAATATCGCCAACCGGATCGTTGCTAAATCCTGGGTAATCAACGATTTCATCATTAATAGGCAACACTTGCCGTAATAAGGGATCGGTTGGATTGCCTTTTTCCATGCTGGCGGCAAAGCTCAACGGAACACGCATCGCAAAACGTTTACTGGCGGTTTGTGAAATGGGCAAATCGATAGGGTTTAGTTCCAGATATTCGCATAAATCTTCAATGGTGGTGAAGGCTTCGGAAAGTTGTTGTTGCCAATTTTTGGCGAAATGCTGCGCGTCTGAAGGGCTAACTGGCATCTGTATGTATTTAGGTTTCTGTCGAGGTCAGCGTCTATTATATAATGCCGCAATTTAGTTTATTGATTCGATTCGAGGATAGAATGGCTGTTTATAGTACGAGTGAGTTTAAAGCCGGATTAAAGGTCATGTTGGACAATGATCCGTGTGCAATTATTGAGAATGAGTTCGTCAAACCGGGCAAAGGACAGGCGTTCAGTCGGGTCAAAATCAGAAATCTCAAAACCGGACGCGTGATCGAACGCACTTTTAAATCGGGTGAATCGCTAGAAGGCGCTGATGTTATGGATGTCGATATGCAATACCTATACGGCGATGGCGAATATCGGCATTTTATGAAGCCCGATACCTTTGAGCAGTACCAAGCGGATGAGAAAATTGTCGGCGACGCGGCAAAGTGGCTTAAAGACCAGGATTCCTGCACTGTTACGCTCTGGAATGATGCACCGCTGGCGGTTACTCCCGCCAATTTTGTTGAATTGACAATTGTTGAAACTGATCCCGGTGTGCGTGGAGATACGTCTGGCGGCGGCGGCAAACCAGCCAAGCTGGATACTGGAGCAGTGGTGCGGGTGCCTTTGTTTGTGCAGATTGGTGAAGTGATTAAGGTTGATACGCGTACCGGTGAATATATTTCGCGGGTTAAATAAAAACGTTATCAGTAAGGTTTGATGTTGGAAGAGTCGGGGATGGATTGGCATCCGTCCTGCTCACCAGAATTACTGCACTTACGGGCACACTTGTTCCAGAAAATACGGCAATTTTTTGCTGATAGAACCGTGCTAGAGGTGGAAACCCCACTAATATGTAAAGCTATAGGCTCTGACCCCAATCTGGATTTTTTCACCACAAACTATCAACTGCCACCCACGCAACGAACGCTGTTTTTGCAGACTTCACCCGAATTTGCGATGAAACGTTTGCTTGCCGCAGATAGTGGGTCTATTTACCAGATCTGTAAGGCATTTAGGAATGGCGAATCAGGACGCTTTCATAATCCTGAGTTTACTTTGCTGGAGTGGTATCGCGTCGGCTTTGACCTGTCGCAATTGATGGACGAGGTGGATGAGTTGCTAGCTTTACTGTTTGAAGGCAGCGTAAAGCTGCAAGCAACACAAAGAGTCAGCTATCAAAGTCTTTTTCAGCAAAATACGGGCTTAAATGCGTTGGTGTTTTCTTACCAAGATTACGCCGATTATGCCCACAGCAGCGGTCTTATTGATGCAATAGCAATCTGTAAACACGACCATTTACTTTGGTTGGATTTTATTTTCAGCCATCAAATTCAGCCGCATTTGGGGCAAAATGCGTTGTGTATGGTGCATGGCTATCCTGCTTGTATGTCTTCATTGGCAAGGAACAATCAAGATAATCCCGCAATTGCTGACCGTGTTGAGCTATTTATCAACGGCGTTGAGTTGGGAAATGGCTATTATGAACTCAGTGATGCAAAAGAACAGGAGCGGCGTTTTGATAACGAGATTGCTGTCAGGCAGGACAATAAACGTCCAAATGCAGTCAAAGATGAACGCCTATTGGCAGCATTGGAAGTCGGTTTGCCGAACTGTTCAGGGATAGCCATAGGATTAGATAGATTATTGATGTTATTATCGAATAGCGCAACAATCGACGAAGTTTTGGCTTTTTCCATAAGCAGGGCTTAAGCTGATTGAATATTTACTGTATTATAATCACTTGGTTTTGGTAGTAGGCACAATGACGTTTCTTTAGGTTTAAATGAAATTACACATACTTACCCGTTTTTTACTGATTTGCCTGCTACTCGTTTCCCAGTCGGTTAAAAGCGAAGAAGAATTCATCGTTAGCGACATTCAAGTCAAGGGATTGCAACGCATTTCTGAAGGAACAGTATTTAACTATCTTCCCATTAATGTTGGCGAGCGGTTTTCTCTGAGCAATGTCGGTTCAGCTATTAAGGCGTTATTCAAAACCGGATTCTTTAAAGATGTCACCTTGGAACGGGAAGGCTCAACGTTGATTGTTAACGTGGTAGAGCGTCCATCCATCGCAAAAATCATCTTTGAAGGCAATAAGGACATCAATAAAGAGGACTTGACGAAAGCGTTAGATAAGATCGGTTTGTCTGAAGGCAAGATATTTGACAAACAAGTGTTGGACAAAGTCGAGCTGGAATTAAAACGCCAGTATCTCAGTCACGGTAAATACAGCTTAAAAATCAAGACTGAAGTCGCCAATTTGACCCGTAACCGAGTCGGCATCCGTATCAATATTTCCGAAGGTCGAGTGACCAAAATCAAGGAAATCAATATTGTCGGCAATAAAACCTTCGATGATGCCACGTTGGTGAAGAAGCTGGAATTAAGCACGACAAACTTACTGTCTTTTTATACTAAAAACGACCAATATTCTAAGCAAAAACTACAGGCCGATCTTGAAACCTTACGGTCTTATTATCTGGATAGGGGCTATATCAACTTTGCTATTGAATCCACCCAGGTTGCTATTACACCGGACAAAAAAGACATCTATGTGACCATCAATGTCAAAGAAGGTGCTATTTATACCCTAGACAAGGTCAAATTGACCGGAAATTTGGTGGTAAAACCCGATGAGCTTATCAAGTTGATGACAGTCGGACCCGGCGAAATCTTCTCCAGAAAAAATGCCACAGAAACCTCCAAGGCTATACAGGATCGTTTAGGCGACGACGGCTATGCTTTCGCCAATGTCAATATGGTGCCGGAAATTCACGAAGCAAACAAAACCGTGGACATGGCTTTTTTTGTCGATCCCGGTAAAAGGGCTTATGTGCGACGGATCAATTACAGCGGCAACACCAAAACTCGCGACGAAGTATTGCGCCGCGAAATGCGCCAGATGGAATCCAGTTGGGCATCCAGCTCAAAGATTGAACGCTCAAAAACACGGTTAGAACGGCTGGGTTACTTTGAAACGGTTAATGTCGAAACGCCGCCCGTTCCTGGCACGGCTGACCAGTTGGATGTTAATTACAAGGTCGTCGAGAAGTCTTCCGGTAATTTATCGGCTGGCGTAGGTTTCTCTCAGGTACAAGGCATCGTAATCAATGCAAACTTATCTCAAGATAATGTGTTCGGCTCCGGCAAGCGGGTTAACCTCGCCTTTAATAACAGTGATTTTTTGACCAGCTATCAATTCGGATTTTATAACCCTTATTTCACGACCGATGGTGTTAGTTTGGGCTATAACCTGGGTTATACAGACCGAAATGCGGGTGCGATTAATATTGCCAATTATTCAACGACTACCGCTAATGCGGGTATGGATTTTGGCATTCCATTGAACGAATTCGACCAGTTGCGGTTTGGTATTGATTTAAAACATACCAAACTCAAAACGACAGACAATTCATCAGACGAAATTCAGAATTTCGTGTCGGGAAAAGTATTTGGTGGTCGACTTACAGGGCTTGTGCCAGGGGTAGACGACGGAAATGGTGATAATTATCTGACGTTAGCACCCTCACTAGGTTGGACACACGATACGTTAAATAGGGCAATTTTCCCGAATAAAGGGGGGCAGCAACGCTTATCTGCTTTAGCTACCTTACCGGGAGTCAGTGATCTGGATTACTATAAAGTCAGCTATAAGCACCAGGAATATTTCCCGCTGTCTTCAGACTTTACCTTCAGGTTGCAAGCTGATATTGCTTACGGCGACGGCTATGGTGATACTGACGAATTACCATTTTTTGAAAATTACTATGGTGGTGGCACAGGATCAGTACGTGGTTTTAAAAACAATACGCTAGGTCCCAGAGATCACTTAACCACAAAAAATCCTGCTATACCTGCGACCTATACCAACACGCTTAATCGACCCTTTGGTGGTTCCACCAAGATGGTTGGTAGTGCAGAATTGTTTTTTCCGGTACCTTTTTTACAGGATGTAAAGTCGGTTCGTTTGGGGGCATTTTTTGATGCTGGACGAATTCAAAATGGTTTTGGCTTTAACAGAATGAAATATGCGGCAGGCGTATCGGGAGAATGGTTGTCACCCTTTGGTGCCTTATCTGTTAGTGCTGCAGTACCCTTAAATGCAGATAAAAGCGACAAAGACCAACCAGACCAAACAGAGTTTTTTCAATTCAACTTTGGTCAAAATTTTTAATTTTGCATTATCTAACAAGCTACAATTTTGTTACGTATCCTAGAATTCAATCGCTTAAGTGGATAATAAGGCAGCCAATGCAGATATTGGGTTGTGGATTAGTTTTTGGTTTAGTCATTTTATCCCCTATAATTTAACCCAAGCATAATGAGGCTATGCAAAAATAAACGCTTTAACGGTATTGGTCAGCAGAATCATTGCCTGAGTTGACTTTTTTGCCTTGATTAATAGGGCGAATACTTAAGGTTGGCTGTGTGAGTAAATAACAAACAAAGCCTTTGAAATTTATTAGAGATAAATTAGATAGGGAACAGCGATTTTCTATTTGATAATACGTCATGCGCTTATTGCGTTTGATTCTAACGGTATTTTAAATGCCACCCACTATTGCTAGTCTTGCCATAGCTATGCTTTAGAACGAATTTTTTAACTGTACGGAGATCGATACAACGATGAAAACGAAAATAGCATTATTTATAGGGTTACTACTGGTTGCCAATGTCAGCTTTGCCGACTTAAAAATTGGCATTGTGAATATTCCTGCCGTTCTTGAAAAAGCGCCGCAAGCTGAAAAAGCCAAAAAACGCCTGGAACAAGAATTTAAACCCCGTGATAATCAGTTGGTTAGCCAACAAAAAGAAATTCAGACAATGCAAGAGAAGTTTAAGAAAGATGCTTCTGTCATGGGTGAGTCACAGCGTAACAGAATGGAAACTGAAATTCAGAACAAAATGCGAGATGCTAAACGCTCGCAGCAAGAATTCAGTGAAGACTTCAATGCTCGCCGTAATGACGAATTAGGCAAGTTACAAAAACGCATCGTTGAGTCAATCCGTACCATTGCTAAAGATCAAGAATTTGACTTGATTTTGACTGACGGCGTGATCTATTCCAGCCCACAAATGGACATAACCAGTCAGTTACAACAAAAACTTTCAACAATGCCTGAATAATTCATAATAGCGCATTAGCTTGTAATCCCGTCTTATTGTGAAGCCCTAAAAACTATGTCTATTACCCTTGATATTCTAGAGATCCAAGCTTTTTTGCCACATCGATACCCCTTTTTATTGATTGACAGGGTGCTTGAGTGTGAACCCGGTGTCAGGTTATTAGGGCTGAAAAATGTGACCTATAATGAACCCTATTTTCAAGGTCATTTCCCCCAGAAACCTATATTTCCTGGGGTATTGATTCTGGAAGCACTGGCGCAAGCAACGGGCTTATTGGCTTCGGAATCGTCGGATGAATTAGGCGGGATGATCTATTACTTGGTTGGTATCGATAAAGCAAAATTTAAACGACCAGTTGTACCAGGCGATCAGTTAATGCTGGAAGCCTTGTTCGTCAGGAGCAAACGCAATATTTGGGCATTCGAATGCCGCGCTGAGGTGGACGGTGATTTTGTCGCCAGTGCTGAAATCCGTTGTGCGGCCGTAGTGCCTTGAGCTTGATACATCCAACAGCGATTATCGATAGTGGTGCTGAATTAGAAAGCAATATATCTATAGGTCCGTACAGCGTTGTCGGTGCCGAAGTCAAGATCGGTTCTGGTACAGTAATCGGCTCTCATGTTGTCATAAAAGGGCCAACCGTAATTGGTAAAGAAAATCGCATTTATCAGTTCTGTTCCATTGGTGAAGACCCGCAAGACAAAAAGTATGCTGCCGAAATAACTAGGCTTGAAATCGGCGACCGTAACACGATTCGTGAATTTTCCTCCCTGCATCGAGGTACCAAGCAAGACCAAAGTGTTACCAAGATAGGTAGTGACAACCTGTTCATGGCCTACACTCACGTCGCGCATGATTGTGTGATTGGCAATCATGTCATCATGGCAAATGGTGCGTCCCTGGCAGGCCACGTACAACTTCATAGCCATGCCATTCTTGGCGGTTTTACTTTGGTGCATCAGTTTACCAAGATCGGCCAATACAGCTTTGCGGCTATGGGTAGTGCCATCACCCAGGACATTCCGCCTTTCGTTATGGTCGGCGGCAAACCCACCAAACCGCACGGAATCAATTCGGTCGGCATGGAGCGCAATGGTATTGCGGCCGAAGATATTCGTTTAATTCGGAAGGCTTACAAAATGATTTACAAAATGAACTTGCGCCTTGAAGATGCCATCGACCAAATGGAAGATTTAGCAGGAGACAGCAAAGAACTATCAGCGATGGTCAATTTCCTGCGTAGTGTCAGTCGAGGCATATTGCGCTAAAGCCATCAAAACTTTAGCTTTTGCTGTCGGTAATGACTAATGATTCTTTGATTGATGCACAATGGTCAGGCATTGTCGCTGGTGTCGATGAAGCAGGTCGTGGTCCACTTGCAGGACCTGTTGTCGCTGCGGCGGTAATTCTCGACCCTAACAACCCAATCGAAGGCTTGGCAGACTCCAAAAAACTCTCAGAAGCTCAACGAAACCGCCTTGCGGTACTTATCAAGCAGTACGCTTTAAGCTATTCGATAGCGCAAGCTAGCGTTGTCGAAATCGATGATTTGAACATCCTACAAGCCACGCTGTTGGCAATGCAACGGGCGGTAAATGGCTTATCTTTGTTGCCGGAGCTAGTTCTGGTCGATGGTAATAGACTACCCAATCTAACCATCCCAGCTCAAGCTATTGTCAAAGGCGATAGCAAAATAAAAGCTATCAGCGCTGCGTCCATCTTAGCCAAAGTCACTCGTGATAATATGATGGCTGAGTACCACAAACAATACCCTGACTATGCTTTCCACATTCACAAAGGTTATGGTACTAAACAGCATATCGCCGAAATTGAAAAGTTTGGTTGTTTAGACATCCACAGACGGACGTTTAATCCTGTGAAAACGCTTTTGACGGCAAAATAGAAGTAGGCTTAATGAGGTAGTTGGGCTTATTACGTTGATACCCATCATCAGCACAGCCTTTCCACTGGAAAATGACAGCTAAACGTACTGCCTTTGTAGAGTTCGCTGGTAATGACAAGCCGTGCATCATGCCGCAGCAGTACGTGTTTGACGATGGCAAGCCCTAATCCGGTGCCAGCTACTTTATTGATGCGCCGCACATCAATGCGGTAAAACCGTTCGGTAATCCTTGGGATTTCCGATTCGGCTATGCCCTCACCCATGTCTATTATGTCCAGTACCAGATTTGCTGGGGTTTGATGCCAGCACACTTGAACCTTGGATTCTTTTGGCGAATATTTCAGTGCGTTGCCCAGCAGGTTGGAAAACGCGCTACGAAGTTCCTGTTCATCACCGACAATGTGGGCATTGGTTTCCAGTGTTAGTTCGATGCGTCCCGCACTGTGAAGAAGGTTCTCGCTTTCTTTGCATATCTTGATTAAGAGAGCGGGTAAATCAACACAATGGGTTTTTTTGGGTTGTGTCTCTAAGTTAGATAACAGGAGCAAGTCATCAACCAGATATTGCATCCGTTCAGTTTGCTCTTGCATTTGCTGAAACGAATGGCTCAGTAATGGCGATAGAGGTTCATCCAATTCTTGTAATGTTTCCAAATAGCCTTTTAATACCGTTAAAGGCGTTCGTAATTCGTGTGAAACATTGGCGACAAAATCTTTCCGCATCTGCTCCATTTTCCGCAGTTGCGTGACATCCTGTGCTAACAGCAGACGCAGCCCCGCACCATAGCTGACCACTCGCACTGCCAGGATGATGTGGCTGTTGGTGGGAGAGGGCATAATGATAGTTTCATTGAAGTTACCGGACTTAAGGTAACGGACAAAAATGGGGAAACGGATAAGGTTGGGAATCCGCTGCCCTCGATCTGACGGTTGCAAACCCAGTACGTTTTTTGCGGCGGTGTTGGCCCATTCGATTTCATCTTCCTCGCCTAACACAACGGCGGCATCAGGCAGCGCATCGGTTGATTTTCTGAACTGGTCGATGATTTTGCCTAGCTTCTTTTTGCGTTTTTTTTCGCTCTTTTTTATTTGGTAAACGTGGTAATAAATATCTTCCCAAATTCCTTTTGCTTTGGGGTATTTTCCCCGTCCGCCCTTGCTAATCCAGCGTTCAAAGCGGTTAATCTGGATAACTTGCCAAACTAACATTCCAATTATCAGTAAGAATAATAGCGGTATAAATAATCCAATTATGCTACCAATTAGAGCTACGCCCATTAACAGCAGGAGCGTCCAGCCAAGTTCTTTTTTCCAAGCTGCCATTTAGGTTAGTCTAGCAATGAAAACCGATAGCCAAAACCGCGCACGGTTTGCACCATGTCTTCTTTGCCATAATCACCAAGAATTTTACGCAATCGGCGGATATGGACATCGACGGTACGTTCATCAATATACACGCTGCGGCCCCATACCTGGTCGAGCAATTGGGTGCGGCTAAACACCTTATCGGGATGGGTCATGAAAAACTGCATTAAGCGGAATTCGGTGGGGCTGACATCTAACTGTTTTTCACCAATGCTTAAGCGGTGTTGCTCGGTGTCAAGCGTGAGTTCGCCCATGGTGATTTGTGATATGCCGTGTAATTTGCCGGTTCTGCGTAATACGGCGCGTATCCTTGCCACCAATTCTTTCGTCGAAAAAGGTTTGGTCAGGTAATCATCCGCACCGATCTCCAAGCCTCTGACCTTATCTTCTTCTTCGCCTCTGGCGGTCAGTAGGATGATAGGTATTTCACGAAAGCTAGGGTCTTTTTTTAAACGCCTAGCCCATTCCACACCGCTAATACCAGGCAACATCCAATCCAGCAAGATCAGATCAGGGAAGCTGTCTGCCAAGATTTTTTGGGCGGAATCGACTTCTGCCGCTGCTGTGGGCATAAAACCCGCTTGCTCAAGGACAATCGTCAACATCCCTCGAATAGCGGCTTCATCTTCAACAATCAGGATATTTATTTTCGACATAGTTAATGCTTGAGTTTAGACGCAGTATTTTAGCCGTTTGAGTATGACGAAATTATGACAACTCGTAAAATGAAACCTTAAGTACCAAAAAACTATACTTTTCAACACATTCATTCGATAATTAACTGTCGGCGCAAGGTAGGCGAAGGATCATTCAAGTCAACAAAGTGCTGTTTTAAAGCAATAGTAAACCTTTTATCATGAGAATGATGGAAATTAAGTATGAGTATGATGCAAGAGTTCAAAGAATTTGCCATGAAGGGCAATGTGGTCGATTTGGCGGTCGGTGTTATCATCGGTGGCGCGTTCGGTAAAATCGTTTCGTCTTTTGTCGGAGATGTCGTTATGCCGCTAATCGGATTATTGGTAGGCGGCGTGGATTTTACCAAGCTTGGAATAGTGTTGAAGGAAGCTGTCGATGAAAAGACCCCAGCAGTAATGCTTAACTATGGCAGCTTTGTTCAAACCATTTTTGACTTTACGATAGTTGCTTTTGCCATCTTTATGGCTATTAAGATGATGAACAAAATGAAAAAAGCAGAGGTTGCGACTCCAGAAGCACCACCTGTACCTACTAAGGAAGAATTGTTACTGACTGAAATCAGAGATATTTTAAAGTCAAAAAACTAGACTTTCGCTGTCGTTTTTCTGCGAATGAATGATGAAAACTCCAGTCTGACATCAAAAAGCTGGAGTTTTCCTTGTAACGTTAGTTCTACAAATTTGTAGCCGTTAAGATTCAGCTTTCTGATGGCGAGCAAGCAGGTTTTGCACTGCACTGAGTGGGTTCAGGTTTTCATATAGAACCTTATAGGTTTGCTCGGTAATTGGCATGTCTATATTATGCCGTTTGGCGAGCAATAAGGTATCTTTAGCCGCTAATATGCCTTCAATTTCTTGCCCTATCTCATTGGCGATGGATCGTCTAGTTCTACCCTGTCCTAATGCTAGACCAAAACGACGGTTTCTGGACTGATTATCGGTGCAAGTCAATACGAGATCGCCCAAGCCAGCCAAGCCAATAAATGTTTCTTGCTTTCCACCCAGTTTAATTCCCAAGCGCATGATCTCGTTAAGACCGCGCGTAATCAATGCCGCGCGGGTATTTGCACCAAAGCCCAAGCCATCAGCGATGCCTGCTGCAATCGCCAGCACGTTTTTGACTGCGCCGCCGACTTCAACACCAATAATATCGGAGCTGGTATATGCTCGAAAACGGTCGCTGTGCATGATGTCTGCCAGTTGATCTGCAAATTCGGCTTGCTTTGAGGCAATAGTAATGGCGGTAGGAAGGTTTGCGGCGACCTCACGGGCAAAAGTGGGGCCGGATAGGATAGCGGCTGGTGTGTTTGGTGAGAAGACATCAGCCACAATTTGATGCAGTAAGGTGCCATCCTCTGGGTTAAAGCCTTTGGTCGCCCAGGCTATTTTTAAATCGTTAACAGAGGCATGGGGCTTGAGATTAATCAAGGTGCTTTTGAAAGCGTGGCTGGGTACCGATAATAAGATAAGGTCGCTGAATTCTGCGGCTTGCTTTAGGTCAGAGGTTACGGTTATTTTTTCTGGAAAGGCTGTATCAGGCAAATATCGCTGATTTTTTCTTTCCTTGGCGAGAGCCGCGATATGTTCTGGGTTGTGTCCCCACAATAAAACTTGGCAACCGTTTCTGGCAGCCAGTATAGCAAGTGCAGTACCCCAAGAACCTGCGCCGAGCAGAGTTATTTTTTGGCTCAAACTTATTGACCAAGCAGTTAGTTGATGGTGTTTGATCCAGCCGTTTGTTGTTGTGCTTGTTGCAGATGTTGACCATACAGCGCATCAAAATTGACGGGTGCGAGCAGCAACTGGGGAAAACCACCTTTTGCGACCAGGTCAGAAACGACTTCCCGTGCATAAGGAAACAGAATATTAGGACAAAAGCTACCCAACATAGGCCCCATTTCTTGCTCAGTGAAGTTATCCAATGTAAAGATGCCAGCTTGGTTGACTTCAACCAGATAAGCCGTGGTGTCTACGCTTTTGACGGTAATCGTTACAGTTAAGGTGACTTCAAAGACGGTTTCTTCCAGTTTGTCTACGTGTGTGCCTAAGTTGAAATCTACTACAGGTTCCCATTTTTCGCGGAAAATTTTTGGGGCGTTGGGCGTTTCAAAAGACAAATCTTTGGTATAAACCTTTTGGATGGAAAATTGCTTTTCTGGGGTACTGTTTTCTTCGGCCATGAGTGATGTCTGAATAGTAAGTTTGAGAGATTAAGCTTGTTTACAAAATCAAGCACCAGGCTTATTTTTTGCGGTTAACTTTAATGGGTAATTTATAATCTTCCTGCCAAGATTGCATTCCGCCAGTGATGACAAACACATCCTTATGTCCCGCTTTGGTGATTATTTTCCCAGTCGTGGCTGAACGTGTTCCGTCCTGGCAAACAATTAGGACTTGGTTGTTTTTATAAGCATCAAAGCTGGATATTTGTTCTTTTATTTTACTCAGCGGCAGGTTTATCGCGCTGTCTATATGACCTTTATTGAACTCATCGAGTTCGCGCACGTCAATAACCACAGTATTGCCATTGTTCATTTTGGTTACGGCTAACAATGGCGACACAAAGCCAAATTTTTTAAGTGCCGAGTCGAATAATTCTTGGATTAACAAATACGTTACAACCACCAACGCCAGCGCCAAAATATAGTGGTTTAAAATAAATTCGATGAAGCGTTCTGGGGTAAATGTTTCTGAAAAAGGCATGATAGTAGTGAAGGGTTTTTGCTTTGATTGAGTTAATTAATATGAGATCTGTTTGGGGTATTTTTACACAACTTTGCTATCGCTTATTTAGTATAATGCCTCATGTTTGTCCGTGTTCATCACGGCAAAGCCAATCGTAATCCCGATAAATGCCGCAAATGATACCTTATTTTGGTGTGTTTCGGGTAATGTTTGTGGCATGTCCACAAAAGATTGTTAGTCCCATAGGCTATGGGTTGTGTGTAAAAGTTTCTGGAGATAAAAAGTAAGATGTCGAGTCGCCCTAAACCTGTTGTATTGCTGATCCTGGATGGATTTGGATATTCCACGGAACAAGAAAATAATGCCATTGCGATGGCAAATACCCCCTGTTGGGACAGTTTGCAAAAAGATTACCCCATGACTTTGCTGGACTGCGCTGGGGAAGTGGTCGGTTTGCCGGATGGGCAAATGGGCAATTCGGAAGTCGGACATATTCATATCGGCACAGGTCGTTACGTACCGCAGGATTTCTCCAAGGTCAACGATGCGATTAAAGACGGCAGTTTTTTCACTAATTCGGTGTTATGCCAAGTAGTCGATGCCGCCAAAGAAAAAGGCAAAGCCCTGCATATCATGGGTCTATTGTCTCCAGGTGGAGTGCATAGCCATGAAGACCAGATTGTGGCGATGATCAAATTAGCTGCTAAACGCGGGCTACGTAACATCTATCTACACGCATTTCTGGATGGCAGGGATGTGCCGCCCCAAAGCGCCGCTGCTTCCATCGAATTAATGGAAACAACATTTAAGGCATTGGGCGTGGGCAGGATTGCATCTATCGTAGGTCGTTTTTATGCGATGGACAGGGATAAGCGCTGGGATAGGGTCAAACAAGGCTATGATTTGATCGTCAAAGGTGAGGGCAGTTATCGCGTGGACTCCGCACTTGAAGGATTAAAATCATCCTACGACCGAGGTGAAAACGATGAGTTTGTCCTGCCTACGGTGGTTTTGGATGCTGAAGGCAAGGCTGCCACGCTTGATCCCGAAGATTCCGTGGTATTCATGAATTTTCGTGCCGATAGGGCGCGGGAAATATCCCAAGCCATCACCGATACTGATTTCAAAGGATTTGACCGTGGGCATGCGCCGCACAAAGGTGTTTACGCAACCTTAACCGAATATCATGAAGATTTTGATTATCCCGTCGCATTCCCATCGGTGGATATTAAAAATAGCCTGGGCGAATATTTATCGAATTTGGGCATGACCCAGTTGCGTCTCGCAGAAACTGAAAAATACGCCCACGTCACGTTCTTCTTCAATGGTGGCGTTGATGCCAGCTTTCCTGGTGAAGACAGGATGCTAATCCCTTCGCCCAATGTCAGAACGTATGATTTGCAACCGGAAATGAGCCTGTCGGAACTGACTGACCGTTTTGTCGAAGCCATCGCAGGTGGCAAATACGATGTCATTATTTGCAATTATGCCAATGGCGACATGGTAGGCCATACCGGAATCATCCCCGCCGCCATCAAGGCGGTAGAAGCGATAGACAATTCCTTGCAGCGCGTCGTTGCTGCACTAAAAAGTGTCGGCGGTAAAATGCTGGTAACAGCCGATCACGGCAATATAGAGCAAATGGTTGATGATGACGGCCTAGTCCAAACTGCCCACAGCACCAACCCAGTACCGCTGATTTATGTGTGCGGAGAAGGAAAGTTGGCTTCTGGCGGCAGTTTGAAAGATTTAGCTCCCACTCTGTTGGCTATTTTAGGAGTAGAAAAACCTGTGGAAATGAACGGCAGATCACTTATTGAAACTACCTGATGTTGGCATGTGGAAATATCTAGTTCTTTATTTTCTGCTAGGCTTGTCAGCGGGATTGGCTTGTGCAGAAGAGCTAAGTGATGAGCAAATACAAAGCGAGACAGGCTCGGATGTAGCTACCGAACATGATAC
This sequence comes from Methylomagnum ishizawai, assembly GCA_945861705.1. Taxonomy (GTDB): domain Bacteria; phylum Pseudomonadota; class Gammaproteobacteria; order Methylococcales; family Methylomonadaceae; genus Methyloglobulus. The sequence goes on along the minus strand of CAMAVM010000005.1, from coordinate 27,430 downwards.
ACAGCTAGTAGAGCAGCAAAAAGACCAGTTGCTTGGATTATTAGCCCAGGTTGATGAACGATATGGCGATGTTGCGGCTTCGTTGAAGTCAATTAAAGAGCAGATTGAGTTGACCGGTATCAGTCTGGATAAGATTCGTAAGCAAATAAATTCATACCAAGGTCAAATCATACAATTGGATAAAGAAGTCGCCGGGCAGGTAAGGGCGGCATATGCGATAGGGCAGCAATCAAAATTAAAATTGATGCTTAATCAACAAGATCCGGCATTATCCAGTCGAATGATGGTATATTATGAATATTTGAATAAGGCGCGTTTAGAAAAGCTTGCTAATATCCAGCAAACCATTAGATATTTGGATCAGTTGGACAAAGAAAAACAAGCTGAAACCGAAAAACTAGAACAAAATCTGGGGCAAAAAAAATCAGAGCAAGCGGCATTGGATGAAGTAAAAAAACAGAGAAACGAGCTGGTTGCACAGCTAAATGATGATTTTTATTCCAAAGAAGACCAATTAAGCCTTCTAAAAGAAAGTGAAAATAAACTGATTAACCTTATCAGAACCTTGGAAAACGAGCCTGATATGGCTAATCAGGAGGCAGAAACCTCAAGACCTGATACGAACAGTCCAGGAAATACCGCGAGTTTTCCTAAATTGACCGGCGATTTTTCCGCCTTAAAGGGTGAATTACCCTTACCTGTAAAAGGTAAATTGGCGAGCATGATCGGCAGTTCTTCCTCGGAAGATAGGTGGAAAGGCGTTTTAATCAATGCTAAGGAAGGCACTGATATACATGCGGTAACCAAAGGAAAAATTGCTTACGCAGGTGCTTTGAAGAGCTATGGACTGTTGATTATCGTGGAGCATGACAAGGAATTCATGACGCTGTACGCGTTTAATCAAAGCCTTTATAAACACAAAGATGATTGGGTTGAAGCAGGTGATGTGATTGCGTCAGTAGGACAAAGTGGTGGTCGTACGCAGCCCGGACTGTATTTTGAAATACGCCGGAACGGCAAGGCAATTGATCCGCTGCTTTGGTGTCGTAATTAGAGGCTGATGTTGTGAAGTTGAATAAGCGGTGATTTTTTTGTTTTGGTTTTGACGGTTAACTACTGGCAGCTAGACGTTCAAGATTGTCCCCAAAAATTAAAGATATTGTAGTTGTTGGAGTGTAAAGGCACATGCTAAAAAAGAAGAGTCTATTTATTTTGTCCTTAGGGATTATGTTGGGTGTTTTCATGGGCATCTGCGGTAGCGTATTTGCTGAAAAGGACAAAAATGATGTCGCGCTAGAAAACGAAGCGTTGCCTTTTGAAGATTTACGGACATTTACGGAAATCTTTGGCCGTATCAAGCGCGATTATGTCGAACCCGTCTCGGATAAAAAATTATTGGAAGATGCCATAAGGGGTATGCTAGCAGGTCTTGATCCCCATTCCGCCTATTTGGTTTCTGAGGAATACCAGGAGCTTAAGGAGGGTACGACTGGGCAGTTTGGCGGCTTAGGTATTGAAGTCACTATGGAAAATGGCTTCATCAAAGTCGTATCGCCAATTGATGACACGCCTGCCCAAAAAGCCGGTATAAAAACTGGCGACCTCATCGTCAGACTGGATGATGAGCCGGTAAAAGGCATGTCATTAGCCGATGCCGTCAAGAAAATGCGCGGCGAGCCAGGCAGTAAAATCGTGCTTACTGTCGTACGCGAGGGTGCAGAAGCACCCCTTAAACTTACCTTGGTACGCGCAGTCATTAAAGTACAAAGCGTGAAAAGCCGACTATTAGAGAAGAATTATGGTTATTTACGGGTCAGTAGTTTCCAATCTGGTACAGGAGAAAGCCTTAAAGAAGCCTTAGCCAATATGAAGAAAGAAAACGGTGGCAATCTTAAAGGTTTGGTACTGGATTTAAGAAATAACCCAGGCGGTGTGTTGAATGCAGCGGTTGATGTCAGTGATGCGTTCCTAAAATCAGGGCTTATCGTTTATACCGAAGGGCGTATAGAAAATTCTGAAATGCGCTTTAATGCCGCGCCAGATGATCTAATTGATGGTGCGCCTATGGTAGTATTGATTAACGCCGGATCGGCATCGGCTTCCGAAATTGTAGCAGGTGCGTTGCAAGACCAAAAACGTGCCGTGATTATGGGTGAAAAATCCTTTGGTAAAGGCTCAGTACAAACCATATTGCCAACCAGCAATGGTGCGGCAGTCAAGTTGACCACAGCCCGTTACTACACGCCATCTGGCAGGTCAATCCAGGCCGAAGGTATAGAACCAGATATAGCTCTGGCAAATGTCAAGCTTGAGTCCTTGGATAAAAGCGAGTTCGATCCGGTAAAAGAAGCCGACCTTTCGCATCACCTACAGAACGGTAAAGCAAAAGAACTGGCGAAAGAAGCCGAAGCAGAAAAAGCTAAGGAAGCAGGAGAATATAAAGATTATCCGCTCTATCAGGCACTTACCTTATTGAAAGGCATTAGTATTGTGAACAAGTAATACTGGTCTTTTTGGGGTATTGGTAACAATAAACCCGACCCCAGTTAGCCTTTATGGGTTGGCGGGGGTCGGGTTTTTTTATTGGTTTAATTCCACATGCGGGATGAGGATGTTGAGCAGACCGGAGGATTAATTAGCCGACGGCTGATAGCTAACCGAAAAATCCTTCAATCCAGCAAGCGTTGAGGTTAAGTGTGCGGTATTTTCTGGATAAAATGAATTCACGCCTACGCGGGATAAGTAAAACACTTGGTCTGGCAAAAAATGTCCGGTTGCTCTGATTTCGCCCGTGTAGTTATAGCGATTCCTCAGTAACCAAGCATGGGAAAACAAGCGTCCATCGGCGAGTTCTGGAAAATACAGTTCGACGAGCGCCAAATCAGGTAAATACGCAACTATGCCGTCAACTGGATCGGACGGTACTATGCGAGCACCTAACTTTCCTGTGCGATTGAATAGTGCTTTGCCTTTTTGCTGTAGCCGACTCAAGGAAATTATAACGTCGCCGTTGCCGAGATCAGCATCGTCAGGTTTGTATTCCCAAGCGTCGTTGCTTAACTGGTTATCTTTAATGATTTGCATAGACCTGTTCTTTAAATGGGTCGATCCCTACTCGTTTTACCATGTCCAGAAAGGATTCTTCCTCCAGACGTTGCTTGACATAAACATCAAGGATCGTGGTGATGGCTTTGGTGACTTCGTTTTTGGCAACGGCTGGACCTAAGCGTTCGCCGATGGCAGCTTCATTATCTGATGAACCGCCCAAGGTCAGTTGATACCATTCCGTGCCTTTTTTATCGACCCCCAAGATACCGATATGCCCGACGCTTTGGTGGGCGCAACCGTTCATACAGCCGGACATGTTGATTTTAAGTTCGCCAATGTCGTGGATGTAATCCATGTCGTCCAAGGCTTCGTTGATTTCTTTGGCGACACCGATAGAACCAGCATTGGCGAGCGAGCAAAAATCCAGACCAGGGCAGCAAATCATGTCGGTGACTGTGCCGATGTTGGGGGTGGCGAGTTTCAGTTGATCCAGTTGTTGCCAGAGTTCAAATAAATCCGCTTGTTTGACATCGGCAAATACGAGGTTTTGTCGGTGGGTAACCCGAATTTGACCGAAACTGTAGCAATCCGCTAAATCTGCCACGACATCAAGTTGGCTATCCGTCATATCGCCGGGTGCCACATCGGGGGCTTTCAGTGACAAAAATACAGCACGATAGCCAGCTATCTTATGGTCGGCAGTATTGTGCTTGTACCAGGTAGCAAATGCAGAATTAGTGTTTAGATTTGTAGCAAAGCTTGTATCTGACTTGGCATCTTTATCATACGAAGGCGGGGTGAAATGGGCTTTTATTTCATTAATCCGCTCATCTGTTAGTATCATCGTGTCTTTGGTATGTTGCCATTCTTCCTCGACTTGACGGCTAAATTCCGCCATTCCGGTTTCTTTGACCAAAATTTTGATACGCGCCTTGTATTTGTTATCCCTGCGTCCGTACAAGTTGTAGATTCGTAAGATAGCTTCCAGATACGAGAGCAGATATTTCTTTTCCAGAAACGGCTTGATAACTTGCCCGATAACGGGCGTACGACCCAAGCCACCGCCAACCAGAATCCTAAAACCCAGTTCGCCCGCATCATTCTTGACGATATGTACGCCGATGTCGTGCAGTTGGGTGGCGGCACGGTCATTCAGGGAGCCGCTCACAGCAATCTTAAATTTACGCGGCAGGTAATCAAATTCTGGATGTAATGTCGTCCACTGCCGAATGATTTCGCAATACGGACGTGGGTCTTCGATTTCGTCCACACATACGCCAGCCAGATGATCCGACGTGGTGTTCCGCATACAATTGCCGCTGGTCTGGATAGCGTGCATTTGTACTGTGGCAAGGTCTGCCAAGATGTCGGGTACTTCCTCCAGTTTGGGCCAGTTGAACTGGATGTTTTGCCGAGTGGTAAAATGGCAATAACCCCTGTCATACTTTCTGGCGATATGCGCCAACATCCTGAATTGCTTGGTGTTTAGCAAGCCGTAAGGGCCTGCAATCCGCAGCATGGGAGCATGGATTTGGATGTAGAGTCCGTTGCGTAAGCGCAAGGGCCTAAACTGGTCTTCGCTTAATTCGCCTTTCAAAAACCGTTCGGTTTGTCGCCGGAATTGCGCGACGCGCTCGTCTACAAGTTTTTGGTCGATTTCGTTGTACTGGTACATAGTGGGCTTTAGTATCGCCATTGGTCGTTCATTAAGACTTTCAATCATATACTGTGCGTCTTAAAATGACAAAATTTATTGGTTAGTGATACCATTATCGGTTTAAATTTTTCATTTTTTATAATTACAAACTAAAGGTAGGGGACTGTGCTGCGATTTTTATTCGTCTTGTTATTCATGTTGTTGTTGCCGGAACTGGCAATGGCGGCAGATTTTGACACCCTGGGCTTAACGGGAACACAACGGGGCATTTATACGGTGTTGATTTTTATCATCGCCTACGGCTTTGTGATGACCGAAGAGTTCACCCATTTAAGTAAATCTAAGCCAGTCATTCTAGCGGCTGGCATTATATGGGCGCATGCTGCGATCCTTTCCAAAGAAGCGGGTGTTTCTGCGGAGGATATGCACAAGGCATTCGAATATAACCTGAAAGAATATGCCGAATTGATGTTGTTCTTGCTGGTGGCGATGACTTACATCAATTCCATGTCTGAACGGAATGTGTTTGAAGCTTTGCGTTCTTGGTTGGTCAGAAAGCAATTCGGTTATCGGAAACTATTTTTAATCACGGGTATCACCACTTTCTTTCTTTCGTCTGTTGCTGACAATCTGACGGCTGCATTGCTTATTGGCGCGGTAGTTTCTGCGGTGGGCAAAGGCAATGAAAAATTCATCAGCATGGGATTTGTTAATCTTGTTATTGCCGCAAATGCAGGCGGTGCTTTTTGTCCATTCGGTGACATTACAACCTTGATGGTTTGGCAAGCAGAATACGCCGAATTCTTTGATTTCTTCAAGCTATTTATACCATCATTAGTGAATTACGCTATTCCTGCTGGGGTGATGTACTTTGCTCTCCCTGACGAGCAACCAGAAGTCAAGAACGAAGTGGCGGTGCAGTTAAAACCAGGTGCGTTGGTCATCTGTTTCATGTTTTTAGCAACGATTGCGTCAGCGGTCAGCTTTAAGCAAGTCCTACATTTGCCGCCTTTTATGGGCATGATGGTGGGCTTGTCGGTATTGATGTTGTACGGCTATTACCTGAAAGTTAAAGTCACCGTTGAAGGCGACAACGCCTTCAATATTTTCGATAAAGTCCGTCATGCAGAATGGGATACCTTGTTGTTTTTCTTTGGTGTGGTGTTTGCTGTTGGCGGTTTGGGTTACATCGGTTACCTGGAATTACTGTCTGGCGCGATGTACGGCACGTTAGGGCCAACAACGGCGAATATTATGGTTGGTTTGATCTCTGCGGTTGTCGATAATATTCCGGTGATGTTTGCGGTATTGAACATGAACCTGGATATGGATTTGTACCAATGGTTGCTGGTGACGCTGACCGCTGGAGTTGGTGGATCGTTATTGTCTGTCGGATCAGCTGCGGGTGTTGCCTTAATGGGGCAATCCGACCACAAATATACGTTTTTCAGTCACTTGAAATGGACTCCAGCAATCGCTGCGGGTTATGCGGGCAGTATTTTTGCACATTATCTGATTAATGGTTGATTGACTGCTTTGTACAACACAGTCGATAGGGCTGTTTTCAATACAGGTCGAGACCAAGTTTGATTGGTCTCGACCTTAGCAAAATCCAGGGAAACATTGATTCACTCAATGTTTCCCCCACGTTTTATCCATACCAAATAAGCTTAAGTTTTTTGTGTTGCTGCTCATCATTTGGCGTTGCCCAGCTTCTTTTTTCTAGTGACAGTCGATGACTAATAAAACGAATATCAGCGAAGCTCTTTTTAATCGGCGAATGCTGATCTGCATTTTCACGGGATTCAGTTCTGGTTTGCCGCTATTTATCCTGATAAGCCTAGTGCCTGCCTGGTTACGTACCGAAGGCGTGGATTTAAAGTCCATTGGTCTGTTCGCGCTGATCCAATTGCCGTTCACCTGGAAATTCCTGTGGTCGCCGCTATTTGATCGCTACATTCCCCCCTTGGGGCGGCGGCGTGGCTGGTTAATCATGACCCAACTCGCGTTATTGCTGGTTATACCAGCTTATGGCTATTTGAATCCCAAGCTGGATTTATGGGCGATTGCTTATCTGTCGGTTATCGTCGCGTTCTTTAGCGCGTCGCAGGATATTGTGCTGGATGCGTATCGCCGCGAGTTATTGCTAGAAGAGGAACTCGGTCTAGGCAATGCCATCCATGTCAATGCTTACAAGATTGCGGGTTTGGTGCCTGGGGCATTGTCCTTGGTGTTGGCTGACCATTTGCCGTGGAGCAGCGTTTATCTGATCACCGGCTTATTTATGCTGCCAGGGGTTGTTATGACATTGTTGATCAGCGAGCCGGAGCTAAAAGGCGCGCCTAAAACCCTTAGAGACGCTGTGGTAGAGCCGTTTGAAGAATTCCGTAGCCGTGGCATAAAACCCGCGTTGTTAATATTGGCGTTCATCTTTTTTTACAAACTGGGCGACAGCATGGCAACGGCTTTGGCAACGCCGTTTTATCTCGACATGGGTTTCAGCAAAACCGAGATCGGCCTGATCGCCAAAAATGCGGGCTTGTGGCCTAGTGTTATCGGCGGCTTGTTGGGCGGTATTTGGATGATTCGCTTAGGTATCAACCGTGCTTTATGGATATTTGGTGCAGTGCAAATGCTCGCTATATTAGGGTTTGCCTGGCTTGCGATGGTCGGGCATAGCCCACTCTGGCTAGCAGTGGTGATTGGTGTAGAAGCCTTGGGCGTAGGCTTAGGCACATCCGCTTTCGTCGCCTTCATTGCCCGTGCGACGCATCCGTTGTATACCGCCACCCAATTTGCCTTATTCACCAGTCTTGCGGCCGTGCCGCGCACTTTTGCCAATGCCGCCACTGGCTATATGGTGGAATGGGTCGGCTGGAAGTCATTCTTTTTGATTTGTTTTTTTATTGCCATTCCAGGGATGTTATTGTTGTTTAAGGTTGCGCCGTGGCATGAGAAAGAATAAAGCTATCTAAGTAAGGCATGGGCTTACTACAAATCATAATCAACAATAAGCGGCGCATGATCGGAAAACCGTTCTTCCTTGTAGATACGGGTCGCTTTAATCTTGCCTTTAAGTGCAGCACTGACGATTTGGTAATCAATCCGCCAGCCGACGTTTTTTGCCCAGGCTTGCCCTCGGTTTGACCACCAAGTGTATTGGTCACCTTCCTTATTGATTTCCCTGAATGCGTCCAACCAAAGGCTGGACGTTAATAGGGCTTCTATCCAGGCACGTTCTTCTGGCAGGAAGCCGGAGTTTTTTAAGTTGCCGCGCCAGTTTTTTAGGTCGATTTCTTTATGGGCAATATTCCAGTCGCCGCAGATTATGTAGTTGCGACCACTTGCGGCACAGGCTTCAAGATAAGGCATGAAGCGATCCATAAAGCTGAATTTAATGGCTTGCCGTTCTTCGCCGGATGAACCGGAGTGTAGATAGAGGGAGATGACGCTTAGATTATCGAATCGGGCTTCTATAAAGCGACCTTCTGCGTCAATATCTGACCAGCCGATGCCTTTAATGACTTCCAAAGGTTGTTTTTTGCTATAAATAGCGACACCGCTATAGCCTTTCTTTTCCGCATCATGATAAAAACAGTGATAGCCTTGTGGACAAAAAACATCTGAATCAAGCTGATGCAATTGCGCCTTGGTTTCTTGCAGGCATACGATGTCAGGCTGTTGGGCTTGCATCCACGGGAAAAAATTTTTGCGTTCTGCTGAACGAATACCGTTTACATTTAAGGTAATGATACGCATGGGATAATTTTGAGGTTGCGGTTTAATGATGAAAAACGTATTATATCGGGTTAAATTACAAGCAAGTTACTTTACCAGCGGATTAAGCTATGAAACCAGAAACACATCCTGAATATAAACAAATCACTGTGACCTGCGGTTGCGGCAACACTTTTACAACCGGCTCGGTGCTAACAAAGGATTTGCAAATAGAAGTTTGTTCTTCCTGCCATCCTTTTTATACCGGTAAACAACGCGTTGTCGATACCGCTGGTCGTGTCGATAAATTCCGTAAAAAATACGGAAAATAAGGTTTTCAGAAGTTACTTTTTGGAGGTGCTTATTCGGGGAAGCTCTGAATAAGTTCTTCTACAGGTTCGGACGATTCGTGAGGTTTTTCTTACCATGAACGTAACTAAGCAGTCATTAGCATCTACTTAGGTGATAAGTAGCACTAAAACAGTGCTTCCACGGGTTTTTCCTTAATCAAACGTTTGGTTGCTTCTGTAACAGCTTTTTTGGTGGCAGGAATTGCGGCTAGTTTCTTAAGTACAACGCCCTTTTGGATATATTCCGCACCTTTTTTGAAAACGTCATTGGGTGGTGCAAAGGTTGCAACTGGCGTGTTTTTTAGAGCAGTTCGCATATACTCTATCCACATCGGCAATGCTGCCGCTCCCCCTGTTTCATAATGTCCTAGCGGTTTAAAATTGTCGAACCCGACCCAGGTAGAGGCTACGTGCGCGGGTGTAAAGCCGTTGAACCAGGCATCGCGTTGGTCGTTTGTGGTACCTGTTTTCCCTGCCAAATCACTACGTCCCAGAACTCTGGCATCTGTTGCTGTTCCGAGTTTTATCACATCCCGCATTAACGAATTCATGATGAAATTAACCCCAGGTGAGATTATTCTAGGCGCTTGATTTTGTTCTGTTTGAGCGGTATTTTTGCACGAGGAACAGGCGGTTTTGGGGTTTGCCTGAAAAATTATTTTACCCTCGCGGGACTCAATCTGTTCAATAAAATAGGGGTCTACTAGAAAGCCGCCGTTGGCAAATACTGCATACATCCTAGCCATTTGCAGAGGTGATGCGTAGCCGCTGCCTAATGCGAGTGATAAGCCGGGCGGTAGTTGCTCCTTCGTAAAGCCAAAGCGTAAGCCAGTTGCAATCCCTTTGGCTATGCCCATTTCCTTCAATAGCTGAATTGCAACCATATTTCTCGAAAAGGTCAGACCTTTTCTAAGGCTGGTAGGGCCGTAGAATTTTTTGGTGGAGTTTTCGGGCTTCCATATTCTGCCTAGGCTAGGGTCGTATATTGCCAGGGGTGCGTCATTTATCATGCTGGCTGCGGTGTAGCCTTCCTCGAGCGCCGTTGTGTAAATAATGGGTTTAAAGCCGGAGCCGGGTTGTCTTTTGGCTTGAGTTGCACGGTTGAATTTGTTCTTATTATATTCAAAGCCTCCAACCAATGCCAAAACTGCACCATCAGCAGGATTTAGCGAGACAAAAGCCCCTTCAACTTCAGGGACTTGTGTCAACATCCAGTTGCCTTTTTTCGATAGCCTCACTCGTATAGGCGCGTTAACACTTAGCTGCTTTTTGGCTTTAACGATTGCCCATTTGCTATTCTTCCACGGAATATCGATGGCTTTACCATTATAGAGCGTTGCTTCGATGCCATTATTACTGGTGGATGTGATTGTAGCAGCCAGGGTATCGCCAATCACAGGGCTGGTACGAATAGGCGTTTCTTTGCCCTCATCGGTGGCAGGCTTTTTGGTGCGATAGCCGTGGCGTTCGTCATAAGAATGTAATGAATTCCACAACGCTTGTTCTGCTGCTTTTTGCAGTGAAGAATCAATGGTAGTATGGATTTTTAGTCCTAATGTATAAGCTTCTTCGCCATATTTTTCATAAGCGTACTGCCTGACCATTTCTGCAATGTGAGGAACTGATACATCGGATGAATGATATTGCAGTTTCGCCGTTGAAGCCTCCTCGCTGGCGGCTTCAAAGTCGGCTTGGGAAATATAATTAAGCTCTAACATCCGTTGTAGAACGTAATTACGCCGTTCAATGGCGCGATCTTCGTTAGTAATTGGATTGTAAGCAGAGGGTGCTTTAGGTAAGCCAGCAATCATGGCTTGTTCTGCCAGTGTTAAATCCTTTAGCGATTTGCCGTAGTAAGTCTGTGCTGCTGCTGCGATGCCATAAGCGCTATGACCCATGTAAATTTGATTCAAATACAGCTCAAGAATCTTGTTTTTTGGATATTCTCTTTCAATTTTTAAGGCAAGTATGATTTCTTTCAGCTTGCGAGTGTAGGTTTTTTCATTGGAAAGCAAGAAATTACGCGTTACCTGCATGGTAATGGTGCTGCCCCCCTGCTTTTTCTTTCCGGTTACTAACAGTTGTATGCCTGCCCTAATCAAGCCTTTGTAGTCAACACCAGAATGTTCAAAAAAGCCGTCATCTTCGGAAGCAACAAACGCATTGATAAGCTGTTTGGGAACGTTTTCGATTTTGACGGGAATGCGCTTGTTACCACCAAATTGGGCAATTAAAACCTTATCTTTGCTATAAATGCTTAAGGGCATTTCGTAGCGTACATCGTGCAAAGTCTTAATGTCTGGCAGATTTGCAGACAAGCGTTGGTACATGAAGTAGCCTGTACCGACCAAGCCAGTTACGAGTAGCACAAAAAAAATAGCGAACCATTTCAGTATGCTGCCGTTTTGCGATTTTATTGACACAAGTAATCGGGATGAGTTTTTATGTGGGCTGCCAAGGCAATGCCTTTTTAAGGGGGTCAATAGCTTCTTTTGTTACCAGAGTGCGTCTAAAAATCAGCTTGCGAGTATATAGCAACACAGAAAACAAATAAATTGAATATTTTTTAGGATGAAATTAGAAAAGACTACTATACTTCTGCGAGTGATAATTTAGCTTGCTTGATGGTGTTCGGGACATCAAGATTGTAATATCAGGATAATTTTAACGAAATAAGGGCGTTTCATGGGCTGGTTTAATCAGAAACAGAATGCGGTACTCGGTCTGGATATTAGCACTGCCGCTGTCAAGTTACTGGAATTAAGCAAAGTAGGTACCCGTTACCGCGTTGAGAGTTACGCAGTGGTTCCCTTAACGCAAGAGGCATTTGTCGATAAGAATATCGCTAATACCGACATCATTGCTGAAGCAATATCGGTCGCCACCAAACAGTCTGGCACAAAGCTACGCGAAGCCTGTGTTGCGGTTTCGGGGTCAGCCGTTATGTCGAAGGTTATAACCATCCCTGCTAATATGGGTGACAGCGAAATTGAAGATCAAGTCTTGGATGAAGCATCGCAATATGTGCCTTATGCGCTCGATGAGGTAAATCTGGATTTTGAAGTTCAGAGGGTAAATGAAGCCAACCCGCTGTTGCTTGACGTGTTGCTCGTCGCATCGAGAAAAGAAAATGTTAATGACCGTGTTGAGGCTTTAACCAAAGCAGGCTTGAAAACTAGAATTGTAGATGTTGAAGCATTCGCCATAGAAAATGCCTTTACTTTGCTGGCTGACCAATTAGAAGGCTTTGGTGAGGGCAAGACCTATGCCATTGCCGATGTGGGTGCAACTATGGCGACTTTGAACATTGTCCATGATGGTCGTACCGTTTACACCAGAGAACAGGGTTTCGGCGGGAAACAGCTTACCGAGGAAATTCAACGGCGTTATGGCTTTTCTTATGAAGAAGCAGGATTAGCAAAAAAACGCGGTGGTTTGCCTGAGAGCTACATTGTCGATGTGTTAGAGCCATTCAAGAAAGCAATGGCGCAGCAAATTTCCAGATCCATGCAGTTTTTTATATCATCCAGTGCCAATCGGAGTGTTGATGGCATTGTTCTCGCCGGTGGCTGTGCTTCTATTCCGGGGATTGATAGCATAGTCGAGCAAACCTTAGGGATTACTGTCTACACCGCAAATCCATTTATCAGTATGGCACTTTCCAATAAAGTGAAACCACAAGCCTTGAGTGCCGATGCGCCCGCGTTAATGTTGGCATGTGGATTGGCACTAAGGAGTTTCGATTAATGGCAAAAATCAATCTACTCCCTTGGCGCGAAGAACAGCGCCAACTAAAGAAAAAGGAATTTATATCCTATATTGCCTTAGCTGCACTGGCTACCGTCATTGTTATGGGGTTGGTTCACCTTTACATTTCTGGGATGAAGGATTATCAAGAGCAAAGAAATAAGGTACTGGAAGAAGAAGTCGCATTACTGGACAAAAAAATTGTCGAAGTTAAAACCATTGGGGAAAAGAAAAGCAAATTGTTGGCTAAAATTGATCTCGTGCAACGGTTACAAGAAAGTCGGCCTGAAATTGTGCATTTATTCGATGAAATTCCCAGAACTACCCCAGACGGCGTTTTTCTAACCAAGTTTTCTCAAATGGGTTCAGAACTTACCTTTGAAGGTAAAACCCAGTCAAATGCCCGCGTTTCTGCGTTTATGCGTGCTGTCGAGGCATCCGCCTGGTTGCAAACGCCCAAACTTGATGTGATCAAATCGCCAGATAAAACCAATGTTGAGCAAAATAGCGATTTCATCATGCGTGCAAAACTGGGTAAAAAAATGACCGAAGCTGAGAAAGAGGTAAAACGATGAACCTGTCGGAAATTAATTGGGATATTAATACAGCAGGGTCATGGCCAGCACCGGTAAAAGTGGTCGTTGTTGCGATTATTTGCGCGTTTTTGGCGGCAGCTTGGGTTTATCTGGATACTTTTGGTCAATTAGAAGAGCTTGCAGCGGCTGAAAAGAAAGAACTCGACTTAAAAACGGATTTTGAAGGCAAGCAACGAAAATCAGTCAATCTCCAAGATTACCGCGATCAATTGGCGCAGATTGAAACGTCGTTAGCTATAATGATTAAACAGATGCCTACCCAAGAGGAAGTGGCTAGTTTGCTGGTTGATATTTCTCAAACCGGCTTGGCAAGCGGCTTAGAATTCAGATTGTTCCAGCCCGGTGTGCCGATTGCCAAGGATTTTTACTCAGAGTTGCCCATCAATATCCAAGTGATCGGCAAGTATGAAGAGCTTAGTTTGTTTGTCAGTGGATTAGCGGCATTACCTAGAATCGTTACTGTACACGATGTAAAAATGACACCAGTGGTTAAGGTGGCGGCTGTCGCAGGCAGTGCTAATAATACGGCAGACGATGCGATGGTAATGGACGCAATAGTCAAAACCTATAATGAACAGCAAGTCGCAGAAGCACAATCTCCCGGAAACAAAAGAAGGGGGAGCAAGTAAATGGAAGACAAAAAGTCACTTTTGATAAGTCGTAGCCGATTGAATTTGCTGTTGTTACCCTTGTTTTTAGCAGTATTACTGGGTGGTTGCGGTGATAATAATTTCTCAGATTTACAGCAATATATCGTGGATGTGAAAGCCAAGCCCAAGGGTACCATCGAACCATTACCGGAAGTTAAACCGGTTGAGTCCTTTGTGTTTAAGCCGGAAGGTTTGCGTGATCCTTTTAAATCCATAAGTGAATCAGAAGAAGCCGAAGATACCAGCGTTGCAACAGGAGATGGCATAAAGCCAGATATCTCACGACGCAAAGAAGAGTTGGAAGCTTTCCCGCTAGAAGATCTGAGAATGGTAGGTACAGTAACCATGAAAGCCAGCTTATGGGGCTTGGTGAAAGCCAGCGATAAAACCATTTACCGCGTACAAGTTGGAAATTATATGGGCAAGAATTACGGAAAAATCATCCGCATACTGACCGATAAGATTGAATTAATGGAAATTGTTCCTGATAAGCCGGGTGCTTGGCGCGAACAACAAACTTCATTAGCTTTAACAGAGTGATTTTGAGGTCAATAAATGAATAATAAACAAGGTGATATCATGTGTAACAAAATGGCGCGGTCACGGATTACGCACATTAGTTTGAGCTTATTTTTATTACTATTCCAAATTACATTTGTTAAAGCTGCGGGGCTCACTATAACTGGCGTTGATGTGGCTGCCTTGGCAGGCGATAAAATCCAAATACAGATGGAAATGAGTGGTCCTGCTATTGCGCCTAAAGTATTCCAAACTGACAATCCTGCACGGATTGCCTTGGATTTTCCGGGTGTAGCAAACGGACTTGATAAAAAAATGTATCCGGTAAATCAAGGTGCGGTGAGCAGTATCTATGTTGCAGAAGCGGCGGATAGAGTGCGTGTGGTGGTAAATCTTGTTGAACCATCCGCTTTTGATACCAAAGTTGAAGGCAATAAAGTGTTGTTGTCTTTAAATAATGCGCGAGCAGCAACAGCCATGCCTGTTAAAGCGGCAACGATGCCGTACATCAGGAAATCCACGCCGTCCTCAGTAGCCGCCGGTTTGATGCCTGAGCAAGGTATTAGAGGTATCGATTTTAAGCGGGGTGACAATGGCGAGGGACGCATCTTGGTTTCACTGGCAAACCCCGATACTATCGTCAATACCAAGGAAGAAGGCGGCAATGTCGTGTTAAGTTTTATAAACACTCGATTGCCTGAAAATTTATCCAAACGGCTGGATGTTTCCGAATTCGCAACGCCAGTCAAAACCATTTCGGCGACCTCGACAAGTCGTGAAACAACCATTATCGCGGGGATGCAAAACAGTCTTTACGATTATTCCTTGTTTCAGTCGGAAGGTTTATTGACGGTTGAGTTTCGACCTTTGACTAATGAAGAGAAAGAAGTTCTCGACAGCAAACGGGAGAAATACCGAGGCGACAGATTATCCTTAAACTTCCAAGACATTGATATACGTAGCGTAATTGCCATTTTGGCGGAATTCACTGGTCAGAATGTGGTGGCTGGTGACGATGTAACCGGAACAATTACCTTGAAGATGGATGACGTGCCTTGGGATGAAGCCTTAGACTTCATCATGATGACCAAAGGCCTAGAAAAATTTGAATCTGGTAATGTCATTTTGATTGCGCCAGTCGGCAGGATTAAAGAATATAAAGAAAAACAACAAGCCACTGAGCAAGTTGTTGAACAGCTGGAACCTCTGGTTACCGAGTACATTAAGATCAATTATGCTAGAGCGGAAAATTTCAGGAATTTGCTGAATGGGTTAGATACCGGTGCTTTTGGTGCTTGTGGTGCGAGTAATTCATCAGGCTCAAGTTCTGGTGGATCTTCCTCTTCGGGTTCGCAAGGTTTTCAGAGTGGCGGTCAAGGGCAGGGGCAACAGCAGTCTCAAGGGCAAACCCAATCAGGTCAAGGCGCGAGTGGTACTACCCAAAATGACCAATTCAGGGTTCTATCTGGGCGGGGTTCTGCAGTTGTCGATGCAAGGACGAATACCCTAATCGTACGTGAGACGGCAAAACGCTTGGAAGAAGCCAAAAAACTGATCCGTAAGCTTGATGTTCCCGTTCGGCAAGTGATGATAGAGGTAAGAATTGCCCAGGCATCCAATAACTTTGCGAAAGCGTTAGGTGTTAAGTTTGGTGTTGGTAAGCAGGCTGCTGTAGGTTCACGTAAATCATTTGCTATTGGGGGGTAGTGGAACTCAAGGAAACAGTAATGCTCAAGCAGATGCAAACGGCAATATTGGAACACTAAACAGCTCACTCGTTGATCTCGGTCTTGCTGGCATAGGTCGGACACCTTATGGGGCATTAGGTATGACCTTGGCAAGAGCAGCCGATTATGTACTGAATCTGGAATTGCAAGCCTTGCAAGATCAAGGCCAGGGCGAATTGCTTTCTAACCCGAGGGTAATGACCTCTGATCGTTGCCAAGCGACTATCAAGCAGGGTGAAGAAATACCTTATGTCAGTACCGGTATCCAAGGTACGACGACCATATTCAAGGATGCCGTGTTGTCATTGGATGTGACACCGCAAATCACGCCCAGCGGCAGTATCGTAATGGCATTAAAAGTCACCAAAGATGCCAGGGGACAGGAAACTCCAGGCGGCTTTGGCATTAACAAGCAAGAGCTGGAAACCAATGTCCATGTTATGGACGGCGAAACAGTCGTTTTAGGTGGTGCCTTTCAGGAAACCATTGATAATCAAACGAATAAAGTGCCATTTTTTGGTGATTTGCCTGGCGTTGGGTTCTTGTTTAAAAGAAATAGTAAATTGGATAACAAAACTGAATTGTTGATTTTTGTCACGCCAAAAATTGTCAAAGATAACGTGGCGACAAACTGACCGCTTCAACTTAGGGCAAAAAGGGGGCATAATGCCCCCTTTTTAATGCGTTGAAATACAGCACTGGATGACATTGGAGAACATTTATTTAATAGGCCTTATGGGGGCTGGTAAGACCACCATAGGCAGGCAATTGGCAAAATCCCTGTCGATGCCGTTTTATGACAGTGACAAGGCTGTTGAAGAAAGTACTGGGGTTGATATTCCAACCATCTTCGAATTTGAAGGCGAGGAGGGCTTTAGGGATCGTGAGCAGAAAATGATCCAGAAACTGACCCAGATAAAAGGCATCGTGCTTGCCACTGGCGGCGGTGCTATCTTGCGTGAAGAAAACCGTAAGGTACTCAAAGACAATGGCTATGTTGTTTATTTGCAATGCTCTGTGGAAAGAATTTTAGAACGTACCCGCCGTGATACTCAACGCCCATTATTAAAGACGGATAATCCCAAAGAACGCTTACAACTGCTATTTGAACAACGTCAGCCTTTGTACTTAGCTTGTTCTGATTTCAAGATAGATACCGGCATTCATAAAAGTAAAACGGTCGTTAACCGCATTCTTGAAGAATACAACGCGGTCAATCATCCCAACCAATAAGGCATGAACACACTACAAGTAGAGCTAGGTGATCGTCGCTACCCTATATACATAGGTTGTGGCTTGTTAGATCAAACGGAGCTTTATATTAAGCACATTAAAGCCAAGCAGGTCATGGTGGTGACCAACGAAAAAGTCGCGGCTTTATATTTGGGTACGGTTTTAGAGCAGCTTAAGGCTTACGAAGTCGCTCAAGTAATCCTGCCAGATGGTGAGCAACACAAATCCCTTGATGTACTTACTCAAATATTTGATACCTTATTGGCAAACAAATTTGGTCGTAGTGCGACGGTAATCGCCTTGGGTGGTGGTGTTATTGGCGATATGGGCGGTTTTGCGGCAGCTTGTTACCAGCGTGGCATTCCCTTCATCCAAATTCCGACGACATTGCTGGCGCAAGTCGATTCGTCCGTAGGTGGGAAAACGGGGGTCAATCATCCCCTGGGCAAGAATATGATTGGCGCATTTTACCAGCCGCAATGTGTTATCGCTGATACTGATGTCCTGGATTCCCTTGATGATCGCCAATTGTCCGCAGGTCTTGCCGAAGTGATTAAATATGGCCTGATTAGGGATGCTGAGTTTTTTGGTTGGCTGGAAGACAATATGGATGCTTTATTGGCAAGGGATAAGCAAGCCTTGGCTTTCGCTATAGAGCGTTCTTGCATCAATAAGGCCGAGGTCGTTGCCGAAGATGAGACTGAATCAGGTGTTCGGGCAACGTTGAATTTAGGCCATACCTTTGGTCATGCTATCGAAACAGGGTTGGGTTATGGCGAATACTTGCACGGCGAAGCGGTTGCCATTGGTACGTGTCAGGCAGCGGATCTTTCCAGACGCAAAGGTTGGTTAAATGATAGCGATGTCGAAAGGATTATTGTTCTTTTCAAAAGAGCCAAGCTTCCAGTTTATCCGCCCAATGCACTAAGTCCTGAGCAATTCATAAAATTTATGTCAGTAGACAAGAAAAATGTCGATGGTGACATCAGGCTAATTTTGCTAAAAGCCATAGGGCTAGCGACCTTACCCGTGGGCGTTGATGAAAAGTTGTTACACACAACATTAGCATCCTATAGAAGTTGATTACCAATATCCCGTGAAAACGCCATTGAACACTCAAAAAAAGCATTCCGTTTTAGCGTATCCCTTGATAAGCAGAGAACGCACCGAAAAGCTTGATCTGTTACATCATCTCGTTGCTAACTTGGCTCATGCGATTGTTGTTTGCGGCCCAGAAGGTATCGGTAAAACCCTGTTGCTTAAGGGTTTTCAGGAAACCACAATAGAATCCTGGATATTTTGTTGGGTGCAGGCTGACAGCCAAGTCACGCTTGAAAAAATTCAGACATTGATAGGCGAAAAAATATCGCAGAATATGCCTGATCTTAAGCCCCAGCCGTTACCTAACATCTTTGACAGAATGGCTGGCTGGAATATGCGCGTTGTGCTGGTGGTTGATGATGCAGGCAATCTGGCTCCAGGTTTGATTGAAAAAATCCTTTCATTTACCGACGGAAAGCCTATTTTACGGGTTATTTTTGCCCTGACACACAGCGAACTCTATTTAAAAAACGGCACTGACCCTGCTATCGAAGATTGCTATCAAATAGAAATTCCGCCGCTATCAGAAAAACAATGTGGTGAATATTTGGAGTATTTATCGACATTGCACAGACCAAGGATTCAGTTCAGCGCCATCAATGAAAGCATGGTGGCAACACTTTATCGTGAAACTCATGGCATACCGGGTAATATACTTGCCCAGTTGCCCAAAGACGATAGCCACAATAAAGTCGACTATTCCAAGGCCATCCTCATTTATGCCGTTATCGGCTTGATTTTTGTTGCGTTAGGTGTGCAGTGGTGGAGTTCCAGACCGAAAATAGTTGCTGCAAAGGTAGCGATTGCTGAAACTAAGCAGCAAAATAGTGAGGAAATTCAGCAAGCATTGACGACATCGACACAAGCAGCTCAAGTTAATCAAGCTCAAGCTGAGAATCAATCGTCAGAAACGTCCATGCCGCCACCAGCGCAGCAATCAACCGAAACATCAAATGCCAGCATTTCGGGGGAAACCAGAAATGATGTCATCAATGATTCGCACAGTCATGCGATGATTGAAGAGGGCTTAAAGCGTGATGAATCCCATTTACAGCAAGCACCTATTGCTGCTCAAGTGAAAGAAAATCCTAGTCAGCCAGCAAATACTCCGCAAGCAACCGAGCCAGTCACGGCAACAGATCAAGCACCCATAGCCATACCTATGCCTTTGCCTTTGGATGAAGGTGGACAATGGTTAATGGAGCAGCCTGTTGAAAATATCACCTTACAACTGATGGTATTGTCAAACGAGCAAACCCTTATCGAAGTGATGCAAAGACATCAGGAATTAGGGCAGAACTTAAAGTATCTTAAGACGAAAACTAAGAAGGGTAGAGACCGGTTTATTTTGCTTTATGGCTCGTTTATCAGCTCTGAACAAGCAAATGTAGAAAGTAAAAACTTGCCTAAAGAATTACAAAAAACTTGGTCACGCAAGATAAGTGCAGTTCAAGGGGAAATGAACGCTACAACGCAAATTCAAACTGATACGGTCGAATAGAAATGACAACGCTAAAAAATAATACGTTCATCCGTGCGCTGTTGAAGCAACCGGTAGAATACACGCCAATCTGGATGATGCGCCAGGCTGGAAGATATTTGCCAGAATACAGGGCAATCAGAGAGCAGGCCGGAAGTTTTCTTAAGCTGTGTACGAATCCAGAATTGGCCTGCGAAGTCACCCTGCAACCCTTGCGTCGCTTTGATTTTGATGCCGCAATACTGTTTTCCGATATTTTGACTATTCCCGACGCGATGGGTTTAGGGCTTTATTTCACCGAAGGTGAAGGACCAAAATTCAAGAATCCGGTAAGGACGGTTGCCGACATCAACAAACTTCCTATTCCAGACCCTGAGATTGAATTACGTTACGTAGTCGATGCTGTTCGCCTAATTAGAAAAGAATTACAGGGTAGCGTACCGTTGATCGGATTCTCTGGTAGCCCGTGGACATTGGCAACCTACATGATTGAAGGCGGCGGCAGCAAAAGCTTCCAAAAAGCCAAGGGTTTAATGTACGAGCAGCCTAAGCACATGCACATCATGTTGGATAAGCTGGCGCAATCGGTGGCGGTGTATTTGAACGCGCAAATTGCGGCTGGCGCACAAGCCGTCATGCTGTTTGATACTTGGGGCGGTATGTTAACGTCCGAAGATTATGCGGAATTTTCCTTATATTACGCAAAACAAGTGCGATCCCTGTTGAATACAGGTACGGGCGAACATAAAATCCCCACCATCCTGTTCACAAAAGGCGGTGGACAATGGCTGGAGACCATGATTGATGCAGGTTATGATGCACTAGGTCTGGATTGGCAAACGGATATTCAATTAGCCCGTGCCAGAGTGGGCGATAAAGTTGCCCTGCAAGGCAATATGGATCCGGTGACGTTGTATGCACAACCCGATTATATTGTTGAGAAGGTAAAAACTATCTTGGAAAAATATGGTCAAGGTTCAGGGCATGTGTTCAATCTGGGGCACGGCATCTTGCCGGACATCAATCCCGACCATGTGAAAGCGATGGTGGATGCTGTCCACCAACACAGTCCGGCGTATCATCGGTTCTGATAAGGTGAAATAAGAATAGAGGAGTGTTGATTATGAAAAAAGTGAAACATTTTCTAGCCATTGCATTACTGTTTAGTGCTGGTTTAGCTTGGGCTGAAGCTGCACAAGCTGAGGAAAAGATAGACATCGTGGTGAACAGAAGCCCAACCTGCAGCTGCTGCGGAAAGTGGGTGGAACATCTGAAACAAAACAATTTCAACGTGAAAGATGTTGTTTCAGACGATGTTCAGGCCATAAAAAATAAATACGGTGTCACCCAAGAACTAGCCTCATGCCATACCGCACTCGTTAACGGCTATGTCATTGAAGGGCATGTACCCGCGAACGACATCAGGACACTTTTGAAAAACAAACCTGACGTTGTCGGCATAACCGTTCCAGGTATGCCGAATGGTACGCCAGGTATGGAAATGGGCGGCAAAAAAGATGCCTATCAAGTGATTAGTTTCGATAAAAAAAATCAGCACCAAGTATTTAACAACTATAAGGCTGAGTAATGCTTCTTGTGGGTGATGTTGGTGGCACCAAAACCATTCTTGCGTTGTTCACGTCATCTGGCAGCGGCTGGGTTTGCGCGAAAAAAACACTGTATGCCAGTGCCGACTATAAAACTTTTACCGAGTTGCTAGCATCCTTTTTATTGGATGTTGATGCAGCAATATCTTCAGTCTGTATCGGTGTTGCAGGACCCATCGTTGATGGTGATTGTGTGGCGACAAATTTGCCCTGGATACTAAGTCGAGACCAAATAAGTCGATCTGTACATGCCCCTAATGTTTGGCTATTAAATGATTTAGAAGCAACAGCATGGGGCTTGTTAGCATTGTCCGAAGCCGATTTTGTAGAACTGAACCCAAATGCCGTGCAATCACAAGCGGGAAATATTGCGGTAATTGCAGCCGGTACAGGTCTAGGCGAAGCCCTGATGATATGGGATGGCACGGCTCATCGAGTGATTGCCACCGAAGGCGGACATGCTGATTTTGCGGCAACCGATCAACAGCAAATAGGCTTATTAAACTACCTGATGCAAAAGTATGATGGGCACGTCAGCTATGAAAGATTGCTATCGGGGCATGGCTTAATCAACATTTACGATTACTTAAAACAGATACAGTTTGCTCCCGTCAATGTAAGCACGGAAAATCAAATGCTAACAAATGATCCGGCAGCAGTCATCGGTATGGCTGGCGTTGAAGGCAATGATAAACTTTGTGTCGAAGCAGTAAACCTATTTTGCAGAATATACGGGGCAGAATCGGGCAATCTTGCCCTAAAATGCTTACCTAATGCAGGTGTTTATTTAGCAGGAGGCATTGCCGGAAAAATTTTGCCGGTATTAAAAAATGGCGAATTCACGAAGGGCTTTCTTAATAAGGGACGTATCAAGGTCGTTTTGGAGAATATCCCCGTAAAGACCTGCATAAATCCAGATGTAGCTTTGGTGGGTGCATTGAGGTTTATTGAACAAATGGTTGGCTGAGGGTTTTGATAAACAAATCGAGATAAATGCGGTATGAAGAAATAGCGCAACAAACGGAGATGTGATTATTGACAACATTCCAGAATGTATTTGTACAAAAGATTTCAGGTATTTCAATCCAAAGTTTATTTGGATAACGCATGAAATCCCAAATTATGTTTCTGGGTGTTTCCAAGTTTTTAAAATATTAAGCCGATGTAGCTCAGTTGGTAGAGCAACTGATTCGTAATCAGTAGGTCGTGGGTTCGACTCCCATCATTGGCTCCATAATTTCAATGACTTATAAAAATATAGCTTTATGCTGTAGCAATTAATAAGCACATAATAGGCAGTTGGGGTAAATCCCCGTCAAAAACAGGCTTTCACAAGACACAAAAAAGCCGCATGGTTAGCGGCTTGAATTGGCGGTCGGCCTATCCCACAGGATCAGGCTTGCTTTTGTGCTTCATGGAAGGCGTTAACGACAGCTTCAATGTCATAAATCTCTGAACGCAAAGAATCAATAATCCCATGCCATGTGCTTTTGGTGAGCGTGTCGAGTCGGTCGGCTTCGTCGCCGCGCTCGTTGTACTTGCTGTTTGCCACCTCCATATAGGTACGGGATTTCCAGTAGATCAGTGCGTAATAGCTGGCTAGGGTCGTCAAGCCAGATAAACGCGACCTAAAATAAAATCCCAATGGGTACATCGGTAGTCTTTGTGTTCGACACTGCCGACAATCATTTCTCTCGCGCCATCGTCGTTACTGGCAATGGCCTCAAACGCCAGTGCCGCTTGCTCGTGCGGCGTAAGTTTTGAG
Organism: Methylomagnum ishizawai; assembly: GCA_945861705.1. Lineage (GTDB taxonomy): Bacteria > Pseudomonadota > Gammaproteobacteria > Methylococcales > Methylomonadaceae > Methyloglobulus. The sequence goes on along the minus strand of CAMAVM010000005.1, from coordinate 4,233 downwards.
TAGAGCTTATCAATTTGAGCGACTTTCATAGGCTCACCATGTTGATAAACAGCTCAGTATATTCTGCAACGATTTCTGGGTCGGCATCATCGCCAAAGGCAATTTCGCCTTTGCAATCATCCTGCCTATATGTGTGATACCGCACAGACCAGCCTATAGCATTTTGGCTAAAGTATCTCCAAGGTTTTAGAAAACCCTGGTTTCTACGCGGCACTTAGGTCTCGGTGGATATTGCTTATCCATATTTGGTCACCTTTATTTACCTACTGATATAAGCACCTAACTGGGATTTAGTTATGAAAGCCCTTATTTTATTTTTTGTACATTATCGGAGTTTTACTCATGAAACAGTTTATTAGATTTATTTCGGCGTTTTTTATGGTTCTAACCTTATTGATTGCCGCAGGTTGCGCATCGACGCAAAAGAATGCAGGAACTGGAGAGTACTTTGACGACACCGTCATCACCACCAAAGTCAAGGCGGCCATTTTGCATGAACCCACTTTAAGCTCCGCCGAAATTAATGTTGAAACCTTCAAAGGTGAAGTTCAATTGAGCGGCTTTGTGAATTCCCGTGCCGATATTAGTAAAGCAATTGAAGTTACTCGTGCTGTCAACGGCGTAAGAATAGTCAAGAATGACATGCGTCTCAAATAGAGCAAGAACATAGAATCCAAACGCCGCAAGTGACATGCGGCTTAATTAACTAACAGGAGAATCCATCATGGAAATTGCAGATAAAGTATCTGATTTCGCACATGAAGCCGGTGATAAATTCACTAGTGCAAAAGAGGCTATTAGCGATAAAAGCGAGCAATTGTTAAATGCCGAACAGCGTTTGATGAAGAATTGCCAGCGTTACGTCCGCAGCAATCCCGTAACCTCACTGGGTATCGCGGTAGCGACCGGCTTTCTGCTAAGCCGCTTGGCTAGTGGTCGTTAGACCATAACACCATGAACCCAAACACCATTAAGACTGAGTTATCTGGGCAAACTCCAATGCACGGCGATCCAGCGAATGGATCAAGCTTGCTGGATGATGCCCGTGCTTTATGGGGTGAAGTGCGTGGACTAAGCCATGACCGCTTCCAACTCGCTGCGCTGGAAGCACAGCAAGCGGGTGTAAGCCTGGTGAACATGGTCATGGCGGGAGTGCTGGTTGCTGGTCTGCTGTGCGGTGCGTGGATGGGTCTTCTAGCCGCTACCGTATTGGGGTTGGTCGAGAATGGCGTTATGGTAAGGAGTGCCATACTGTTTGCCGTCGTTCTGAATTTGCTGCTCGCGCTGGTCTTCTGCCGTGTGATACACCGCAAGAGCCGTTATCTGCAATTTCCGGCGACCCTGCATAGCCTTCAACCCATGTCCCCAGGGCATCGGGATACGGAGAAGCCATGATGGCTATTTATACTAGAAGCCGAATTAATCCCACATCCTTGTCAGCCCAAATCAAGGATGCCGAGCAGCAAGTGCTGAATCGTAAACGGAAGATCGGTATTGACACAACTGCGCTGGTACAGAAGATGCAACAACAAATGCTTGCCCCGTCAACCTTTCTGTTAGCTGGGGGTGTTGGCTTTCTTATTGGTGAAATCACCAAGCGCAAACCTTCCAAAATACGTGACACTACAGATAAGCCACATGCTGTCGAGACATCGCCGCTGAAAACTGCGCTGAGTCTCGTAACCTCAATCCAAACTTTATATACCGCTTTGCCACTAGCCTGGATTATTAACACTTTCCAACAACCAAGTACGTCGAGTCAAACGACTAACCCGCGAACCCAGCCACTGACGGCGGCTCCCGGAACATCTGACAGTGATAGCAACTCAAGGTGAAGACTAAGCCTTATGGCAATGGGTGTACACCACTCAATGCCTACTCTATTTGCAGGCTGGATGTTAGCAGTCCGTTCTGTACGGGATGAGTAGAACTCACAACACACTAAAAATTATCAGCTAAAGCAGCTACAGCTAATTATCAATAGCGTTTGTGGTATGCGTGATTGACCTCAGGGTTGGCACGGTTCAAGGACGATAAAAGCCAAACCTATCGTAAGGCAGGGACGGAAAGCTAAGGGTCTTTAGAGAGGTTAGATGAAGATAGCCGGGTTGCGAATTAGTTATTTTATTTAACCTTAGTATTTTTTTATTTTTGGAGCGTGTTATGAAAAAAAATTAGTGTTGTTTTGGCTTTGTTGCTAATGATGGGATTTGCGAGTGGTGTCACGGCGGCAAGCTTAAATTGGGATTCTGTACCCGACGGTGCATTAACAACCTCGCCCAATACGAGGATTTCGGCCGCTTATGAGTTTGGTAGCTTTACGGGTGCATTTACGCATACATGGAACTATTCTTCTTTAGGGACTATTCCCCTCCATTCCGTTGCCCATATGATTGAGTTGTTTGATGAGCATATTTTTATTTCCAGCATCATGCTTGATGGGGTTGCTATGGAATGGGATGATCTCAACAGCCGTTGGTTTGGTTCCAGCCTCGTGAGCCTAAACCATATTCTGCAACTGAGCGGTACGGTGGATGCCCAGGGTCAAGGGTATCTGGTTCCTGCTATTGAAGCACCCATCCCTGCGGCCATCTGGCTGTTTGGTTCGGCGCTTGCGGGTTTGTTGGGAATTTCAACTCGCAAAACGGGTGCAAAAGCTTTAACCGCTTAATATTTTCAAGGTAAAAGCATATTAAAAGGGGTGCAATCGCCCCCTTTTATTAATATTGGCATTGTCGGTATTCCCTCTTAAAAATGAAGCTGAAGCGATAATTAGGCTGATAAGGTTGTCGGGTTTTCAGTATCCCAAAGAACACATAAATTAATTTCTGCATGACTGCACGGACAGTCCTTGCTAAAGAACCGTTCACACTTCTACGCTGGTTATCTATTTTGCAGGTCGAGCTATTTGCGACCTGGCTGCTAGAGATATGCGAAAACAACGCATTTACTCTAGGTGGCATCAGCTAAAGTAACAATACCGCTGATTAATATATAGAGTTTGTGAGTTTGCGTGATGAACGCACGGTTCAAAGACGATAAAAGCCATACCTGTTGTAGGCAGGGACGGAAAACTAATGGTCTTTTTGGTGATTGGAATGAAGATAGCTGGGTTGTGAATTAATTACTTTATTTAATCTTAGTAATTTTTAATCTTGGAGTTTTGCTATGAAAAAAATAAGCACTGTTTTAGCAGTTTGGCTAATGAAGGGGTTTTCAGGTGTTGCTTCTGCTGCAAGTGTATGGAACTGGGATTTAGTCCCAGATTCCCCCGAAGATCAAACTACCACAACCTTGATTGAAGATGAGGTAATCTCTGCTAACTATGGCTTTGGGGTATTCGCCGGTGGTTTTAGTCACAAATGGAGCTTCTTATCTGGGGTGGATGAAAAAATGGATTTCTATATGAATGAGTTAAGAGATGAAAACATTCTTATAACGACCATTATTTTAGATAATGTTGATATGTCATTTGATACGCTGAAGAAACGTTGGTTCGGAGGCACTTCAAGCCTCCATTTCACGATTCAAAGAGATTCAACAAAGCCCATAAACCCGCATGTTGCAAGGCATGGCGGGTTTTTTATTGCCCAACGAAGTGCAGTAACATTCGATAGTATTCGACAAATTATGCAGTAACATTTACAGTAGCAGGTAAATTTCACTGTTACTGCAACCAGAGTTACTGCATTTTGTGCAAGTTTGCAGTTTCAGCGCACTATTTTAATCAGTCCGGCCTAAAAAAACCGACTTACAATTTAGTTAAGTCAACCTTGTTACTGTATTTTTTACCGATAGTTACTATGGAGTTACTGCAATGGCTAAAGAACTGCTTACAGATGTTACGATCCGCAACGCAAAGCCCGATACCAAAGACAAGCGGCTGAATGACGGTAACGGGCTGTACCTGCTCGTTAAGCCCAATGGGGCTAAATGGTGGCGATTTGACTACTCCATCAAAGGCAAGCGTAAAACTTTGTCCTTAGGGGTTTATCCCGATACGGGACTCAAACAAGCCAGAGAAAAGTTAGGCACTGCCAAACAACAGATTGCTGATGGCATAGACCCAAGCGATACCCGAAAAGAAACAAAAGCCGCAGAGAAATTAGACAGGGAAAACGAACGTCGTCTTGATGCAGGATTAACCGTTATTGACAGCTTCGCGCATATAGCCGAAGAATGGGGGCAAAAGATGGTTGAAACTTGGGGCGACAAAAACAACCGTTCCAAGCG
>CAMAVM010000004.1 GCA_945861705.1 Methylomagnum ishizawai | reverse complement strand
TTACGACAACCGACCGTTTAGGCTTGAGTTTATTGCGGTTTAAACGTAAACCTTGCAAGGATGTCGTCGTGTTGATTCCTGGTTTAACGGCTGCCAGCGACATGTTCATCATGCCGGAAAACTACAATCTCGTCAGTTATCTGCTGGATCATGGCTTTACTGACGTGTGGACTATGGATGGGCGCATCAGCAACCGCTATTATTACAATCTCCAGCGCAATAATTACAACGTGGATGACCTGGCCTTATACGACCATCCAGCAGCCATTGAAACCGTCCGCAAAGCCGTTGGGTCGGATGCGCGTATCCACGTTATCAGCCATTGCTTTGGCGCATTATCATTTGTGATGAGCTTATTTGGCAAAACCACTACTGGAGTGCGCTCCGTGATTGCCAATGGTGTAGGCTTGACACCGTGCGTCCCCTACCCTGCCAAAGTAAAGTTATTGTTAGGGCCATTTTTGACCGATTACGTGTTAGGGCTTGAGTACCTTAATCCTTACTGGCGACGTGAATCCGGTTTCGGTGCTGGCAAGGTACTGGCTAGAGTCATCTCCGCAATCCATCAAGAGTGCGATTCACCCGAATGCCACATGCTAAGTTTCATGTGGGGCTACGGCTTTCCTGTGTTGTATAAGCACGATAACCTACATGAAGTTACGCATAAAAGAGTGGGCGATTTGTTCGGTGGTGTAAGTGTCAATTACTATCGTCATGTCTTGAAAATGCTAAATGCAGGTAATACGGCAGTTAAATACAATCCCAAAGAACCAAAATACCGATCTTTACCCGACAACTATTTTGAACACGCAGCCAGTATTGAAACACCCGTGTTATTTGTTGCTGGGCAGGACAATCAACTTTTCCTTGATTCCAATATTGTGTGTTACGAACGCTTGCAAAAAATTGTACCAGACCGCCATCAACTGCATGTATTCCCTAAATACGGCCATGCCGATGTCATCATAGGCAAAAATGCCGACAAGGATATTTTTCCGCGATTTGTAGAGTTTTTGGAGCAAAATCGGAATTAAAAGCTCGTAAGGGATTCGGGTGCTTTCACTAAGCCTTGGCAACGCGTAAATGTGGTAAACGCAGTGAACCGCATCAATCGCGGGTAGTGGGTTAAACCTGTATTTTTTGATGAACTTATCGGCTTCATGTCTGTGAATTGAGTGTATTTTGGAGTAACAAACCTAGGTTTGTTACTCCGCCCTATCAATCAAGTTACAGGTTTAACCCACTACCCGCGAACGATGCGGTTCGTACCTCACCGCATTCTACATTACCGTATGTTACGGGTTGATAACACTCGCAATCTCGAGGTGATTTAGCTCCAACAATTGCACCAGCTCCGGCATCTAGATGAACGCTTGGAAGATTGGTATAACATACCCCATGACGCGTAATTGTATTAACATAATTACCATACAAACCTAGGTTTGTACTCCTAAGCAAACGCATCAAACATTTTGCAGTTTAATAACTGGCTTATTAGCACTAAGATATTCATAAACATTATGATATTACCTTTTATAATCAATAGTATACTTGTTGCTATCGCCGTGTTGATTCATTATGAGGCACTTAATTTTTTATCGACGCTGATCCCTAAGCTCAAGATAAAGCACCGCTTACGCGTTCTATTTGGTGTTTTTGGTGCGTTATTTGCCCATGTTATCGAAATCTGGTTATTTGCTTTTGCTTATTACTTCAGCATACGTTCAAAGTATTTCGGCTCTTTGGAAGGTGATTTCAATAACAGCCTGATGGATTGCAGCTACTTTTCGTTCACCACTTATACTTCATTAGGCTTCGGCGATATAGAACCGACTGGCGATATCCGGTTTTTGGCGGGTCTGGAAGCCCTTACTGGCTTAGTGTTAATCGGCTGGACGGCTTCTTTTATGTTCCTGGAGATGCAGAAATTGTGGCGGGAAAAATGATGCAACGTTTGCTGGTTAAGCAACTGTGGTCATAAAAGCAAGGTTTAGCACGACAGTTAATCGTCAGTAATCCATTTGTTATAGTGCAGGAGAAAATTATGTCTGAAATTTACGGTACACAACATCGAGCGATACAAGAATCATTTGGCACCAAAAACTTGGCTGATCGGGTCAATGACATAATCGTTGCAGAAGATATTGCCGATGACAGGAAAGGCTTTATTGAAACGCGGGACATGTTCTTTCTGACCACGATAGATCATCGGGGTTATCCCACCTGTTCTTACAAGGGCGGCAATCCTGGCTTTGTGAAAGTGCTGGACAGCAAAACACTGGCATTTCCCAGCTTTGACGGTAACGGCATGTTTCTCTCGATGGGCAATATTACGACCAACAACAAAATCGGGATGTTATTTATCGACTTCGAGACCCCGCACCGTATCCGAGTACACGGCACTGCCAGTATTGACCAGCACGATCCTTTATTCGCAGAATTTCATGATGCCCAATTGGTGGTTAGGGTTGCCATTACCGAAATCTTTGTCAACTGCCCCCGTTACATCCACAAATATCAACGCGTAGCCACATCAAAATATGTCCCGCAAAGCGATTGTGTAACACCCTCAGCGCAATGGAAACGGATTGATGCCGTTCAGGATGTCCTGCCGGAGTGCGATAAAAACATCGCAGAATCATCCGGCGGTATCATCACGCCAGAAGAATACGGTAACCTGCTGCTGAAGGGTGATGCCTAGCACTTTGTTTTGACAGCAGTGCTGGGTTACATTCAGCGATTTATATTGGCTTTCTCGCCATTAACAAACGTCCGATAGCTTCTGGGTGATCGCCCAAGTAATTCTGTAAAAACTGTTACATCACCCGTATTTCCGGCATTCAGCATGGTCAAAGTATCACTACACAAAGGGCTGGCAGGAATGAAATCGCCAATACGTGCAGAAACACCGACAAAGAATGCAGGAATGCTGATATGCAAGGCTTTGGAATGATGCAATTGTTGCCGATAGCTGTCTAACATGCCGCGCATATCGGTGGCTTCCAGACCAACGCAGCTTACGGTTTGGTTTTGGGCATCGGGATTGACAAGCCAACGATTGACGGCATCACAAATATCGTCGATATGGACGGGTTGCAGGCGTTGTTTGCCGCCAGCAGGTAAGGTATGTAAGGGTAATCCTGCCTGAAACCTAAACATTTTTGCACTTGCGCCGTCTTCGCCGTAGATCACGGAAGGTCGCAAGATTAACCACCTTATCTCGTCGGGTAATGCGTTAAGGAAGGCTTCCGGCGCACGGCGGGTTTGGAAATAAGGCGTTTCAATGCCCTTATCCACACCTAATGCGGAGACTTGCACGATGCGTTTAACCCCAGCTTCTTGGCAAGCCGAAAATAAGGCGATGGGGGTTTGTTCATGCAACAGTTTCATGGGTTGTTTGGTACTGTCGCGCAATACACCCACTGCATTAATTACGACATCAATTCCATCCAACTTTGGTAGCCAAGCTTCCTTGGTGGTGTCTTTGCAAAAGTCTACTTCAATATCATCAGGTTGGGAATATTTGCGAACGCCACGTATAACCGTGTGGCCTGCCGCCCGTAAGGTTGCTGTTAAATGGCGGCCAACAAAACCGGTTGCGCCGCAGATTAAGATTTTCATGATTTTCTCCGTAATTACCGAGGTCACTATCCCCTTCTCCCTGAGGGAGAGTGCTGCTATTTGATTCTAATCACCAATCGAACAACGTCCTTCACTACATAACTGACTGCGTTTGTCCGCCTTCCGTGCCGCATATTTGCTCCAAAGCCCAAACATCTCTGGCAAGCCAATCTTTGACAACGTGTAACGGTGCTTAACCACCCAAGGATAAAGTTTTTCAGCCAAAGGTTTGGTGAGCCTGCCGCCCCACAATTTTGCAATCGATGCCATGCCCACCGTTTGGTAAATTACTTCAAATGCTGCCACACCGACCAACCATTTGCCACTGGTATCCTGAGCATGAAGCCGATTCATCATCAGTGTTTTGGTGATGCCTTCTGCTTGAAATGGGCTATCATCAAATCCGTCATCAGAGCAATCAATAAAAGTCAATTGCTTATTGGTATCATGCAGTTTGATGTTCTGCATTTCGCTGTTGCACAAACGGCATGAGGCATCGTAATAAATGGTCAGTGGGTAAGTTGTGTTCATTTATTCTCCAGTATTGTCAGTTGTTTCAGTCATAACAGAAATTAATAAGCAAAAAGACCGTTATTTCAATAGGTTTAAAAAATCCTTAATTTTGCCGCCTAATTTCATCAGTTTCATTAAACAACTTGGGTCAAGCTTCAACATTTGATCGCCCCATTGCGACAAATTTTCCATAAACCCCAAGGCTTCCTTGATGCGTGCCTGGGCTTCTTTGTCTTCCTTGTCCAAATCAGGGCTTTCTAGGCAGTCCCGCAACACTGAAATCGTGGGATCAAATTCGCGTTCTTTGCGTTCTTTTACCACGATTTTAAACAATTGCCAGACATCGCTTGAAGTCGTGAAATGATCACGCCTGTCACCCATGATATGCACGACCTGGATCAAATTCCAATTCTGCAATTCTTTCAAGCTGTTGCTGACGTTGGAACGCGCCACGCCTAAGGTTTCCGTAATCTCATCCGCTGGCATGGGTTTTCCTACAAAGTAGAGCAAGGCATGGATTTGGGCAACCGTGCGGTTAACGCCCCATTTTGAACCCATTTCTCCCCAGTGGAGTACGAATCGTTGTGCGACAGGATTTAAGATCATGGCTAAATTATACAGTTTCTTTTATTTCTTTCAATACAGAAATAAAAGAAACTGCGTGGTTTTTTTGACTTTATCTCTCTTTAAGGTACGAATACTGATGCAACGGGATAACAAGTGATTCTATTTACATTTCATTTTTTGGTTTAATTGTTTATGAGATTACCCTCCTAACCAAGTGTCTCTAAGAATGAGCAGATTCTATATTTATCCATTTATAGGCAATACCTATTAAAGAATTATTAGGTCAGAGCTCAATAAAAACCCTATACTTCGGGTTAAATAATCACACGAGCGAAGCAAAAATGGCATGTCAACCTACTTTATAGGGCTATCGGTCACTTACCACGATTCCGCTTTGGCTATTGTTAGCGAAGACGGCGAGGTGTTGTTTGCCGAAGCGACAGAACGGTTTTTGCAAAATAAACGGGCACTCAATTGCGAACCTGACCAATTGTTTCGCATCCCTGAACTGCTGGCGCAGTATTGTCCTCGTCTCAAAAAGATCGTCATCGCCAGCAATTGGCGGAAAAAACGTCCCATTTACGAGAATGTCATCAAGAAATTAGGCTTTTTGTCCGCTTCTGGCTTATTGAAAACGGGCATCAAAAAACTGCATTCGCCGCTTACAAACAGTCAATTGCACCACATGATGGCCTGCCAGCGTAGCAGCATAGGCCGTGCCGGGCTGAATTTAGTGCGGATTATCCAAGAGTATCATCCCCATTGCGAAATCGAATTTAAGGATTACGACCACCACCTAACCCATGCAGCAATCGCTTGTTATGGCAGTCCATTCGAAGAAGCCGCTTGCGCCGTCATTGATTCTTACGGCGAACATGGCTCGATGGCTTTTTATCGTTATCGCAACCAAAAGCTCGAACAAATCCATGAAGCCAAAGGCCTAAGCAAAGCTAGCTTAGGTCTGTATTACATGAAAATCACTGAGTTATGCGGGTTTGACTGGCTTAAGGGTGAGGAATGGAAGGTCATGGGTTTGGCTTCTTACGGTAAGCTCAACCAAGAACTTTATGATTTATTAAGTGGCATTATTGAGGTAAACGGCTTTAACTGCGCCCATCCCACTGCAAAACTGTTCGAAAACATTGCCAAACTGAAAAAGTTTAAACAGCGTCCTGATAGCACCTTGGAAGAATTAGCTGAAGTGGCTTATACCGGACAGGTTTTCTTTGCTGATTTGGGCACCAAATTGCTGAATCATCTTAATGAAGTCACCCAATGCGAAAAGCTGACTTTGGCGGGTGGTTGTTCCTTGAATTCGTCGTTTAACGGGACGATCACCCAACGCACCGGATTCAAACAGGTGTACATCCCCCCTGCCCCTGCGGATGACGGCTGTGCTTTGGGTGCGGCCTGGTTGGCTTATCATGGAAGCTCTCCCCAAGTGCTTAACCCACCAAAACAGCTATTACCTTACACAGGATCGACAATCAAAGATGACGCTATCGAACGCCTGATAAGCTTCAACCACTCGCTCAACATCCGGCACTTGCCGGACAGCATCACCGCAGAAACCGCACAATTACTGGCAGATGGCAAGCTGGTCGGCTGGGTGCAAGGTCGCGCCGAATATGGCCCACGGGCGTTGGGCAACCGTTCCATACTCGCCGATCCACGAGATGTAAAGATGCAGGATTTAATCAACGAAAAGGTTAAGTTTCGGGAAATGTTCCGCCCGTTTGCACCTTCTATCCTGCATGAATACGCTGATGAATACTTCGAGGATTACCAGGAATCACCTTATATGGACAAAACGCTGAAAATCCGTAAAGCCATGCAAAGCAAAATCGCCGCCGTGTGTCATGTTGATGGAACTGGGCGGCTGCAAACGGTCAAAAGGGGATGGAATCCACGTTTTTACGAATTAATCCTACAGTTTCACCAACTCACCGAAGTCCCAGTACTGCTCAACACCAGCTTTAATATAATGGGCAAACCCCTAGTACATAGCCTGGAAGATGCTATTGCCATGTTTATGACGACTGGCTTGGATGTGCTGGTGGTCAATAACTATTTAATCTCCAAACCCCAATAATCCATGTATCAGAATGCGTTTAATCTTGCTTTGGAATCAACCTTAAAACCGGTTTTTTCAACATCGGCTGTGACGGCGGCAGCGCGAGATTATCCAGGCAATAGTCGTGACTTGTTTTATGCGTTGATCCATATCAGCGAACATTATGCAGTTTTGCCAAATGCATACCACTTTTTGAAGAGTAATTTTCAAGAAGCTCATCAAGAATATGCCGCATATTTCAGCGCAAAATACAGTCCAGCCAGTTTAGCTGCCTTACTTAAACGTACCTCGTCAGAACATCCCTACCCGTTGCCAACTACTGCCTTGAATGACTTTCTGGTGCAATATGCGCCGATTTATTTTACTGAACTGGGTTGGTTGGCGAGCATTACTCAAACAGTTACCAGCCAAACGCCTTTGGTTGTTGACTTGATGTCAGTGACCTTACGATTAACGGAAGACAAACAGGGTATCGCCGCCAGCAGGGAGATTTACCATGCCCATTTGCTGGCTGATGGTATTGATTTACCTTCCTTGCATACTTTGGCTTTCACAAAGCAAGCTGATGTTGGCGATGAAATTTTCGATTTTGCCGCTATTCAACTGGCGTTAGCACAGTTTCCTCGTGTGTTTCTCCCCGAAATCCTGGGCTTTAGCTTGTCTTATTGCCAAACTTTAAGTTTGCCTGAGCAGTTTTTTTCTGATGCTAACGAAACCATACTGCCCAATTTTATCACCTCCCGAAGTGATAAGCGCAAACAGGAACTGTCGCATATTACGGCTATTATCAAAACCTATCTTAGCGAATTTAACCAACAAGCCGACGATTTGTGGCAACGCATACAAACCGGATTCTGGCTGCATCAACAACAAATGGCAGTTTGTGACCACCGGATTACAACGCTGTTGCATACTGAGTTATCACCCAGGCAAGCCGTGGAAAAATTGCTGGCAAAGCTAATGCCGAATGCCATCGGGCATCACGGAAAAATCCGGCTAGGTAGCAGGACGCTGGATGAATGGTTTAAGGAAACGCCATTTAAAAGCGCAAATTTTCTCGCCAGTTTGTTGCATTCGCCCTATGTAGACCGTGCAAAACCTGAACACAGCAAGTTGCTGCAACTGTTTGAATTTAATGGCCCGATGTTTGGCATACTGGATAACAACGGGAAAACCGTCCTCAAGGATTGGCTGTTATCCGAACTGAATCCCGGCTTGGCGCAAGGCAAAAAGCATAAAACGGCTAACTACAAAGTTGGCTTAAAGAGCATTTCCAGTGATACCGCACCCAAACAGTCCACAACGGACAGTCAGGTAGAACACAGCGACACAGCACAAGAAAATTATGCCAAACTCAGCAACCGCGAGCTGTACTTCTATATGGTCAACAATGACTTGTACCCAGAAGTCTTACCGACTGCGAAACTCAAGGTAAAACGTGTTTTGGTTTGGGCGAAAGTTTTCAATCGTTTACCTTTCCACCTCTACTCGCACCAAGCTTTTGAGGATTACATCAAGTCGATCTACCAACACGAAGTCGCTATTTATAAACCATTAAGTAAAAATCCTAAACTATCCAAAAATGCTTACGTGTGGGGTATCGAGCAGTTTGCACCGACAATATTAACCGACGGCAGTTGGCTACAGGGCATCCAGCAACTCGATTACTATCCCAGTCATGTGATTGGCGAGTTGTTACACAAGATTTACCAAGATGAAATCGGCAATGGCATCCTAGTACAAAATCATCCCCATATTTACCAGGAACTACTAGCCAGTTTAGACATCAAACTGCCGCCAATTTATACCAAGGACTTCGTTAACCATACCGGTTTTATCAATAGCGCGTTTGATATTCCGGTGTACCTGATGGCTATTTCCAAATTCCCCAGCGCGTTCCTGCCGGAATTGTTGGGCTTGAATATGGCGATAGAAATCAGCGGTCTGGGCAAGGTTTATTTGCGTTTATCGGAAGAACTTAAGTTTTGGGGCATTAACTCCGCCATCGTTGATGTCCACACATCCATAGATAACCTGTCATCAGGGCATTCGGCATTGGCTATTAAGGCAATACAAACCTACCTTGATGAAGTCACCGCTTGTTACGGCGAGGAAATCATGCAAACCCATTGGCGGCGCATTTATACGGGCTATTGTTCCTTACAAACCGCCAGCAAACGCTTTAAATTTTCACTTATCGGGCAGTATTTGCTGAAGCGTCCAAGTGCTAATAACCAAAACTAGAAGGCACTATTTATGTTGATAAACTCTCTTTCTATCATTATTGTGATCCTGTAATGTTGAAAGCATTTAACCATTTGCTCTGCTTTATCCTACCAGTGTGTACTTGCTTGTTTTTGGTGACTGGTTTGCACGGTATCGTCGGTGCTATTGCGTGGACCATCCCGTTCTGGTTGGTGCTATTGGCAGATTGGCGCAGCCCAGCTTTTAAGCCTGAAGGTATGCCGAAATACCCACAAAAATTCTACGACAGCATTTTGTATACGCTGACATTGTTACAATTGGCAAACATCCTGTTTATGCTGACTTATGTCAGCCAATTGCGTTGGGAATCCACTGACGACATCGCCGTCAGCTTGGTTAATCTGGTTGCCGTCCGCTTTTTGGTTGGCACAAGCTCAGGCACATCGGGAATTGTAGTCGCTCACGAACTCATCCACCGTCCACAAATTGCACTGCAATTACTCGGTCGATTATTGTTGTGTACTGTATGTTATGAACATTTTGTAATCGCCCACAAACGCGGTCATCACCTTAATTTAGGCTTGCCAGAAGACATCGCCACCGCAAAACTGAGCGAAAACTTTAAAGCTTATTGGCGACGGGTTTATGTGGGCTATTTACGTTATGCGTGGCGATCAGAACAAGAACGATTGGCACTGGAAACTAAAAGACCAGGATTTATTCAGACAATCCTACAAAACCAAGTCCTACACGGTTTGCTCATTGAGTTTGCCTTGCTGATGTTTGTTGTGATGTATTTTGGCTGGCTGGCGGCTTTCATGTTTCTGTACCAAGCTATCGCTGCCGTCCGTATCTTGGAAGCCGTCAATTACTTTCAACATTGGGGACTAGAGGACGGGCAATTCGGCCTTACGTATGGCTGGGTAACGCCGTCTTGGGTCAGCCGTTGCGCCTTAATCGGCTTGTCTAACCATATCGGGCATCATGAAGACGAAAGTAAACAGTTCCATGAAATCGCTTATTCCGAGCAAGGACCTAAATTGCCTTGCGGTTATTTTGTGATGAATTTGTGGGTCAAGCTCAATAATGCTTCATATCAAAAAATGGCTATTCTTGAATTGGAAAAATTCCATCGCTCACAGCTTTAGCTGAATAACAAACGAAAGTGGCATTTTGAACACCTAACACAATTAAAAGCCAAGCCATTACTTCCGGTATTTTTTGTCCAGATCCTTAAGATGCTGTAATTTCTCACTTATTTTGATTTCCAGCCCTCGGTTCACCGGCTCGTAATAATGGCTTCCGATTAATTCATCGGGAAAATAATTCTCCCCTGCTGCATAGGCTTCAGACTCATGATGGGCATATCGGTATTCTTTACCGTAATCCAGCGATTTCATGAGTTTTGTGGGTGCATTCCTTAAGTGTACTGGTACGGGTAAGCTGCCGTGTTGTTTGGCTGCGCCCATAGCGGCATTGTAAGCTATATATACGGCATTGCTTTTAGGCGCACAAGCCAAGTAGACGATGGCTTGGGCCAAACTCAGTTCGCCTTCGGGACTTCCAAGACGTTCTTGCGCTTCCCAGGCATTGATGGCTATCTGTAAGGCTCGTGGATCGGCATTGCCTATATCTTCGGATGCCATCCTGACAATTCTTCTGGCTAAATAGGACAAGTCACAACCGCCATCCATCATCCGACACAGCCAATAGAGCGCAGCGTCCGGTGAACTGCCACGCACGGACTTATGTAAGGCGGAAATCTGATTATAAAATTCTTCACCTTGGTTATCAAAACGCCTGATTCCGCCCGAAAGCACTTCGGTAGCACAGGTTTCAGTTATCTCACGTTCGCCGTGCGCTAAAGCCAGTTCAGCAGCAATTTCCAGAAGATTCAGCAATCGCCTGGCATCGCCATCTGCGGCTAGTGCAAATTGCTGTTTGATGGGATCGGCAATTGTTATTTCCAAAGCACCCAGCCCTCTGGCTTTATCACTGAGAGCTTGCTCCAAAACGACCAATAGATCGTCGCTAGTCAGTGCATTAAGCACATAAACACGGGCGCGTGACAACAAGGCGTTGTTTAGCGCAAACGAGGGGTTTTCTGTGGTCGCGCCGACAAAATAAAACGTACCGTCTTCCACATGCGGCAGGAAAGCATCTTGTTGAGATTTGTTAAACCGATGCACTTCATCCACAAACAACACGGTTGGTCTGTGCTGCTCTTTTTGGATTTGTTTGGCAAGGACGACTGCATCTCGGATGTCTTTAACGCCTGCAAGCACGGCAGAAATGGGGATAAATTCTGCATCGGAATGTTGGGCGATGAGCCGTGCCAAGGTGGTTTTTCCTGTACCCGGTGGCCCCCAAAAAACCATAGAATGTAGATGACCTGATTTGATGGCCTCGTACAGCGGCTTACCTGGCTTTAAAATATGGTGTTGCCCGATATATTCATCCAATTGTTTTGGACGCATTCGGTCGGCTAGGGGTTTTGTTAAGTCATCATTCATAGCTACCAAACTAATACATTGAAATCTAGCTAAATCTATCTCTGTCGATTAGTTATCATTAAAAACATCCGCCCCTTTAGGTGGCTTAAATTCAAATAAAGTCTGTTTGAGCGGTGCATTGACGATGACATTGGAAAAATAAATGCGTGTTAGCTGACCGAAGTTATCGCTTAATTCCATACCCGCCAATGTGCCTTTCGACAACCCAATTAACACGTATTTAAAGCTGCTATCCTGGCTTTTGGGCAATAGCTTAACCCATTGCATATCACCATCAACCCCCTGCCCTTCCATGGTGTAATTGTCATCCAAAGAGACATCGCCGCTTAACAATAATGCCGGGGTCGAACCTAACGATTCATCGACTTTTTTTACGGTAACTTGTTCAAGATCAGTATCGTAAAACCAGACCTTGCCAGCATTAGACACGATTTCTTGCAGAAAAGGTTTTTTGTAATCCCAACGAAACTTGCCTGGTCTTTGTAAGTAAAACTCGCCATAACTGGTCTGGGTTGGATTGCCGGCTTCATTAATCAATACCTGCTTAAAGTCGGCGGAAAGCGATTTTGAAATTTTCAAAAATATCTTTAATTGTGTAACTGGCTCAGTTTTTTCTAGGCTTTTTGCCTGAGATTTCGCCTCACAAAAACCCGTCATTACCAGTAAACACAGCCCAATCATGGTTAATACATTAATTTTTTTCATAGTTTTCTCGACTGTTAAAGGTTATTCGGTAAATGAATCATCAAACCAGGATTTATCCTGCTCTATAATGGTCTGTCCACAAGTTGAATAGGCTGTCGGTGCTGATCCTGGAAAATAAGGGTATTCTTTTGCACCTCGACAGGCTTTGTTCGCCAACAAACCGTTACCGGAATCCACCCAGGCAGTCGTTATATTATCAGGAGGAATGAGTGTAACTGGCTGTTTTGAAATTTGTTTCATCAACGCAATCCAAACTTGCAACGCACCGGTTGAACCTGTCAACCCAATGGGTTTGTTATCATCCCGCCCCAACCAGACGACCGATAAATAATCCCCCGTATAACCAGCAAACCAGCTATCTTTAGCATCGTTGGTCGTGCCAGTTTTGCCAATTAAGCCATAATCTTTGGGAAATTCGTCATAAGCCGAATGCCCTGTACCTTGGTGCATAACCTCTTGCATCATGGTGTTTATGATATAAGTCGCAGAGGGATCGACCGCTTGCCGAACGATAAAAGGATAACTTTGCAGTTGTTTGCCACCTTCGGCGACCACTGCCCGAATGCCGCGAAGTGGTGTTAAAAAGCCATCGCCAGCCAAGGTTTGGTACATTTGCGTGACTTCAATAGGCGTTAGTGATGATGCACCCAGTAATAATGAGGGAAATAGTTCAAGTTCGCGGGTGATACCCATTTCTTTTAACGTTTTTGCCGTTCTGGCAACTCCAATATCCAGCCCCACCCTTACCGTTGCCAAATTATAGGATTTGGTTAAAGCCGTGAGTAACGAGACATTGCCGTGCTCTCTATGATCGTAATTTTTAGGACTCCAACTCGTACCATTGGGTAAATTAACAGTAATATCACTATCACTAACACGCGTTGTGATCGTATATTTGTCTGGGTATTGCAGGGCTGTCAAATACACTGCTGGCTTTATCAGCGATCCTATCGGGCGTAACGCATCCAGGGCGCGATTGAAACCGGATGCTTGCTCTTCGCGTGCACTGGCTAAGGCGGCAATTTCGCCGCTGTCCCTACGGGTCACCACCACCGCCGTTTCAAGCGCTTTAGCACGAGACGATTTCTCTAACTGATTTAATTTTTTACTGATTGTCTGTTCAAGTGTGTCCTGAATTTGGGTATCTAGCGTAGTGAAAATCCGCAGACCATCAGAAGTGAGGTCTTTTTCTTGATATTCCTGTTTTAGCTGACGTTTGATTAAATCAAGAAACCCTGGATAGCGATTTTTTGCCGTATGTGAACGCGGCAAAATCACGAGCGATTTCTGCTTTGCCTGAGTTGCTTGCGCTACGGTGATATAATCTTGACTCGCCATCTCATCTAGCACCAGATTACGCCGCTCGACTGCACGTTGCGGATATCGTCTTGGATCATACTGGGAAGGGCCTCTAACTAATGCCACTAGGGTTGCGACTTGATCCAAACTGAGATCTCTTAGGGCTGTGCCAAAATAGAATTCACTCGCCAGTCCAAAACCGTGTACCGCACTGCCTCCATCTTGCCCCAGGTAAATTTCATTCAAGTAAGCTTCCAGAATTTCATGTTTGCTGAAACGAAATTCTAAAATTAGCGCCATAAACACTTCTTGGATCTTACGCCAGAGCTTGCGTTCAGAAGTCAGATAGAAGTTTTTTGCCAATTGCTGAGTAATGGTACTGCCACCTTGCACTAGGCCATGCGCTTTAATATCAGCCATGATAGCTCTGGCTATGCCGCGAAAAGAAATGCCGATGTGATTGTAGAAATTTCGATCTTCTGAAGCCAGCAAGCCTTTGATGAGAATATCTGGGGTTTCATCCAGCTTGATTAATATGCGATCTTCTTTGATAGCGGGGTAGAAACTGCCAATTTGCACAGGATCCATGCGTACGATAGGCATTTCTTTTGCTTCAGCTAAATCCATTACATTGGCGATGGCGGATTCGCTAAACTTAACAGTTAACATCCTGCTGGGTTCGCGGGAATCCCAGAAGTCAAACGCACGGGTTTTTAAGACTATTTGCAGGTCTTTTTTAGCATAAGAACCTTCCGCTTTTAATTGCTTGTCTTGATGGTAATTTAGGCGTTGCAATAACTCCTCAAACTTTTCAAGAGTCAGGTTTTGCCCTGCGTATAGCTCAAGCGGACTGGCAAAAACACGGGCAGGAATAGCCCAGCGTTTGCCTTCAAATTGTTCCCTTACGTTAGAATCGAGATAGCCTAGAAAGCAGAATAGCAAAAATGCACCCGCAACAAAAACCCGCAACACAACATTCCTAAACCAGTGTGACTTGGGTTTGCTCGGCTTTTTTTTGGCAACATATCTGGTATTACGTTGTGGTGTTTTTTCTGCCATAGTTCCCGATTGTCGCTTTCAATATCTTGATGATTGGGTGCTGTATTGCCTTATTATACTGAATTCAAACTTGCTGATTGAGCTGATCTGTAGCTTACCCATTTCAGGTGAATACAGAATGAACACGTTTAAAATAGCATTTTGTTTTGGCGGTTATGATAAGTTATCTAGGGTTTATGGTTACTTAAGATTCAGCTAGAGATAAAACTATTTTTCCGGTCGTATGTCCTGCTTCAATCAAACGATGTGCTTTAGCTGCTTGTTGCAAGGGAAATTCTTGACCTATATGCGGTTTTAGCAGGCCATCGTCTATCCAAAGCGCACATTGTTCCAGTATTTTGACGTGTTTGTCTCTGGCTTCATCCAGGTCTCTGAGCATCGGCGTTAACATGAGTTCAAAACCGATCATCAAGTTACGTATTCTGGCTTCGGTTAAATCTACATTTTCCACCGCCAATAAAGTGATTATTCGTCCGAAATGTGCCGTTGCGTTGATACTTTCTTTAAATACCGATGACCCAACTGTATCAAAAACCAAATCTGTACCCCTGCCTTCCGTCAGGCTTAACACCTTGCTTACAACGTCATCACGCGAATATACGACCACCTCATCAGCACCTAACACCCTGACAAAATCGGCTTTTTCTTCGCTGCTTACGGTTGTTATAACCCTGGCTCCCTTGAGTTTTGCCAACTGGATAGCGACATGACCGACCCCGCCAGCACCTGCGTGAATAAGCACGGTCTGCCCTTGTTGCAAACCACCGCGATCATAAAGGCCGCCCCATGCAGTAATCAACACCAAAGGCAAGGCAGCGGCTTCTGCGAACGACAGGTTGTTAGGCATCAAGCTGACCCAACGTTCATCAAGCACGTTATATTCGGCATAATTGCCCTGCTCCCGACCCAAACCGCCATGACAAAACCAGACTTTATCGCCCAGTTTAAACTTGCTTGCCAATAATCCGGTCTCAACCACTATTCCAGCACCATCACAACCCAACACCGTAGGTAAAGGCAGGTCGTAAAAAATGCCATTCCGCCTGATTTTGGTGTCAACAGGATTAATCCCAGCCGCAGCGAGCTTAACCTTGATGTGCGTGGGTTTTGTTATTTGGGGTTCAGGAATATCCTGATATTGGAGGACATCGGGACTGCCTGTCGCTGTCATGACGATTGCTTTCATGGTGTGTTGCCTGTCTGCTGTGTTGAATTTAACATTAGGAAGATTACGCTAAACATCACTCACCCATTGCTGCCGATAATCTTGATAAGTATGCTGTTTTATAAGCCTTATCTGCTCGCCATTGGTCATATAAATATCAGGCAGATTATACCCATTAAACTGATTGGCTTTAACCAAGCTGTAAGCACCAAGGTTTTTAAAAACAAGCTTATCACCTATTAACACTGGTTGATTAAAGCGGTATTCTCCAAAAATATCACCTGCCAGGCACGTACTGCCTGCCAATATAACCGGATATGTTCCCTCTGGATCATGTTCGGCTAATTCCGGTTGGCGTTGATATTCAAATACTTGGGGATTGTGATTGACGGAGGTATCTAATATTGCAATTGCTTTACCATCGCTGTTAAAGCAATCAAGTACAGTAGCCAGTAAATAACCCGCCTTACCTACAATGGCATTGCCGGGTTCGATAATGACATCTACATCAAATTTCTGTTTTAACTGGGTCGCCTGCTCGATAAAGCCGCTGTTATCAGCAATTTGATCGAACAAATAGCCGCCGCCCAGATTCAGCCAATCAAGGTTAGCTAACTGATTACCCATTAGCTGTCGTAGCTTATCCATAGTTTGCAGCAGTGGCGCATAATCCGGCGCAGAAAAAACAGTATGAAAATGCAAGCCTTTAATTTTATTTACAATATCAGAGTTTAGAACCTCACTAATATCTGCGCCCAATTTTGAATATTGCCTACAAGGGTCGTAACGATCATCCTCCGTAAATGAGAGTTTCGGATTAATCCTAAGACCAATTGATGCTTGCTTTGGGTCAACGCTTGCTAATCGCCGGAATTGGCTAAGGGAATTTGCACTGATGTGTGTGCAAAGTGAAGTCAATTCAGCCATTTCATCTGACCTGATTCCCGGTGTCGTAAGATGAATGCTGCCCTGCCCTGCCAGGATTTCATCAGCCAGTAGGGCTTCAAACAATGAACTCACCGAAAAACCATCGATATAAGGTTTTGCCAGTTTCATAACCGCTGATAAAGGTAAAGATTTTATGGAATACAATACCTTACAACCACTACGTTCCCGAAGCATTGCCAATGCCTTCAAAGCCTTAAGCACCTCAGCTTCATCCACCACAAACGCAGGTGAACTAGGAACGCTGTCTTTTAAAGCCTGAATATTCATTATTAAAACGTATCGCCTTATACAACATGAAAACTGCGCTGGATAATACACGGAATTGGTGTGAAAGCGAGTGGGAATAACATTTGACGGATAGTTTCACAAGGTCTCTAGCTTTGAAAAATAGCGGCTTGTTCAGCTATAGTTAATAATCATGGGGTAAATTGACAACCAGTAACCACTGCTTAGTATCTTGTTTTGGGCTACACTAAACTTGAGATAAGGCTGTTTATCCCCAAGAAAACAAATAACCCTTTGATTTTTCATTTACTTACTACTTAGAGAACGCACCATGATAAACAAAAAATTATTAGCGATAAGCATAAGTTCAGTATTGTTAACGGCTTGTGTAACCGATCCTTACACAGGTCAATCCACTATCGGCAACACTGCCAAAGGAGCCGGTATCGGCGCTGTTTTAGGCGGCGCAACCGGCACGGCATTTGGTGGTAATGACCTTAAAAATGCTGGCTGGGGCGCGCTAGCAGGTGGTGCAGTCGGCGCAGCGGTCGGCGCGTATATGGATCATCAACAACAAGCCATGCAACAATCGCTGAAAGGTACGGGTATTGAAGTGCAACGGACGGCTGAAAACACCCTTAACCTAACCATGCCCAGCAGCATTACATTTGGCTTTAATTCTGCCCAATTAACGCCTGACGCACAAAATGCGCTGAATTCAGTAGCGAACGTATTGAATCAATATCCTGCCTCGACCATCAATGTCACAGGACATACAGACGACATCGGTAGCGATAGCTATAATCAGAAATTATCCGAGCAACGTGCATCTAGTGTTGCGGGTTATTTGTCTCAGCATAACGTGAATTCTAGCCGCCTCGCCCAGCAAGGTATGGGTGAACGTATGCCTAAATTCCCAAATACCGACGAAAACAATCGCGGACAAAATCGCCGTGTAGAATTGGCGATTGTCGCCAATAATAATGCCGGAGCAACTCAAGGTGGTCAGCAAGGCGCACCCCAACAACAAGGCTATCCTCAGCAGCAGGGATACCCACAGCAGCAACAGCAACAACCGCAGAGTTATCCCCAACAACAGCAACAGGGGTATCCACAGCAACAACAAAGCTATCCGCAACAACAAGGCTACCCTCAGCAGCAGGGCTATCCTCAGCAACAAAGTTATCCACAACAAGGGTATCCTCAGCAGAACTACCCACAACAGGGTTATCCACGCTAACGGCTAGTTTTGACATTAGGAGTGCGTAAATAATAACTTACGCACTCCTTACTATCCGCCGCTTTTCCACATCCAAAAATAATTGCTACATAACCTGATAGCTTCCGCATTTGAGGTTTCATCTTCTGCTTTCAAATCTGTCGTATACACAGCAAAATATTGCTTTACAGTGACCTGATTAAAGTCCCACAATATTCGTTTTTTATTCACTTTGGACATGGCAATCGAAACACTACAAGCTCCCGCAAGCCCCGCAAAATCTGAATCTGCGGTTGACAAAAACCCAGAATCACTAGCACCTCTCGACATCGAAGAATTTGATGCCTCTGCCGGTGAAGACGATTTAGCTTTGCCTCCAGAAAACGATCTGACAAATAACAAAGTAGCCGTCCGCCGTAAAATCGAATTGTACTGGGAAAAAAAACGCTTACAGGAGCAACTGGGCGATTTCGGTGAGATAGATTTTGATTTTTAAGGCTGTTTCTTCACTAGTCATTCAACAATTTCCACGGCAAAATCCAATATGACCGCCACCCAAGAAATCACCCTCTTCCATTCGCCCAATACCCGCTCCACTGGCGTACTCATCCTGCTCGAAGAACTCGGTGCTAAATACCAATTGCATGTCCTCAACATGAAAGCAGGCGAGCAACGCAAAGCGGAATACCTGGCGATTAATCCGATGGGGAAAGTGCCAGCAATAAAACATGGTGATGCTATCATTACCGAGCAAGTGGCGGTGTTCTTATATCTTGCTGATTTATATCCAGAAGCTGGTCTCGCGCCGCTAATTGGCGATCCCCTGCGTGGGCCTTACCTGCGCTGGATGGTGTTTTATGGCTCATGCTTTGAGCCAGCACTTATGGATCGTTCGCAAAATCGGAAACCTGCACCGCAATCAACGTCACCGTACGGTGATTTTGACACTATGTTCAAAACCCTGACCGGTCAACTCGGCAAAGGTGAGTATCTTTTAGGCGACAAGTTTACCGCTGCCGATGTGCTGTGGGGTACAGCACTGACCTGGGTAACACTATTTAAGCTGGTGCCGATCTCGCCAACCATCCAAGCTTACATTGACAGAGTTAATACACGCCCTTCTGTAGTGTGGGTAAGGGAGAAAAATGCGGAACTGGTCGCCACCCAGGGTTAATCCAGTAAAGCTCAAGCGTCATCTTATTGCTTTTTCTTCTGCCATAACTGGCGGATGTCATCGACCATCACATACAACGACGATATCAAGATGTGATAACCGCATTCAATCGGCTTAACTGCACTCTTTAAGCATAGATTTTGTTTTGTGCTAACCTTAATTACATTACTTTAAAGCCAATCTAACTCCACAATGGAGCAGTATAAACTGCCTTAATGATCCACACTGATGACCACCATCCCCATGTATTGCTCATAGACGACGACCAAACCTTGCATTTGTGGGCGCACCGTAATCTTTCTGAGACTGAATTTACGTTAACCTCTTGTTTTGGTGGCAAAGAAGGTATAGATGCCTTCATGGAATATGCGCCGACTATTGTCATCATCGACATAGAAATGCCTGAAATGGATGGCTTTGCAACCTGCGCGGCAATACGCAGCTTGCCGAATGGCAAAAATATCCCCGTGGTAATGATGACGGTAACGGAAGATGCCGAAAAAATAGCCCACGCGTATGCCTCGGGTGCGACCGATTTTGTAGTAAAACCCATCAATTGGAAGGTGCTGACCCAACGCTTGCGGTACATGGTAAAAGCCAGTCGCAATATTTATAAGCTCGAACAAAGCGAACTGCGGCTTACAAAAGCCAAAAAAATGGCACACTTAGGCTATTGGGAATGGCAAATCGACAGCAATATCTCGTATTGGTCGGATGAGTTTTACGACATGATCGGGCTTCGTAAGGAGCATTTCATCCCTGATAACCTCAGCTACAAAGATTATATCCTTGAGGCGGATAAAGCGTATGTCGTTGAGCAGTTACAGAATGTTATTAAAACCAAACAACCGACCACTTTTGAATGTCGTGTTGTTACCGCAACCAGTCAACAACGCTTCATCTCACAACACATTGAACCTGTTGAGGATCATAAAGGTAACTTAATCAGCCTGATAGGCACCGTTCAAGACATAACAGAACGTAAAGAACAAGAAAACAAAATCCGCCATCTGGCTTATTACGATGAAGTTACCCAGCTACCTAACCGAGTATTCTTCCTAAAGTTTTTAGCGAAAACCCTGGAGCTGTCACAACGGAACAACCGTAATTTTGCGGTTTTGTTTTTAGACCTAGACGGCTTTAAAGGCGTTAATGACACCTACGGACATCAAGCTGGTGACCAGCTTTTACTGGAAATATCCAAGCGTTTGACGGAAGGCTTACGATGCTCTGACTTAGCCTCACGGTATTTCGACCACTTTGACCACAAAGTTGATGTCGCCCGTTTAGGTGGTGATGAATTTACCATACTGCTCAATGAATTAACCCGTCCTGAAGATGCCGCCACCGTAGCAGAGCGGATTCAACGCTGGATTACTGAACCGGTGGCATTGGGAGATCGGCTGATTCATATCGGTGTAAGCATAGGCATTGCGGTGTACCCATACGATGGTGAAGATGCCGATACCTTGCTAAAAAACGCCGATATTGCCATGTATCATGCCAAAAAACTGGGCAAAGGTAATTACCAGTTTTTCCATGAAGCGATGGCGATCAAAGCCAAAAAACGGCTGGAAATGGAAACCTATATGCACCATGCCGTTGCCAAAAACGAGTTGCGCTTACATTATCAGCCGGTTGTCGATGTAACAACCGGTCAACTTATTGGCGCAGAAGCACTACTCCGTTGGGAAAGCCCACAACTGGGGTTTTTGCCACCCAATGATTTTATTTCCTTAGCAGAAGAAAACGGCATGATTAATCCATTTGGCGAATGGGCAATCCGCGAGACCTGCCGCCAATATCAAGTCTGGAAACAACAGGGCATGGGCGACTTGACCATTGCCATTAACCTGAGCAGCCTACAATTTAATCAATCTTCCTTTGTTGCTATGGTCGCCGGAATCATCAACGAATATGAGGTAAATCCCGCCTTTTTGACGTTTGAATTAACAGAAAGCATGATTATGGCTGACACCGACAATATGTTGGCTAAACTCAACGCATTGAAAAGCTTAGGTGTAAAGCTGGCGATAGATGATTTTGGCACGGGTTACTCATCGTTACGTTATCTCAATCGGTTTCCACTGGATTCATTAAAAATTGACCGATCTTTTGTAAAAGAATTACCCGTTAGTGCCGATGCTGTCGCCATAGTAAGTGCGATTTTGGCATTAGCCAAAGCACTTAATTTAAGTACGATTGCGGAAGGTGTTGAAACCAGTCAACAAAACACCTTTCTGCAAAACACTACTTGCGATGCCGTGCAAGGCTTTTATTTCTCAAAGCCCATGCCAGTCGAAGAATTTCAGAACTATTGGCTGCAACAAAACAACCCTGTTCCATAAACCGAATATGTTTGGAATCAATAGCATTAATGCTTATTTTCGTCACGCTACATTACGTACCAAGCTGACATTAGCGATTGGTTCTGCTGCTATTCTTGCATTAATTTTCGTCACCAGCGCACTGTCCATCAGGGAATACTTCAGTCGCAGGCAGCAAACAGAACAAGATCTATCGTCTCTTGCCAGTATCGTCGCTTGGAATAGTAAAGCCGCATTAGCTTTTAAAAACCTTGATTCGGCGAATGAATCACTGCAATCTTTGAAAAATCAACCTAGCGTTGTCTCAGCTACGTTGTATGACGGCGACGGAAACCTAATTGCTGCTTACATCACCGCTAACGCCGCAAAAGAACATGAAAAAACATCAACTTTGCAAGCTATTCAACTGGTTAAGGATGATGTATCCATAAAATTACCTAAGCCATCTTTGTTGGAATCCTTAAAGAAAAGCTTTGGCAACGCTTCACGAAAACCTATGCAAGCCGGTTATTCTGAAGTGACTGTCTATGACCAACAAGATCATCTGCACGTATTTCGACCCATTTTTATGGACAATGAGCTTATTGGCATATTGCATTTAATGGACAATCTCAGCCGATTAAAGAGCTTTTTAAGCAGTTTTTTCCTGATAACAGGCCTTATTGTGTTTTTTACGTTACTGGTCGTTTTGTATATTTCAACCCGTTTGCAGCATATTTTTTCAGATCCCTTGCTGGATTTGATGCAAGCCATGCGTTCGGTCGCCCGTGACAAAACCTTCACCAGCCGTGTCATTAAAACGACTAATGATGAATTCGGGCAATTAGTCGATGTTTACAATGAAATGCTAGGTGAAATTCATAACAGGGACGAATTACTGGCATGGCAGCGCGAAATGCTAACGGTACAAGTGCAAGAACGCACGGCTGAATTATCAAATAAGAACATTGAATTACAACGTGCTGCTGCTGATGCTTGGGATGCAAAAGAAGAAGCCGAAGCCGCCAACCGGGCAAAATCTCAGTTTCTAGCCAATATGAGCCATGAAATCAGAACGCCGATGAATGCCGTCCTCGGCATGGCGGATTTTTTATGTCATAGCGACTTAGGAGATGAACAACGCCGTTCTGTTGAAGTCATGAAGCAATCTTCAACGCTATTGCTCTGTGTTATCAACGATATTCTGGATTTCTCCAAGATAGAATCTGGAAAATTGGTATTGTCCTTACAAAACTTTGTGTGTCATGATTTATTCCGTGATAGCTTTGAAATATTACAACTTGAAGCAAAATCAAAAGACTTGACGTATCGGCTACAAATCAACACCGAGCTACCGGAAGTGCTGACTGGCGATTCACTCAGGTTAAGCCAGATTTTGGTGAACTTACTCAGCAATGCCATTAAATTTACCGCTCAGGGCGAGGTGACTCTAAGCGTATCCAGTAAACCGCTCACAGGATCTAATGTGCGCTTGTACTGCGAGGTAACAGATACGGGAATCGGCATTAATCCAGATAAGCTCAACCTAATTTTTGATGCTTTTTCCCAAGCCGACAACACAATGACCCGCGTTTACCGAGGTACGGGGTTAGGGCTTGCCATCTCTAAGCAGTTAATCCAGTTGATGCAAGGGCAAATTGGCGTTAACAGCCAACCCGGTATCGGTTCAACGTTCTGGTTTTGGGTGGATTTGAAAAAATCGAAAGCATCACCAAAATCCTATAAAACAAATGCTAATTATCGCTTTAAAGCCAAACTGTTAGTGGCTGAGGATTATCCTGCCAACCAATTGGTCGTACAGCGGTTTCTGGAAGATCTCGGCTGTCAGGTACATTTAGTCAATAACGGCTTTGAAGCGCTAAAAGCATTGAAGAAACAGCACTTTGATCTTGTATTTATGGATTGCCAAATGCCTTTTATGGACGGATATCAAGCCACTGAGGAAATTCGTCTTAATGAGTTAAATTCAGCCTCCGGCAACCATATTCCGATTATCGCCTTAACTGCTCACGCATTACACGAGGATGAAGCCAAATGTAAAGACGCTGGCATGGATGAATGGGTCACCAAGCCTTTCACCCGTCAGGATTTAAGCAAAACACTACAGAAATGGTTACCTAAAAAATTGATTATTGCCGATCAACCCGCCCTAGAAACGGACATCAAAACCCTGGTAAAAGCCAGCAACTTGATAGAAGACACGACTGCAATCAATATGAAATTTTTTACGCAGCAGTTCAAATTGGATAATGTTGACGACTTGGCTTTTATTACTTCTCTAACGGAAGCATTTCAACAAAATGCCGCTCAAACACTCAGCAATCTACAACTCAGCATAGAAAATGAAGATGCCGAGCAAATCCGCAAACTGGCGCACGGCTTGAAATCTCTCAGCACTAACGTTGGTAGCGGCAAGCTCACTGAATTATGCAAGACGATGGAACAAGCCGGAAAACAAAATGATCTCAATGATACCCAAACACTACTTGAATCAATGAAGCAGGAGTATTTAAGGGTGCTGACAGAATTAAATGCGCTGTGTGCAAAAGCGTAAATCACTTTGCTAATTTCCGACAAACAAAAAGCCATTCTTGCCTTACTTGCGGACGGGCAATTTCATTCAGGCACAGTATTGGCTGAAGCCTTGCATATCAGCCGTTCAGCGATCTGGAAACAACTAAGTGGTTTAGCTGACCTGGGCTTGCAACATTCCGCCGTGAGCGGCAAAGGTTACCGACTGGAAAGACCATTGGAATTGCTGGATGAAAGCAAAATTTTGGCAACTATTGACGAACCGACTCGCGCACCAATAAGTTCTTTTGAAATTTTTGACCAAATCCCTTCCACCAACACGTATTTAGTGGAACGCGCCCTGGACAATGCACCTTCAGGCGCTATCTGCTTTGCCGAGCAACAAACCGCAGGTAAAGGACGGCGTGGACGGCACTGGGTTTCACCGTTCGGCAGCAATATTTATATGTCGATACTTTGGCGTTTCCAAACCAGTCCAATGGCGATTTCAGGCCTGAGCCTTGCCATTGGTGTCGCCGTTATCCGAACGCTTAAACTCCATTATGATGATGTTTTCCGTTTAAAATGGCCTAATGATATTTATTATCAAGATAAAAAACTCGGCGGTATTTTGGTTGAAGTCTCAGGTGAATCTGATGGCCCTTGCGCGGCAGTTATAGGCCTGGGTTTAAACATCTACTTACCGGAAACCGAGGCCGCAGAAATTACCCAGCAATGGACTGACCTGACTCAAATCACAGGACTACAACAACTCAACAGAAATGCGTTGGCAACAACCTTACTAAATCAGTTAATTCTCGTTATTGCTGAATTTGAAGACCTTGGTATCGCTGCTTATCTGGACGAATGGCGGCAATACGATTGCCTCAAAGACAAACCCGCAACGCTGTTCATCGGGCAACACAGCTATGAAGGCATTGTAAAAGGCATTGATAATAACGGGCTGTTGCTGCTTGAACTTGCTGACGGTAGGATTCAGGCTTTTGCTTCTGGTGAAGTCAGTTTTAGTAACAATAGCTTATGAATTTATTGATCGATATGGGCAATACTCGGCTCAAATGGGCGACGGTTAATAACCTCGATTTTATTCCAGGAAACCCTATTGCCAATACAGCGATTACTCGTAAAGCACTCATCATATTATGGCAAGCCATTCAACCACCCAATCAACTAGCTATTTCTTCTGTTGGTGCGAGTCAACTGTACGACTTAGTCATATCAGTAGCAAACCAGCTCTGGCCTGGAATAACCATTATCCGAGCAATATCTGAGGCGACAGCATTCGGTGTTTGTAATGCTTACCAAGAGCCGGGAAAGCTAGGCATTGACCGTTGGTTAAGCATGATTGCGGGCTTCCAACTCTATCCAAAAGCACTCTGCATAGTCGATTGCGGTACGGCTATAACCCTAGATGTCATCGATAATTCAGGGCAACATCTAGGTGGCTTGATTTGTCCAGGTCTGCGATTAATGAAAGAATCTCTTGCAAAAGGCACTGAAAATCTTCAACTAAGCGAAACCGCGTTCCCGTTTGGGCTGGCAACAAATACCGATGCCGCCATCCATAACGGCACTTTATCAGGTGCTTGTGGGCTTATCGAATTTGTATTAAAAACCCAACCTGACACTACGCAGTTACTGTTAACAGGCGGCGATGCAGAAGCGATTGCCGCCCACATTTCCAGGCTCGCTATTATCGACCCTGACTTGGTACTGCTTGGCCTTGCCTTAATGTTACATAAGCCATCATGAAAATACTTTGCCTGTTAGTCATTCTAGCAAATATTTTTTTGCTAACGTGGGAATACAAAAACGGCACTTTCTTGTCCCGTAAGAAAAACCCTGAACAACACGCCATCAAAGGAAAAGAACCAATTCTCTTGTTACACGAGCTGAAAAAAGAAACGCATTCTGTATTGCCAAACAAAAATCAGGTAAAGCGGGTGGATTTATACAAACCTGATAATAATCAAATCAGGGAAATGCAGGACAATATAGAACACACAAACACGGCAACAGCCAAGCAAGACGAATACCCCCAAGTCCAGTTACCTTAGAAGATTTATTTGACCTGTAAACATAAGGTATTGCGTCTCTTTTTATTCCATCACCAGTGCTAAACCCTGCTAGGATGAAAATTTTGAATAACGCAGGTAAATAGTCAGAAAAAACTGCGTTCCGAAAATCAAGGTTGCAATTAACAAATGAATGGGCTGTGCTACAGGCGGTACACCTAGCCTATCAAGGCAAACTCCTGCAATGATCGCCGTAACGATCAGCCCGATAAGCAGTAAACTTACCTTATAAATAAAGGTAGCCCTGTCAAATCGCTGGAAAATTTTCCAACATACCCATGCGTTCGTAAACAAAATAATCGACGAAAACGAACGATGCACATAAAAAATGATGGGGAAATCATCACGCCAGTATTGGCGATCAATATAAGCGTGGTCATTGGCAATCAGATCCACCGCCTCTCGGACTTGCGTCCCCATGACCACCTGCAATAAGGTCATCAACATAGCCACAACCAGCACTTTAGTGAATTTATCGGGTAACACGCTTATATCTAAATAACCCCAACACGCCTTTTGCGAACGTGCAAGAATGTAGATAAGCAAAGCAACGATGAATAAGGCCAGCAGCATGTGCAAAGTAATAATCACGGGCTTGAGATTACTGGCAACGACGGTTGAACCCAACCAACCCTGAAAACCGACCAGTCCAAAAACCGCCAATGATAAATAGAAAACAGCCTTATCACCTTTGAGATAAATGCGCGAACGCCAAGCCGTCAAAAAAATCAGAATACCAATAGTGACCCCTGCTAGGCGATTGAGGTATTCCGTCCAGGTTTTTATGGGATTGAACCGGGTATTCTCATAACCTATGGCATAACGCTCATGGTAATCAGGCGGTAACTGAGATTCTTCAGTCGGTGGAATCCACTGCCCAAAACAGGTCGGCCAGTCAGGACAGCCCATTCCGGCACCAGAAGCTCGGACGATTCCGCCAACCAATATCAAGAAATAGACTGCAATGATGGTTAGGATTGCTAAACGGCGAAAAGACTGGACTGCTTGTTGGTCAATCATGTGTTAAAAGGCAATAGCTTGAGTTGGGCTTGCGTATCATCTTGCAAACCGAGATTATCGTAGGTGGGTTCGGCGACCTGTAGAATAACCAGCATTTTGCAGCCCTGTTGATCTAACTGCGCCAGCAGCACTTTTCCTGCGACTTCTTGTTCTTCGCTGCCTCTATTGACTATGCTTGAGTTAGGTTCTGGTAATGCGGAAGTTTGACATTCTGCAAGAAACATCTCACGTTTAGACTTGCCAAGATAATGTGTACGGGCAACGATTTCCTGTCCGGTATAACACCCCTTGTTGAAGCTTATACCGCCTAATTTGTCGAGATTAAGCATTTGCGGAATAAATTCTTCCGAGGTTGCCTTCGTTACCCAAGGAATGCCGGAGACAATATCGAGATAACGCCATTCATCTGAACTGCCGACACGAAAACCTTGAGAATCAACTTGTTCTGACCAAAAATGTATTGCATTATCGGTATCTGCTATTAACAGTTTACGTCTCGTCGATCCAGAAAAATTGACCGAGATAATGTCTTTCTGTATCTCTGTTAAAAAAGCGTGATCAGGTTTCTCCGGCTCAGATATGCCCAACAGACAACGCTCATCGGTAACATCCGTAATCTTGACATCAGAACGCAATACATACATCTGCAACCGTTTTTTGACGGTTTCCAACAATTCTACTGGCAGTATCAAAAGAAACGCATCCGCTGTTTTCACCAGCAAAAACGTAGCAATCACCCTGCCCTTTGGATTACACATCGCCGCCAAACTACTTTTAGCTTCGTTGATGTCATTAATATTACAGGTAATTTGTCCCTGCAATAATTTAGCTGCATCCTTGCCCATCACCGACAATATGGCAAACTGGGTTAATGGGTAAATGCTATTCTCGCCAGAATTTGCTGCCTCTGCGAAAGCTATTTTAGTTTCATCACTCACTGAGTTCTGTTGACTCAGTAAAAATGTTTTCCAATTTTTGTTCATACAGCGTTATTTGTTAAGAGTAGAGTAAGCACAACTGATTAGATACAATACCAAAATTAAAGCCAACCACCTATTACCTGCGCGTCTACCACCGCATTCATATCCCCGTGGGGGCAAAATTGTTTGAATGGGTGATGGCAATCAGTAATCGCATCATCATAAATCAGGATAAACGGGTCGTTCTGGCGCAAACACCACCTGACAGTTCAGATGCTCATCACGATAGAATGGTTGGTGCTGACCGCGCGATTAGTCAATTCCGGCGGATTCATGCCCAAATGTTAACGAAGAATACCACTGGGGATGCTGATGTAATGAAGCACGATAATACTTTTTTATAATCAATAACTAATGCTAAACATTAAGTACGCTGGTTTGGTTATATACCAACCTTCTTGCCGGAACAACACACATCCTGGCTTAACTAGATTGGATAAATAGGTAACTATTTTGTCTGCTCAGTAATCATGGATTCCTGTGGATGTATCCTACTACCAATGCCGTGTGGCTTAATAACGCCAGTCAGCAACAATATACAAACAAAAAGAAATAGCAGCATAGACAAGCCAATCCGAACCGTTAATGCTTTAGCGGTCTTCTGAGACGATCCTTCATCCTTATGTGTAGCAAGAAGATACAGTGCTGACCCTAAGCTGAAAATTATCATCAGAAAAACGACAATAAGAATAATTTTGATCATTTTGAAAGGTACAGATTAGCCAACATTGACGGCTATTCTCGGTTATTCAGGTCGGATTTCCAATAGCTACCGATAAATAGACGCAAGTAAGAGGTACATATTCGGCAAATCACGCTTATTGTCGTGACTTTGTAGGATATTCATAGCACAACAACCAGCGGATGATGACTATCGCTAAAATCAGCATGTTTGCCACACTCAAGCCTACTGACAGTAACACATAACCTAATGATGTTATTGAGCCACCTGACATGATAGGTGAAAGTGCAGACGCTGCACCAGGAGGATGAAGGCAACGAAGTAGCAGCATAGCAAGAACACTACCGCTAACTGCAAAAGCCGATGCGAACACCATATCTGAAACCAAATGTGAGCAAGCAATACCGATGAGTATCGATACTAATTGTCCACCGACCAGCGGCCAAGGTTGTGCAAGCGGACTGTTGGGAGTAACAAATACAATTACGGCTGAAGCCCCCATAGAAGCGGTGAGCATCGGATAGGCACTGAATAAGCTGAATTGCTGCGACACCCAAGAAACAATGAGTATTACACTGAAACACGAAATCACAGAGAACAGCTTTCCTTTATGGCTTAAATTGACCGGATCAACCGGAACGAGGTTCATCGGGGTTATTGCTCAATGCGTAGAAATCAGGAAAGCATCGGCATAAATGTCCGCGATTGCTGCGCCTTTGAGAAAGACCTGTTTTTTCATTTGATTGACCATTTCAGGATGACCGCACAGAAATACGCGCCAATTTTTTAGGTCAGGAATGCCGGATAAAGCAAGTTCATTGACTCGACCAGCCGCAAAACCTTTAGGTACGTGACTGCCCGATAGACATGGGGTGTAATGGAAATTGGGGTGCTGCTCGGCAAGCTGGTGCATTTCGTCAATCCGGTACAAGTCTTCCACCTCACGGCTACCGTGGAAAAGATGGATAGGGCCGGTATGCCCATTAGCCAACGCGTCGGTCAGGATACCTGCCAATGGTGCCAAGCCAGTACCCGTCCCAACCAGCAGTAGACCTTGTTCACGCCGTTCTGGCAGATAAAAGCAATGCCCGTGCGGTTCCGAAACAGCAATTGAATCACCTACGTTGATTTCATCATGCAGCCATGCGCTGAATATGCCACCGGGCAAACGTCGGATATGGAATTCCAGCGTATTCGATTGTTCCGGGATGTTGGCGGTTGAATAGCTCCGGGTCAGGCCATCGCTGCGCTGCAAATTAACAAACTGTCCAGCATTAAATTCAAAGGCATCCTCAAACGCTATGATTAATAGAATAGTATTCCTGTTCAGCATTTTATTGACTACCACTGTACCCATTCGATAAAACTCCGACTGGTCGGGAAGCCTTATCTGCATGTCCTGCTCTGGGTAGCATTGACAGGCCAGAAAATAATTCTGTTTTATCAGGGTATTTTTTAAACCGGACTGGGCAGCCGGCGGCGGTGTTACATCGGTGCTGCGTACCATGCAGCTATGGCAGGTGCCTTTTTTACAGGCGAAGGACAGATTAATATTTTCCCGCAACAGTGCATCGAGAACAGTCTCTTCGGGTTGGCAGGCATAATTGATTTGGTCGATGGTTAACGTATACATAGTGCGTACCTTGTATGCAAGCCCCAAGGACGACCTGCTGACCGCCCTTGTGACTGATTATAGTAGTGCGGGGAGTCGCTATTTTTGCGAAAGCTTGTTTTGAGGACTTCCTGTCCAAACAAGCGGCAAAAACTTAACGCGACCGCTAATGCCTTCGGCTGCCCCAGCCGTCCTGCTACTCTTGCTTCATACCCGACAAGGGGTATGAAACATCGTTGTGCAATGACCCGACGCGATGTCGGAATGCTGTGCATTTTCACTTCGCAAACAACGCTTCGTGAAAACACACAGCCCTATCGCTTCTGGGGACTAAAAATCTTCACTCCGCTAACGCTACGTTTCCAAGATTTTCAGCGTTTGCTTATCTACCCAACACGTCATTCCGGGTACTTTCGGCGATGGCAGCGGCCTCTGCAATGAGGTCTCCCGGCACATTCAATTCAGTTAGGGTTGCACCCAAGTGTTCCATGACAGCATTAAAATGATCCTCATTCAAACCAGTTTTAACCATACCTGCATGGGCATTCCGCATATCCTGGCCTGTATAGCTGTTGGGGCCACCGAAAGCCATAGTAAAGAACGCCTTTTGCTTGGCGATTTGCTTGTCCATGTCGGTTTTTTCAAAAAAATGACTAATTCGTTGGTCATTCAGTACTTTGCGGTAAAAAATCTCAACGGCTGCATTAACGGCGGGTTCGCCGCCAATTCTTTCATAAAGTGGTGCATTCATAAGTATCCCCTGATTTGTAAAGTAGGTTTATCATTGCTGTTTCAAAAGCAACAACCAAGATGTGAGCAAACGATTTGAACACGATAATATAATAGCGAATAAAAATAATTAATACAATTTTAATATGTTATAAGTAATTTATAATGTGCAATTTTTCACAGACTGTATTTTGTCATCCTGCTATGCTAAAAGGGACATCAAAGGGAGAATTTATGGCTGATCATATTGGTTCGCGTCAGCGCCAAATTTTAGAACTGCTACTCGAGCATAAAGAAGGCTTGTGCATTGATGAAATTGCCAAAACTTTAAATATTTCACGCAACGCGGTGCAGCAGCATATTTCTGTGCTGGAGTTAGAAGGCTATCTGCAAGCGGGTGTACTCAATAAAACGGCAGGTCGTCCAGTCCGGAGTTATATCCTGACCGAAGCCGGCATCAACAGTTTTCCTAAGCAATATGCCTGGTTTTCTAAACTCATGCTGACTGACCTGAAAAACGAAATAGGCCACGAAGCCTTTCAACGCTACATGTATAAGCTGGGTGATAGCCTGTCGCAAAGCTATTTATACCGATTTGCAGGAAAGCAGACAGCTGAACGCAGATTGGAATTGTTAAAAATTATGGACGAAATGGGTTTTAAGACCGACAGCAAAACCGATTCAGTTGACAATGATCCGACAACTATTAAAGCCTATAACTGCATATTTCATGATTTGGCGCAAAAGCATAATGAAGTCTGTAAGTTTGACATCGCACTCATGACTGCCTTGCTTGAAAAAGATGTTGAATTGACGGAATGTATGGCACGAGGTAATGGCTTATGTTGCTTTAAAATTATCGACAAATAGTATTCCAACTGTTTATATCAGCATACGTAGTTAATTTGAATCCTCATAAAGGCACTACTCAGGAAGCCTATAATAGCGAATAAATATTATATTGACATGTTCCGGCAATTCCGTTAAAAATACGAACATAGTTTTGCATCGAAACTATATGGCTAATATTTTTTACTACCGGAGATAACATTATGACAACAATATCATCAATCATCATTACCGGATTACTGTGCGTTATGACTACATTTAGCTACGCAGGGAACGATGGCGTAGCTTTTCCTGAAGGTTACAGGAATTGGCTGCATACCAAATCCATGCTTATCCAACCAGGGCATGCCTTAGAAAATCCTTTTCAAGGTATCCATCACGTTTACGCCAATAGCAAGGCAGCGAATGGCTTAAAAACCGGTAAATATGGCGACGGCTCCGTATTGGTGTTTGATCTTTTAAAGTATGAGGAAAAAGACAAAACCATACAGGAAGGGGAACGCAAGCTGGTCGGCGTGATGCACAAGGATTCTGTCAAATATCCATCGACAGGCGGCTGGGGATTTGAAGGCTTTGCAGGCAACAGTAAAACCGAACGCCTAGTAAAAGACGGAGGCAAGTCCTGCTTTGGCTGCCATGAACCGCAAAAAGGTAAAGATTATGTTTTTTCTGCACTTCGAGAATAATTGGATGCAGCCAAATAAGTTAACAATAAGTGCTTCATAGCGTTACATCCACCTTTGCCGTGAAAACTTACAAAAGCTGAAGGTACGATAGCTGTAAAAAATTTGCTGTCCAAAAACTTATGCATCAGTTTGTACAATGACAGGTTTATAGTTCAATGCCAAAATGTAATCTGGGTTGTTGCGCGGCTTTTTTCAAATTTTCAAGAAACTAACAGTAAATAGAGAACAATAATGAATTTACTCAAATTAGGCATGACGTTTTTTTCCACGCGGGACGGGGTTTGTAGCCAATGCCGTTAAGTTAAGCCTCCACGCGGGACGGGGTTTGTAACCCCGTTCCTAACGTTTTTGCGAAACTTAAACTGCATCACTGAACTTAGCCAACATGAAACCCTGCGGACGGGGTAACATGCCCTGTCCGGCTGAGAGGGTTTGTAGCCAATGCCGTTAAGTTAAGCCATATTTGGAGTACAAAGCTTGCTTTGCACTTGTCCACCACAGGCAAAGCAAGCTTTGCACTCCATTGTTGCTATCATTAGTCCGTAGGCTGTTGGGTTGGACGCGCCCCATGTGGGCGATGTAGTGGGCTTGGGCGCGTCGTAACTCAACAAACGGCATTTCGGTCGGTGGGATGTGTTGGGTTACGGCGCACGGACAATCCGGTGATAATCTTATAGACATCCGCTATGTGTACCTAACCCAATCTACGTTACCATGCCAGATCAAATCCATATTTTTACTGGCTAATGAAATACCGAAGAACGCCACTGATAGCTTATCTATGTTTGCTGCCTCTTCTGCTTTCGCTCGGCATTTGGCAACTTAATCGTGCGGAAGAAAAACGGGTATTAACCCGCTTAAAAGAGCAACGGCAATCAACAGAAACCTTGGTATTGTCGACAACCCTACCGGACACAGCGGAAGCACTTTTGTATAAGCCTATAAAAGCGTTAGGACATTACGATAGCGGCCATCAATATTTGCTCGACAACCAAGTTAGCAAGGGTAAGGCGGGGTATTTCGTATTGACTCCTTTTCTGTTAAAAAATGAAAACAAGGCGGTTTTGGTCAATCGAGGATGGCTGCCTTTGGGTAAAAATCGGGGCGATTTGCCAGAAATAAATGTCGATACCAAGGAAATCACTGTTACAGGTCGAATTAATCGTTTTCCTAGTGTCGGGTTAATGTTGGCAGGGGCTGAAATCCCAAGTAACACATGGCCTGCTTTAGTGCAAGTTATTGATAATAAGGTATTAGCCAAGCAGCTTGCTTATCCTTTATTCGACTTTCAGCTTGAACTGGATAAACAATCGGCAAATAGTTTTACCCGCGAATGGCAAACGCCGCACACCATGACACCTGAAAAACACATCGGGTATGCGGTACAATGGTTCTTATTGGCATTAACGCTCACCGTGCTTTTTGTGAAGTACGGTTTTAAGAAACCGCATGATTAATCAACAAAAAAACCGTTTATATATCCTGCTGATCTTCGGAATGGCTATTATTCCTTTTATGATTGCGTGGATGCTGGATGGGAAAGCCCCGTTTATCGAAGGTCACACCAATAAGGGGCAGCTTATTAGCCCTGTCGTAGCAACCGAACCTAGTGATTTTATTGGATTAGATACCTTTTCCACCGATAATATTACGGAACTTAAAGGTCATTGGGTGACGTTGAATATAGTTCCTCAAGTTGATTGCAATAACATCTGTTTTGATGCCATTCACAAAACCAAGCAACTACGCTTGATGATGAACAAAGATTTAACCCGCACCCGACGAGCAGTTATCTTTTTGAAAGACGTGTCGCCAGAATTGGCAAACCAATGGTTGCAAGATGATACAGTGCTGTTAAAAATTAAGCCTAGTGCGGCACTACAACATAAAATTGCCGAACTCAGAAATGGCAGACTACCGGATGGACTGTTGTTGTTAATGGATCCAATGGGTAATTTAATGATGCAGTACGAACCGGGTTTTGACCCTTACAAAGTAAAAAGTGATCTCATGCACTTATTGCGAATTTCACAAATTGGTTAATGGAAACAAATGTTTAGAAAAATAACTCTGTTTGGCTTGGTTTTAACGCTGATCGTCATTGTTGCTGGATCTCTCGCTAGGGTAATGGGGGCTGAGTCTATGTTTGGACTTATTCCGCCGCAAGCACTGCATTTTAAGATCGCTTATGCACTTGCCGCAGTTACCTTGGTGGTACTGTTGATGTCATGGTGGCAAGCGCATTGTCGTGCCGCAGCAATGATGGCAGCATTGGGTTTAGCAAGCTTGCTAGGCTTGCAGGTGGCGTTAGGAATTGGGCTTTTAAAAGCACCCGACCAAGCAATCCTGATGACAGGGCATTTGTTGTTGGGAATGACGGTTTTCTGGGCATTTTTCTGGCTGTATTTGCGGACTGATCGGGATATTTCGCGTTCTGTCGAACGTACAGGGCCGATATGGTTTGCTCGATTTGCGATTACGTTGCTATTCTTGCAAATTGCCTTGGGTAGCTGGATAAGCATTAATCATGCGACTTTGGCTTGTACGGGCTTTCCGCAATGTAACGGACAATGGTGGCCGGAAGCAGATTATCAAGGCATTTTGAATGGCTTGATGGCAAAAGCGGGTGAAATGTCTTATGCCACCCAAGTTGCGGTGAATTGGTTGCACCGAGTAGGCGCATTGACCTGTTTCATCCTTCTAAATGGGCTAATGCTGGTTGCTACTGCCGCAAAAAATTCAACATCGGTACGAAAAGCCGGATTATGGCTAAGTTTTCTACTATTTGTGCAAGTTGCACTGGGTGTTATTGGCTATCGATTTGCCATGCCATTGTGGGTGGTGGTTGCCCATACCAGCTTTGCTGCATTGCTGATGTTACCGCTGATTGCCATTAGTTTTTATAGTCGGTATAGTTTTGTTGAGTCTAAGCCATCTATTAAAAAAGCGCGTCCCGAACCAGCAGTTATCGAGACCAAACCAGAAGCCGAGGCACTTTCTCCGAAGGTGCTTGCACCGGAAGTTGCAGCAATAGAGCTTGATGAACCCTATATAGAACCCGCGCCAGAATCCGTTTATCAGCGCCTTAAAACCCAGCTATCACGCACTCGAACAGGCTTAGGCAGTATTCTTGCTAATTTACCACTGGGTCTGAAAGATATAAATGAAGACCTACTGGAAGAAATCGAAGCCAGCTTACTGATGGCCGATGTGGGTGTTGATGTTACCTCGAAAGTCATCAATCGCCTTACCCAAAGCCTTGAACGGAAACAACTTGCCGATAGCAACGCATTAACATTGGCTTTGAAGCAAGAATTGCTCAGTATTCTTGCGCCCTGTAGTAAGCCGTTACAAATCCCCAAACAGGATAAGCCCTTTGTCATATTGGTTATCGGTGTGAACGGCGTGGGTAAAACTACGACCATTGGCAAGCTCGCCAAACGCTTGAGCGCACAAGGCCATAGCGTCATGTTAGCGGCGGGTGATACTTTTAGGGCAGCGGCAGTTGAGCAGTTGCAAGTCTGGGGACAGCGTAATAATATTCACGTTGTCGCGCAGCATACTGGGGCAGATTCTGCCTCCGTAATTTATGATGGCATACAATCCGCACAATCTAAAGGTGTCGATGTTCTGATTGCAGACACCGCAGGACGCTTGCATACCAAAGCTAACTTGATGGAAGAATTGAAAAAAGTTAAACGCATTATGTCAAAATTGGACGAAACCGCTCCTCATGAAGTCATCTTGGTATTGGATTCAGGCACGGGACAAAATGCCTTATCACAAGCCAAATTATTTAATGAAGCGATAGGTTTAACTGGTTTAGTTCTGACCAAGTTGGATGGCACCGCAAAAGGCGGGGTGATTTTTGCCTTAGCCAAGCAGACAGGTATCCCCATCCGCTTCATCGGCGTGGGTGAGGGCATTGATGATTTGCAAGATTTTAATGCCGAAACCTTTGTTGATGCCTTGTTCGTTAAAGACTAAGCCCTGCCATGCTCAAGTTTGAAAACGTCTACAAGCGCTACGCCGAAACAGGCGATGTCCTAAAGAACGTCAGCTTTCACCTTAAACAAGGCGAAATCGCGTTCCTTACCGGGCATTCCGGTGCAGGCAAAAGTACCGTGTTGAAATTGATTGCGGTAATGGAGCGCGCAACGCGCGGCGATATTGTGTTGGACGGGCAAAAATTGAGCGCTATCAAGGAACGCCATGTGCCTTATATCCGTAGGAAAATGGGCTTTATCTACCAGGATTACAAATTATTACAAGACAGGACGGTGTTCGACAACGTCGCCTTGCCTTTGGTGATAGCAGGTTACGGGCATCAAGAAGTTTCACGTCGGGTACGTGCGGCATTGGATAAGGTCGGCTTATTGGGCAAGGAGAAAAAATTTCCGCTGGCTTTGTCGGGCGGGGAACAACAGCGTGTCGGTATTGCCAGGGCGGTCGTCAACAAGCCGCCGATGATTATTGCCGACGAACCCACGGGTAATCTCGATCCTGAATTGTCTGCGGAAATCATGGCATTATTTGAGCAATTTCAAAATGTTGGCGTAACTATTCTGATTGCATCCCACGATATTTCCTTGATCCAAAAAATGAACCATCGTGTGTTGCGCTTGGATCATGGGCAGTTGGTGGCGAGTTAACTCATGAAACAGATCGATAAATATCCGCACAAACCCAAGCCACTTAAACCGGATATACAGCAAAATACTAAAGCAGGTGGGAGCTTTACTGACCGCCTGAAAGCCTATCGTGACCAACATGCACAATCCTTGTTTTCCAGCCTTGGACGTTTGTTTTCAACACCCTTCACTTCGACAATGACGATAGGCGTGTTAGCACTTGCCATTGCACTGGCAAGCGGCTTCTACTTGGTAGTGGTCAATTTGCAGCAATTGACCACCGGATTGGAAGCCAGCAACCAAATCTCCTTATTTCTACGGGACGAAATCTCAGAAGCCCACGCCAACAAATACGCCGACAAAATCCGCAAAAACCCAAATGTCCAACACGTAAAAGTCATCACCAAGAAACAGGCGATGGCGGAATTCAAGGGCTTTAGCGGCTTTGGTGATGCCATTGACGTGCTGGAAAAAAACCCATTGCCGATTGTAATCGAAGTCTTGCCCAAGGATGCGTTAGTAGACAAAGAAGCCTTGACCCAGCTATTCGAGGATTTCAAAAAATCCACCGAAGTTGATTTCGCCCAAATGGACATGGCCTGGGTTGAGCGCTTGCAGTCGATAGTGTCTACCGCGCGCCTAGGCGCAATCCTGTTGGCTGTCTTATTGGGCTTGGCGGTGTTCTTTATTGCGGGGAACACCATTCGCCTGGAAATCCACAACCGACGGCAGGAAATCATCATCGCCAAACTGGTCGGCGCGACCAACAGCTTTATCCAAAGACCGTTTTTATATACCGGATTTTGGATAGGTTTTCTTTCTGGGGTCAGCGCGTGGTTTATTGTGACCTTTATCATGCTGATTTTAAGACAATCCGTCGAAAATCTTTCCGGTTTATACGCAGGCGCATTTCATTTGCTGTTCTTTAGCTACGGCGAAACCTTTATCTTACTCACGATATCATCAACTCTCGCCGTGTTCGGTTCCTGGCTAGTGCTTTATATTCAAGTCAAACAATTACGACCTGAATAAGTCAGCATCCTTACTGTAGAACTTACGCAGTGCGTATCTTTTACCAATCCCAATAAGTTCTCATCCTTACCTTCTCCAAAGGGATAAGGTAAGGATGAGGGGATTCATAACAGCTTTTTGGGATTGGTATTACAGTGCTATTTAACCCGCATCCCAGCAACCGCGCCACTATCAGGACTCAACACAAAAATATCCTTCCCGCCCGGCCCTGCCGCCAGCACCATACCTTCGGATAGACCAAACTTCATTTTACGGGGGGCGAGATTAGCAAGAACCAAGGTTAACCGTCCTTCCAATTCTTCCGGTTTATAAGCGGATTTGATACCGGCAAACACGGTACGGGTTTCATCTCCGATATCGACGGTCAATTTCAATAGCTTATCGGCTTCTGGCACGGCTTCCGCCTTGATGATAAGGGCGATGCGTAAATCCAGCTTGGCGAAGTCGTCGATTTGGATGGTGTCGGCGATGGGTTCAAATTGTTTGGCTTTGGGTTCGACCTTGGAATTTGCCTTGACAGCATCGACGGTTTTTTCCAAATTTTCTTTTGAGTCTTCAATGATTGCCGCGATTTTGTCGGCTTCAACCCGCGTCATCAGCGGTTTGAATTCATTGATGGT
Organism: Methylomagnum ishizawai; assembly: GCA_945861705.1. Classification (GTDB taxonomy): domain Bacteria; phylum Pseudomonadota; class Gammaproteobacteria; order Methylococcales; family Methylomonadaceae; genus Methyloglobulus. The sequence continues at coordinate 71,910 of CAMAVM010000004.1, read as the reverse complement.
GTGGCCTTTTAATGGCTGCAATCCAGCAACCCAGTTTTGGCTTTCGATAGCCAAAAACTGTTCGGCTTCCTTAACCAAGGTAGGCAGTACAGGTTTGAGATAAGCAGCAAGTACGCGGAACAGGTTAAGCCCCATCGAGCAGACATCGTGTAATTCCTGGTCTTTGCCGTCTTCTTTAGCAAGCAACCAAGGTTTTTTATCGTCGATATAAGCATTGGCCTTATCTGCCAGTGCCATGATTTCACGCATGGCTTTGGCGAATTCACGGGTTTCGTACAACTCGGCAATGGTATCGTTGGCGTTGACAAAGTCGGCAAACAATTCAGGTTCCGAGCAATTATCAGATAAGCGATTGGCAAAGCGTTTGCTAATAAAACCGCTACACCGGCTGGCGATGTTGACGACTTTGCCGACCAAATCGGAATTCACCCGCTGGCTGAAATCGTCGAAGTTAAGGTCAATGTCATCCACCCCCGCGCTGAGTTTGGCGGCGAAATAATAGCGCAGGTATTCTGGGTTTAGGTGGTCGAGATACGTCCTGGCCTTGATAAAAGTACCACGGGATTTGGACATCTTCTCGCCATTCACCGTTAAAAAACCGTGCGCGAAAATGGCGCTAGGTGTCCTGAACTGCGCTCCAGCTAACATGGCCGGCCAGAACAAGGCATGAAAATAGATGATGTCTTTGCCTATAAAATGGTACAACTCGGTTGTGCTGTCTTTATGCCAGAATTCATCAAAATCAATGCCTTGCTTATCGCAGAGATTTTTGAAACTCGCCATATATCCAATCGGCGCATCCAGCCAGACATAAAAATACTTGCCGGGCGCATCGGGTATTTCAAAACCGAAATACGGCGCATCGCGGCTTATATCCCATTGTTTCAAACCGCCGTCCAGCCACTCTGCCAGTTTATTGCTTATTTCGGGCTGCAAATGTCCGGCAGTCGTCCACTCGCGTAGCATGTCATTGAAATTTTCCAGATTGAAAAAGTAATGCACGGAATCTTTTGGAACAGGTTTTGCGCCTGAAATAGCCGACACGGCATTCTTTAGATCGGTAGGAGAATACGTCGAACCACACACTTCACAGCCGTCTCCATATTGATCAACTGCACCGCATTTAGGGCAATCACCCTTGATAAAGCGGTCGGACAAGAACATCTTTTTAACCGGATCATAACCCTGGGTTATGCTGCGTGAGTTAATATGTCCGGCATCCCTTAACCGCTCATAGATTAACGACGAAAGCGTTTTGTTTTCTTCCGAATGGGTGCTGTGGTAGTTGTCGAAAGCCACGCCGAATTCATCGAAATCCGCCTGATGTTCCTTGCTGACTTTGGCAATCAGTGTTTCTGGCGTAATGCCCTCCATATCCGCCCTCAACATAATCGGCGTGCCGTGGGTATCATCCGCACACACGTAATAACACAGGTTGCCGCGTTGTTTTTGGAAACGTACCCAGATGTCTGTCTGTATGTATTCGACTAAATGACCGATATGGATTGGGCCGTTGGCGTAAGGCAAGGCACTGGTGACAAGGATTTTTCTATTGGACATGATGGGGTTAGTAAACTGGTCAAAAACAATGGCGCATTATGGCATAAATGGAGGCTTCTTGGGATATTGGGAAGCTGTGGAGCAAGGGCAGGTAATTTGCTGTAAAATGCTACGTACAAGGTCATTTTTATAAATTGACTCTTTTGTGCGGCAATACATTAACCCAAGCATAAAAAACCAAATGCCGTTGAGTAAAACGGGCTAGTTCCTTCTCCCTAGAGGGAGAAGGTTAGGATGAGGGGGAATTAAAATGACTTATTCTATTTTTAATCCCCCCCTCACCCCGACCCTCTCCCTCAGGGAGAGGGGGCTTGCACCATAACTTAACAATACTTGAGCATAACCCCAGGAACTTCAACCTAATGACCGACATTTCTAAAACCGACATAGAAAATGTGCTTAAAACCATAATCGACCCCAACCACGGTCTTGATCTGGTTTCTGCGAAATCCGTAAAGTCGATTGCCATCGAAAACAACGCCGTTGCTGTCAAAATAGAACTCGGCTATCCGGCCTTAAGCTATCACGCAGAATTGAAATCAATTGTCGATCAGCAACTAAAAACGCTGGTGGGCATTGGCGGCATTACGGTTGAAGTAACCAGCAAAATAATCTCACACGCCGTCCAACAAGCCCTAAAGCCCCAACCCAACATCAAAAACATCATCGCGGTGGCTTCGGGCAAGGGCGGGGTTGGTAAATCCACCACCGCCGTCAATCTGGCGCTGGCGTTATCTGCGGAAGGCGCAACTGTCGGCATCCTGGATGCGGATATTTACGGCCCCAGCATTCCCACCATGCTTGGCCTGTCCGGTTATCCCGAAAGCCGCGACAACAAGACCATGCTGCCCAAGATTGCCTACAACATCCAAACTATGTCCATCGGCTACTTAGTGGATGCAGGCCAGGCCATGATCTGGCGCGGCCCGATGGTCACCAACGCCTTGCAACAATTGCTCAGGGACACTAACTGGGACAATGTTGATTACTTGATCGTAGACCTGCCGCCCGGCACCGGCGACATACAGTTGACCTTATCACAGCAGATTCCCGTCAGCGGTGCGATAATCGTGACCACGCCGCAAGACATCGCCTTGATTGATGCCCAGCGCGGCTTGGGTATGTTCCAAAAAGTGAATGTCCCCGTACTGGGCATAGTGGAAAACATGAGCATGCACATCTGCAGCAACTGCGGACATAGCGAGCCCATCTTTGGCACGGGCGGTGGCGTGGTGATGGCGGAAACCAACCATGTCGATTTTCTGGGCGCACTGCCCTTGGATATTAACATCCGCATCCAGGCCGATTCCGGCCAGCCAACGGTTGCCGTTGATCCCAACAGCCCAGCCGCGCAGATGTACAAAGCCATTGCCCGTAAGGCGACGGCAAAATTGGCGTTGAAGGCGAAGGATTTTAGTACGCGGTTTCCGAATATTGTGATTCAAAATACTTAACTTATCGTTCCCACGCTCCGCGTGGGAATGCAGTTTGCGACGCTCCAGCGTCCCGTTTAACAATGAACCAACAACATGGGTAGAAGCCGCTATACCATAACAGAACCGGATAAGCTCCACTTTTTAACCCGCACCGTTGTCGAATGGATGCCCGTTTTTACCCGCCCCGAAACCGTTGAAATCTTATTGAACTGCTGGCGATACCAACGGGAAAACCAAGGCTTAAAGCTCTACGGTTACGTCGTCCTGGAAAACCATTACCATTTTATCGCCCAGGCTGCAAACTTAAACCAATGCGTTAGCGGTTTTAAATCATTCACTGCCCGTAAAATAATCGACACGCTTAAGCAACGGAACGCAGAAATGTTGTTGAAGCGCTTGCGCTATGCCAAACTAGCCCACAAACAAGATCGGGAATACCAGTTTTGGCAAGAGGGTGTTCATGCCGAACTCATTTTTAGCGAGGCGATTATGCGGGAGAAGCTAGACTACATCCATGCCAATCCGGTAAAGCGCGGTTACGTCAACATGCCGGAACATTGGCGTTATTCGAGTGCCAGTCATTATGTCGGGCAAACTGGGTTGCTGGAGATTGACGCATGGTGAGACGGGACGCTGGAGCGTCTGGGGCTGCATTCCCACGCAGAGCGTGGGAACATAAAAGAAATCCGCCCGGTGCCGCTTGGTTCCTGCGCTTCTCGCATTTACCGGGGGTTGCCGGAAGGGACTTCCCTGTCCCTCCGGTAACGTGCGGCATCCCTGCCGCACCCCTAACGGGCTATTCCCTAAATGCCCCGATGCTCGGCGCAGCATAACGGGAGGTGGCGAATATGAAACGAGTTGTATAATTTTTGTACCTGATTACAAAGAAATGATACAAAAATCAATATGTAGTATAATAATATCCGAAGAGTTGCTATATTTTGTGTTTCTAATGAAAATGCGCTGGTGGAGACATCGGTCTTTTTACTTTCGACACTCCTTTACCCAAAATCCTTTGATACCCGCCCGAAGGTAATGGGTATCTTCGGAGTGGTGGACTCTTTCTGCTATTTATTAGGAGAAATATCATGGCTAATAAACCACGTAGTCCTTGCAAGACTCCACCGAGAGAGCCAGAGACTGTTCCGGTCAAGCCTCATCGGCGGAGTCCACCAAGAGAATGCAACTGACCGTTAGGTAAGTTGTAGGCGTTATGGATCGGTGTCTCCACCAATGCATTTTAATTGTAGTTCATAAAACACATTCATCTTTTGATTTAACTATTATTTTTAGATTTCTTTTAGGTTGCCAGAGTTATATAGGTAAAATGAAAAGCCTCCCACACCCTATTCAATATCAAGGTAGTAAACGGAATTTGGCTTCCGTTATTTTGCGCCATCTCCCCAAAGCTATTGATACTCTTATTGAACCTTTTGCGGGTTCAGCCGCAATTAGCATTGCCGCTGCCGCTCACAAGATGGCAAAATCTTATCTGATTAACGATCTTAATAAGCCATTGGCTGAATTGTTGCAATTGATAGTCGAATCTCCGATTGAAACGGCAATGTTTTATGAAGGCGTTTGGAATGAACAACATAGCGATTCAATCGAGCACTATTACAAGATTCGAGAAGCCTTCAACCGCACACAAGACCCACGCCTTTTTCTTTATCTATTAGCAAGATGCGTCAAAGGCTCAGTCAGATATAATTCTGACGGAATATTCAACCAAAGCCCAGATAAGAGACGTTATGGCACTCAACCGAAAACCATGCGTAAAAATATTTTTGGTGTTTCCGCTTTGTTAAAGGGTAAAACAGAGTTTTCGTCTCTTGATTACAGGGAAATTTTGGACAAAGCCCAAAACACCGATCTCGTTTACATGGATCCGCCCTATCAGGGTGTGTGTGGAGATCGGGATTCCCGTTATTTTTCTGGCATAAATCATGACGATTTTGTCTCTGTTCTTGAGTGGCTTAATTTAAGGGGAATTGCGTATATCGTCAGCTACGATGGTCGTAGGGGAAGTAAAACATTTGGGGAGCTACTTCCCTCTTCGCTTGAACTTACGCGTGTTGAATTGGATGCGGGGCGTTCTAGCCAGGCAACTTTACTTGGGCGTGATGAAGTGACTTATGAATCCCTATATCTTTCTCGTACGTTGACCGACAAACTTGCTTGTAAATCAACAGAATATTACCTGCCCCAAACACAGCAGTGTTCATTATTTGAGCCTAGGGGTCATTATGTCTGATCTCCCAAAGGACTTCATTGATCTTTGTCATTCCGTTACTGCGAAACGTCCGAAAACCGTTATTGACCATATTTTGAAGCATGGTTTTATCACGACTGAGGAGTTGAAAGAAACATACGGTTACAACCATCCGCCTAGAGCCGTCCGAGATGTGCGCGAACATGGCATAGCGATTGAAACTTTCCGAGTCACAGGTTCTGATGGGCGAAAAATTGCGGCTTACCTTTTTGGCGATGTAGCGGAGAGGAAATTCACAAAACTATCAGGCAGAACTGGTTTATCAAAGAAAATCAAGGAAGCTTTAATTGAAAAGTATGGTGCAAAATGCTTCATCTATCTCGAAGAGATAGATGAGAAGGAATTGCAAATCGACCATCGAGTCCCCTATGAAGTCGACGGTAACGGAGAAGGCGGGGAACTCGATCCAGAAGATTTTATGCTGCTTTCCGGTTCTGCAAACCGTGCAAAGTCATGGTCTTGTGAACATTGTGAAAATTGGAACGATGTCAAAGAAAGAACAATCTGCCTAACATGCTATTGGGCATACCCAGAAAATTACAATCACATTGCCATGCGTCAGATTCGCCGTCTCGATCTTATTTGGCAAGGTGATGAAATTGATATTTACGAAAAATTAAAGGCAGAAGCACACTCGCTTGAGAAAGAAATTCCGTTGTTTGTAAAAGAAATTATTGAAAAAGAGGTTCGGTGTAAACGTACTTAAATATGTTTCTCAGCCTCTGCTGTACCTCGTACGGCGGATTAATCGTAGGGCGCGGTTAGCCGCGCAAATCCACTTTGCTTAAACTACTACTGGTGTTCACGCGCGGCGTAACCCGCCTAATGTGATGGGCTTCGAGATGCTATGAAAATCGCCCATTCCCTTATGCCGCGCCGAGCATCGGAGCATTTATCGGGAATAGCCCGAAAGGGGTGCGGCAGGGATGCCGCACTTTGCCAGAAGGACAGGGATGTCCTTTCTGGCAAACCCCGGTAAATGCGAGAAGCGCAGGAAGCGAGCGGCATCGGGCGGATTTCTTTTGGATACTTTTCTTTGTCCGTACAAAGAAAAGTATTCCGCCTGCCAGTGCGGGAACTGGCATTAAAATAACCGTCGCGGTAGCGACACTTAAATTAAAAACAACACAAAATACACTTCACCTAACCTCATGAGCATCAAATCAGACAAATGGATACGCCGGATGGCGCAACAACATGGCATGATCGAGCCGTTCGAGTCGGGACAAATACGCGATTCCGAAAAGGGGCGGGTCATCTCTTACGGTACGTCGAGTTATGGTTATGACGTGCGCTGTTCGGATGAATTCAAGATTTTCACCAACATCAATTCTGCGGTGGTTGATCCCAAAAATTTCGATCCGAACAGTTTTGTGGATGTCAAAGCCGATGTGTGCATCATTCCACCGAATTCCTTCGCCTTGGCGCGGACGGTGGAGTTTTTCCGCATCCCACGCGATGTGTTGACGGTCTGCCTGGGCAAATCGACTTATGCCCGCTGCGGGATTATCGTGAACGTGACCCCGCTGGAACCCGAATGGGAAGGCCACGTCACCCTGGAGTTTTCCAATACCACCACATTGCCGGCAAAAATCTATGCCAATGAAGGCGTTGCCCAAATGCTGTTTTTTGGCAGCGATGAAGTGTGCGAAACGTCTTACAAAGACCGGGGCGGTAAGTATCATGGGCAGACGGGCGTGACTTTGCCGAAAGCTTAAACCTAATAATATCCTCTCCTGCTGGATCCCTACATGGACGTAGGTTAGTTGGGCAATGCAGGAGAAATTGCCCTAGAGGGTTGGGTGAAAAGAATATGATCAACTTTATATCCCCCCTCATCCCAACCTTAACGGCGCAAGTTCCATACCTCCTGCCGCACTTCCACTATCCCTGGTGGTCGTTCCTCAAGGGAGAAGGGGCTTTTTGAATTTTTTGAGATTCCCATGAATAACTCCCCATTCAACTCCGAGCGATTTTTCAAAAGTGCCTGCCTGTTTGAAGCCGCGCTAATCCTGGTTGCGATAGTGTTGGGTTGGATGAGCAACATCAACCCGTTTGTTGATTTGCATTATTCCGAAATTGCCATCTTATATGGAATATTAGGTACGATACCGCTATTTTTGCTGTTTTTATTGCTGGAACAACTCAGCTCAGAATCCGTCGTCACAATCCGGCGTTTTCTTATGGAAACCTTGGGGCCAGCATTGCATCGCCATCATTGGGCAGATTTATTCGTGTTGGCGGCAATCGCTAGTATCTCCGAAGAAATCCTGTTTCGTGGAGTAATCCAGCCCTGGATGGAATCATCTTGGGGAATCATTGCTGGGTTGATTGGAAGCAATATCCTCTTTGGGATGGTACATGCCATTACACCGTTATATTTCATATTGGCGACAGTGGTCGGTATTTATTTAGGGCTTGCCTTGGATATTGGCGGGGATAGAAACTTATTAACGCCCATCCTTATCCACGGTTTGTATGATTTTCTGGCATTTATGGCCCTGATGCGGAGTTATCGGGCAAGTTTGGCGGCACAAAATCAGTTAAACGATCATTGAAATCGAAAACTGTACCTTCAACTTTTTCTTATAAGCTACAACAATAGCCACTCAATAAAAACTGTGTGATATGACACACTTACTGTGTCATATCACACAGTTTTTTCTGTAAGCCTTATCTAATGCGGGTTACAGAGGCAGTGCAATTTTATTAAACTGTGCCATATCACACACTTTTTGGTTTAGGAATAAATTTAGAAAGCATTATCAGTAATAAGCCCATTATCCTGTAGGTTTTTTATTTGTAAGGCAAATTAATTAAATGCTAGGAAAAAATCAGGATTATTATTATTTATCAATTGATTACATAAACATAAGTAGCTGCCCCAATACGGTGCAATAATCAGAAGTCCGCTCGTAAATGTTAAATTTACATGGCATACATAATGCATGACTTTATGTTGGGTCGGATTTTGAGTTCACCCTGTGCAGCATTACCCGAAATTGATGTTTGTTTTGCTTGCGAAAGCCTTGTCTAGTACTATGGCGCGTCTAAAATAAACTGGGATTGCCTTGGTAGCAGTGTGATGATTAAGTTCCGCCTTTTCTATTTCTAAGCAATTTTAAGTATCTATGTAGGGTCAATCATGAATATATCGAATAAATTACTTTTGTTAATGGCAGCAATGTCCGTATTGACGGTATACAGTGCTGCCGTTTCAGCCGACCACGGCTCTTTGGGCTTTGGCATCGGCACGGCATCGCCGATTATCACCCAAACGGGGGTGACTCTCCCGAAAAACATGTGGGCGAGCGGGATAATCACCCAGTTTATCAATTTTGATAGTATTTCCGATTCGCGGCTTTTAGCGTTGAAAAACAACGCGAAGACCGATGCCGATGGTGATGTCCATGATGTTGAAACCTTTTTGCAGCCTTCTATATTTGCGGCTTATGGTGTTACTGATGACTTGACTTTGGGCCTTAGGATTCCGTATGTGTTGCGCTCTGGAGTCCGTTCACCGGATGAAGACGGCGGTGAAGTGCTTAAACAAGGCGACCCAAGTGGCTTTGGGGATGTTTCCTTCTTTGGGCAATATCGGTTTTACCATAGTGACGACAACTTAAACCACGCATCTTTGGTTGTCGGGCTGAAAGCCCCGACGGGAGAAACCAGTATCCCAACCAATCCACCGGCTGAACACCATGATGAAGAACCCGCTGAGGCCGAAGAAGGGCATCATGGCAGTGGTGCATTTGAAGCCCATCACCAACCCGGTGGCGGTGCATGGAGCCCTTCATTTGGGCTTTCATTTACCCGTGCAATGGGGCAGTTCTCTTTTGATACCAGCGTGCTCTACACTGTATCAACCAAAGGTTCGCAAGCCACCGATCTTGGCGATCTTTTTGGCTATAACTTTGCGCTGTCTTATGCGTTTGGCGCACCGGCGCGGAATAACTTGTTTTCGTCCAGCAACAATGCCCCGTGGACGGCAGTGCTGGAACTTAACGGTGAATGGCAAGATTACGAAAAAATTGCTGGCGAACGCAATCCTAATTCGGGCGGCAACACGGTATTTATTTCTCCAGGCATACGCTATTCCGGTGGTAACAACTGGAATACGGCCTTATCTATTGGCGCACCTATCGTCAAAGATACCAACGGTTATCAGACCGATCCTGATTATCGGATAACTTATCGGTTTGTGATGGTTTTTTAGGGATTTCTGGATTATTTTTTTCGATAAGTCTCCAACGGACTAATCGAAGAACGAACGGTAACCCCCCATCAAATTAAATAATTGAAATCCACATCTAAAGTATAATGGGTTAATCCTGTAACTTGATAGGGGGCGGAGTGACAAACCTAGGTTTGTCACTCCAATAATACATGCGACTCACAGACATTAAACCGACAAGTTTATTAAAAAATACAGGTTTAACCCATTACCATCTAAAGTTTTACCCCATGAAAAAAACAGCCGTTCGTCCTTCTATTAAAGATGTAAAAAATGGAGCTTACCGATACGGCAGCCAACTCTTGAAATCTTTACTAATGGCAGGGGCAGCATTATCGTTGGTTTCATGCAGCCATTCAAACCAAGTGCATTTGAGTGCTGGAACAGCCAATTACAGCCATTATCCCGACGGCGGCGGCTTGTTCGTTTCGGCTGCTTTTGCCCCTGATGGCCGCTTATGGCGGGTCGTGCCAGAAAAGCTCCATGTTTATGCCGATGTTTCGAGTGACTTGGGGAAACCCTTCTCCCCGCCCGTGCTTATCAATAATGAATCGCAAGCCATTAAGGTAAGCGGCGAGAACAGGCCGGGCATTGTTATTGACCGTAATGGCATCATCTACGTAATTTATGCGGCAGAAAGCACCCAGCCTGTCGCTATCTTTTATAGCGTTTCTAAAGATAACGGCCAGAGTTTTTCCACACCAATGCCACTGAGCGACAAAGCTGCTGATGCCAATACGTTTCAGGGTCGATTTGGGGTTGATCGTGCGGGGAAAGTCCATGTGTTTTGGCACGACGAACGTAACCGCACCGACTGGCGGCAATCTGGAAACGCCATTTATTACACGACCATAGACGGAAACAGTGGGCTGAGTGCGTCCGCGCAAAAACTGTCCGATACCTTATGCGATTGTTGCCGAATCGCTACGGCGTTTGACAAGAATAATCAAGCCGTGTTGTTTACGCGCTTTATTTATCCGGTTGGCATACGCGATCATGGCATGTTGCGGACACAAGCCAATAGCAAAGAGCCACAAACTTGGCGCGTCACGTTCGACGATTGGGTTATCGAAGGTTGCCCTGAACACGGCCCGGCAATTTCCATAAGTGCTGATAGCCGATACCATATCGCCTGGTTTACCCAAGGCAAAGTCCGACAAGGTTTGTTTTATGCGTATTCGGATGATGAAGGGCGGCATTTTTCAACCCCGTTGGCTTTCGGGGAGTCGAAAACCCTACCTAGCCATCCCGATATTTTGGCGCAAGGCAAACATATTATCCTGACCTGGACAGAATTTGATGGCAAGCAAATCCAGCTTAAGGTAATGCATTCCAACGATGGCGGCGTGACTTGGTTGCCGCCCAAAGCCATTGCAACAAACAGTGCGGATGCAGATTTCCCGTTTTTACTTAGCAACAAGCAAGGTGTGTTTGTGTCTTGGAATAGCAAATTGGAAGGTTATCGGTTAATTCCCCTGAATTAAGGAATCTCTGAACACGTTGATTCCGATCATGGTTCGACGACCGAAGGAAGTGCCTGTGGTGCAAACCCACCATGAACGGTATCAACATATCACCGTTCGCCCTTTGATCCGAATTATGCAATTTAACTTTACTTGCCATTCCTCTGGAAAGACGGTATCTGAGCTTGTCAAAGGACTCGTTCAGCGTTCCTTAACTGAAAAACATTTTGCTCCGATGAAGTTTGCGTAATCGAGGTCACTATTTGAGGTCTGATTTCGCCAACTCCACCAAAAATTCACGGCATTTAGCTTGAATTATGCGTGTGTTCACAGCCCCCATACGGATCATCTGTTTTTGAACGGGACTGAGTGTTTCCAGTTTGGTATCGGCAAACTTATAGAAAACAGACGGTCTTACCAAGACAATTTGCCCTTCAAGTGCAGGAGCAGCAAGAATTTCACCTGCCGCTTTATTGATGATGCTTTCTAGTGTAATGTCTTTTGGATAGCTGAATTCGGCAAACACCTGCAACATTAATGGTCTAAATTTTTGGTAAAGCCCTACGGCGGATTTTGCATTAATAGCCTGAAATGTTTGTGCGATATTATTGTAACGTTGATAACTTTTGGGCGATATATTAAGCCCATTTCTGCTCTGTTCTACAGAAAACGGCTCCGCCATCCGAAGAAAACTCATGTGTTTGGTAATGCGAATCCCCTGGGCAAAATCATTGACTATCAGTATGTGCTTTCTAATTAACTGATCTGTATTAAGCCACGGTGCAAGCCCAGGTGCAATCTTGATTAATGCTTGCCTCACCATATCATCGCTACTTAATAAATCTGGCAGATCTGATGGCTGGGTTGGAGTTTGATTGTCATGGCTAACCACAGTTTCTGGTTCTGTGGGAGGTAAAAATTCAAGCTCGCCCTCTTCTGCAAGCGGCTGTTCTTCTGGGAATTGTACTGATGTTGCGATTTCATTTGTCGGCACTTTATCAGTAACGCGTGTTTCTGCTTGCTTAAGCTGCTTAAAGTTTTCCATAACATAATACGTACCACTGATGCCAACAGCCAAGGAAATCAGGACGGCTAAAATAAAAATCGTGTTATTGGATTTTTTGTTTCTATTTCTATCGTAACGACTCATCTAGTATTGAGACCTTCTTTCTGTTGTGGGTTACAATTGTGCATCAGGCGCAAGACTCAAGGCTCAAAACAGCAGACTTTTATCATAAGCCTTGAGCCTTGAGCCTTGAGCCTTGAGCCTTGATAGTAATTTTCGCACACGTTGCGGTTAATGCTTTATTAAACAAATTTATTTCACCCAATACTTGCGCTTTGTACAACGAATACTTTCATTTTAGCGAGCTGCCGTTTTCCATAGCGCCAGACCCGCATTTCATGTTCATGAGTACCCGTCATCAGGAGGGTTTGGCGCACCTGCTGTACGGCATCAATCACGGTGGCGGCTTTGTCGCGTTGACTGGCGAAGTCGGTACGGGTAAGACAACATTATGCCATTGTTTGTTGCAGCAACTGCCAGAAAACATTGATATTGCCCTTATCTTAAACCCCAAACTCAATGCCATCGAGTTATTGGCGACGATCTGCGATGAATTACGGATATCCTACGACAAAGATCGGCATACATTAAAAAACCTGATTGATGCGTTAAACCAGCATCTGCTCGCTGCTCACGCTAAAGGTAGACGTACTGTTTTGGTTATTGATGAAGCCCAAAACCTGAGTCTGGAGGTTTTAGAACAAGTCCGTCTGTTGACCAACCTTGAAACCACTAAAACAAAATTACTGCAAATCATCCTCGTCGGTCAACCAGAGCTAAAAGACTTATTAACCCGCCGCGAGTTACGTCAATTAAATCAACGTATTACTGCCCGTTATCATCTGCTGCCCTTATCGTTGGCGGAAACTCGCACCTATATTCGTCATCGCTTGATGGTGTGCAAAGGCGATCCCGACCTATTCAAGAAAAGTGCAATCACCAAAATATTTCAATTTTCCAAGGGCATTCCACGGATCATCAATATTATTTGTCATTGTGCCTTATTGGGGGCTTACTCAAGCGATACCCGCGTCATTACGCCACCCATTATCAAACGCGCCGCTAAAGAAACCTTGGCGTTTACCAATGACACGCCATCATGGGTAAAGCCTTTATTGGCGATGTTGGTGTTAAGCTGTCTCGTTGCTGGGTTTTATTACCGCAACTACCCAGTAAACGACCCAACGCTGCCCAAATCTAAAACGATCTTATCGGGAAAATTTCCTGTGAAAGTTGCCATTAAACCACTTACACCGATTAAGGTAGCACCGGTAGTTGCCAAACTTGAACCTGTTGCTGGCACAAAGCCCTTTAGCTCATGGTTAGATAATCCAGGGCTTACCTTGGATGTGGGAATAAGCAACGCGCTTAAACTGTGGGAAAAAGAAATCCCAGCCAACCAACAAGTAGACTGTGATTATGCCAAAAAAACAGGCTTGAACTGCCTATTTGACAACGGTAATTGGAAAGACCTGCTGGCATACAATCGTCCGGTCGTGTTGGAGTTTTCGTTATCTCCAGGGATAAAACGCTATGCGTTATTGACGGCAATAAAAGACGGACAACCCACCCTCACCTTCGACCACTATGTGACGTTTCCCTTGGCAGATGTGCTGAGTTTTTGGGATGGTTATTACGTATTGCTCTGGCAATCGCCAAAACCTGCAATGAAAATGCTATTTCCAGGACAATCATCCGAGAACGTCGCTTGGTTGCGCCAACAAATGACGGAAATTGACGGCATAGATGAAAAAGTCAGTCGCCCCGAATTTTTTGATGCCGAGTTGAAAGCACGTGTTATAAGCTTCCAACGGTCGCGCCACTTAAAGCAGGATGGCAAAGTGGGTACACAAACGATTTTTCATCTTGACAATGCAACCGGCGCACAGGGTTCGCCACATTTGAAACAGGACTGATGTACGATGTCATATATCCTCGATGCCCTACGTAAATCCGAACAGCAACGGCAAGCCACCCAACCGGACACCGTTACGGACAGAATACTCATCAATCCGCCGCCACCCAAACAGAAATCAGCTAAGTGGATAGCTGCGCTGGTTATCGGCAATCTGCTGGTTATCGCATATTTATTCTGGCATTTCACTCAGAAAATCCCTACAGAATCGGCACAAAAGCTTGCTGTTAATCCAGAAAAACCGCTTTTGCCAGCAACATCAACAAAACCACCTTTAGCGCAAGCCGTTGCTACGCAAAACAAGATTGCCCAACAACCTAATCCATCATTACCAAAACAAATAGCACCACAATCGCCCTCACCTTCTATCGCCCAATTGATAGCAGCAAAAAAAATGGTCGAAATCCAGCAGCCCATTAAACAAATTCCAGAAAAGAAACCGTTAGTGACTAAAAAAGAACCGCCTAAACGGATTGCAACACCGCCAACAATTCGACCTGAACCTTTCGACACAATGCCGGAAAAGCCAGCCGTATCGTCATCAAAAAAAGCCATACTTGCCTTAGATGATCTGCCTTACGAAGTCCGCAATAGCTTACCTAAGCTAAGTATCAATGTATTCAGCTACGCCAATCAACCGCAAGAGCGTTTTGTGATAATCGACATGGTTAAATACCGGACAGGACAACTCATCAAAGGCTCAGTGACACTCAAAGAAATTTTACCTAACAGCATTATATTGCAATACGGTGGTGATACTTTCAAGGTTGAAAGACCTTAACAAATCAAACCCATTTGCTGATGAAGGTCTTTACCCTTAGCCATCCCGCTATCTTGCCTGACAAGGGTTGAAACAAGCATCAAAGTTAGTTTGATTGTTAACCTATACTTTCGACTTTTTTTTGCTTTCTAACGCCGCCAATTGCTCCGGTGTAGCCGCACTCTGGTATTTGGCTTGCCATTCTTTATACGGGATACCGTAGATTATTTCCCTGGCTTGTTCGTAATCCAGGGTCACATTTTGGTCTTGAGCCGCTGCGGTATACCACTTCGCCAGACAATTACGGCAAAAATCAGCCAGGATCATCAAGTCAATATTCTGAACGTCGGTATGTGTTTGCAAGTGATGAACTAAGCGCCTGAAAGCTGCTGCTTCGAGCTGGGTTTTTGTGTTATCGTCCACTATCTATCTCCAAATTGAAACATCATTTTAGCAGAATCCACAATCAAAACATGTACATTGAAGGGCATTAGCCTTACAATAGGGTAAGCAAAAGCGGTAAAGTTTAAAATGTAAGTCAACTCATTCATCAATGATTTCCTAAAAAGTCGCAAGAACCCAAATGGTAAGTCATCTTGAACTTTTATGAAAAATGGCACTCACATCGCCAACACAAATTAGCTAGTCGAACATTCAGCATAAATTTTCAGGGAAATAGCAATCCGATGGAATGTAAGAGCCACTAACCGTATAGCCCTGATCCGATTGCACTAACCTGTAACAACCATACGTACACCACCACCTTCATGAAACAGCTTTTTGAATTCTTTCCGATTCTTCTATTTTTTATAGCCTTCAAGCTGTATGACATTTACGTAGCAACTGCCGTCGTCATTGTAGCAACTATCTTACAGGTGGCTTATAACTGGTTTAGATACCGTAAAGTCGAAACTATGCAATGGATTACGTTGGGTTTAATCATCGTAATGGGTGGTGCAACAATATTGCTACATGACGAACAATTCATCAAATGGAAGCTATCCATAATCGAATGGTTGTTCGGACTTGCCTTTATTGGTAGCCAATTTATCGGCAAAAAACCCTTTGTTGAACGCATGATGTCCAAAAGCTTGACCTTGCCTGATTTTGTTTGGCGGCGCTTAAACCTGATGTGGGGTTGTTTTTTTATCACCGTCGGCTTTATCAACGTTTACGTGATGTTCCATTACACAACCGACCAATGGGTTACCTTTAAAACTTTCGGCGTGCCGGGATTGATGGTTTTGTTCATCGTGCTACAGATGATTTTTTTATATAAGTACATCCCAGAAACCGAGGAATAAGGTGTTATACGCAATCATCAGTGAAGATGTCGCCAATAGCCTGGAATTACGCATGGTTGCGAGACCCGCGCATATTAAAAGATTACACAACCTGCAAGATGCCGGACGGTTGGTATTGGCAGGACCGCACCCCGCTATCGACAGCGACAACCCCGGTACGGCGGGTTTTACGGGCAGCCTTATCGTCGCAGAATTTGAAAGCCTACAAGCTGCACAACACTGGGCTGATGCAGATCCTTACGTAGCAACTAAAGTTTATTCCAACGTAACCGTCAAACCATTTAAAAAGGTATTCCCCCAATGACATCCGAAACTATTAAACGCCTGTTGAATGAAGCGTTTAAACCAGAAACCCTGGAAATTATCGACCACAGTGCTACACATGCCGGTCATGCCGGAGCTAAAAGCGGCGGCGGTCACTATCATGTCAAAATTGTTGCCGACGCATTTGATGGAAAATCGCTGGTGCAACGCCACCAACTGATATACAAAGCGTTAGGCGACATGATGAAACAAGAAATTCATGCCTTAGGCATCAATGCTCTTTCACCCTCAGAAGAAACCAAAGGAAATTCGTAATGTATAACAAACTTACACCATTATTTTTAGTTAGTGCTATCGCCCTTACAGGGTGCGACCATAGGCCTACTGACGTAACACCTCCAGCCGTTAAAAAAGAAGATGCGATTGCCAGCGTAAACGGCCAATACATCAGCAAAAAAACGCTGGAAGACCTGGAAAAAGACCTCGCCCAGCGTAGCCACGGTCAAGCCCCTGCTTTTCCAAAAGAAAAATTGGTTGATGAATTGGTTCAGCGCGAAATTTTAGTGCAAGATGCCGTGCTAAAAAAACTGGACCAAACGCCTGAAGTCGTCGCCCAACTGGATGCCGCACGGAAAGCCATCTTGACCCAAGCGAGCTTGCAAGCTTACTTGAAAGCCAACCCAATCACCGATGCTGACATCAAAAAAGAATATGACAGCAAAGTTGGCGGCGCAAACGGCACCGAATACAAGGCGAGCCACATCCTGGTCAAGACTGAAGATGAAGCCAAAAAACTAATAGCCGAACTGGATAAGGGCGGAAAATTTGCCAAACTGGCAAACAAGCATTCATTGGATGCCAAAGAATCCCAAAATGGCGGCGATTTAGGCTGGTTTAATCCTAGCCAAATGGTAGCACCGTTCTCTGAAGCCGTTGCCAAACTGGAAAAAGGCAAATACACCAAAGCACCTGTCAAAACCCAATTCGGGTGGCACATTATTTTGAGTGAAGATTCCAGAAAACAAGCAGCACCACCTCTGGAAGCCGTTAAAGAACAACTGACACCCATGTTGCAACGTGAAAAAATACAGAGCATGGTAGAAGGTTTGCGTAAACAAGCCAAAGTTGAGATTTTGATCCCGCTGAAAGACGAAGCACCGAAAGCCGCTACGCCGCCTCCAGCAGCAACCACTCCTGCTCCAGCCGCTACAGCTACACCTGCAGCCGCAGAGCCAGCTAAAGAAGTTGCACAACCTGCTGAAGCAGAAAAAGCAGTCCCCGCTAAAAAGTAAGGGTTTTCAACCACAAAAAGGGCGGGTGACCGCCTTTTTTTGTGAGTACACAAATTGATGCTATTCCTAGACTAGATGTAGAACAGCCGTTTACCCTAGGAATGAGGCCATATAAGCGATTTGATGTATCATCCTCATTCCACGATTATCATCACATTGCTGCGTTGCAAGCACCTAAATCCGTGCGGGGATTCCACATAAAAGATAGTATCTTCAACCAGTTAACGTTTGTAAGACATAAAAAAAGTGCTGTCGAAACGGCAGCACTTTTTTTGGTTATAGCGTTGTTTGTCACATGATGTAAACAAAGATGAACAAACCCAACCACACCACGTCAACAAAGTGCCAATACCAAGCGGCAGCTTCAAAAGCGAAATGGTTTTCCGGTTTGAAATGACCTTTCCAGCTACGGAACAACACCACGCTTAGGATGATTGCACCCACGCAGACATGAAAGCCGTGGAATCCTGTCAACATGAAGAACGTCGATCCATATATGCCTGAACCCAAGGTCAAACCCATATCGGTATAAGCTTCGTGGTATTCAGTTGCTTGGCAAAGGACGAACAAGAATCCTAAAGTAACGGTAGCAATCAAGCCTTTGATGAGTTGGTCGCGGTTTTTTGCCAATAAGCCGTGATGCGCCCAGGTGCAGGTAACACCGCTAGATAGTAGCAATAAGGTATTTAACAAAGGCAAACCAAAAGCACCCATTGGTTCAAATTCACCACTGGTTTTGCCATCAACAATTTTGCCACCCAAATGGGCAGGACCGTTTGTCGGCCAAGCTGTTTCGTAATCAGGCCAAAGCAATGCTTTGGTCGCCGCGCCCGTACCTTCACCGCCCAACCAAGGCACGGACAAGTTGCGCGTGTACCATAGCGTACCGAAGAAAACGGCAAAAAACATGACTTCCGAGAAGATAAACCACATCATGCCCATACGGAAGGAAATGCCAACCTGGGTATTGTAAGTGCCTGATTCGCTTTCGCTTGCTTGCAAGGTAAACCATCCTGCTACCATGATGATGAATATTGCGAAACCGACAAGCATGAAGGTCGCACCAGACGATGATCCATTTAAGTAACTAGCAAAACCAGCCAACATACAAAACAAACCGGCGGTAACCATAACCGGCCAAGTTGCCTTATGTGGAATGTAATAACCATGCGATGTAGACATAATTTCCTCTTCTAATTTTGCACTGCGGCTTTGGTGTTATCAAAAAATGTGTATGAAAGCGTGATGGTTTTTAAGTCTTCCGGCAAATCCGGCTTAACCGCAAAACGCATAGCCATCTGCTTTGATTCTTTCGGTTTAAATGTTTGCTGGTCAAGGCAAAAACACACTACCTTATGAAAATATTTAGCAGCGATACTCGGCGTAAAGCTAGGTATCGCCTGTGCATGCAGTAACTTATCGGTCATATTCTCACCGTAAAAATACACGGTATGGTATTCGCCTGGATGGACTTTTAATTGCTTGGTTTCAGCACGAAATTCCATAGGCGTTGATTCGTTCAACGATGTAATCAATTCGAGCTTTATTTCCCTGCTCATATCAACCTTGTAAAGGACTTCCTCAGCTGCCAGCGATTTTGCCTTACCGTTTAGTCCGGTCAAGTCGCATAAAACATCGTACAGTGGTACCAAGGCATAACCGAAACCGAACATACCTATCACAACTAATACCAAAATCTTAACGATCTTGGTATTTTTTTGCTTTAGGCTTAAGGAATCATCCATCAAAAAACAGCTTTTATCGCTTTGACAATATGTTCTATAACCGCTGAGGGTACTGCAAACAAATAGAAACTAAATGCCAGTAACCCTAAAATGGATGCGGTTAGCCGATTTTTTGTTTTTAAATTCATTAATATCTATAAGCTATTATTCAGTTGCTTAATGCTGATACTCAGTCGGCACAATAACAGGTGGCTCAGTAAACGTATGATAAGGCGGTGGAGATGGCAAAGTCCATTCCAAGCCCTGTGTACCACCACCGCCGTATTGCAGTGCGCCGTCCCAGACTTCATTGGTCGCCTTTACACCCGTGCCGCCACGGATGGTATCGACAACGATGTACAAGAACAGCAATTGGCTGAAACCAAAAATAAAGCCGCCGATACTGGAGATCATATTCCAATCAGTAAATTGCACGGCATAATCGGGAATCCGCCGTGGCATACCCGCCAAACCTAAAAAATGTTGTGGAAAAAACAGAATATTGACCGAAATAGCCGACAACCAGAAATGCAACTGGCCGATTTTTTCGTTGTACATATTGCCCGTCCATTTGGGCAGCCAATAATAACCACCCGCCATAATCATAAAGATCGCAGAAGGCACCAAGACATAATGGAAGTGGGCGACGATAAAATAGGTGTCGTGATACTGCAAATCTGAAGGCGCAATCGCCATCATCAAGCCGGTAAAGCCACCCATCGTAAACAGCACCACAAAGCTAATGGAAAACAGCATCGGGGTTTCAAACGTCATCGCCCCCTTCCACATGGTCGCCGTCCAGTTGAACACTTTTACGGCAGTGGGAATGGCAATAATCATAGTCGAATACATGAAATACAGCTCTCCAGCAAGCGGCATCCCGACTGTAAACATGTGATGCGCCCAGACGATGAACGACAGGAAAGCAATCGCTGCTGTCGCATAAACCATTGAGCTATAACCAAATAGTGGTTTTCTGGCGAACACAGGGATAATGGTCGAGGCCAAGCCAAAAGTCGGCAAAATCAGGATATAAACTTCAGGATGTCCAAAAAACCAGAAGATATGTTGGTACAGCACTGGATCGCCACCACCTGCGGCATCAAAAAAGCTGGTTTCAAAAAACTTGTCGGTCAATAGCATCGTGACCGCACCCGCAAAAACCGGCATGACGGCAATCAACAGGAATGCAGTAATTACCCAAGTCCACACGAACATCGGCATCCGCATCAAGGTCATGCCAGGGGCGCGCATATTGAAGATGGTCGCAATTATATTTATTGCGCCCATGATGGACGAAATCCCCAGCAAATGCACAGAGAAGATGGCAAAAGGCAACGCTGCGCCTGTTTGCAATACTAAAGGCGGGTACATAGTCCAACCAGCAGCCGGTGCGCCACCTTCCATAAACAAGGTGCTGGACAGCAACACGATACCGGCAACCAACATCCAGAAACTCATGTTGTTCATGCGTGGCAATGCCATATCTGGCGCACCAATCATCATTGGAATCATCCAGTTAGCCAAGCCAACGAATGCTGGCATCACGCCACCGAAAATCATGACCAGTGCGTGCATGGTGGTCATGGAATTGAAGAATTGCGGCTCAACAAACGACAAGCCGGGCTGGAACAGTTCGGCACGGATAATCAACGCCATCACCCCGCCCACGAAAAACATCACCAGCGCAAACCATAAGTACAGCGTTCCGATGTCTTTATGGTTGGTGGTAATAATCCATCTTAGCCACCCTTTTGCTGGGCCGTGATCATGGTCGTCATGTTCATGCTCGTGGTGTTCATCATGTTCAGCTACAACGGCAGACATATCATTTCCTCTTTTATCCTAAATTAATCACTGCTAGTGATAAGCACTGCGCAGCAAAACAAAAATCGTACAGTTCTGAGCCACTTAGTTGGCTGATTGTAATAATGCTTCAATCTCAGAAGGCTGCTTAAAATCGCCCGTCGCATTTAGCTTGTTGCGGGTAAATGCGAGTACTGACGCAAAGTCTTCCGCACTCAAAGTGCTGCCAAACGCGGGCATCATGCCTTTACCTTTAAGCATCAGTTCAATTTGTGTATCAATTACACCAGTTACTACCGCACTGCCTTTTAAGGCAGGGAACACAGGCGGCATACCCACGCCTTCGGGCTGATGGCAGGATTGGCAACTTTTTTCGTAGACCAACTCGCCTTGAGCTACCAATTCGGCTAAGGTTTTTTCAGCAGATACAGTGGTTTTATCATCTGTTTCAGCAGCTTTGTCGCTGATAGCAGATTCGGTTTTATGCGGACTTTCTGCGATCTTATCTTCAACTGGTTTGGTATCTTCCGCTTTCAAGTCTTTTTCATCGTCCTTGTTTGCAGGGCTTTCAGGTGCTGCGGAACTTTCGGCAATTGGCTCGTCTTTGCCGTGCATCAACTTTTCTATTTGGCCTGCGGTTATCGCATCGCCATTGGCATTACCCAAAGCATTTCGGGTATAGGTGATCACTTGCGCTAATTGGGCTGGCGTTAACTTGCCACCAAACGCTGGCATACTGCCTTTGCCATTCATGACCAGATTGGTTTGAGCTTTGATGTCACCTTTAACAACCGCACTGCCAGTTAACGCAGGAAACACCGACGGCATTCCGCCACCGTCTTTTTGATGGCAAGATGAACAGTTAGCTTCGTAAACCGTTTGCCCTGCGGTAATCAAGTCTGCATGGCGCGATGCCGTATGGTTAACATGATCAGAACTGGCTTTGCTGTCGGTCACATTTGGCTTGCTCACCGATGGTTTGGTTACTTCCGGCTCAACAACATTATTTAATGATTTACTTGCTGGTTTTGTTGCGGGAATGCTCTCTTCATGTTTTTCGACTGCTTTTTTCGCAGTCGATTGTTTGCTTGCAACTGGATTTTCTGCGGGTTTCTTGGCAGATTCTTCCGTTTTATCTGCTACGTCTACATTTGCTGATTTGTTAGCTTTATCAATTTTTGCAGGTTTAGCCGCGCAACCGTCATCGTCATCATCTGATTTCGGCAATTTAGTCTTGATTGCTTTAGGTTGGATTTCATCCCCTTTAGCATTGCCCAAAGCATTACGCGTGTAAGTAATAACGGAAGCCAGTTCTGTTGCAGAAAGTTGCTTACCAAAGGCAGGCATGGCGTTTTTACCATTCAACACCAATGAAGCTTGGGCATTAATATCGCCATTGACTACAGCACTACCCCTTAACGCTGGGAACGCACCAGCAATTCCGCCACCATCAGGCATGTGGCAAGTGCTGCAATTTTTTTCATAGATTTCAGCACCTTTGGCGACTAAGTCATCATGCGACATATCGGCACTGCTTTTTGCCTTGCATTCTTGCTCGTGTTTTTGGGTTGCCCAGGCATCGTAATCTTCTTGCTCCATCGCTATCACGACCACGGGCATAAAGGCGTGGTCTCGACCACAAAGTTCGGTACATTGCCCCCTGTAAATGCCTGGCTCATCCACTGAAGCCCAGGCTTCATTGATAAACCCTGGGATGGCATCTTTTTTCCAACCCAGATCAGGCACCCACCAGGAATGCAGCACATCAGCCGCCGTGAAAACGAAACGGATTTTTTTGTTAACAGGGATAACTAATGGCTCATCAACACGCAGTAAATAGTGAGAAACAGAGCGTGGGTCGGTAGTAGAATCTAATTGTCTTGCCATATTACTGGCATGATCCAAGCTGCTAAAGAAACGAATGTCGTGACCTAAATATTCGTATTCCCATTTCCATTGCCAGCCAGTGACCTTGATGGTCATATCAGATTCTTCCACGCCATCCATTTCAATCATGGTTTTGGTGGCAGGAATTGCCATCGCCAGCAGGATCAAGGCGGGGATGATAGTCCAGATGATTTCAACAGTGGTATTTTCGTGAAACTGCTCGGCGACGTGACCTTTGGATTTACGATGATGGTAGATGGAGTAAAACATGGTGCCGAACACGCCGATACCGACGAATATGCAGATCCATAGGATCAGCATGTGCAGATCATAAACATCATGACTGATCTGCGTATGACCCTCAGTCAAATTGAGCGTATACCCGCCCGGCGTGGGTTCAACGGGGAAGCCTTTAGGCAGGCAAACGCTACCCTCCATCAACTTCGACGGACACTCCTCAGCCGCTTGCACAGTCCCCAAACCTGAAACCAGTAAGATCAGACCTGCGAATAGTTGCTTTGTTTTCTTCACTGAGAAAACTCCTCTGTAATAAATTATAAATTCTTGGATGGTCTGCATGGCTTCAAAAAACACGGTATTCATTAGCATCCATGCACAAATTTGATAGTAACCAGCAATTCAATTAGTTGGGTAGATTCTAACCTATCAAGCCTTTCTGCGCCAGAAGTCGCACCATTTAGTTTCAGCAAAAAACCAGCGAAAAGCTAGCCTAGCAAACGCTTTATAGCCATTGCACACGGATAGTTGCGTATCTGTAAATAGATTATGAACAAAAAGCAATCACTCGGATTTTAAGATCCAGAATACTACAGACTCAATCGCTTACTGAATGCAAGTAATAATTCCTGGCTAACCCATCAAAATCGGGATTTTTTGTATAAGGCAAAACACCTAACAGCGGCATATCCAGCGTTCTCGTAAGTGTAGCCACAATCTCATCCGCATTTAATGTGTCAGGTTCAGTATGCACCGCAATCCAACCCGCACTCACTACGGCTTCGCTGTTCATAGCCTGATACGTGAGTTTTGCATGATTGATGCAGCCTAACTTAATTGCTACGACCAAAAGCACTGGCAATGCTAATGCGATGGCAAGATCGCTGTTGTCTTGATGCTGATTGATCGGCGAATACCAACCGCCAGCACCTTCAACCAGTAAAATCTGGGCTTGGTCTTTAATGACATTAAATGCCTTGACGATAACATCTAATTCGACAGGATTATCTTTGCCAGCAATATGTGGAGAAACGGGAAGTGCGTAAGCGTAGGGATTAACGTGTTGATAACCCAGCTTTACTGTTGCATTTTGCTGTAGCAGAAGCGCGTCTTCATTCACCAAAACCCCATCTTGGATACTGCAACCTGAAGCCACAGGCTTCATGCCGATGACCGATTTGCCTTGGCTTTTGAAGTACCTCATCAGGGCGACAGTTGCCCAGGTTTTGCCGACATTGGTGTCGATACCGGTAATAAAATAGCCTTTTTCCATAGCCGTTTACACCCTAACCGCAACCATAATTACCTCAAAAGTCGCAGGTATTCTGCCGTTTTCTTCCTGCTGCTGATAGGCACTTATCATGCGCTGCATAGCAGATCGACTGGTGAATTGTTTATTACACCCTGCCATAACCGTGTGTGCGCCTAGCTGTTTTAATTCTGCCATCAAATCCAAAACTGATACGTAAGTTGATGTATATGAGCGTATTTCTAGCTCAAATTCATGAAAACCGGCTTGTTGCAGAAAATTTTGTAATTGCGCTGGGTTGTGAAAGCTATTCACATGATTGTAATCATCAACTTGTTGCCACGCGCTTTTTAACTCGCGCAAGGTATGCGCTCCAAAAGTGGTGAAATAGAGCTGACCTTCCGGCTTTAAAATTCGCTTGATATCAGCAAAAGTTTTCTCTAGGTTGTCACACCATTGGAATGCTAAGTTGGAAATAACTAAATCCACCGACTGTGGCTGTAACGGCAAATATTCTGCATCTGCACAAAGATAAGTAATATTTTTATTATTATTCAATTTATTACGCGCTATTTGTAACATGGGCAAGGCAATGTCCAAAGCTATTATCTGCTGCGGCAGACAGATTTTTTGCCGCAAAATCTCAGTAACCAGAAAACCCGTACCACAACCTAAATCGACAACTGTATCAACTTGTCCGATATTTCCTACGCGCTGCAATAAGTTGATGCCGACATTCCTTTGCAACAGCGCGGCACTGTCATACGATGATGAGGCAACAGCAAAGGATTGTTTTATCTTAGTTTTTGGCAGCACTTTTTTCCGTACAAATTTTGGTGGTGGGTTATAGCCGTACATTTTGGAGTGCAACCCTAGGTTTGCAACTCCGCCCCATTACTTATCCATAAAACGGCAGACGGCATTAACCATCGCCTCTTGATGCGACAAAAATGGTACATGCCCTGCTCTGTCTATCACCGTTAGGTCGATTCCGGGTAATAATGCTTCCATCTTTGCGCCGACGGAAACAGGAATAAGAGTATCGAGTTGTCCCAAAATAACCGCAACCGGAATTTTAAGCTGGGCAAAGCTATCCCTTAAATCCACCTGTTTCAAAATAGTTAAACCTTCTTGCAAAGTTTGCTGATTAGGTTCTGGGCTTTCAAAAACCAAGGTTTTTAATTCCTGCAACGCCGCTTTCTGCTTATTTAACCCTTTAATATATAATGATAAAAACCGCAGCAATGTTGCATGTGGGGCTTGTTTTAAGCTTTCTGCAAAATTATCGAGAACGTTGTAATCCATTCCAGACCAAGCGTCTTTTCTTACAAAACATGGCGTTCCAGTAAGCAAAATCAATTGATTGACCTGTTCAGGAAAACGATAAGCAATCTCTATCGTCATTTCAGCACCTAACGACCAGCCTAGCCAGCAACACGGCTCATTAGGGACAGCATCAACCAAGGCTTTGCTAACCGTTTCCAGGGTGAATGGCGACATCGCCCCACTTCGTCCATGCCCAGGCAAATCAAGCAAGGTCACTTGATAGTGTTTCGCCAGCTCTTTTGCAAACGCACGCCAAATCCCGCTGTGCATTGCCCAACCGTGGACGAGTATAATTGGCTTGCCCTGCCCGAAGGTTTCAGTATGTATTTTTGTCATACTAAGGCTTTGGCAAGCGCATCCAGCAATTGGTCAATTTGCTGTTCTTCGTGCATTGCCGAAAAAGTCACGCGCAATCTTGCGGCATTGACAGGGACGGTTGGCGGTCTAATCGCACTCACCAGAAATCCTTGGTTTAACAGAGCTTGACTTACAGCAACCGCTTGTTCAGATTGACCAATCAATAGGGGCTGGATCGGTGAAGAGGAAGCCATCAACGACAAGCCCAACTGTCCAGCACCTGCCCTGAAACGCTCAGTCAAAAACCTGAGCTTTTCCCGTCGCCAGCTTTCTGTCTGGATAATTTTCAAACTAGAACGGGTGGCTTCTGCAATTGCGGGAGGCAAAGCCGTTGTATAGATGTAAGTTCGGGCTGTTTGCACCAATGTTTCTATCAGCTCTTCCGATCCCGCGACAAACGCGCCAAACGTACCGAATGCCTTACCTAACGTACCTACCAGCACCTGCACATCGTCTTGTTTTAAGCCCGTTTGCTCCAAAATGCCGCCACCATTTTCACCTAAAACTCCCAGACCGTGGGCATCATCCACCATCAACCAAGCATCATGCTGTTTGGCGACAACCGATAAGGCTTGCAAAGGCGCGATGTCGCCATCCATGCTGAATACGCCGTCGGTCACAATCAAACTACGGGAAATACCCTCTCCCTTTGGGAGACGGTTAGGGTGAGGGGTATCAATAGAATTCTTAATGGCTTTGCTATTTCCCAATAGATTTTGCAAATGATCGACATCCGCATGGGCATAACGCTTAAACCGTGCACCCGACAACAATCCGCCATCCAGCAGGGAAGCGTGATTCAATCGGTCTTCAAACACCGTATCACCACGCCCGACCAAGGCAGAAATCGCGCCCATGTTCGCCATGTAACCCGTGGAAAACAGCAATGCCCGGTCTCGTCCGGTAAATACCGCCAACTCTTCTTCCAAGGCATGATGGGCGCTGCTGTGACCGCAAATCAAATGCGCCGAACCGCTGCCTACACCATATTTGTCCGCCGCATTCTTGAAGGCGTTTATGACATCAGGATGGTTAGCTAGACCTAAGTAATCGTTACTGCAAAAATTGAGGACGGGGTTGCCATCGCAAATCAGGTTAATGCCTTGCGGGGATTCAACGATGCGTCTGGAACGGTACAAGCCTTGTTGCGACAGTTCGTTTAGTTTTAAGGATAAATCAAACAAAATAGGTTCTTATACATAAAATTGTAGGGGGCATTTTATGCACCTTTAAAGTTGGTGCGTAAAACGCTACGATACTACGCACTCGATTTCGTATAATGTTTATCAAATTCTTTTTGTATATTTGGATTGTAAAACGTTTTCTTTCCACCCCTTGGGTTTTTAGGGTTTAGCAGCCTCTGATATCCAAAATTATTATCTTTTTCTAGTTGCTTCCTTATTTTGTGATATTTTTCATTTTTCTTGAAATCGGAGTAACGCTTTGTTAAACGGGTGCTTAAGACATCGTAATCCCAAGGATACTTATCTGTGAAATCCTCTTCCGATAGAAAAACCGCTGTAGCATGAGGATCATTAGTAATTTGAACAGGGATACCAGACGTGCTTTTCACTTTCTGAAACTTTACGTCAATTCTTAAGGTTAAGTTATAGTCCCCGACATTCTCGCTATCATCATAGAGTTCTTCAGACTTTCTTATATACTCCAAGACTTTTTTTTCGCTAGAATTAAGGGAAACACCAGGTGCATCAGCAAAGTTTCTGAAGAACGAAAGGGGCATTAAATAAAAATTGTACCCAGATAATACATCTCCAAACCAAGCAGACACCAGATGAAGATAATTCTGAAGGGAAGCGCTCCCAAGCTCCTGTATTTTTAGTGCCAAAAGAAAATCTTCATTTACAAAGTGAATAGAGTTATCTCTTATTTCCGTAAGAGCAACTAAGTTATCATTCACAACTTTATCTATTTTAACCCCGTAGTCTTCGGCAATAATTCTGTACGCTTCGAATAACCCAACAGACATAGGATTACCAGACCTGTTTTTTTTAGGCCGCTTTATTGATGACTTTTTCCCATCTTTAAGGGTTTTATTCTCCATTGCATATAAGGAAGCCAGTTTGTTACTGGCTAAGTTCAACACTTTTGCCTTTAACAATAACTCCCAAGAATTTATACAGAGAACAGAAAAAGTTTCTTCACGATATTTAAAGTCAGGTTTGTTGTATATTTCTATCGCTGAAAGCATTGCAGCGATAGATTTTTCCAACATTAACCGAGACCGCGATTTCATAAAAAGAGAACTTTGCGCGAAAATGTAATATTCAATTCAAAAATAATTTATCTTGCATTCACCCCCAACCGCTCAAACAAAACCTTATCTTGATTAGCCAGCGGGTTATCGGTCGTCAGCAATTTCTCCCCATAAAAAATTGAATTAGCCCCAGCCAGAAAACATAAAGCCTGCATCTCATCGCTCATATTGTTGCGGCCAGCAGACAGGCGTACACGGGATTTTGGCATCATAATCCTTGCAACAGCTAGTGTTCGGATGAACATAAACGGATCAAGTTCTTCCGTTCCCATAAGCGGCGTACCTTCCACTTGGACAAGCATATTGACGGGAACGCTTTCTGGATGCTTGGGCATATTGGCTAGTTCGATCAGAAGGTTAGCGCGGTCTTTGTCGCTTTCGCCCATGCCGACGATGCCGCCGCAACAGACATTAATCCCAGCACCCCTGACCCGTGCCAGCGTGTCCAAGCGGTCTTGGTAAGTGCGGGTGGTGATGATTTCGGAGTAGTATTCTTCCGAGGTGTCGAGGTTATGGTTGTAGTAATCCAGACCGCCTTCTTTCAACTTGGCGGTTTGTTCATTGGTGAGCATCCCCAATGTCACGCAGGTTTCCAAACCTAACGCCTTCACGCCTTGCACCATCTCGACGACCTTTTCGACATCCTTATCTTTTGGTTCGCGCCAGGCCGCGCCCATGCAAAAGCGTGATGCACCCTGGGCTTTGGCTTGCTCGGCGGCGGCAAGCACGTCTTCAACGCACATCAACGGTTCTGATTTTAATCCGGTATCAAAACGCGCACTTTGCGGACAATAACCGCAATCTTCCGAACACGCGCCGGTCTTGATGCTCAACAAGCTGCTGACCTGGACTTCGTTGGGATCAAAATTCTGACGATGGACGGTTTGCGCTTGATAGATAAGGTCGTTGAACGGCATGGCAAACAGCGCCAAGACTTCATCTATGTGCCAGTTATGACGAATACGTTCAGGGTTTGCAGACATTCGGTTAATCTCCAACTACAATAAGGTTCTGAGGGTAAAAAGCAACGACTTGACTTGTCAACCATGTGCTATGGAAAAAGTTTACAATTGGCTCGACATTATACAGGAAGCTCTGCTCCCGCCCACCTGTATTTTGTGCGGAAACCCAGGGTTTAACTCACTGGACATCTGCGAAACCTGCCATGTCCGCCTGCCACGAAATAATGTGTGCTGCTATCGCTGTGCAGAAATATTTGCTTCACCCATTGTTGCCCCAACCCTTTGCGGACGTTGCTTAAGCGAAACACCATCGTTTGATGAAACCCACGCACCCTTCATCCATCAAGACGAAATCCGGCATTTGATTACCGGACTAAAATTTGGCGCACAGTTTAAAAACGCCCGTTTGCTCGGCAATTTGTTGGCTGACCATGTAGGCAAAGCGGCAGAAAAACCCGATTGCATCATTCCCGTGCCTTTGCACAAAGCCCGTTATCACGAACGGGGCTTTAACCAAGCCTTGGAAATTGCCCGAACGGTATCGAAATCTTTAGGAATTCCCGTTGATTATGCCAGTTGTGGACGGCATAAAGATACACCGCATCAAACAGGCTTGTCCGCCAAAAAACGCCGTCAGAATTTGCGCCGTGCGTTTTCGGTGCAAAACTCGATTCAAGCGCAACATATTGCGATTATTGATGATGTCATGACCACAGGTTCTACCGCGAATGCGCTGGCGACTGAATTAAAGAAGGCTGGGGCAAGCCGAGTTGATGTTTGGGTGTGTGCGAGGGCTTGATGCTAGAACTACAATTTAGCACTGCCTCGTAGCAATTAATTGCCCATAATTTTCTTTGAGACCCATTGCCGTTGCTCACAAAGCTTATAACTTACTGATGTATAAATATTATTATTTAATAAAATACATTCTAGCCTTCCAAATGATACGCAACAACCTTCTCAACCTCATGCTTCGACCCCAAAATAAGCGGCACGCGCTGGTGGATGTCGGTAGGTTTAATATCCAGTATGCGTTCGCGTCCGGTAGAACAGGCACCACCCGCTTGTTCGATAATAAACGCCATCGGATTGGCTTCATACATCAGCCGTAACTTAGCGGGTTTTGCCGGGTTACGGCAATCCAAGGGATACATAAATATGCCGCCACGCGTTAGAATTCGGTAAACCTCTGCAACCAAGGAAGCAATCCAGCGCATATTGTAGTTTTTCCCCAGCGAACCTTCCGTGCCTTGCAAACATTCATCTATATAACGTTGAACGGGTGGCTCCCAAAAGCGCTGGTTGGTCATGTTAACGGCAAATTCAGCGGTCTCTTCGGGTATCCTCATGTTCCTGTGGGTTAGGATAAATTCCCCGATGTCTTGATCTAGGGTAAATGCGTTAACGCCAAGTCCGGTCGTCAGTACCATCATAGTCGATGGACCATAGAGTACAAAACCCGCGCACACTTGTTCAGCGCCTTTGCGGAGGAAATCCTGTAAGTCGGCATCAATGCCTTCACGGCAGCGCAAGATGGAGAAGATGGTGCCGACCGCCAGATTGACATCAATATTGGATGAGCCATCCAAGGGATCAAACAGCACCAGATATTTTCCTTTGGGGTAATGGTTGGGGATTTTGATAATATCGTCGATTTCCTCCGATGCCATGCCGGCCAAATGTCCCGTCCAGTTCAAGGCATTAACCATGATGTCATTGGTGATGATGTCGAGCTTTTTTTGGACTTCACCCTGGATATTCTCAGATTCAGCACTACCTAGCACCCCAATCAATTCACCTCGGTTGACGATGTGGGAGATTTTTTTGCAGGCGGTGGCGATGTCATTCAGTAATGCGGTAAACGATCCCGAAGTGCCGGGAAATTCCCGCTGTTGCTCGATGATGAACTGGGTTAAGGTCACTTTGTTGGTCATGAAGCAATTATCTCCGTATCAGATTTGGATTTGTTAACTGGCGTACTTACGCAACAGCTTTAGAGGTTTAACTTGATAGCAGTGTGATAGCTTAGGGCTTTTTACTAAAGCTGTGATAAATCTTATAGGAAAGTATACAGGCCGCCAAAACCAAGGTTATTGCATTCGGAAAAATGATTGCATAATTTGCCAATTGAATACCATAGATTAACCAGCATAAAACGCCCAGGGTGAACAAGCTGTACATGCCAAGCGAGAGCGATGACGTGTCCTTGGTTTTGATGGTCATAAGGGCTTGTGGCAAAAACGAAGCCGTCGTCAACACGCCAGCCGCATAACCAATAAGCTCTTGATTTATTATCATAGTGTTAGTGTTGTCGAGTCAGTGGTATTGAAAAGCTTTTAATTTGTCTATTGGTGCGTAGCATAACGCATGCTTTTAAGATATTTCTTGGGGAAATTATACAGGGTTATTGGCTCGGTATATTTTAGGAATCTCGGCGCAGTCCTTAAACAAACCCAGTAGGGTCTTGTCGAATTACGAACACAATCACAAGCCTAATAATTTCTTATCAAATCGCAATTGCTTGGTGATTAAATCATCAATTTTGTTTTGCTTTTGACCTCATCACTTCTGTAACAGACTGATTTAAAAAAATTTGTGAACTGCGTCACAGTTATACACAAAAGCTGTGGATAACTTTGTGGGTAAGTTGTTTTTTCACTGGCTTATAAGTCGTTTTTACTGACCTTAACTTAAATTGTCCATAAACAAGACAATTACAATTTATTGTTTAATATCAATATGTTGAAATAAGGCAAGTGTTTAAAAAGCACTGCTTTAATAAATGACTCTAACTCATTGATTCTTTCTGTGTACAAATAATTTTGAATCGCTCTATTTCATGTAGTCTTTCGATTACAAAATTGGATAAATCCAAATTTTGGGTCTTATTTTCGCTCGTCCCAAGCCTTTTCCAACCTTTTAGCAGAAATCGGGTACGCTGTTTTCAGTTGCTGGGCAAACAGCGACACCCTGAACTCTTCCAACATCCAACGAAATGGGTCTTGCTCTGGAATTAAGCGATCCTTTTTTGATTTTTTCTCGACATCTTTCCAGTATCTGGTTGAATAACGGCTAATTTCCTGGATTTTTTGCCCTTCATTGTCGGGCTTATCGAGACGGTACTTGATAGCCTTTAAATAACGGGGAATCGCCTTAATCTGTTGGGTAGGCGTATTACGGATAAAGCCCACGTAGA
Source organism: Methylomagnum ishizawai (assembly GCA_945861705.1). Classification (GTDB taxonomy): domain Bacteria; phylum Pseudomonadota; class Gammaproteobacteria; order Methylococcales; family Methylomonadaceae; genus Methyloglobulus. The sequence continues at coordinate 39,322 of CAMAVM010000004.1, read as the reverse complement.
CCATCATAGCCAGTTGTTCGGTGATGTCTTTTAACCGTGCATCTTGGCTGTTCAAGCGACCAAGCATCATTTTTATCTCGCCAAACAACGCCATAATGTCGAACACCGTTTTGCCCACGTCGTTGGCGGCCATTATTAATTGGGGCTTGTGTTCCCGCAAAGTTTGTTCAAAGGCTTCCTGTGTCCTGATGGTTTTGCCATCAAGAAACACGCTATTGAGGATCGAATACAGCAAATCGTCTTTGAAAGAGGTTTGCCCATTAGCTTGAATGTCTTGATGGGATTTTATAATGGGATGTGCCGCCAATCTATTATATGCCAATTCGGCAGCCGCCGATTGTGGCAGTGTTTTCAGGAGGTAAGTACAATCTTTACGAAGTTGCAATTGCAATAAACGAACTAATCCTTCCTGATGAGTTGCTGCGGCTTTTGCATCCGTGTCAAAAATGCGTACACCAACCGCATTCCCTTCATCGACAATGGCAGGAAAGCCGACAAAAGTCTGCCCACCTTGAATAAAGGCATACGTTTCCGGCAAATCCTCAAACGCCCATTGGATACAACCCGTGTAATTCAGTTCGTCGGCAGCAATCTGGTCAAAACTTTGTACTGCTTTTACGGTATATTTTTCCTGTAGCTTCTTTAAGTTGCGCCCATAATCCAACATCTGGCCTTGCTCGTCGATGACCCGAAAATTCATCCGCAAATGGTCTGGCAAAGCCTCTAACTCCCATACATTCAATGGAATGGCTTCCCCAGTCAACTTACGTAAACGATTGCCCAGCCATTCTTGCACAGTGCCTTTAAAATCCGGTTCGATTTCAAGGCAGCGTTTAACGGTTTCCGGCACTGGCACGAAATGTTTTCTGATCTGTTTGGGCAAAGATTTGACGAGCGCGATACATTTTTCTTCCAGCAAACCTGGCACCAACCAATCGAATGCCGACTGCGTTAGTTGATTTAATTGATGTACGGGAATAACTGCTGTAACGCCATCTTCATCATGCCCAGGTTCAAAACGGTACTGTAATTTAATGGTCAGATTGCCGATTTTCTTGTTGTCTGGGTAGTCCCATTCGTTAACGTAATTATCCTGCTGACGGGTTAAATCTTCTTTCGTCAAAAACAGGATGCGCGGTTTTTCCCGCTCTGCCGTTTTACGCCATTTATCTAGGGTGATGCCGTTGACAACTTCTGGCGGCAGTTTCTGGTCGTAAAAGGAATACAGCCATAACTCGTCTTCCACCAAATCAACACGTCGGCCTTTATGCTGGATATAACCAACTTCTTCCAATAACTTTTGGTTAGCTACAAAAAACGGTGCATTGCTATGGTAATCATGGCTGACTAAGGCCGATTGGATGAACATTTCCCGCGCAGATTTGGCATCCACATTTTCGTAAGGCACTTTACGGGCGGCTTGCAAGGTCAAACCATATAGCAGAGTGCGCTGGTACACGCCGCAACGTCCGGCTTTCTTTTCCCAATGCGGATCAAAATAATTATGTTTCACCAAATGTCCGGCACAGGCTTCTATCCATTCCGGTTCAATTCGGGCGACATTACGCGCATAAACCTTGCTGGTTTCGACTTGTTCTGCCGCCATAATCCATTTCGGTTTAATTTTATGCAGACCAGAACCTGGGAATATGAAAAATTTAAGTCCTCTTGCGCCCAGATATTCATACTGGTCATGACGAAAACCGATATTGGACAGCAATCCCGTCAGCAAAGCGCGATGAATTTTTTCATAACTTGCGTCGTCGGTATTCGGGTGCAGTTTTAAATCGCCTTTAATGACCTGCATAATCTGGCTATGAATGTCGAACCACTCCCGCATCCTGATGTAAGACAGAAAGTTATCGCTGCAATATTTACGTAACTTGCTGTTAGACAGGTGTTTTTTCTGTTCTTCAAAGGTATTCCAAATATTTAACACCGTTAAAAAATCAGACTCAGGATGACGAAACACGGCATGTTTGGCATCGGCTTGCTGCATTTTATCGGCGGGTTTCTCTCGCGGATCTTGCACGCTTAACACCGACACGATAATCGCAACTTCGGTCAGACAATGCTCGTGTGCAGCCGCGAGTAGCATACGCGCCAGTTTGGGATCAGTCGGTAATTTGGCTAACTGCTTGCCTATTTCGGTGAGTTTACCCGCCTTATCCAAGGCATTGACTTCATGTAGAACCGTTTTGCCGTCCCGAATCATCTTGTCTTCTGGCGGCTCTAAAAACGGAAAGTCTTCTATATCGCCAAGATTTAACGAAATCATCTGCAAAATGACGGCAGATAAATTCGTACGCATGATTTCCGGCTCGGTAAATTCCGGTCTCGCCAGATAATTATCATGCGAATACAAGCGGATACAAATACCTTCAGCAACCCTACCACACCGCCCTGCCCTTTGATTTGCGCTTGATTGAGATATTCGTTCAATCGGCAAACGCTGGATTTTACTGCGATGGCTGTAGCGGCTGATACGTGCGTGACCGGTGTCGATGACGCAGCGGATACCAGGAACAGTAAGCGAGGTTTCTGCCACGTTCGTGGCTAAGACGATGCGGATTTTTCCACCTTTGGGGTTGAACACCCGCTCCTGCTCGCTGACGCTTAACTTGGAATATAAGGGCAAAATATCATATAAGGTTGGGCGATGTTTTTTGAGGGAGTCGGTCGTTTCCCGGATTTCCCGCTCGCCGCTGAGAAAAATCAATATATCGCCACGTAAATCCCTGTACAGTTCATCAACGGCATCGAGTATGGCATTTTGTAAATCATCGCTGGTTTCATCGTCCTCGTCCTTTTGCTCGATAGGCCGATAACGCATGTCCACCGGATAAGTCCGCCCAGACACTTCAATAATCGGCGCGTTGTCGAAATGCGTGGAAAACCGCTGGGTATCAATCGTTGCTGAGGTAATTATCAGCTTTAAATCAGGCCGTTTAGGCAGCAGCCATTTCATGTAACCCAGCAGAAAATCTATATTCAGGCTGCGCTCATGGGCTTCGTCGATGATGATGGTGTCGTACTGGTTTAGATACGGATCATTTTGCGATTCTGCTAGCAGAATGCCGTCGGTCATCAGCTTGATTAAAGAATCGGCGTGGGTTTTGTCATTAAAACGGATTTTATAACCTACCGACTTCCCCAACGGTTCGCCCAGTTCTTCGGCAATCCGGTCGGCTACCGTCCTGGCGGCGATACGTCGAGGTTGGGTATGACCGATAAATCCCGCCGTTCCACGACCGATAGATAAGCAAATCTTAGGCAACTGGGTAGTTTTTCCTGACCCCGTCTCACCACAAACAATAACCACTTGATGGTTTTTTATCAGTTCAGCAATCTCGTCTTTCTTGCCCGTGACGGGTAAATCTGGAAAATTAAGCGCAGGAACGCTAGTAAGCCGCCTGTTTCTTGTCGCCACCGAGCGTTCAATCCGTCCAGCTATTGCTGCAAGCTGGTCAACAGGATTGTTACCTTTTTGGATTTCACTACTTAGCCGGTCTAACTGCCGTTTGTTGGCGTGCCTATCTTGGTTTAGGCATAGCGATAATTGCTGTGTCAGTTGCTTTAGACGTTCTTGAGTGGACATTACAACAACGGGATCAAATGGGGTTATTATACGTTAGCTGCACTCTGCACGGTCGTTTTTGCGGAAGTTTTCACCACGAAGAATACTAAGAGCGCGAATAGTATCGCCTCCACGATGCAAGACGCAGAGCAGCCTTGGCAATATATACATGTTGAAGTGTAAGAACGAAAAAAATGTAATACCTTTGTGAAATATTCACTTTTATTAACTATTTCTCTTGCGATAATGAACACAGATTAATTGTAGGTATGCGCCATTATTGATTAGCACTAACTAGGAGATCAGTCCAATGAACGATAATAACAACAACGACAACGGCTGCAATAGAAAAAATTTTAAACGCCCGGTTAGCTGGTTAATGGGGCGAGAACTCCTCGCTGGTTTGAAATGGATTGCCGCCTATACCTTCATGGGCAACAAGCAAGATCCTAAGGATTGGATGAATACTGCTACCATTACACCGCCACGAAGCAACAACAATGCAACAGATCCTTATTGGTTTGATTACATAGCAGATACCGGAGATGGCATGAGTGCCGTCTACAACATCGCGTATCTGTGTATGAGCGAGCTTTGGATAGACAAAAACAGTAACTTAGGTGCAGACAGCGTTGCGTTAGCCCAAGATTCTACGTGTACTCAGCACTTGCCGCGCGGCGAATTTCTATTTGTCGGTGGTGATGCAGCTTACCATATTGCCGATACTGCTTCTCTGAAAGAACGTTTCCAAACCCCTTTCAATTGCGCTGCCTTGGATATTATCCGTACCAACAAGGCTGTCGATCAGCGTCCTATATACGGCGTTCCTGCCAATCACGATTATTATGATGCTTTACATGGCTTTAACCGTCAGTTCTGTAAGCCAATTACTGATGACACCCACAATCCCTTACTTAATGACCCGAAAGACCCGCAACTTGGCTTGTTAGGATTTGAGCGGAAGCAAACAGCAAGTTATGTCGCCTTACAATTGCCTTTTGACTGGTGGCTCTGGGGGCTTGATTCTCAAGAAGGCAAATTGGATAAGCGACAACAGGCTTTTTTTGTGTCCATTTTTGACCCTGAGCTAGTAAGAAAAGGCGATTTGTTCGACATAAAAAATCAAAATAATGTGCTGGAAACCTTGGGTGAACGTGTGCCGAGTAAGTTAATTGTCACCACGCCAGAACCCAGTACCGTTTTTGGTCGCTGGGCTGAACCAGATGGTGCTATTGCAAAAACCTTTGCGCGTCTTGGCTTAGAAGCCAGTTTCTTAAAAGATAAAGCTGGCGCGTTGCCTAAGAACAAATGCCGACTCGATATTTCTGGCGATATTCACCACTATGAACGATATTGGGGCAATTCACTAAATGATAGCAAGCCGACAAATTATGCGTCGGTGGTAGCTGGTGGTGGTGGTGCTTTTTTACACCCTAGCCACACGGATGTTGATGAGGTACAAAAACAAGCCATCTATCCGTCTCGAAAGGATTCTCACCGATTAATTACCCAATCCATTCTTAATCCAGTCAGCATTTGGCAAGGCGGTTATATTTGGCTAGCAGGCGCATTCATTGCGTATCTGAGTTATTTTGCCGTCACTGTACCCCAAAGTACTTGGTCGTTATTTAAACTGCTCCCCGATAATCTTAGGCCAACCGACTCAAGCCAGCACTTTTTATCAACCATTAAGGTCGCTCTGGATGATACCGCAATCACTCTCGGCAAAAGCTGCTGCTCGAACACCTATTTCCTTGATTTAATATACATAATATTGTTCAGCGCATTGTTGGGTTATTGGTTTTGGAAGACACCAGACCACTTTGAAAAAATAGTCAGCACCAAAAAAACTGACCCTCTCACTTACAATCCTGAGTGGATCAGAACAATTAGCCTTTATATTTTGCCGATTTTAGCTGGGTTTTTACCCTTGCTTTTTTTAAACCAATGGTCTCGTGATGAACTCCCCAACTCTTTTTTAGCGGGCGCATTAATCGATTTGTTCTTTGTCGCCGCAATGGTTTTATTCGGTTTAAGCCGTCGTTACAGTAATATTTTAATCGGCTATGCTCGGTTTAACCGTGAGCCACCATGGGCTTCCGTACCCTTATGGGTTTTCAATGTTCTAGGCATCATTTACGCCGTTTTCGGCTTTCTTCGCTACGGTGCTTATTCGGCTTCAATAATGACCTTCGACTTAGTAATGGTTGTTGTTTGGCTATTTGCAACAGTCGGTTTAGTTGCACTTGCCGCATTTGCAGGCGCACATTTGCTACCACCATCAGGCAAAATCAAATTCGCTATCATCGGTGTCTGGCATGCACTATTACAAGTCTGTGTGCCGGTTTGTTTGATGTTATACAGCGACTGGACAACAATTCTAGTCATTACGAGCATTACTTTAATCGTCACCTATTTGGCAGGACAATTATTTACTAAGGAATTTTTGATTAAAGATTTCTCTCTATCCGATCAGAAAAAAATCGGTACACTGCTTTTTGCCGCTTGGGTCATTATTGGTATCTGCGTGTTATGGTTAGCACACCTAGGCGATCCAATAGCTGTCAATTGCTGGCGATTACTGGCAGCATTTGTGTTAGGTGCAATATTTAGCTGTATCTGGTTTGGCTGGTATTTGGCTGTATCACTGGCTTTTCATGGTCATACTAATGAAGCAGGCGGCGGCGCACGTTCCGAATCCTATCGACACATGATCCGTTTTAAACTCACGGAAGATACCTTGACTGGCTACGTCATTGGTATAGACACACCCGTAACCAGTTTTGCTATGAACGCATTACCAAAATTTCGCCTAGTAGACGTATTTACCATTCAGGCGCAAAAGATAAAGTAATTTTGCTTAGGAGAGCGATTAGCAGGCAGAGTAAAACTCAGTTTGTCTTGTTATCGATCTTTCTACTTGAAGAAAATGACTTCGAGAGGACTCACTACTAAAGTAAAATCAATGTTTACAGCCTGTTTAGTGTAATAATACCCCCAAAGTTACCCCATTTAAAATGGGGCTGCCCTCGTTTTTGGACAAAAAAGCCTATTTGTTAAGGGCTGATCTTTAAATATTGTTATGTGATAGCGATAAACGATACTTGATCGTCCTGGATAAATGAACTGATTGCTTCCAGTTTGTTACGCAAAAGCAATTGAATTTGCCGATTGGCGCAATTTCGGCGTTTGATCCATATCCCTTTAGGCGGGTGTCCGTACAACATGCTTTTATCGTAAAAGTCGGCATCCTTGCTTACCAAAGAAAACCCGATGGCTTTTGCGTAGTCCCAAACGTCTTCGTCAGAACTGCCGCCAAAACCTATACTGTCAACATGCACCGAATCGGGAAAAATATCAATTAACGCTTGAACAAGCTTAGGCGAAAGGTTTTCATCAAACAATAATTTCATCCGCTGATTTCACGGGTATGCCGTTCCCTATCGGCTGCGAAAGCAAAGCAAGCCAGAATGTCTTCGTGGGTCAAATAGTCGAAGTCCTCCAATATCTCTTGCTCGGTCATGCCCGCCGCAAAATAATCAAGAATATCATCGACAGTGATACGCAAGCCCCTGATGCAAGGCTTTCCACCCCGTTTGCTGGGTTCAATGGTAATAATATGTTGGTAGCTTGGGTTCATAAAACTTCATCCCGTAAATGCGTATAATTTCTTATAACTCAATGTCCTTTGCAGCACTCCCGTGCCTCGCGGTTGATGTGGTTAGCTGTATCACCGTATACTAAGTGCTAATAACTTATTAATATGCCTTAAAGCCCAAGTGTCAGGCTAATTAAAATTTTTTTGTAATCCACTTTATCGTAACATCAATAACCTTACACCTAAGTGTTTGTAATAATTGTCTTTTATGGCAACCAATTTTATAGGCTTTCACATGGAAAAAGAAAAAATCTTGCGACAACTTGAAGAAAAACTACTCCCCTCTGTTAAAAACCTAGAACAAGGACAGGCAACGGAACACGATTTTTTTCCAGCCTTATTATGGATGTTATTAGAAAAAAGCAAAGATTCTGAAAGTCTCTTAAATTCCGCAAAATCGGAACAAGCCAAAGAGCTTCAAGCCCTTGCCGAAAAAATCCTGCAAAATGCCCACGAAAACCAACAAAACTCTAGCCGCCACATCGAGCAGAACATATCCGAACTAAGGGATACTCTTACAAATCAATCAAATACCACAAAATCGGAACAAGCCAAAGAACTTCAAGCCCTTGCCGAAAGAATTTTGCAAAATGCCCACGAAAACAAAAAATTTCAAGGAGGGCGGTTTGATTTGATTGAAGAGAAACAAGATATTTTTTTGAAAATACAAAAGAAATTTTCTATCTGGCTGGTAGTGCTTGCCGTTTTTCAGTTAGCAGCTTTATCTGTCTTGGCTTTTATCCTATTGAGATAATCATGAGTGCCATCAAAATTTTACACGATCATCGACAGCACTTTATCAAGCGTTTGCTTACTCGCAACCCACTGCTTAAACGTACACAAAGTGCTTATCGTGAAGATTTGACGGAGCTAGTAAAAGCAAGGGCAGAATTTGAATTACCATCAAACTCATCAAACGATCTTGTGCCTATGGGTTTTGAATTTAACACAACCTCATCCCTAGATGTTCTAAAGAACCTATTGGCATCAACACCTAAAAAAATTGAAGTAATCAATGCCCATAAAAAGAATCTGGCGAAATGCACCAAAATTAAGAACGAAGCCGATGATTTTTTTCACAGCACGGGGCAACTCGGTTTATATTTAGGTTATCCCTTTGTTGTCATTCCATTAGATTCAAGTAAATATTATTTAGCTCCGTTATTCTTATGGGCGGTATCCTGCAAACTAACTGCACGCTCAATTATTTTTGATCGAGTTAGGGATGAAGACGACATTGTTATAGAACCGCAATTAAACCGCATCTTGCAAGTAGGGTTAGCCCATGAGAAAGGGCTTCATTTGAAGTGGGAAAATGCCGAGGAATTATGTTGGCAAAATATAACATCCGAAACCAAAGCCGCATTATCTGCTTTGCCAAAATGTGTCAGTGAATTTGACTCTAGCCAAATTAATCCTCTTCCTAATAAAGACGCGCTAGAGAAGCTAACGGAAGCCAAGGTTCTATCAAGTGCAGTGATTGGTTATATGCCGATTAAAGGGCAAGCCTTGTTAGCTGATTTAGACGAATTGGAAAAACTATTTAGCGGAAACTCAAATAATAGCAAAGTCTTGGATTATTTTTTAACCCCCCGTAAGCTAAAATCGGAAATACCTGCACCTACACCCTCTGAAAATGATAAATGGTTGGTGACAGACTCAGACCATAGTCAAGAGTCCGCACTTTGGAATGCCCGAAAATTTGACTTAATGGTGTTACAAGGACCGCCCGGCACAGGTAAATCCCAAGTTATTGTTAATTTGATTGCAGATGCCTTGGCTAACCAAAAGAAAGTTTTAGTAGTATGCCAAAAAAAAGCAGCATTGGAAGTTTTACAAAAACGCTTAACGGCTATCGGATTGGGCGAATCATTTCAGCTAATTGAAGATGTGCAAAAAGACAGGATGCGGATTATTAAATCAATCCGCGAAATCGAAGGAAACTCTTTAGCGGTAAGAGGTTTTTCCCAGGTTGACATACAACGAAGGGCAACTAGCGATAGCATAAAATCTTGCGAAGAATTTTTGGATAAATCGAATCATTTTTTTACCGACAATAAAAAAGGACAACGATCAACTTACGGGAATATAAAAGCGAGATTACACCGGATAAACAAAAACGGCATTAATGTTTACGAGCACTTGCAAAGTTGCTATCGACACTGTGTAAAAATTGACTTATTGCCAGCTAATCGAAATATTCTTGATGAACTCATCAAAGAAACCAGTTCTTTTGTAGGTACTTATCAAAACTGTAATTACCAAGATAATCCTTGGAAATTCTTGCAAAATCCACCTACTAACGTTGGCGAGGTTAACATCTTACTTAAGCGCTTGGATTCACTTGCTCAAGCGTTAGAGGATAAAAGCACTTATTTTTATAAGTCTAGCCTTGTTTGGTTAGTTGAACATGGTTTGGCAGAAGCTTATTATCCGAGCTTTTTACAAGGCGAATATCGGCAAAACCACAAACAATTTACACAACTCTCTCTTGATACCCAAAAATTAAAAAATTGGCTGGATGGACGCTATATAGATAGCGTTTTAGCTTCTGTACGTGCCGGCGAAGCAATACAACATTATCAGGAATTGCAGAAATATTGTGGTTATATTGAACAAGTGGTACACATAAAAGAGAAATTAAAAAAATTCCCTATATTTGAATTATTACAAAAAAATTCCCCCGATATTATTCAGCACTGGATTGAAATCATTGAATGCTTTTGCTTACAAGCGTGGCTAGATGAGCTAACTTCCCAAAAGACTTTTTCAACCGTTTCTGTTGAACAGCATAAAATCAAGCTTGCCAATGTTGTTGAGAAAAAGCGTAACGAGGATATTGAGCATATTTTAGCGCAGTACAACAATAGGGTTAGCGCAAAAAATGTACTGGATAATAAGCTGTTTTTGCGGCTTAGGAAATCAAAGACAGCTCCAAAAACATCGCTGCGGAAACTATACACGTCGGGTTTTGAAGAGCTACATCAAATTTATCCGGTATTGATGACGAACCCTGAGACGGTTAGTTCGATTTTAGATTTAAAGGCCAACCTTTATGATTTAGTGGTTATTGATGAAGCTTCGCAGATATTTATGGCTGATGTTTTACCACTATTATATCGTGCTAAGGGCGTTTTTATTTCAGGTGATAGGATGCAAATGCCGCCTTCCGATTTTTTTATGTCATTGAGTGATGATGCAAATGCCGATGATGGCCAAGACGACGAGGAAAGTGATGAGCCTATAGTTGACAACAACCGTCTCATACCCGCTGACGGCGAGTATTGCTTTTTGGAAGCAGCTGAATATTCCGTTCAAACAGGCAATCCTAACCGCGCTATGTTGCTTGTGCATTATCGATCTGAATTCAAAGAATTAATCGATTTTTCTAACCATGCGTTTTATGACGGCAAATTAATTGCTGCAACCGGCAATAAGAAATTGCCCGATATTATTAAATCCCCCATTGAATTAAATAGGGTTGAGAATGGGCAAGCCTTAGCGGGTACAAATAAAGCGGAAGCATTGGCAGTTATCAAGCGGATTAAGCATATATGGAAGCAACAAGATTCTTTATCCTTGGGAGTCATTACTCTTAACGTAAAGCAAAAGGATATTATTGATGATTTGTTATTTGAGGAAACTCAAGTTAATCTTGAATTTGCTAGTCGTTTAGAGCGCGAACGGAACAAGATAAAAGATGGCGAAGATATTGGCTTTTTTGTGCGAAGCGTTGAACATGTACAAGGCGATGAAAGAGATATTATTATTTTTTCAACGGCTTACGACGGCGTAAGAAAAAACTTTGGTGCCATTACAAAAAAAGAAAAAGGCAGAAAACGCTTAAATGTCGCTATTACACGCGCCAAATCAGGAATGATTATTTATTCATCGCTCAATATTGATGCCATTTCAAATGATAAACAGCGCGATGACAGTGAAAATTTTTGGTTTTGGAAATACATGTGTTATGCAAGAGCCGTTAGTTCGGGTGATGCCAAAGCATCTAACCTAATTTTGCAAAGCTTAAATCCTAAGTTTCAAAAATCGGCAATTCACGGAGAAGCAGACTCCCAGTTTGAAGAAGATGTTGCTGATTTTTTACTAGACAACGGTTTCCACGTGGATTTTCAAATTGGGGAAAGCGGCTTTCGCATTGACTTAGGTGTCAAAAAAAATGCTACCGACAGTCTATATCTGTGTGGAATAGAGTGTGATGGTAGGCTATATCATAGTAGCTGGACGGCTAGATTAAATGATGTATGGCGGCAAAAAATCCTAGAAAATAAAGGCTGGCGGATTGTTCGTATCTGGAGTAACGACTGGTTTGATAATAGAATACAAACACAGAAAAAACTTTTAGCTGATTTAACAATATTAAAATAATGGTTTTGATGCTGAGGATTACCGCGAGGAGAAATGATAATAAATAGCTTGCGCCCAATCTATCCAGGTGAAATATTGCGGGAAGAATATTTGCTGCCTTTAGGTGTATTAGGCCAGCTTGCTTACTTTTAAAGACCTTATTGGACTTTGTGGAAGCACGGAAAGCAGTAAGTGGCGCGCCCGAGAGGATTCGAACCTCTGACCTCAGCCTCCGGAGGGCTGCGCTCTATCCAGCTGAGCTACGGGCGCGTGGTGATATGGGATGTAGCCGGACATTTTACCGGATTGGGTCAGTAATTACGATAACATTGTTTTGAGGTTGGCGAGATTGGCTTTGCCGCGCTCTTTTATTACTTCCGAGGACAGCTGTTTTTTGTTGACCCATTCCAGGTCATCTTCGGGCAATTCGCCCAGAAAACGGCTGGGCTGGCATTCCATTATGTCGCCATATTTCTTGCGGTGAGTGCAGTAGCTAAATGTTAAGCTGCGTTGAGCGCGGGTGATACCTACATAAGCCAGCCGACGCTCTTCTTCTATGCCGTTCGTGCCGTTAACGTCGTCTGATTCAATTGTGTTTTGGTGAGGCAGGATGTTTTCTTCCATCCCTACCAGAAATACATGCTGGAATTCCAAGCCTTTAGCTGAATGTAAGGTCATCAAACTCACTTGATCGCCGCTTTCCTCTTCCTGATTGCGTTCCAGAATATCCATCAACATGATATTGGCGATAATTTCAGCTAACGGCTTTTGTTCCTTGCTGTCTTTATCCGCAATGCGCTTAAGCCAGTTGATTAATTCAGCCACATTGCTCATTTTGCGCTCTGCCGACTCGCTGGTTTTGCTGTTTTCCCTTAACCATTGCTCATAGCCGATTTCGATAATCATTTTTTCGATGACGGCAAACGTGTCATCCCGCTCAACGCGTTCGGCGGTAGCGATAATCCAATCGTGAAATTTTTCTAAGCGAGCGATTGATTTACTGGACACGGTTTGGCTTAAGCCTAATTCGGTACTGGCGGCAAACAGGCTGATTTGCCGATGATTGGCATAAGCGCCCAATTTTTCTAAAGTCGTCGGGCCTAGTTCCCGCCTGGGTGTGTTGATAATCCGCAAAAAAGCGGCATCGTCATCGGGATTAACCAGCAACCGCAAATAAGCAAGCATGTCCTTGATTTCGGAATAAGCGAAAAACGACGTGCTGCCACTAATAAAATACGGGATATTGTTTTCCCTCAGTCCGCGTTCAAACAACCTAGACTGATGGTTGCCACGGTATAAAATGGCATAATCCTGATAGCTGCCACCCGTCTTGAATTTATGATGAATCAATTCTGCAACCATTTGCTGCGCTTCGGTCAGCTCATCCTTATGGCTTAACACCCGCAGTGGATCGCCGTAACCTAACTCACTCCACAGCTTTTTTTCGTAAGTATGGGGGTTATTGGCTATCAGCTGATTAGCCACTTTAAGTATTCGCCCAGTAGAACGGTAATTCTGTTCCAGTTTAATCACTTGTAAGCGCGGATAATCTTTTTGTAGCTGACTTAAATTTTCCGGTTGAGCGCCGCGCCAAGCGTAAATCGACTGGTCGTCATCACCCACTACTGTAAATCGTCCCAGATTTCCGGCAAGCACCTTGACTAATTCGTACTGGGTAATATTGGTATCCTGGTATTCATCCACTAATAAATAGCGAATGGTGTTCTGCCATTTTTCTAAAATGTCTGGATTCTGCTGAAACAACAAAACAGGCAATAAAATCAAATCATCAAAATCGACCGCATTATAGGCTTTTAAGCTGCGCGTGTAATCGGCATAAAGTTGGCTGATTGCCGATTGGTCTGCAATTGAATTCAACTCAGCTTGCTTTACGGTAACAAAAGCATTTTTCCATTGCCCGATTTGACTAGCGTATTGCTCCACCTTGTCACCTTCGCAATCGCTGTTGCTATGAGCGATTAGATTTTTCAGCAGCTTTAATTTGTCTTCCTCATCGTATAAGGTCAGCCCAGCCTTGTAGCCCAATATATGGTGTTCTTTACGGACAATCTCCAGTCCCAGAGCATGAAATGTACAGACTCGCAAACCACGAGCCTGCTGCTTATCGAGCAACTTGGCAACGCGGCTTTTCATTTCTCGCGCAGCTTTATTAGTAAAAGTTACGGCGGCAATATGACGGGCAGGTAATCCTTGCTTGACCAAATAAGCAATTTTCTCGGTAATGACCCGCGTTTTGCCGCTACCGGCTCCCGCTAACACCAACAAAGGAGACTCGACAACTTTAACAGCGGCTTGCTGCTGGGGGTTTAATTTGGTCATTGATTCTTTTGGCTTTCGTTGATTGAGTTGAAAGCCCCGCTTATTTGAGAAGAGTTGATCTGTTCTTGATTTTCTTGCGCTAGTGTTTTGGGTGCGGGCTTAACTCTAGGTTACAATAACAGCCTGTAGGCGGTTTTGTCTGGCGTTCAATATTGCTAGTTATCGTACCACAATAAGCTATTTACCCTGATGATTCATAAATCCAAACACGAGGAAAGATCCATGAAAAAAAGTTTATTTTGCTTCGCCCTATTAATTTCCGGCAGCGTCTTGGCAAGCACCGATCATTATGTGCTACGCGATGGCAAACACGTCCATCATTTAAAAATAACCCAAGTGGGCGAAGAGGTTACCATTAGTTCGGATGTGGACTTTGAACCCAACGCAGATGAAAAAGGCAGTAAAGCCTGTTCAGCTGATATTGCCGATGAGGCCAAAAAGACAGGGGAAAACACGTTTAGGCTAAAAAAACAATCTGAAGGTGAAGCTAGTTATTGCGTATTGGACATCCAACTTAGTGCCACAGGGGCGAAGATCGAACAATCCGAAGACTGCAATAACTTTGTTACGGGTATTTGCCATTTTTCCAGTGACGGAAAAGAATTGTTAAAAATAAAATAAACCGAATTGTGTAATGGACAGGCTAATTAGCTGCGCCTGTCCAGCTTTCGGTAACCAATTGCCTCACTTAGATGGCTTACTTCAATATTTTCTGACTCAGCCAGATCGGCAATTGTACGCGCCAGCTTCAAAATACGGTGATAGGCACGGTGCGACAAACCAAATTTTTCCATCGCTTGCTCCAATAATTGATGGCCTTGTTCGGTTAATAAGCAAAGCTGTTTGACTTCTTTTGCCGTTAACGCGGAATTCGCTTTGCCGCTACGTGCTAACGCCCGATTACGAGCAGCCACAACGCGCGCCCTGATGCTGGCACTGGTTTCCTCACCTTGCGGTGAGCCTTTACGCAGGACTTCATGGGAAATTCTTGGCACGTCCAGGTGCATGTCGATACGATCTAACAATGGCCCTGACACTCTGGCACGATAACGGATGACCTGCTCGGACGTACAATGGCATCGACCAGAAGCATCACCCAGATAACCACAAGGGCAAGGATTCATCGCCGCAATTAATTGAAATCGGGCCGGAAAATCCACTTGCCGTGCGGCTCGGGAAATCGTGATATGTCCTGTTTCCAGTGGTTCGCGCAGTACTTCCAGCACTTTTCGGTCGAATTCCGGTAGCTCATCCAAAAACAACGTGCCATTGTGGGCAAGGGATATTTCACCGGGTTTGGGATTGCTTCCGCCTCCCACCAATGCAGGGGCGGATGCGGTATGGTGCGGCGCACGGTAAGGCGGTTTGAGCCAGTTTGCCACGTTCAGTCCTTGGTCACTAATAGACGCAATCGCGGCGGTTTCTTGTGCCTGACGTTCCGTTAATTGTGGCAAAATTGTGGGCAATCTTACGGCTAACATTGATTTACCCGTACCAGGAGGTCCGAGCATCAGCAGGTTATGCGCTCCCGCCGCCGCCACTTCAAACGCCCGTTTGACGTGATACTGCCCATGCACATCAGCAAAGTCGATCTCAAGGTCTGAGCTTGGTTGCACTATTTCGGAATATTCGTACTGAATAAGCTGCCGTCCGGCGAGGTGAGCGCATATTTCCAATAGATGCACCGAAGGGATTAGCTCAATATCTTTTACCAACGCCGCTTCCGCCACGTTTTCTTTCGGCAAAATCAACTTTCTATGGTTTTTTCTGGCTTCTATGGCAATGGGCAAAACGCCGTTAATCGGACGTAATTCGCCGCCTAAAGACAGCTCACCAACGCATTCGTACTGGTCAAGGTTGGTGTTAGGAATTTGCCCTGATGCTGCCAAAATACCCAAAGCAATGGCGAGATCAAAACGTCCGCCTTCCTTGGGTAAGTCTGCTGGCGCGAGGTTAACGGTGATACGTTGGGCAGGGAACTCAAAGCGGGAGTTTAAAATGGCACCACGAACGCGGTCTTTGCTTTCTTTGACGGCGGTTTCAGGTAACCCGACTATGTTCATGGCCGGAAGCCCGTTAGCTACATGAACTTCTACCGTAACTAATGGGGCTTCGATGCCGGAACGGCCTCGACTGTAGATGACGGCTAAGGTCATGTCAGTTCGTATGAATAAAAATTAAAACCAGCATGTACTTCACGCCACCCAAGCAACTTACTCATTATGACAATCTATCATGAATTAGATTTCCTATAGAGAGCATCGGGAATCCACCATTCCTCTAGCACTTGGCAAGCAAATTCTTGATGGGCGCTTCTTGGATCAAAAGCTAAAATATGTAATAACTGGGATATTGTAATTTTCTGTCTGGAAGTAAGCGAACCCAATCTGGGCGGTTCGCGGTCAGGTGGGCGTAAGGACGAAATAAGACACTCTACAACGAAACCTCCTTCATCCAAATGCCTCAACGCATACTCAACTAAATATGGTAAATAATGACGCCAAGACTGAGCATCAAGATAATTTATTCCCCAAGGGTAAGCTTCTAAATAAGCATCCGTGATTTTATCAAGCGATAAATCAAACGGCGATGGTGATTTATATTCGTCAAGTTCGTTACCGCCACGAAGTGTAATCGTCGGAATTTGCAGTACGTCTATAGCAAAGACATCAAATGTAACTACGCAGAGATTTTGCGATTCTGAATCCGAGAGATAATTAGCTTTAGCCATTATCTTATTGACTTCAAATGTTATAAATCTGCTTTATTCAACACTTGCTGCTCAATTTCAGCAACCCGCTGTTCCAGGGCTTCGAGTTTTTGGCGAGTTTTTGCCAACACGGCTTTTTGAACCTCGAATTCTTCGCGGCTTACCAAATCAAGCCGCGCCAAGGCACTTTGCAAAATGGCATGAAAATTCTTTTCCGCATCTTCTTTAAAGTGATTGAAACTTGGCGGAATGGCATTGGCTAAACGGTTAGCGATGTCGTCGATAGATTTGGTGTCAAACATATAAAACCTCGAATTATAAAAATAAAATAAACAATACCTTATAAGTCATGCATCCACAACTCCAAGTTCCAGATGCTCCACAAATGGCTGAAAATCCTTGTCGCAAAAAAGCAATTGGTGGCTGTTTTGGATGCAGAATGTGGCGACAATGCAGTCCACTGACTTCCTGATAGTGATGCCTTTTCTTCTTAGGAATCGGTAATTTTCCGCTGCGGCAATGGCATTGCTTTGTCCTAGCATGTCGAAAACCGTCAATTTTAATAACACCGCTTTTGCCGTTTTGTAGTCTTTATCGCTTTGGAAACCTTGTAAAATTTCGGTGAGAATGATGTCGCCGATGGCGATAAGCTCAACGCCCAAAAGCGAATCCAGTTTGGCGGTGTGCGGCTTATCTACGCCATTAAAGTAATCAATCCAGACGCTGCTATCGACCAGAATCATTAATCGGCTCTACGTTCATCCAGGTTGCCTTCCCAATGGAGCTTACCTTTCAGTTCTTTTATCGCTGCTTGATTTCTGAGGGTTATCAAGGTTTTCAAACCCAATTCAACCGCTTCTTTTTTAGTTTTAAGGCCAGTCGCTTTTAAGGCTTCTTGCATTAAGGTGTTGTCTATGACGATATTGGTACGCATATGTGTTCTCGAAGTGTGTATGATATGCTTTTATTATACACATTTTGAGCAAGGGGCGTTTGCCTCTTTGTTGAGATAATATGTAGGCTGGGCAGGGTGGTAGCGAAGCCCAACACCCAAGGTTTCGTTTTTGGTGGGCTTCATTTCATTCAGCCCAACCTACCGTGCTGTTCGTTATGATTTATTAATCTCCCTCAAGACATCCCTATAATCAGCAGGCCGGTAATCACTGAACCACTCGAAAAACCAATTTTTCTTACGGTATGGGTTGACCGCCATATCTCTTAACAATTCATCGTGGAAGTGCACCATGTGCAGCTTTATAACCGTTGCCCGACTTGAAATCGCTGGCATAAAGCTGTGCTTCCACTGTTTGATGGCCTCTATTTCTGCCAACATAAGTTCACGATCAGGCAATTGGAATTTTCCTTTGAGCAAATGCACCAACCACGCGGATGCCAAGTGTGACGTCAGCGAATTTGAAAATGTTGCCGCCCTGCCAATAAAAGCCATGTTGGTTAAATCGGGATGGATGATGTGCCGGTACAGATAAACACCGTCGGCTTCCTGAGTCTTTTTGAAAGTTTCGGGGAGAAATGAATAGTTGGATTTGTAACCCGTACCAAAAATAACGACATCACAATCGATTTGATCGCCATTTTCAAGTTCCAATCCAGTTCTGGTGAAGGCTTTTACTTGGGTGCGCTGAGTTTTGATTTTACCTTGTTTCATCAATTGGTAAACTTCTTTGCGCGGCAGAAAATCGAGGTTAAAAATATCGATTTCAAAGGGTTCGTCCGGCAAAACACCACATGCCTTGAGCGGATACTGGAATTTGATGATATTTTCTGTCAATCGCCAAAAGCCGGATACCAACCAAGGCAAGCCTTTGTGCAACGCTTTGACCCATTTGCCAGGTCGTTGATAAAGCGGCAACAACGCACAAGCTAATCGGGTTAGATATATCCTTCGAACATCCAGAATATCTAGGACATCCATCGGTATCGGCCAATGGGCTTTCCGATAAACCAGGGTGACTTCTTTGGCAAATTTGGCGATGTCGCCCGCCACATCCAAAGCACTTTTGCCAAAACCGACCACGACGACCTTTCGGCCAGTGACTGATGAGGGGGTGCGATATTCGGACGAATGGAGTATCTGCCCGGTAAATTTTTTTTGCCCAGGAAATTTTGGGATATAAGGATCAAAATAAATGCCGCTTGCCACAACCACAAAATCAAACGGCTTTTTCTCTACCAAGCCTGATTTTTGATCGGTGTAGTGGACTAGCCAACTTCCGTTTTTGAGTTGTTCCAACTGGGTAATTTCGGTATTAAAACGAATCTTTTCAAAAACCTTGTAGTCTTTGGCATAGTTTTCAAAATAAGCCTGAAGTTCTGCGCCACTGGGTACACGCGGATACTGTTCAGGAATCGGGTAATCAGGGACTTCGTACAATGACTTGGGCGTTTGCAGCCCAAAGGTATGGTATCCCGTTGTCCATACACCACCCACTTGATCGCCTTTTTCAAAGACTTCACAGTCAAACCCAGCTTGGCCCAATAATCGGGCAGCCCCAATACCTGCGACCCCAGCGCCTATGATGCCTATTGTTGTTGTTATTGTTGGTTTAGTCATGGCTTCACATCGTTGCTAAGTTTCGGTTCAAATATCAATCGCCCTCTTCACAAACTCCGGCTGCGCCAAAGCGCCTTTATGTATATCCACATTGTAATATTCAGTTTCAAATGTTTTATTGGCTGAATCCTGCTCCCTAAAGCCATTCAAACTCGCTTTACCAGCAATGGTAGCGCTCCACCAGCCGGATGGGTAAATACATTGTGGGAAATACAAGGTTTGCAATGCCGAAAAACCTGCCGCTTGCATGGCACCGCGCATGGCTTTGATGAGTTCCAGATGCAGCAAGGGCGACTCGCTTTGCTGTACCAACAAGCCATTTTCGGTTAAACAAGCAAAACAGCCACGGTAGAAGGCTTCATTAAACAAGCCTTCCGCAGGGCCTACTGGATCTGTGCTATCGACGATGATAAGATCCACTGAATTTGGCGCGGCATCTTTAATCCACTTGATGCCGTCGATGAATTTCAAATCCGCCCTGGGATCGTTGTTGGATTCACACAATTCGGGAAAATAAATTTCGGCGAGGCGGGTGACGCGCTTATCAATATCAATCTGTACAACTTGCTCGACTGTAGGATGTTTTAAGACTTCACGCAACGTACCGCAATCGCCGCCGCCAATAATCCAGACTTTTTTGGGATTCGGATGGGTAAACAAGGCCGGATGGCTAATCATTTCGTGGTAGAGAAAATTGTCGCGGGTTGACACCATCGTGCAACCATCCAGCACCATTAAGTTGCCGAAAGTTTCAGTTTCGTAGATTTCATGGCGTTGAAATGGCGATTGTTCTTCGTGTAGTTTGCGTTTGATTTTTAACGAAAATGCTGAGCCTGCGCCCGAATGTTCTTCGGTAAACCATTCTGATGGATTCATTTTTGGAAGTCCTTGCAAATAAAGCCATTATAATAGCATTAAGGAAACCCTGAACAGATTGATTCCGCTCATGGTTCTACAGGCTCACCACGAACGGAATCAATCCGTTCAGGCATACCAAAAAGGAATCAACCAGTTTCCGTTCGTCCTGAGCTTGTCGAAGGACTTTCCTTAAGCACTTACAGCACACGGAGTTCAACTTTGGACAAAAACGCAGCTAACACCTGGACTATTCTTCAATCTATCCAAACCTACGCGATCAACTTTTGGGGTGACGGTTATTTTTCCATCAATGCCAAAGGCAATGTCTCGGTAAAACCTAGCGCAGATAAGGCGACTGAACTGGATTTATATGAAATCGCCCAATCTTTAAGCGACAAGAATTTATCCTTACCGGTGCTGGTACGTTTTACCGACATTCTTAAAGATCGGGTAAAGCGTTTGAATGATGCCTTTGCAAAAGCCTGTGCCAATAACCAATACCAAGGCCGCTATACGCCTGTTTATCCGATTAAGGTTAACCAGCAAGGCAAGGTTGTTGAAGGCATTATTTCAGCAGACAACATTGGCCTGGAAGCAGGTAGCAAGCCGGAATTGCTGGCGATTATGGCCTTATCCAAGCCAGGCGGTGTGATCGTTTGCAACGGTTATAAGGACAGGGCTTATATCCGGTTGGCGCTGATTGGACTGAAACTCGGCCTGAGAGTGTATCTGGTGATCGAAAAACCGATTGAATTGGGTATGATTCTGGAAGAAGCCACTAAATTAGGCGTTAAACCTTGCGTGGGTGTACGCGTCAGGCTTGCAAGTATTAGCGCAGGTAAATGGCAAAATACCGGCGGCGAAAAATCCAAATTCGGCTTACATGCCAATGAAGTCCTGCAACTGGTTGAGCGTCTAAAGCAAGCGAATTTGCTGGATTGCTTGCAATTAATGCACTTTCACATGGGTTCGCAAATTGCCAATATCCGTGACATCAAGGTTGCCTTGAAAGAAGCAGGACAATTCTATGCTGAACTGCACCGGCTGGACGCTCCAATAAAAATTGTCGATGCGGGTGGCGGCTTAGGGGTGGATTATGACGGCAGCCGGTCACGGCGAGAATCTTCCATCAATTACAGCCTGGATGAGTATGCACAAAACATCGTCCGCAGTTTTGCCGAGATTTGCGCTGAAAAAAACCTGCCCCAACCTGACATTATCACTGAATCAGGCCGCGCAATCACTGCCCATCATGCCGTATTGATTACCAATGTTACCGATATTGAATCGGTTTACAGCAATCAAGCTGACATTGCCCCCCTGCCCTTTGGCGTTAATCTGGTAGAAACTTATCATGATACGCAATTTAATTTTAAGGACGGGCAAGAGCAATTCGCACTCGGTAAGGCCAGCATTAACGACTTGGCTAAAACGGAAAATGACTACGCCCTGCGTTGCCAACAGATAAAAAACCAGCTTAATCCGAACAACCAGAATGAAGCGGCCATCCTGAAAGAATTGAATGAAAAACTGGCCGACAAGATTTTCTGCAATTTTTCCTTGTTCCAGTCCATGCCGGACATTTGGGGGATAGACCAAATCTTCCCCATCATGCCCATCCATCGGCTGAACGAACAACCAACACGACGTGCAGTTATCCAGGATTTGACTTGTGATTCTGACGGACGTATTGACCAGTATATTGACGGCCAGAATATCGAAAAAACCTTAGCTATACATGAAATAGACAGCAATCAACCTTATCTCATCGGTTTTTTTATGGTGGGTGCTTACCAGGAAATACTGGGCGATATGCACAACCTATTCGGTGACACCCATTCCATCAACATAGAACTCGACGACAAAGGCTATCACTTCTATGACTTACAGGAAGGCGAGCATGTCAGCGACCTGCTGGATTATGTCCATATCAACAGCGAAGACCTGAAAACTGCCTACCGCAAAAAGCTGGTAAATAGCCAACTGAGCAACCAACAACAGCAAGATTACGAGAAAGAATTGATCGCAGGATTAAGGTCTTACACTTATTTATCAAAGTAATCCTACACTTAGCAACGCCTTCAACGTATTGGTCAATAGCAACTAAATTTAACTTTAATCTTATCTGGGTAATATCAAGCGTTCATCCACAACAACAATAAACGAGGATAAATGATGGCTATCACAAAAAACAGTAACTATTGGGTGTTCGCTGTGCTGATACCTATCATCATCGGCATGGCGAGTACCGCCCACGCAAACCTGATGCCGTCTAAAGAAACCCTGGCACTAATCAAAGCCACCTGCCCTAGCGACCCCAGCCAACAGGAAGAATTTATCCAATTAAGGAATCAAATCACCGCAGCCGAAACCATCAACCAAGCCCACACCTTGGTGCTTGCACCAACAAATGATGCCTGAGTGTACTACAAAACGCCAAACCATCATGCCGTTTAGTGATGCTTTAAAAATTGCCGAATCCAAACTCAACGATGCCCGTACACAGATCATGCTAGCATCGTCACAAGAACAAGTCGCCGATGAATTCGACGGTATGATGCTGGCAGGTTTGGATAATGACCGCGCCTCCCACGTCAATATCGGTAGCGGTGGCTGTGATTATTCCACTGGCGAACTCGTTGTCGGTTTGATTTTGGGGATTATTTTGTTGGTTGTCTTGTGCTAATGTTGTTAGTCAGTGAAAGCAAGGCTTCCAGCAATAAAATAGATCGTCTAATACCAAACAACCAGCTTCGACCAAAAAACCATAAAGGGGCTATTTGCCCCTTTATTCAATCAACGAATTATCTCTGCCACACGCCTAATCAATTCGCTATTCTCTATGCACCTAGTTACCAGAGTGCTTTTCTTCCAGCGATTGGGCATTCGAACTAACGAACTTTTTTGGATTGGTATTCCTCATCGTGTGTTCAGGCACGGGATCGGGCGACGGATTGCTGTTTTGCATAACATGCTCCGGTTTCTGCGCTGGCGCAGCTTCTGATTCTGGGTTTGGATTGCTGTTCTGCATGTGATGCCCCAGCGTAGGCTCTGCTTTTGGTGCAGCGTTTGGATTGCTATTCTGCATTTTCATTTCCGCTGTAGCAATAGTAGGTAAAGCAGAAATAAGCAATACGGCTAATATCATATTTTTCATGTGTTTTGACCTTATAAGGTATGCGTGAATTCATCCCCGCACCCATTGTATGGGTTATCAGGAACGGTTTGCCTTTCATCAGGCGAATTCATTCTCGCACCCATAGCAAAACGCACATTGATTTGGATCAAAAACAGCGCAAGTAATGGTGCAGCTTGCTACATTTTGGTGCTGCTATTACAGACAATACGTTTATTAACGGTTATTTCGTAATAAATTGATTTTTAAACAATTCATTGGTAGCCTATTAGTTAATCGGAATTAGCTTGCCACTTTTCGTCTGAACTTGTTTAAGGAAGCTTGACCGAACATTCCTCAAATCAGGTGCTACAAACTTTGCACATCACACTATAATAATCTTTGGAAGATAAAATGAAAGCAGACATAGCATTAATTGGCTTGGCGGTCATGGGACAAAACCTAGTCCTTAACATGAACGACCACGGCTATAAAGTGGCAGTCCATAATCGCACGAGCGCCACCACGGATGAGTTCCTGGCAGGTCCTGCCAATGGCACACAAGTCATCGGCGCACATTCCTTGCAAGAACTAGTCGATAGTTTAAAGTCACCACGCATCGTGATGTTGATGGTAAAGGCTGGCGACGTGGTCGATCAATACATCGACAAGCTGGTGCCATTATTGTCTGCCGGCGATATTATTGTTGATGGCGGTAATTCCCTGTACACCGACACCAATCGTCGGACTGTTGCACTTAAAGAAAAAAGCCTCCGTTACATTGGCACAGGCGTATCCGGTGGTGAAGAAGGCGCACGGAACGGCCCTTCCATTATGCCAGGCGGCAATAAAGAGGCATGGCCTTATGTGAAGCCTATCTTTCAGGCCATTAGCGCCAAAGTTGACGGCGACCCGTGTTGCGAATGGGTGGGCGATAACGGCGCAGGCCACTATGTAAAAATGGTACATAACGGCATCGAATACGGCGATATGCAAATCATCTGTGAAGCCTACCAATTGTTGTCGGAAGGCTTGGGCTTAAGTGCAGACGAAATGCACACTATTTTTGACGAATGGAATAAAGGCGAACTCAGTTCTTATTTGGTCGAAATTACCGCAGCGATTTTGGCTTATAAAGACGAAGACGGCTCGCCATTACTGCATAAAATTCTTGATACCGCCGGACAAAAAGGCACGGGCAAATGGACGGGCATCAACGCCCTGGATTTGGGTATTCCGCTAACATTAATTGGTGAAGCCGTATTTGCCCGTTGTTTATCGGCGCAAAAATCCGAACGTATCAAAGCAGCCGAATTCCTTGCTAGACCCAAGCAAACGTTCACTGGCGATAAACAAGCCATGATTAATGCCATCCGTGATGCTTTATACGCTGCCAAGATTATTTCTTACGCCCAAGGCTTCCGCTTACTGCGCGAGGCTTCAACAGAATATAACTTCGACCTCAACTACGGCGAAATCGCATTAATGTGGCGCGGCGGCTGTATTATCCGCAGCCAGTTCTTGAATGACATTAAACAGGCTTACCATACCAACCCCGACCTTGAAAACCTGTTATTGGCCGATTTTTTTATCGACACCATGAGACATGCCGAAAAAGGCTGGCGCAAAGCCGTTATTTTAGGCATTGAAATGGGTATACCGACACCTGCATTTTCCTCTGCTTTGGCTTATTTCGACGGCTACCGCACCGAGCGGCTACCCGCCAATTTATTGCAAGCGCAACGGGATTACTTCGGCGCACACACTTACGAGCGTACAGACAGGCCACGGGGCGAGTTTTTCCATACCGATTGGACGGGGCATGGGGGGAAGACGGCTTCGTCAACTTATAATGCATAGGTAGGCAGTTCGAGCGATAGGAGAATATTTTGCCTACCATATCGATGTTTTATGGCATTATCATCCGCATGTACTTTGCGCCGGGTGAACATCCACCGCCGCACTTTCATGTGTACTATGCTGAATACAAAGCTAGGGTCAATATACTTACCTGTGAAATGATTGACGGGAATTTGCCGCGGAAACAGGCAAAGCTCGTCTTAGCATGGGCTGAATTGCATCAAGAAGAGCTTATGGCCGATTGGGATTTGGTTATGAACGGCGAAGAACCTTTTAAAATCCAACCATTACAGTAATAGGAGGCCTTATGTATCCATCAGTGAAAGCCGTTGTTCCCCAAGATGATTACCTGCTTTATATTACTTTTAATAACGATGAAACTGGTGTATTGGATATGAAGCCCTACTTAGATTTTGGGATTTTCACGCGGATTAAAGATGATGCTTCATTCAAAAAAGTTGCCGTTGCCTTTGATACCATCGAATGGGAATCTGGAGCCGACCTTGATCCTGAGTTTGTCTATGAAAAATGTAAAAGAAATTCTGCCTAAGTTCCCTGTGGGTACGAACAGCATGCGCCCTGCTTGACTTGACTAATTATGCGAAAATTTATTATCTTCCTAGGCTTCACCATACTAGTCAATTGGTATTTTCCTTTACATGATTTTGATCGATTCCTACCTGGTTACATGTACTCATATTATCATAGGGAAGTGTATATGCTACGTATCACACTGATTTCAGTAACCTTACAATGGGTGTTACCTGCGCTTGCTGTTATTGCTTTCATGTGGCGTACGAACCTAGCAAATCGCCTTCACTCAGAATCAAGCATAAAGCTCTTCGGCATTGGTGTATCTGCTTACGTCGTTTACTTAGCACTTCGTTTTACAATTAGCTTTCTACCAGTGGGCAGTAGAAAGTATGCCTTCGACTTTTTTCTTAACTATGCAATGTTGCCACTCAAATTTCTGTTGTTATTCGGCGCAGTTAGGCTGCTTATTAGTCTGAAACCCTACGTTGATTAAATGTAAAAGGCCGTAAGGCGGATAAAATGTAGGGCGGATTAGCCGCGCAACATTCACAATCTATCGGTTTTGATTGAGCTTTGGGCGCGGCGTAATCCGCCGAATGGGCATCATCAAAATGGCGGATTACGGCGCACGGAAAATCTTTACTTACCTGAAACGCAGGTGTTTTGTGCGTCTAATCCGCCCTACGATTCGAAACTACGAATTCATTCAAATGATACAGAATGTAAAAATGCTTTTTTGAACCTTGGATCTTTTTATTTATGAATGCTGAACCCTGTACCTACGTAATCTATGGCGCGACAGGCAACTTGTCCCGCATCAAACTCATGCCCGCGCTGTATCACCTGGATGCAGCGAACCAGTTGCCGGAAGGCACCCGTATTGTTGCGATAGGCCGCAGGCCGTGGGATCAGAAAACCTGGTTGAAAGAACTCAGGGACATGATCGAGCAGAAAGTAAAAAGCGATATGAGCGAGCATGTGTTCAAGCGCTTTAGTGAACGCTTTTACTTACGCGGGACGGGGTTTGAAACCCCGTTACATACGTTTTATTAGTGAGGTTATTATTTTTGAACCACTTTGAAACCGTTCGGATGGGGCAACATGCCCCTTCCGGCGTATGGATGCACAGCCTGTTGGAGTGAACTTGTGAACTCCAACAAATAAGCTAGCTCAATGTTGGGGTTCGTACCTCATCCCAACCTACGGAAATTTAATTGTAGAGGTGCATAACAAAATTCATTTAAACATAACCCTTTCGAAAACATGAACGCCGAACCCTGCACTTACGTTATCTATGGCTCTACGGGCAACTTGTCCCGTATCAAACTCATGCCCGCGTTGTATCATCTGGATGCGGCCAATCAATTGCCGGAAGGTACGCGGATTATCGCCATTGGACGCAGACCGTGGGATCAGGCTACCTGGTTGAAGGAACTCAGGGACATGATCGAGCAGAAGGTCAAAAACGATTTTAACGAGCATGTGTTCAAACGCTTTGCTGAACGCTTTTATTATCACCGAGGTGATCTGCATGAAGCCGAAGCTTACGCTGCCTTGGCGGAACTCATCAACAGCCCTGAGCAGGCATTTTCCAAGAATATCGCGTTTTACCTGTCCATCAGCCCTGCCGACTTTGCCCAGGTGATGGAGTTGTTGAGCGTTAACCATTTGTTCGAGGAAGAATACGGTTGGCGGCGGGTGATTATCGAAAAACCGTTCGGCTACGACCTGGACAGCGCACAGGCTTTGCAAAAGCGCATCAGCCAGTATTTGACCGAGGAGCAGATTTACCGCATCGATCATTACCTGGGCAAAGGCATGGTGCAAAACGTGCTGGTGTTCCGGTTTGCTAACGTCATGTTGGAACCGTTGTGGAACCGCAATTACATAGACCATGTGCAAATTACCCATTCCGAGGAAATCGGCATTGAAGGCCGTGGCGAATATTACAACAGCGCAGGTGCCATGCGTGACATGCTGCAAAGCCATTTGCTGCAAATGCTAACCTTGGTGGCGATGGAGCCGCCCGTCTCCATGGAAGCAGAATCCTTGCGTGATGAAAAAGTGAAGGTGCTGAAATCCATCCGTCCGATACCGAAAGAAGCCGTGCATGGGCA
Source organism: Methylomagnum ishizawai (assembly GCA_945861705.1). Classification (GTDB taxonomy): domain Bacteria; phylum Pseudomonadota; class Gammaproteobacteria; order Methylococcales; family Methylomonadaceae; genus Methyloglobulus. The sequence goes on along the minus strand of CAMAVM010000004.1, from coordinate 11,616 downwards.
TTCGTTCCGCGCCCAGTATGCCAAGGGCAGTGTCGGTGGCAAGAAGGTTAACGGCTATCTGCAAGAAGACAACATTCCCGCCAACAGCACAACGGAAACTTACGCCGCTATGAAGCTGTATATCGACAACTGGCGTTGGCGTGGTGTGCCGTTTTACCTGCGTACCGGCAAACGCATGGCGAAAGCGCAATCGTCTATTTCCATCTGTTTCCGCCATCCGCCGCTGCAATTTTTCCGCGATACTCACGTGCAGTGCATGAACCCAAACTGGGTGCTGTTGGGCATTCAGCCGGAGGAGTGTATCCGCATTGAAATGACGGTAAAAGAACCTGGTCTGGAAATGAGTACACGAACCAGCAGCCTGGATGCGAGTTTCCGCAACCAGAATGAAAAATCCATTGATGCGTATGAAGACTTGTTGCTGGACGTATTGAAAGGTGACCGCTCGTTGTTCCTGCGTTTTGATGAAGTTGAATACGCCTGGCGTATCGTAGACCCTATCTTGCAAACCTGGGCGATTGAACGTGATTATATTGCGACGTATCCCGCCGGTTCCTGGGGCCCCGAAGACAGCCGCCGCCTGTTCGAGAAAGAAAGCCAGTCCTGGCGCAGCTCCTTAACACCGGAGCCTTGTAAGTATGAAGGCTAGTACGCATTGGCACACGCTGGAAACTGCGGATGATGTCGCTTTAGCTGCGTATCAGCGCATTCTTGATACTGCGAAATCAGCCATTGCTGAACGTGGGCAATTCAAACTGGTGCTGGCGGGCGGGACTACGCCGGAAAAAGTGTATCGTTTATTGGCGCTATCGGATGCTGATTGGTCGAAATGGCATATCTATTACGGTGATGAGCGCTGCTTGCCGATAGACCATAAAGACAGAAATAGCGTTATGGCAGAGCAAGCTTTTATAAGCAAAGTCGTTATTCCCAAAGCACAGATATTCACCATTCCTGCCGAATTGGGCGCTGAACAAGCCACGACCCTTTACCAGCAAACCATAAAAGCTGCCCTGCCTTTTGATTTAGTATTGCTGGGCATGGGTGAAGACGGACATACTGCAAGCCTGTTTCCTGGTCATAAGCATGATGCAGAAGAGCTGGTACATGCTGTTTATAATTCACCAAAGCCGCCACCGGAGAGGGTTTCGATCAGCGCAAAGGCATTGGGTAATGCACGGCAGGTGATTTTTCTGATTACCGGATCGAATAAGCAAGAAGCCGTTAAGCTGTGGCGGTCTGGTCATGATCTGCCCATAGCTAGCATCTTATCGGATAATATTGATATTTATATTGACCGAGATGCTTATCAAGGGAGTTGATTTCGTTCATGGTTCGACGACCGAAGGAAGTGCCAGTGGTGCAAGCTCACCGCGAACAGAATCAACACGAACCGTTCGTCCTGAGCTTGTCAAAGGACATAACATCAACATTTAAGCCCATTCTTAATCAACTCCAAACAACTAACTCAATAACCCTTTCTCTACACCCTTCTCTGTAATACAATTACCCGCTTTTTGGTTTGTTCGAGTAGACCGTACTTTCACTGTTTTTTCAGTGAATACAGAGTCGATAGGATGTTGTGTTTCATTAATTAACGAAGGTCAGTTTTATGTGTTGGAGTGGAGAAGCGTCGGGCGTGTTGGCTGCCATAGGTCTAGGTACCGCAGTTTACATCGCAAAAAAAGGGGAATCGAAGGAACTGTGGATTCCGTTAACGTATTTCGCGTTAATGGAGCTATTACAGGCAGTGACTTACATTTACATTGATTTATGTGACAACCCCAATAACCAGATACTCACGATGCTAGGGTATTTGCACGTCGCGTTTCAGCCGTTTTTTGTCAATATGGTGGCGTTGTACTTCGTCCCTCCGGAAATCAAAGTCAAGATCCAAACTGTCGTCTATACCCTCTGCACAGTCGGCTCAATATTTTTGCTATTTAAAATGTATCCGTTTGATTGGGCAGGAAAATGTAATATCGGCATAGAAGGCTTTTGCGGTCCAGCGGTATGTTCAGTGCATGGTGCATGGCATATTGCCTGGCAAATGCCGTTAAATGGCTTGGTATCAGACCCTATCGAGTGGCTGTTTAATTTCCATTGGGGATTGCACGTTCTTAGCTATATCCTAGTATGTTTTATCATGCCGATAATCTATGGCTCGTACCGATTTGTGGCGTTCCATTACCTGATGGGGCCGTGGATTTCCAGCGTCACCACGAATGATCCGAATGAATTTGCGGCGGTTTGGTGTTTATTTTCGATTGCGTTATGCGTATCGGTGATTAAATCACCTGTACGGAAGTACCTGCACGTAAGAAATTGGCCGTTTTATAATCGCTGCGCCTCACCAGCTGAGCCAGTAGTAGTCACTCGATAAAATCAAACCATCAGGCAGTTACAACGTAGCAAGTCCACGTAACTGCCTGGTGGCAATGGTTTCTCTGTTTGAGCGTTTCACCTATATCTAAGCCTGATAACTGGTCTATACTCCCCACATTAGCTCATTAGACCTACATTACATTGCCTTAAGTGGGAATCCCTCTAGCTGTTGCTACGCTACGCAGAACATTCAGCTCACCTTTGCTAATTTGCATTTATAAGCTAACATAAAACCGTAGCTTATTTTCCGCAGCATTTTTGTTGTATTTTGTGATACATCTCTCATTATTTTAAGCGTAATATAGAGTACCATGCGTCACTGGGGTTACCGTTGCAATCCTGTAATGAAAAGTACAACACGCTAAAGAATCACCAAGTACCTTTATGAATGTTGGTGCTATGACTATGCAAATTTTCATAAAATGCCTTTTTTGAATTCAGAGTTCGAAGCTCTAACTTATGGAGAAAATGATGAGCGAACACAATGACCTACCATCTGAAAGCAATGTTAAAACAGTAGAATCCGCATCACAAAATGCTGGCTATCGCGCATTGATTGTTGATGATAATGCCGCGTTTCTAAAATTATTGGCATTCAGTCTTTCCATGCAACCCAAAATAGGTGTAATTGACTTAGCAGAAAGCGGTGAAAGTGCTATTGAAAAAGCCGAAGCAACACAATATGACCTTATTTTTATGGATGCGATGATGCCTGGGATTGATGGTTACGAAGCCTGTACCCGTTTGCGAGAAAATCCAGCCTATAAAAATACGCCTATTATTATGGTATCAGGACTCACCTCACCTTTGGAAGAGGTTAAGGGCATTATAGCCGGTAGCACAACCTACGTAACAAAACCTGTACAGCAAGAATCGTTTAAAGAACTCGTCACCCGTGTGCTGGTCTGGCTAGAATATAAGAAAACGGCTGACGAGAACTTCAATTAAGCTTATTTTTCAGTTGTGAATACCCATTAAGCTACCAAAACAAATCCAAACTTTCCCTGATTAGCACGTAGCCTCGATGACGTAAAACGGAATCGAGGAACAACGGTCATTACCCTCTATTTCATTGTATTACATCAAAGCCATTTGATTTATAAGCGTTTTAATTTTTCTTTCCTGCGTTATGATATTTGCACATAAGCGAAATTGCCCAGTTGCACGACGTAAATTTTCATCAGAATCGACCACTTTAAAATAGCGATTGCCTTCGAGATAATCGGTATAAAACCGCAGCCCTAACTCGAACGGGAGCAGGCGAATAGCGGGATAGACGAATTGGTAATCGTATGCTGAAAATAGCTCGCCCATCTCGCTTAGATAGCGGGTTAACAATACCTGACATAGTTCAAGATCAAACCTATCTGTTGAGGTATTGTGACAGCACGACCGCATACAATCACCTAAATCATAATGAATTAATCCAGGTTTGACGGTATCCAGATCAATCAAGCTGACAACATGCTGGCTGGTTTTATCGAACAGGAAGTTATTCAGTTTGGGATCGCCGTGAATGACTCTTTCCATTAGCAAACCTTGCGCTTTTGCTGTTTCCAGATCACCTGCAATAGGCTGATAACGCGCAATAAAGTCTGCACAGCAGTTGTCTTCAGATATTTTAGTGCTGGTTTTTACTTGTTGGTAATGCTGCAAATAGCCAGGTGTAATATGGAAGCCTGGTAAGGTATCGTGCAATTTTGCAGAATCCAAGCCGTAAGTAAGGCGATGGAATTGCCCCAGCGCATAGCCCACCTGCCCTACTTGTGTGTGATTGCTGATGGTTTCCAGGCTTTCGGTATTGTCGATATAGCTTAATGCCCGCCAAACATCATCTTGCTCAACACAAAAAAAGCTATTGTTAGCTAAAGTTGGTAGAAGCTGAGGGATTGTTAGGGTTATTTTCTCGTCGCTAATCTGCTCAACGTGCTGATTAAGCACCATCAAGTTAGCCATGATCTGCTCAGGTTGAGGAAATACCTGTTTGTTTATACGTTGTAAAACGAACGGCTTTGCTTCTGTGCTAACCAAATAGGTGTCATTAATCAACCCATTACCTAAAGACTCAATCCGTATAATCGACGTAGAAAATTGTTGAGCAACACTATTTATCAATTACTGAATCTCTGCACGATGCTTAAAAAGCTCGGGTTTCCTTAATGATGCAAATGCGCTGCTAACCAACGGGCGGCTACTTCTTCCGCCATACCTTTGCGTCTTGCATAGTCTTGAAGCTGATCCATATCGATTTTACCGACATTAAAATACTGCGCTTCGGGGTGGGAAAAATACCAACCACTTACCGCCGAAGCAGGGTACATGGCAAAACTCTCGGTCAGTGCTATGCCGGTAGTTGCAGTTGCATTAAGCAGTTCAAACAGCTTGGCTTTTTCGGTATGGTCTGGACACGCCGGATAACCTGGCGCAGGTCGTATACCCTGATAGGCTTCGTTGATTAGCTGGTCGTTATCATGCGTTTCGTCTTCTGCATAACCCCAGAAGTCTTTTCTGACGACTTGGTGCATATATTCTGCCAAGGCTTCCGCCAAGCGGTCTGCTAAGGCTTTAAGCATAATAGAACTATAATCGTCATGATCGCGTTCAAACTCTTCAAGTTTGGCTTCTATGCCTATCCCTGTCGTCACGGCAAATGCACCAATATAATCATGCTTACCGGAATCTGCTGGCGCTATAAAATCGGACAAGCAATAATTGGGACGACCTGGTGCTTTCATGTTTTGCTGACGCAAATGATGCAAGGTTTCGCGTTCTTTGGTTCGCGTTTCATCGGTAAATAAGATGACATCATCATCGTTACTGGCTGCCGGAAAGAAGCCAATGGTTGCTTTTGCAGTCAACCAATTCTCGCTTACGATCTCTTTTAACATTTTATTGGCATCATCGAACAGCGTCCTAGCTTCCATACCGACGACTTTATCATCGAGAATTTTAGGATAACTTCCCGCCATTTCCCAAGTCTGGAAAAATGGTGTCCAGTCAATGTATTCAACCAACACACCCAAGGAAATATTGTCGATAACTTTTGTGCCTAAAAACTTAGGCTTAACCGGCTCGTAACCGCCCCAGTTGAATTTGTTTTGCCGTGCAGCGTCAAGAGTATGCTGTTTAGTTTTCGCTTCGCGGCCTTTATGACGTTCCCTGACTTCTGCGTATTCTTCGCGTGTGCTCTGGACAAATTCATCTTTTAGCTCGGCGCTTAACAGGTTACTGGCTACACCGACTCCGCGAGAGGCATCTGTCACATAAACCGTCGCACCTTTATAGTGCGGTTCAATCTTGACGGCAGTATGGGCGCGGGAAGTGGTTGCACCGCCAATCATCAGAGGAATAGTAAAGCCTTGGCGCTGCATTTCTTTGGCGACATGCACCATTTCATCCAGTGACGGGGTAATCAACCCGCTTAAGCCGATAATATCGACATTTTCCAAGCGTGCGGTTTGCAGGATTTTTTCGGCGGGCACCATCACGCCCAAGTCGATAACTTCGTAGTTATTGCATTGCAACACGACACCGACAATATTTTTACCGATATCATGCACGTCACCTTTAACGGTAGCCATAAGGATTTTGCCATTGGTCTGACGGTCTTCGGCAGATTTGTCGGCTTCCATAAATGGCATCAAGTACGCCACGGCTTTTTTCATGACCCGCGCGGATTTCACTACTTGCGGTAAGAACATTTTACCCGCACCAAACAGGTCGCCGACCACGTTCATGCCGTCCATCAATGCGCCTTCTATGACATGCAGTGGACGTTCGGCTTCTAATCGCGCTTGCTCGGTGTCTTCGTCAATGTAATCGGTAATGCCTTTGACCAGCGCATGTTCCAGGCGTTTACTTACTGGCCACTCGCGCCATTCCAAATTTTCCTGTTTGACTTCGCTGCTACTGCCATCGCCACGGTATTTCGCCGCCAATTCCAGTAATTTGTCCGTGCCACTACCGTCGTGGGTGTTTAAGACCACGGCTTCAACTGCATCGCGCAAGTCGCGGGGAATGTCTTCGTATATAGCCAATTGTCCGGCGTTGACGATACCCATCGACATACCTGCCTGAATAGCGTGGTACAAAAACACCGCATGAATCGCTTCACGCACCGGATTATTGCCGCGAAACGAGAACGACACGTTAGACACGCCGCCGGAAATTAATGCGTAAGGCAGGGTTTGCTTAATCTCGCTGGTGGCTTCGATAAAGTCCAAACCGTAGTTGTTATGTTCGTCGATGCCCGTGGCAATAGCGAAAATATTGGGGTCAAAAATAATATCTTCGGGCGGAAAACCAACTTGTTCGACGAGAATTTTATAAGCGCGTTGGCAAATTTCGACTTTTCGGGCTTTGGTATCGGCTTGACCTTCTTCATCAAACGCCATGACGATAACTGCCGCGCCATAACGACGCACCAACTTGGCATGTTTAATAAACGCTTCTTCGCCTTCTTTTAGTGAGATAGAATTGACTACGCCTTTACCTTGGATACATTTAAGCCCAGCTTCCAAAATATCCCATTTGGAAGAGTCCAGCATAATCGGTACTTTGGCAATGTCCGGTTCGGATGCAATCAGCATCAAGAAGCGCACCATCGCTTCTTTGGACTCCAACATGCCTTCGTCCATGTTGATGTCGATGATTTGTGCGCCGTTTTCGACCTGTTGTTTGGCAACATCCAGCGCGACTTCAAAATTACCTTCGATAATCAGTCGTTTAAATGCAGCTGAACCGGTGACGTTGGTGCGTTCGCCGACATTTACAAACAGACTATCTGCACCTATCAACATTGGCTCTAGTCCTGATAAGCGGCATTGTTTTTCAATTTCAGGAATGATTCGGGGCGCATGGTTCTGCACCGCATCACTAATGGCTTTAATCGTCGCAGGTGACGTGCCACAACAACCGCCGATAATATTCAGGTAACCGCTCTGCGCCCAATCTGCCAGTTCTTGTGCCATTTGCTCGGGTGTTTCATCATATTCGCCGAATTCATTGGGTAATCCGGCGTTGGGATGAGCCGAAACGTGAGTGTCAGCAATAGACGATAATTCAGCAATATATTGCCGTAACTCGGTTGCGCCTAAAGCACAATTAAAACCGAAAGAAATCGGTTCAATATGTTTTAAAGAATGCCAGAAGGCACCAACGGTTTGTCCTGATAGGGTTCTTCCCGATGCGTCGGTAATCGTACCGGAAATCATCACCGGTAGTTTGTAACCAATGGTTTCAAAGTACCCATCAACCGCAAAAATAGCGGCTTTGGCATTCAGGGTATCGAAGATGGTTTCAATCAGGATAATATCCGCACCGCCGTCTATCAATCCACGCGTGGCTTCTGTGTAGGCATCAACCAGTTCGTCAAATGATATATTGCGAAAACCAGGATCATTGACATCGGGCGACATTGACGCGGTACGTGCGGTCGGACCAAGAACACCAGCGACAAAGCGCGGTTTTTCCGGTGTTTTTGCCGTGTATTCATCGGCAGCTTGCTTGGCAACGCGTGCCGATTCAACATTAAGTTCGTAAGCGAGTGCTTCCATGCGGTAATCTGCCATAGAAACACTGGTAGAATTGAAGGTATTAGTTTCAACAATATCCGAACCCGCCTCAAAATAAGCACTATGAATGGCTTTGATAATATCTGGCTGGGTTATCGACAATAAGTCGTTATTGCCCTTAAGATCAACTTCCCACTGGGCAAAGCGGTCACCTCGAAAATCCTTTTCTTCCAGTTTATAACCCTGGATCATCGTACCCATTGCGCCGTCAAGAAACAGGATTCTTTGGGATAATGCTTGCTTAAGAAGTGCTGATTTGCTCATTTAGATTTATTGCCGGAGTGTGTGACTTGATTGTTATTGCTTTAAAAGCGATCAAGCTCTATTATTTTTTAAGTGCTTCCCTAGGAGATTATCGTGTCAAAACCAACTATTATTCAAACGATCATGAGTATTTTAGCAGCTTTTGTGGGTGTCCAGAGCGACAAGAATCGGAAATTGGACTTCGAGCAAGGTTCGCTTACGACTTATGTGGTTGGTGGCTTGATTTTTACTGTCTTATTTGTCGCTACCCTGATTTTTGTGGTTTCCAGGGTTTTGGGTGATTAGGCTAAACAATACTAAATATTTCCTTTATTTCAAACACAAAAAAGCCCAAGCATTGCCTGGGCTTTTCATTTTGCTATACGGCTTATTTGTTATCAGGATTTTTAAAGCTATCTTTAATGCTCTTGAGCATATCGCCAAAACCGCTAAATAAATTAGATTTAGTCAGTGACTCTTTTAGGACAAACTTGGTGCGGACAAATGCAACCAATAAGAAGCCTGCAAGGGGTGGAAACAATTCAAAAAACACCGACGAGAACGTTCCTTTTGAGCCTTGAAAGCCGCCCACATTTTTCCTGTCACCAATACTCAGGACATCACGCTCATAAGCCTCACCGCCCTCACTTGCTCTCATCGATTCGATAAGGTAATTACTGCCTCCAATCAATAAGAACTGTGATGCCATATAAACCACAGCACAAATCATCACCCACATTACCACATTACTTACGTTCGCTTTTGTGGCTGTTTGGTAAACCCAAACAAGCACAAGAATACCTAATATTCCACCAATCATCGTTGCACCCTTTGTTATTATAATTTAGTTAAAAAGTAATAAAGAAACGGACATTTCAAGATCATTTCTGAGCCATTTTTCTCAATAACCTTACAAGACTCAAGTTTTTCTCGTCCTGGAGCTACCTGTTTTTTTATCACGCCGTCTTCGACCTTATACTGAACCGGTATATTCATCTCCAACGTTCTCCCGCCCACATCTGTCGCCTTACTCATGAGAACGCCACCTTCCTGGAAGTCCCACTCCACTATAACCTTTTTTTTCTCGCCGTCTAATTTCGGTGACTCGGCAGTCACTTTCCACTTGCCCAGAATTTCTGAATTATCTTTTAATACGACATCAGCATTCGCTGAAAGTGCAAAAAAAACTGCCGCTACCGGTAACGCTACCAGGTATCTTTTGATCATCTTTCCAGCTCCTCATCAATCGTTCTTATTATTAAAGACTAGATTTTAAACGATACTGCATTCGCTATCGAGTTTTAAATTTATTTTTCTTATAAATGTTCAAACCCATTAAACCAACTAATTTAGTGAACTCTTGTTGAAAATCCTAATTCGGGACATAGTACCCAACAATAGGTTTTGTCTTCAGGATTGTGTCAACGTATAAACAACCTTTAAAAAACCGGACAATAATTACAACAAATCTACATTTATAATTATTATTCAATTAGTTACATACATTATAAAACAACATTCTTGGAATGTGTTTAACCTAATATAAGCACAAAGCTAAATCACAATCCTATGTCGGATAATCCAGGATGATTATCTGGTCTTATGCCCAACGGCCAGTGAAATTTACGTTCTGCCTCACTTATCGGCAGGTCATTAATGCTGGCGATGCGCCGTTTCATCAAGCCATTTATATCGAATTCCCAGTTTTCATTGCCATAGGAACGAAACCACGAACCCGAATCATCATGCCATTCATAAGCAAAGCGGACGGCAATCCGTGCATCATGGAATGCCCATAACTCTTTTATCAAGCGGTAATCCCGTTCCTTTGCCCATTTTTGCGCCAGGAATTCCTCAATTGCCGTACGACCTTGCAGAAAATCTGCCCGATTACGCCACAAACTGTCGATTGTATACGCCAGTGCTATGTTCTCTGAATTTCGGGTATTCCAGGCATTTTCAGCCGCGCGTACTTTCTGGGTAGCGGTTTCTTGGGTGAATGGCGGGATAGGTTGGCGGATACTGTCATTCATTTTAATTGCCACAAAGTTAGTTCGTTCTTAATAATATCAACAATATCTATAACAATCACTTCAGCCTAACGCTTATTGTAAACAACCCGCCCCAAACCGCTAATGTCATAATCGCCGAATTCCTTGGCTTTGTCGTTAAATGCCGCTGTTTGGCAGAACGCCAACAATTTTTGGATAGGCTGCTCAAAATAATCGAACCGCCGTATGACCAGATCAAACCGCTCTTTGGCTAAGGGCATGAAACCAAGATGCAATTGCTTTGCAACTGACGACACCGCCATGCCAACATCCGCCCTGCCCCCTGAAATCGCCAGTCCCACTTCCATCTCAGTACGAGCCAGTGTGTCAATTATATTCAGCTTGTTTTCAGCGAAACCTGATTTTTCCAGCAGATGATCCAGCAAGATACGACTACCAGAACCGGCTTGCCGTGTTATCAATCGGGGTCGTTTATCTACTAAATCAGCAAGGTTCTTTATCGCCAGTGGATTATTTTTGGCGACTATCAAACCTTGCCTTCGCCAAGCCCATTCCAGCACCACAATATCGTTATCCTGCAAGGTTTGTTCGACCACCGGAATATTGTATTCGCCCGTCCCGACATCCAGGACATGCATGGCACAAACCATCGCCTCGCCTGCGGAAAAACGACTAAGCCCTTCCAGACTACCCGTCGTTTGCATCGCCATCGCCGAAACGCTTTCACGTAAAGCCCACTCCAGCAACGGGTCGTGGCTACCGACTACGATTTCAGGGATGATTTTAAAGCGCAAGTCCTGCAAGCTGGTTTCGCTGTTGTTCATCAACCAAAGGTCGATCAAGTGCCTGGAAAACAGCCACTTTCCGGTAACACGGGTACAGGGTATCTGTTTTTGCGTGATCAGGTCATAAATCTTGCGTTCCTTAACTCGCAGGTAATCTGCGATCTCATGCACAGTCATCATTTCAGTCAAGGGGAATGGTCTCTTAAGCTTTTACATTAGGACGGTCAATATAGCGGTGTTGATAATGAACTGCAATGCGCCGATGCGGATAAGGACTTAACGAAAAAAGTCACTAATTATCAGTTATTTTGTACATAACAATGTGATTTTTACGTATAGCATGAATTTACTATTAAATTAAAGGTCACATAAATTATTTTTTTATGTTTATTTATGTGTTTTTTACACTATTTAATTGATGTGTTAAACTGAGTCCATCATTTAGCTTTATAAAGTCAGACTGCCATTATCAGGAATAACGGCATTGCCTTAACGAGAAACGTATGACCGGATCAAGCCCCATAAACCCCAAAGTGCAAGCCAATGTACAAGCAATCATCACCAATCTTAAGGATAAACCTGGCGCGTTATTGCCCATTTTGCATGGCATCCAAGACG
>CAMAVM010000003.1 GCA_945861705.1 Methylomagnum ishizawai | reverse complement strand
AACCGTATGGGTGATGCCGCTTTTGCCATAGAATGTCCTTTAGGATGAGAGAGATATTAAATTGTAGCATAATGCTACGCTTATTAAATAAGCTTTTTACCTTCACGGCTTACGTAATTATTGATTCGGCCTTGTGAAGCATTAAGTTTCCGTTCGCCTTGAGCCTGTCGAAAGGTGGTCTGTACTTCGACAAGCTCAGTACGAACGGTTCAAACATTAAAAGGCCGAATCAATAGTTATTGTCACCAAGATAAGGCCGAAGTTCATACTTAGGTTTGCACTTCTTTCCGTATCATTAATTAACGACCAAAATTTCTATTATTCGCCCATAAAGAACACTAAAAATCAGGCACGGTGGAGATTGGGCTGAGCCCATAACTGCTGTAAGTACTGCCACTGGGTTCTGTGACGACAGATTTTTTAATCCACAAACAAAACTCCCCGCCGCCGCTTAGGCTTTTTAGGCGGATAAACGGCAAGGTGATGGTTGGGTTGGGCAGTTCGGCATAACGCAGCATTTTCTTCTCGTAACCAATGCCATCCGCTGATTTAACGGACAGTTCCACCAAGCTGTTTAAGGCCGTCCCGTAATCCATGTTGTGCCGCTTGGCATAACGCCGGGCCAAGCGTTCTTTGCTGGTTATCGGCTGTATCCGCCGATAATTAGCGTAACCTTTGAGTTTGTCCGGCACGGGGCGGATGCTGGTGCAATGCACGTAATCGCTCAGTCGTTCAAGCCATTTGCTGGCGTTGAACTTAAGTAACGTGGTTTCGTCCTGGGCGAACAAGCGCAGCTTGCCGCCCAAAATACCAAACTTATCCCCCATGTGGTATTCGGGGAAGGACAGGCCAATCGGCACCCGCCGGGCTGCGTCCTGCATCTCGACTAGGCCGAGGTGGAGTTGTTGGTAGGTTTTGGACCAGAGGCTGAAGAGGTTTAAGTCTGAGTTTTCTATTAGGGTTATTTCTATGTAATGTTTCATGATTTACCCTTATATCCGAAGATTATCAATATACGCCAGCCCTTTTTTACCCAGATAAAAACTCGAAACACCAGCCGCTTTTATCATATCTTTCAGTTCTTCGGCTTTTACTTGTGGTATGTTCAAATTGATTTCTAGCGTACCATTGGCTTTAGTTAGTAACGAAGTCACCTCGCCTTCACCTTTGCGTTTTTCTTTCAACATATAAGGATTGCCCCAAATCGGTTTTTTACTGCCCGTAGTAAAACGATCCATAAAGTCTTTGGCGGTAAAGCCACGCTTTGAAATACCGCTAATTCCACCGCTTTTGGTCAATGCATTAGACAAATCGAAGTACTTGCTTAACCGCGCAACTTGTAAATACAATGCAGAACAATAAAACATGATCGGTTTAATCAAGCCTTTACCATCAACATACTCAGCACCAGGGAATCTAGTGTTTAATTCAGATAACGCATGTTCAACATTGCCTATTACCTCAATAGCTTTTGATTTATTAAGTTCCTCTAATAGGTTAAGTACGCTAATTGGATCAAATTTCCTTTGATTATCAATGGCAAAATCTTCGGTTATTATAAACTGGCAAAGAGTATCAAAATCTAACGTAATAACACCCCAAAAAGCATCCGAATAATCCGAGCTAAAAATCGGGTCGTTGCCTTTAATCATGCCAGTAAAAGAATTTTGATCGGTACTACCTGTGATATTACGGATATAAACCATTTCCGAATTGATTGGTTTAGATCGGTCATGCTTGTTTTCAAATGTAATTTGATTTTCTAAATCCGTAAAAAAATAGTTTTCCGCTTGTCGTGATTGATAAAGCTTGCGCTGATCGCCAATCAGTCTGTTTAAAACGCCCATGACGGTATCATGACTGATTTCACGCTGAACAAAATTAGGATACTTACCATCACTATTACGCTTAGATAAATTGGTCATTGAGCCAATAAACCCCCGTCCGCCTTTTGGCAACGGCTCATTATTAGAGCCTTCCAGAAAGGAGTTTTGCCAAGCCGCTTCGTATTTAATTGTAATACGCATAAACGCCTCTATTTTGCATAAAAGTAAATAGCGTAATTGTTTTCCGGCGTTTCCGAAATTTCGCTTTCCGAGCGTTTAATACGCATCATTTTATGGCTGTCGTTATAGTCCAACAGCACACTGTCCATATACATATAGCCTTTGGCCTGACGAATGCTTAATTCGCTAATCATGCGGATAGTTTCTTGAATCAATATATCAATAGCTTCGTTATCCAACAAAATTCCGACTTCACCCTCTTCAAAGATAGTGCCTCCGCGTACATAGTTTTTATGGAAAATAGCTTTGGGGTTACGTGCTGGGGCTAGGCTTTTGATGAACGCTCGCACCACTTCGGCAATTTTTTCTCCCTCACCTTCTTTGATAATCATCGACGCACGGTCAAACTTTTTATCTAGCGAAATAAACTCTAATTGCTCAATGCTGATAGAACCATAAGCCAAATACTGGGTTTCACCAAACGTGGTTTTGGAGAAAAATGAGTTGCTGGCAACGTCATCGCCTTTGTCGTCTTTGCTCTTTTCCTTTGAACCAGAACGCCCCATTTGCTCAAAATTGCCATTGCCTAATTGGTCAATAAAATCCTCTAGCAATAACGGACTGGTACGTTTACATTGGCTTGAAGGCACAACGTAGCCACGTATCAACCCCGTAATAGAAGCCAGCACATCTTGTAAGTTTTTATCTTTGGCATAGTGCAAATCAAACGCCTGATCCCTAAACAAATGGTGGCGGATACAGTTTTGGCTGATATACATCGGTGTTTCTTTAAAATCAATATCAGACGCTTGTTTTTTGTATTTATAACCAGTTTCTTCTTTGACCTTTCCTGTTAAATTGCTATAGCCTCTGAGCTTTGGCAGCGTATGGTTATCAACTGTTTTTCCATCATTACCCGCAAGCGTTGTCGGTCCATTCCAATTCACTACGCCATGTCCATAGGCAACCACTTTAAAATCCACGCTTTTAATACCTGTAATTTTTTGCATAAATTATTCCTCTTTTGTTGTTAATTGTTTCATTGAAATTGCGCCAATAGGTTGTTTCTCACACACGGCATAGTAAATGGCGTAACTATGCCGTGCGCTTTCTCCGCCTACCCGAAGTAAATCGTTAGGCGTATAGCTCAGATAAACCGGAAATTCAGGATCTCTTGCTTCGTTTAGCAAGATAAAATCTTTAAAAGCTTTGTTGCTGCCCATTATGTTGTGGTGCTTATTTTTCATGTAAGCCAGCAAGTTTTTATCGCTGTCACCATAACCTTGAATTTCATCGGTAGAGGTGGTTAAGTTATCAAACTCATCACGCTCATTAATCGGCGGTTGGTAAGCATACTGTTCGCGAATATCAGGTTTACCGGAATCGTCTACAAAACAAACCGCCATTTGCACAAAGCGGTTTTCACCACGTAACGAATTTTTGCTGATTTTGGCGTTGCCTTTCTCTTGTACCTTTTTGGGCGGAATCGTAATCGGATCAATGACTTTTTGATTAATTAGTTCTACACTTTTCTTTAGCGAAGCGGTTAAATCGGAAACTAGGAATTTCCGGCCATTATCAGACTTGTGGAATTGTTCGTAGAGTTTGTAAAGTTGCGGCAACGTAAACATTTGCTCACTCAACTCTGCTTTTAGTAATTGATACCAAGCCTTAGTAGACCCAAAAGTAAACATACGCGATAAAAATCGGGCAGATGAACCTGTACCCTTACCTTGGTCAATCGGCTCTGGCACTGCTATGCAATACACATTCACATCTTTGTTTAAACCAAAGCGATCAAGCCGACCTAAACGCTGCAAGCAATCTTCCGCATTGGTTATTTCCGTCACCATCGCGTCACAAGAAATATTCAAAGACGCTTGTACAATTGGGCCGCTGCGTAAAACATCAAATTTTCGCGTTCCGTCTTTTTTAAAGGATTCGTAAACTTCCCCAAACCATTTTTGCTTGTCACTTTTCTTAAATTTTGAATGCAATAACACTGAATTTTCTTGTTGATTGCGAATAAAGCTTTTTTGCGCGGTTATCGCCGTATTGCTGATAACGAAAGTGTTGGCCTGATGTGATTGATACAGCGGGTTGCTGTTATCTTGTTTGGTTTCGTCGAATACCCTGAATTCTATTTGGTAGGTACTGGGGTTAAATGACGGCATGGCGATAATGTCTTCTAGGTCAATTCCTAGCACATGCTGCAAGTAAAAATAATGCGGTGTCGCTGAAACCAAAAGAGTATTAGCCTGTGACGCTTGTTGCTGTTTACAGGCAATCAACTCAGCAAACAGCAAATTAAACGCTGGCATGTTGATGTATTCGTGAAACTCATCAAACACCACATGGGCGTTTAAATAATTAATGAGTGAGTTGGCTTTGGTATGGGTAATAATCGCACCGAATATTTGATCTATGGTGGTGATGACAATATTGCCGGAAAAATATTCTTTTTCTGGTGTAGGCTTATCCCATTGATTAATATATTTAAATTCGCCAGTATTGATTTCAATTTTTGCATCAGGTAAGTATTGTTCCGAAGTCAATTCATGGAATAAACCTTGGCAAACTTGCACTCTGGGGCAAATCCAAATCAATTGCTGGGCATTTTTTAACTTGGCCCATTCCAGCGCAATTTTAGTTTTACCGCAACCCGCTGGCCCTGCTAAAACCGCAACGCCTTGGGCTTTGGTAAGCTGGTGTGCAATCTCACTTTGCTTGTTACTGCGTTCACCAGTTGGAAAATACGTTAAGCAAGTTTCAATATGCGAACACAGCGTAGATTCCAGCAATAACAGCTCATCGACTAAGGTATTAAGGCTGTTATTTTTGATATGTTTATGCAAATCAGACGGACTAAGCGACGAAACCCAACGATCAGCGGAAATAACACAAGTACGTATGATGTTGTTAAAAGCATTTTCTTTAATTTGTTGCTGATAATTTTCGATGCGTTCTTCAGTTTCATAGCTTTTATAACTGGGTAAAGGCTTGGTTTTTTTATCAGCTATCAAAACATCTAAATCCACTTCCTCGCTATATATTTTTTCCAGCAAAGAAGCATCAATGGCATGGTAGCGACAATCCATTTCGCTTAAGTCTTTTAGCAATTTTTGGGTTTTCTCCACCAGTTCTGCAAAGCTAAGGCTAGTTAAATTGCTCGACAATTTTTTATGGATGCCGCCATAGGTTGAAAAATCTTGGTCTTTTTCTTTGCGGTAGGGTTTGGCGTGATGCCAGTAGATGGTGTGTTTAATCGCCATTTTGTTTGCGGCGTTGATGTCCTTGAAGCCAATGGGATCAAGCAATTCATACAGCAACACAGAAACCTCATTATGCCGAGGATGCTTATCAAAACTAAACTTCGTATCGTCAATATGTTGCCCATCTTCTGCGAAAAAATCTTTCTTTTTCGAGTTTCTTACCCAGTCTTGGAAACATGGGTCGATTTTGCCTAAATCATGTAAACAACCCGCGACAAAAGTGGCGGTCGTTTGCTTCTCTTGGTTCGGCATCAAGCGTTTATGGAGCTGTTCCGCAACATAACCCACCGCAAATAAATGTTCATGCAGCGATTGCAAATGGGTATTGGCGTACAAAAAATTAGGATTTGGTTTGTCGGCTGATATTTCCATAATAAATTCTTTCATGGTGGTGTTTACGGGTACATGTCCTTGTGAATTAAATTGATCTCTATTTCCCACAACCCAAACCAACTCACTGCGGCTGCGTGACCTTATCCAATGACAAGCCACGGCGGTGTTTTTGGTGGCGGTCTTTTTGAGCAGGGTTTTGATGGCGATGAGACCGTCTTCGGTGATGACGGTTTGCCAGGTGTTGCTGCCGATGCGGTTGGCGAATGCGTCTAACACCCGGCGGGTGCGGTTTAGGGCTTTCTTTTCGCATTCTGAAATAAAAGTTACCATCATGGTAGTGTCCTTATTAAAGGTATTAAACCTTAGCTTGATAGTAGATAGTGTGAAAAATTGCTATCGTTATGCATATTATTGTATGTATAATTTAACCTGTGAAACTGACCTGCGACCCAGTTAAAAACCAAACAAATATTAAAAGCCGAGGACTGCCTTTGCTGGCGGCAGAAGCGATGTTCAATGATACCATGTTGGTTGTCGAGGATAACCGCAAGAATTACCCTGAACGGCGTTTTATCGGATATAACACTATCGACGGCAGGCTGATGGTGGTCGTTTTTTGTTATCCTGCAGGTGATGAAATCCGTATTATTTCTTTGAGGAAAGCCAATGTACGAGAGCAAAAAAAATTCAAAAGCATCATCCAAAATTGATTGGTCAGCAGTCGATGCTGCACCGCTTGCCGATACGCCGGATGAAGATAGCCCTGAGTTAGAGGAGGCGCAATTTTCTGAGCTTAAGCCTTTACGCGAGGTTTTGCCTGATTTAGATTTAGGCAAACAACGGATTACCATCATGCTAGATACCTCTGTTATCAATGCCTACAAAGCCAAAGCAGGCGGTCGGGGATACCAAACGCTTATCAATGAAACTTTGCGTCGCGGCTTGCTGACTGACAGCGTTAAAGACGCGTTGCGTGAAGTGTTGAGGGAAGAACGGTCGCGGTAAAGTATCGCGGGGCAATGTTTTAGTGACCATCATTTTATGAAAACATTTAATCAAGGTTGTTGGCGGTTCGACACGGCTCACCACGAACGGTGTATTTAAAACACTTTCCACGAACGGTATTTTAATTTTACCCATGCGGTTCTTTTCCTTCCCGCAAAGCTTGCTGTTTGACTTGCTCAAACATAAAATCCAGCGCCTTGTGTTCGGTGAATTTTTGTAAGCATTGCTGGCGGAATTCTTGTTCGCTCATTTTTTCTTTGGCACTGATGAACGCCCAAGGCAGGATGATGGCGTCTTTGATGAGGTCGGCGACATCGAAAACCAAGGCACCACGCCTTGTTTTGCCGTGCATGACGGCGAAGCCGTGCGGTATGCCCAGTACCCAAAGTGTGGTCGCGGCTAGGCCATAAGCCAGATAATTGCCGTGGTTGAGGAAGGCGTTGGCATCGTCCGTGCTGTCGTAATTGCGGACGAATTCTGCTTGACCACTGCGTTTGACGGCAACTTTGTACAGGCTTTTGGTCAGTTGGGCTTCGGTGAGCAACAGGTCGCCAACTTTTTGGGCGTTGTCTATTTTTGCGTTATAGCCGTCTAACGCGAGGTTTATGTCGTGATCGTCCAGGTTGAAGCCTTCGGCTTTGAGGTCTTTGTCTTTGCCCCAGGTGCGGCGTAGGTAATCCAGCCGTTGCGCCTGAAATTGTTTGGCGACTTGTAAGCGTTTTTGGTCATCAAACCAGAAACTTAGCCAACCTTGGATATACTCGGTCGGACGGTATTCGCTTTGCGGGGTGAACCATTCGATTTCGTTGCCCATTAGCAGGGGTGTTCCGCCGCCTCCGCTAAAGCCGATCAATACGCCTGCTGAGGCGAGCATCCTGACCGCTGCCTGGGTGATGGATGTGCCTGTGCCGAGCAGGATGACGGTGGTGTTGGCGATGGGGATATTCCAGTATTGGTTTTCGTCTTTGGCTT
Organism: Methylomagnum ishizawai; assembly: GCA_945861705.1. Taxonomy (GTDB): domain Bacteria; phylum Pseudomonadota; class Gammaproteobacteria; order Methylococcales; family Methylomonadaceae; genus Methyloglobulus. The sequence continues at coordinate 125,898 of CAMAVM010000003.1, read as the reverse complement.
CGCTCAAATATAAAACCCGCCCGTCTTTTTGCATGACGCGGCATTTTTCCAGGTAGTAAATATTCGCCCGTTTGGAATGCAGGATAGCTTTGAGGTCTGTCAATACGTCCATAATTAGCCTTTTGGATAGCGTGGGCAATTTGTGTGTTTACTCATTTGATAAACCGTTTGCCTTCGACTTAAAGTAAACGGCTATCAGCGTATTCTTGCCACTTCAAAACCATTGCACGGTGATTTTCTGAATTTATGCTGAAATCAGCAATAACCGACGGTAATTGGTTGCGAACCTTATCTAAGCCGTCTTGGAAAGTTAAACTTAACATAAATATTCCTCATCAGATGAATTATGGCTCATGCTAGACCATTCTGGCAGAACGCAATAGCTTATCGGTGACCGTGACAATGTGTGTAAAAGTCAGATTGGCTTATATTTAGTTATTGAAACCACAGCGTTCGACTGGAGAAGCAGATAAAAAATTCCATATTTAACGGTGACATAGCCTACATTAATACCAAGCGGGTATAGGCACTTACAAATAATTGACACTCAAGTTGACGGTATTAGTCAGGTTACCGTGACCACTTGCCAAAATGCTGATGAATTAAGGCTTTAATGGCTGGCATAAATAATGCTTATTTCTTAAATGTATGGGTTGGCTGCGTTTAGGATGTGGGGCAGCCCTCATTAAACCCATGCATTGGCTAAACCGTTAACCGAGAGGATGCAACCATGCAGGCATTTGGTTTTTTAACCCTAGTGATTCTGATGTTTATGATGTTGGAAATTGAAATTGTTTCATCTAACCCTTGTTCACAATTCAGTGACCCAAACCAGCAATCACTTTGCTCGACGGACAATTATCCGTCTTCCGCAACAAATGACGAGTATTGACAAACCGCATAGTTATCATGCCGGATTAAATGGTGAATAGACGGCGTTTAGACCTACGAGGTTGTGCTTTTAATTGGGCGATCAAAATAAAGATCCCATTAATGAATGCACAGGTCTTGAAATACCTATAACCAAACGTAAGCTAAGGTAGCCATGAAAATCGCCATCATTGGAACTGGACGTGTCGGAATCAACATTGCTTATGCCTTGGTTCTCAAGCAATTTTGTGACCATCTGGTGATCGCGGGGCGCAACCCTGAAAAAGCAAAAGGCGATGCGCTTGACTTGCAGCACACCTTGGCGTTTTGCTCGCGGCCAATGCACATAGAAGCGTGCAGCAATAGTCAAGTCACGGGCGCGGACATCATTATTATTACAGCATCTGTTGCGGTTGAAGGTGAAATCATCACTTCCCGGATGCAACTGGGTGAAAATAACGCCGCTATGTTCAGGGAATTGATTCCCACACTCGCAGCCAATAATCCAAATGCCATCTTTATTATTGTCACTAATCCGGTGGATGTGATGACTTATGCGGCAACAAAATTGTCGGGTTTCCTACACAATCGGGTGATGGGTGTCGGGACATTGGTTGATTCCGCCCGTTTCCGCACCTTGCTTTCACAGGAATTGCATATCCACCCCGATGACCTTCGTACTTATATACTAGGCGAACACGGCCCGAACCAATTTCCCATCCTAAGCAGCGCCGAAGCGGGTGGTGAGCGTATCCGCGATACCCCTCGCCATCGGGAACTTTTCAATCAGGTGATCGAAGCAGGATTTGAAGTCTTTCGTCTCAAAGGTTACACCGACCATGCGATTGCAACCGCAACCTGCATGGTTATTGAAGCCATTGTGTTTGACCAAAACTGCACTATGCCCTTATCTACTCGATTCAACGAATGGATGGGCGTTAAGGACAACTGTTTCAGCATCCCGGTTGTGGTGGGACGAAACGGTATCCTTCGCCATTTACACCCTGAAATGAATGGTGAAGAACAGGGCAACCTTCAGAATGCGGCAACAGCCATCAAAAGCGCGATTGTTTCGTTGCTCCCTGATTTGGTGGGCTGAAAAGGCTCGCGCCATTTTGCTATTGGCTTCATGTTGCAAAGACTAACTGTTCTAGCACTTCACTTATACAGTTATGCACAATAATGGTTCATGGATGCACCATTTTGGAATTACTAACCTTTCGGGGATGGCAAATAAAGCGGTATTCCTGGCGATTACCTAGCTGCGTGTCTGGCATATTTATTGCTTTTTTTGTAACAGTTACTAACTAGGCTGTTTAGGGAAGCAATAATCCATCAAAATATCTCCAATATCCGCCGTGACTATAACGCCTGGGTCGCAGATGAGACCATGGAGGATTACGCGTTGCGGTTTGCGCCCAGAACCTTCCGTAAATGGTCGGAATTTCAGGTTGCAAACACGGCTTTCGGCTCGACTTCATTCCTGGTATTGGAGGCGATAGGCGGGTTTTTGTCGATTAATTATGGTTTCACCAACGCGGTTTGGGCGATTATTGCGGTTGGCATCATCATTTTCATCACCAGCTTTCCGATCAGTTATTACGCCGCCCGCTACAACATTGATATTGACCTGCTGACCCGCAGTGCCGGGTTTGGCTATATCGGTTCGACAGTCACTTCGCTGATATACGCTTTCTTTACGTTTACCTTGTTTGCGCTCGAAGCCTCCATCATGTCATTGGCTATCGAGATGTATTTCCATATTCCTATTGCGTTAGCGCATATTGTCAGTGCTGTCACTGTCATTCCGTTGGTTACGTTTGGCATTACGACGATCAGTCGATTGCAATTGTGGACTCAGCCGCTGTGGCTGTTGTTATTGGTAACGCCTTACGTTGCTGTATTTGTGCGCGAACCCGAAGCCATCATGACGTTGCAGACCTATTTCTGGATTGCCGAAAGCGGCCAAGGCTTTAACTGGTTGTTATTTGGCAGCGCAACCACCATCGCGTTTTCGATGGTGGCCCAGATTGGGGAGCAGGTGGATTTTCTCCGGTTCATGCCAGAACTTACCCAACAAAACCGATTCCGTTGGTGGGCAGCAACGTTGGCTGCTGGGCCTGGCTGGATTGTATTCGGCATGTTAAGGCAGATCGGCGGCGCATTGCTTGCCCATCTTGCTATCCGTCACGGCATTGCGCCTGCCCATGCCCATGAGCCGACGCAAATGTACCTGATTGCATACAGCAGCTTGTTTGAAAACAGCCGAACGGCGTTGGCGGTGACGACTTTATTCGTCATCATTTCACAAATCAAAATTAACGTCACCAATGCTTATGCGGGTTCTTTGGCATGGTCTAATTTTTTTTCACGCTTGACCCACAGTCATCCCGGACGGGTTATCTGGCTATTTTTCAATGTTTCTATAGCCTTATTGCTAATGGAATTTGGTGTCTTTAGCGCACTGGAAAAAGTCTTAGGGTTATTTTCAAACATATCAATCGCCTGGATCAGCGCAGTCGCTGCTGATTTATTGATTAACAAGCCCTTGGGTCTCAGCCCCAAAACCGTCGAGTTCAAACGTGCGTATTTGCCTGACCTGAATCCGGTCGGTACGCTCTCGACGTTGTTTGCATCAGTTATTTCAATCTTGGCTTATTTGGGTTTATTTGGCAATTATGCCCAGGCGTTTTCTGCATTCATTGCTTTGGGTTTGGCGTTCCTGTTGGTGCCTTGTATCGCAAAGCTGTATGGGCGAAAGCGCTATCTGACCCGTTACCATTCGCATAAAAATCAAGACAAACTTAGCCAATGCACCATCTGCGGCAACCATTTCGAGCGGGAAGATACAGCGTATTGTCCTTTTTATGAAGGCAGTATCTGCTCGCTTTGCTGCACTCTGGATTCAAGCTGCATGGATGCCTGCAAACCAGGCTTCCGGTTGGACGATTACCTGGAAAGCCTAGCTAAATCGTGCTTGCCCAATAGCCTTACGTTGTTGTCCAGATTGCGGTTGATACGGTTTAGCTTGTTATTCACCTTCCTTACTATCTTAACCAGTGTTTTCATTGGCATTATTTATTACCAAGATTTATTGGGCGCACAACAATATCTGCAATCATTCAACCTATTACTCAGTAATTTTGTCAAAGTTTATTCATCAATGCTGGTGTTTATCGGTCTGTGTACATGGTGGTTGATATTGAATGACGAAAGCCGACGGGTTGCTCAGGATGAAACAGCCAAACAAACCCAGCGACTCTTGATGGAGATCGCCGAACACAAAAAAACCGATGCCAAATTGCAGGAAGCCACCAAAGCGGCAGACAAGGCAAACTCCGCAAAAAGCCGCTTCCTTAGCAATATGAGCCATGAGATACGCACGCCATTAAATAGCATCATTGGCTATGCCTACATCCTGCATAAAGACCCGTCCATCCCTGCCCATCGAAGGCAAGCGGTAGCAATCTTAAAACGCAGCGGTGAGCATTTATCTTCATTGATTGAAGATATTCTCGATATCGCCCGGATTGAAGCCTGTAAGTTTGAACTGAATAAAGACATTATCGATTTCCCCAATTTTATCGAACACTTGCTTAGCATTTTCAAGCCCCAGGCTGAAGACAAAGGCTTGGTCTTTAGCTGCCAGATTATGAACACGCTGCCGCAACGGGTGCGCGGGGATGAAAAACGGGTGGGACAGATTTTGATTAATTTGCTGGGCAATGCCATCAAATTCACTAAGCAAGGCGAAGTGATATTCAGGGTTGGCTACAGTTGTGGCGTAACTACATTTCAAATCATTGATACTGGTGCAGGTATAGATCAGGAACAGCTACAAAATATTTTCCAACCCTTCGCTCAGTTAGCTCAGGAAAATATGATTCCTGGCAGTGGCTTAGGGTTGACCATCAGCAAAGTCCTGACTGAAATCATGGGTGGCGAATTGATTGTTGACAGTATCCTAAACCAAGGTACCATATTTACCGTGCGCCTTTATCTTGCCAATTTGGGCGGCGATAAAGAAAAACCGGGTGAACAACAAATTATCGGCTATCAGGAAAGCGTAAAGAAAGTCCTGGTGGTGGATGACCAGCCAGAACATCGCCAGATGATTACCGATATTTTAGAACCCTTAGGGTTTTCCCTGTTTGAGGCCGATTCTGGCAAAGCCTGTCTCCGTATTGTCCAGGAAAGTCCCCCTGATATTGTTTTGCTTGACCTGTCCATGCCCGACATGAATGGCCTTGAAACCGCTGAAAAATTAAGACAAAGCAGCTATCTACTACCTATTATAGTATTGACCTCAAACGCCTATCCTTCCGACCGTGTGAATGCCATCAATGCGGGTTGCAACGATTTTCTGGCAAAACCTTTGCAGGTACAGGAACTACTTTATAAGCTCAAGCTGCATCTTGGGCTTAATTGGAATTATCAAGGCGACGTTAAAACCATACAAGATAAATGGCTGCCTTCAGGGTCTGAAAACCTACCGCCTTCGGACATTATGGAAACCATTATCGCCCATGTCCGTATTGGTGATCTCTTTGGGCTTAATCAATATTTGTCTGAAATAAGCCAAACCCGTCCAGAGCATGAGGATTACTATCAACGCCTGTTATCGCTAAGCAACGAATTCCGCCTTGCCGAACTCAAAACGCTCATCAATCTGACCCCTGAGAAAGCAGACAGCCATGACCAATGAATTCACCACCAAAAAAGACACTGTAATGATCGTCGATGACACGCCGGAAAATTTGGCCTTATTGTCGGATACGCTTGCAGAATCCGGTTATCGGGTTTTGGTCGCAACTGATGGCTTATCGGCATTGGAACAGATTGCGTACTTAAAACCGGATATTATTTTGCTGGATGTGATGATGCCGGGTATCGACGGTTATGAAACGTGCAATCGTCTTAAATCTGATCCCAAAACTGCCGCAATCCCTGTGCTATTCATGACTGCACTGAGTGAATTGGATGATTTGTTGCGCGGTTTTGGTGAAGGTGCGGTGGATTATCTGGTCAAACCCATTCGTCCACCCGAAGTGCTAGCGCGGGTTGAAGCCCAGCTAAAACAAGCACGGACTATCCAGCGCGTTGAAAATGCGTTGAACAATGGCTTGTTTTCGGCGTTGGCTATTAATGCGGGTGGTAGCATTACGTGGCTACCTCTTGCCGGATCGCGCTGGCTGTGTGAATTCCTGCAATTGCCGATGTTACCAGAAAATATAAAAATCGGCTCACCGCTGCCAACACCCCTATTTGAATGGGTTAAATCACAACTAACTAAATCAGAAAATGCCGAACATGTTGCTTTTGAAAGCACTAGGGGTGGAATTCACTTCTCCTTAAAGTTAACACCTTGCCATGATCTTCAAGAATATTTGCTACTGCTGGAGAAGCGTTCGGGGAATTGGAATCTCGATGCAGTCAAAAATTCTTTGGGACTAACCTCGCGGGAAGCAGAAATTCTCATGTGGATTTCCAGGGGCAAAACCAATAAGGAAGTAGGACTTATTTTGGGAGGAAGCTCACGTACCGTCAATAAGCACCTGGAACACATTTTTGAAAAGCTGGGTGTTGTCACCCGTGCTGCTGCCGTGTCTGTCGCTTTACAACGGACTAGCAATTTAAGCGCAGTGTCGGAGACCATGCAAACAGAATAGCGAGAAATCCAGCTTATACTAATGTTACAAAAAGAGCATAGAAGGGACGTAATAACACCGTGTTCACCATCCTTAAAAATCTCAATTTATCTTTTGTGATGACGGGCAAAAATAGCCGATTTAGGGTAGACTAATTCCTTGCTATATATATTTTGGAGATTAAACGGACATGACCTATTGCATCGCGGTTTCGGTCGATGAAGGTTTGGTGTTGACTTCTGACTCCCGCACGAATGCGGGAATCGACAATGTCAGCATCTACAGCAAAATGCACGTTTTTGCTACCTTGGAAGATCGTAAACTGATCTTGTTGAGCGCTGGCAATTTGGCTACGACGCAAGCCGTAGTTGAGCAGTTGCGGCGCGATAAGCGCGAAAACGCCTTGGTCAATCTCAATTCCATGCAGTATTTGTCTGAAGCCGCCGATTATCTGGGGCGGGTCAGCATCGAGAAACAAAAACGGCATACTGAAGAAGGTGGGCAATCCAGTTTTAATGCGACCGCGACCTTTATTATCGCCGGACAGGTCGGCGCAGAGCCTCCAGGCGCTTACCTGATTTACGCTGAAGGCAACAGCATCACCACGTCCAGGCAAACTCCCTACCTCCAGATCGGCGAAAGCAAATACGGCAAGCCGATTCTGGATCGGTTCGTAAAAATGTCCACACCGCTCGATGAAGCGGGTCTGTGTAGCCTGATTTCAATGGATTCTACGATACGCAGCAATGCCAGCGTCGGATCGCCAGTAGAACTCCTGGTTTACCGCAAGGACAGTTTCTGCTTTGAAGAATACTATTGCTTTGACGCTGACGACGAGTACCTGTTATTACTGAAACGCCGTTGGCACGAGGAATTGCGTAACGCCTTTATTGCCTTGCCGCATTATGACCGTTCACTTGCCAAGCCTTTACGAGACGGTCTATAAAATTCAGCTTTTGCCCAATGATTGGCGTAATGACGAAAGGATAGGCATCGTCAACACCCATGCTACGGTTCAAGGCGTTCAGTATTACCGACAGATTAGCCCACTCGGACAATTCCCTTTCAAATGCAAAGCCGACTGGATTGCAACTCATGACCTGATAAGCCTGGGCAGTTTCTAAGGTGTCGCTGATATGCAAGTAGTGCGCCCAGGTTTCCGCCCAGTCTTCCTGGGGATGGGCGGAAGCATAGGCACTGATAAAACTTTCCCGCCAATCGTCCCTGGCTCCTTCGGCATAGTAATGTTCAAGTGCAGCTTTGTAATCTTGGTTTTCATCCCCAAATAGTTGCTGATACTCGTTGAATGTTCTGTCATCATTTTTAAGCAACAGGCCATAATAATGCCCCAATTCATGCCTAAAATGCCCCAGTAAGGTTCGATAGATTTCATTCATGAGTTCGCGGTTGGCGGCACGAAAGCTATCGTCAGCTTCCGCCGCATTGATGGTAATTACGCCATTGCTGTGGCCGCTATAAACAAAATCCAGGCCTACCTCCGAATTCGACTGCTGGTCTTCGAGGAAGTCGAAAATAAGGGGTGGAAGCGGCGTAGTAACCGAACAACTGGAGCTATTGGTAGAACTGTTAAACGCTAAACCCAACCGCAGGATGGTATACAAAGCCCTTCTTTTGGTCTGTTCCAAGCTTTGCCAGCGCGTGTGGTTACGTTGCAAGGTCAGGGTGGGAATGGTGCGTGTCAGGTGGCAGGACAAGCATTGGCTGTCACTTTGCTGGACTGGAATTAACCAGTTACAACCCAAATCCTGCCTCAGTGAGCAAAGCCTATAACGCCTGCTTGTGGTGACAGAGAACCAGATATTGTCTTCATGGGCTTGCAACGCCAACAAATTTTGTCGTTTCGGGTCGAATCCCAAAACCTTGCCACACACAGCACAATGGCTGTTTTCAAAGAAAATCTCAGTCCCGCATTGGCAATAAAACCTTATCATGCCCTAGACTTAATTAGCCGCTAAAAACCAGGTTGACGCGACCTGGTTATGGGTAATGCCTAACTTGACCTGGATGTCATCCAGTAGTTTGTGCAGTTGCGCCGGAGTGATGCGATGGATGTCAGTAGCCATTAAGGAAGATGCCAATGTGTTCAGGTTATCGTTTAATCCTTCCGACTTCTGAAGGCGTTTAATGCAGGTTTCGACTTCATTGACACAATGAATAACCGAGCGCGGGAAGTCTTGATCCTTGAGCAAGTAATCCAGCACGTCACCGCTATTGATCCGATGCCGCCGATGTTTGCGGTACATCAACAAGGCACTTAAGGATTTCAAGACATGCATCCACAAGGCATTTTCGTGTTGGCGCAATTTGTCGCTACGGTCATCGGCCAAAATGATTGAGGCAATATCGAGTATACGCGTCGTCATGTCAGCCCGTTCAATATTTCGCCCTAAGCGGATAAACTGGAGTGCATCATTGTGGCTCATAGCACCCGACAAAAAACCCGTGAAACATTGGCAACCCCGCATAATTTCGTTCAATATCAACACCCTGCCCCGGCGATTGGTGGCAGTCTCCACATTATTCTTCGCGAACAAATACATTTCATTGACCTGCTGCCAAGCCTCGTCAGGCATGAGCTCGCGGGATGTCCGTATATCTTCCCGGGCAGAATTCAACGATGAGAACAAGGAACCCGGGTTGGCAATGTCGGTCAGCAGGAAGCGCATCGTGTTTTGTTCGTTAGGTACATCGTAAAGCTGAAAGAATTCTTCCTCCGCACCAAATATTGTCAGCAGATTGCGCCAAGTCACTTCTACGTCCATCGGCATATCGAACATGAGGTTCATGTACACGCTCAGTAACCGAGCCGTATTTTCAGTCCGTTCTAGGTACCGCGCCAGCCAATATAAGCGTTCAGCAGATCGGGATAACATATTTACTTGCCCGTGTTGATAATCCAGGTGTCTTTGCTGCCGCCACCTTGCGAAGAATTGACGACCAGGGAACCCTTTTTTAGGGCGACGCGGGTCAATCCGCCAGCCGTCACAAAACTGTTTTCCCCTTGCAGGACAAAAGGGCGCAAATCGACATGACGCGGCTCCAGTTGATTGTCACATAAGGTCGGGCAGGTTGACAGCGCCAATGTGGGTTGAGCGATGTAGTTGCGCGGTTGTGCCTTGATAATTTTACGAAATTCTTCGACTTGTCCCTTCGTGGCGTGTGGACCCACCAGCATCCCATAACCGCCTGATTCATTAGCGGGTTTTACCACCAGTTCCTCAAGGTGTGCCAACACATAAGAAAGCTGCCCAGGGTCGCTGCATAAATAAGTCGGCACATTCGGCAGGATGGGTTCTTCATTGAGGTAATAACGGATCATTTGCGGTACGTAGGAATAGACCACCTTATCATCGGCAACTCCACTACCCGGTGCATTCGCCAATGCGACATTGCCAGCCTTCCAAGCCCTTATCAGACCCCGTACGCCCAACATGGAATCTTTACGGAATACATCAGGATCAAGGAACTGATCGTCGATACGCCGATAAATGACATCCACTTTTTCCAATCCGTTGATGGTGCGCATATAAACGCAGTCGTCTTCTTGCACGATTAGATCGGCACCTTCGACCAACTCCGCACCAATTTGTTGCGCCAAAAAAGCATGTTCGAAATACGCCGAGTTGTAAATCCCCGGGGTTAGAACCGCAATCCGTGGATTTTTGACATCCACGGATGCTATGGACACCAGCATTTCAAGTAAATGCGCCGGATAATCGTCAACGGGTTGCACATCCAAGTCTTGCAATAATTCCGGGAATACCTTTTTGGTAATCACCCGGTTTTCGATCATGTACGACACGCCGGACGGGACGCGCAAATTATCTTCCAGCACATAAAAAGTGCCGTCCTTATCCCTGACCAAATCACTGCCACAAATATTTGCCCATACCCCGAACTTGGGCTGCATCCCAACGCATTCCTTGAGGAAATTGGCTGAACTGGCAATGATATGTTCCGGTATCAAGCCCTCCTTGATAAACGATTGTTCGTTATAAGTGTCGTTGATAAAACAATTTAAGGCTTTAAGCCGTTGTTCCAGGCCGACTTCCACGCGCCGCCATTCTTTGTTTTCGATAATGCGGGGAATAATGTCGAACGGCCATGCCCTGTCGATATTGCCTTCGTCGCTGTAGACCGTAAAGGTGATGCCCATTTCCATGATTGCTATATCAGCCGCAGTCCTTCGGACATCCAATGTCTCATGGTCAAGGCTATCCAAATAATTGCTCAAGCGATGGCTAGATGGCCTGGCCTGGTTTGCAGAGCCACGCATTTCATCGTAAGCATCAGTGACCGTGTAGTGATCCCATAGTGAGGCCATAGTGCGTACCCTCTTATAGATGCGAAGAAATAAGGACGGTTTATTTTCCCTTCAGTGTTGCAAAAAAAAGGCACTCATTCTTTGACAAGAACAGTGCCTTGAGAAGGTACAACACACGATGAGGACAACTTTATTAACTTCATTAAAATAAAGCATGATACGTGCCAATTTAATAAAATTTTTATCCTGCCCGTTATCTGGGTGATTAATCCTTATGAAATATAAGGGTTAGTTACCTTATGCACCAATTTCGGAAAACCATTATTGCGCATAAGAGATGTGATCATCCAAATCACAGCCGTTTCTGGTGCGAAATCAACAACAGACGCACATAATCGGTGCGTCTATTCAATTTACTTATGTAGGGTTGGCGCTTACCACTATTTCCGTTCATGCCCAAACTGGAAAATCACGGGCGAACCTTGGTTATGGATGACGATTTGCTTCCTGGCATTCTTATTGGCTGGTTCTTCATTGGCTGATTCTTCGACCTCCACTTCCGCCTTATCAGCAGGATCAGAAGGTGCAGATTTAGTGCCGGGATTGGTTGGGGCTTCTTTGGTTTCAATGCGGATTTCCGGCATCCAACTGGGTGCAACGCTGTTTTGCCCATTGGTTTTATGTGGCTCAGGCCATTTCAGTTCGCGCAGCAAATTGAAACAGACCGTGCTGATGTGGTCAGCCAATTTGCCGGATACCAGTGCCAGTTTGTCCGCTTCGCTCGCCATCAAGTCCATATTGAGTTCTCCGGATTGCTCAGGGTGATCAATGGTAGACAGCTCGCAACGAATGGGCAGGACATCGGCTTTTTGGAAATCTATAGCCCTCGGATCTGAGTTGCCTGCTGAAAACGAAAAGCCAGTAGGCGTGTTGGCATGTTCTATCTTGCCAACGGTCGCTTTCAAAACATGGCTGAACGGTTGGTTGTCTTTTGCCCCAATCGGATACCCCCACTCGGCAAGATTATTGACGACTTGCTGACCTATGTCGGCTGATGATACGGAAGAATCAATACCTTCTAGCTGCAATTCAATTTGCCCAGGATGATTGAAATCAAACGGTTGCTGTTTTTTTACCACGTCTGGTGTACAGCCAATCAAGCCGCACAACGCAAATAAGTAAACACATTCGGTAACCCGGCTTAATGGCTGTTTCATAAAATTTCATACGGTTGGTTGAGTTGTATAACAGTATGCCAGAGCCAGACAATTGGATATACGTCATTTAACTGATGAGTCAGATGACGTATTGTACAAATTCCCCCTAAATCAAATAATCCCTCCCAGCCTGAACTATTGGCTGCATTTGGACTTGCCAGATGCGTAAACAAATCACATTTCAAACTTAGGGGATCTGTCATGGGAATTACGAAACAAATAAGGGCTGGGATAAGAAGCAAGCCGCTACTCCCAGCTATGACTTTATTGATGTTGGCGGCGATGCATTCACCTGCAACCCAGGCGGGTGCTACCTTCAAAATTGATGACACGAAATGGGTTAGCGTAGGTGCGGGTTTACGCACCAGCTTTACCGCAGCAGAAGATTCAGCAGGTACGCCCGGCAATAGCCAATGGAGCAATGATTTTGCGCTGGATAACATCCGCTTATATTTGAACGCGCAAATCCATGAATACATCAAGCTCGAATTCAATACCGATTGCCAGACTTGTGGCAACGGCGGCGAAATGCGGATTTTGGATGCTATCGGCAAGTTTGAATACAACCCGTACATCAACCTTTGGATAGGTCGGATGTTGGTGCCAGCTGAACGTAGGGAAATGAACGGGCCATTCTACAGCCCGATTTACAACGTCTTTGCATCGGGTACTCCCTTTGAACCGGCAGACTTCAACCTGACCATCAAATCCGATGGCACGTCGGCGGGTTCTTTTGGCCGTGATGACGGCGCGACTTTCTGGGGGGCAGCTTTTGGTGGACGTTTGCAATACGCAGCCGGATTTTTCCGTGGCTTACGGGGCGGCGCAAACGTGGACGACAATATCCTTTATGCCCAACGTGTTGCCTATAATTTCTGGGATGTCGAGAAAAATCCAGGCTACTACACCTCCGGCACATACTACGGTAAAGGCGGCGATATTCTGACGGTCGGGGTTACTAACCAATATCAGGAAGACGGCGCTGGTACATCGGATGATCCTGGCACATTCCGTGGAACAACAGCAGATATTTTGCTGGAAAAAGTGCTGCCCAACAACGGTGTGATTACCTTCAATGGCGAATACAAAAACTATGGCATTGGCAATGGTTACAGCCAGGCTTCACGCGATGCCGGCGGTGGCTTTACCATGTTTGAAGGCAATGCTTATGACGTAAGCGGCATGTACTTAATCCCCGATAAAGTCTGGATCGGACAGTTTCAACCGTATTTCCGTTACACCAGTGTGATGCCCAGCACCAGTTCTGATCGTGATGCATACGAGGGCGGTGTTAACTATGTCATCGATGCTCATAACGCACGGGTATCGTTAAGCTGGACGTATGGCGACTTGCTCACGAAAGGCTTGGATTATAGCTCGACCGCCTCCGGCGACAGCATTAATGCCATCAAACTCGGGTTCCAATTACAAATCTAATTTCCACCATTTAATCAGGACTACTGTTATGAAGAAGTTTTCACAAAAATTGCGTAACTTAGCGGCTGCTATGACAGTTGCCGCACTAAGCTTGGGCGCAGGTTATGCCCAAGCCGAAGACACCATCAAAGTCGGCGTATTACATTCCTTATCCGGCACGATGGCGATTAGCGAAACCACACTGAAAGACACCATGCTGATGTTAATCGACGAGCAAAACAAGAAAGGCGGTTTGCTAGGCAAAAAGCTGGAGGCTGTTGTGGTTGATCCCGCTTCCAACTGGCCGTTGTTTGCCGAAAAAGCCCGTGAATTATTGACCAAAGACAAGGTGGCGGCCATTTTCGGTTGCTGGACATCGGTGTCGCGTAAATCGGTCTTGCCTGTTATTGAAGAATTGAACGGGGTCTTGTTTTACCCCGTGCAATACGAAGGCGAAGAATCGTCTAAAAACGTCTTCTACACCGGAGCTGCGCCGAACCAGCAAGCGATTCCTGCGGTCGATTATTTGATGAACGACCTGAAAGTGAAACGCTGGGTGTTGGCGGGAACCGATTACGTGTACCCCCGCACGACCAACAAAATCCTTGAGGCTTACCTTAAGGCAAAAGGCGTGGCTAAAAAAGACATCATGATTAACTACACGCCGTTTGGTCATTCCGATTGGCAAAGCATAGTTGCCGACATCAAGAAGTTCGGGTCGGCGGGCAAGAAAACGGCGGTGGTTTCGACGATCAATGGCGATGCCAACGTGCCTTTCTACAAAGAACTGGGCAACCAGGGCATTAAAGCGGAAGACATTCCGGTTGTTGCGTTTTCGGTTGGCGAAGAAGAATTGTCCGGCATAGACACCAAGCCGCTGGTCGGGCATCTTGCCGCATGGAACTATTTCATGAGCGTCGACACCACCAAAAATGCCGCGTTTATCAAGCAATGGCAGGATTACATCAAGAATCCAAAGCGGGTGACTAACGACCCGATGGAAGCGCACTACATCGGCTTCAACATGTGGGTAAAAGCCGTTGAAAAAGCAGGTTCTACTGACCCCGCCAAGGTGCAAGATGCCATTATCGGCGTGGAATTTCCTAACCTGACCGGCGGCACGGCCAAAATGTTGCCCAACCACCATATCAGCAAACCCGTGTTAATCGGTGAAATCCAGGATGACGGCCAATTTGCTACCGTGTGGCAAACCAATAAGGTCGTCGATGGCGACGCGTGGTCGGATTTCTTACCCGAAAGCAAGCCTATTATTGCCGATTGGACAGCACCGATTAGTTGCGGTAATTACAACACCAAAACCAAAAAGTGTTCTGGGCAAAACTATAAGTAATCCTGGTTTGGGCAGGCAGGTTTTCTTAACGGATAAGGTAATAAAAAGTTTGTGGCATCCGAAACAAGATTATTCCGAGTTGCAGACTTTATCCAGCCCTCGGAAGGCCTGCCTATACGCTCAGTGGTACTCGAAACACCAGAGTCCGTGATTGTCGTTTGGTATGTCAATCCAGGGCAAGAGATTGCCGCCCATGTCCATCCGCATGGGCAAGACACTTGGACAGTATTATCCGGTACGGCTGACTATTTTCAAGGCGACGGAATAGTCAGCCGTATTAAAACTAACGATATTGCTGTGGCGAAACCCAACCAAGTGCATGGTGCAAGGACAGTCGGCAACTCACCTTTTATATTTGTCTCGGTGGTTGCCCCTGGTGGTGCGGGATACGCTTTGGCAGAACAATAAGAACGAATTCGGATGCGCTTAGTAAGCCGAGTCTACCTAATAAATAGTTCCCACGTTCCGACGTGGGAACTCATCCAGCAACGTTCTAGTGTTGCTGGACGCTGGAGCGTCACAAACAGCATTCCCACGCCGGAGCGTGGGAAAAATGCAATCCATAACACATAGAATGAAAACTTTTTTTTTCAAACGCTGCTTCCTTTCAATGGCACTGTTAATGCTGCTAATGCCAAGTTTTACGCTTGGTGAAGAAACAGTGCAGATTGATGTCTTTAATGAAGCATTGACGAAGCTTACTGCCGCATCCATGCAGGAACGCAGTGCGGCGGTCGAGCAACTGGCTGCCGTGCAAGAACCCAAGGCGATTGTCATTTTGCAAGCCTTATTGGATGGGCATTTGTTAAAGCTAAAGAACGACGGCAAACTGGTTATCGGTACAGACAACGGCACGGGTTATCAGGTCAATGATGCTAAAACCGGACAAGATTTAGGTAGGGTTGACCGTGATGCCACGCAAAAGATCACGGTCAATAACAGCCTTAGAACGTCGTTGCGGAAAACCATCGGTCGCCTGGAACTTAAGGCCAACGATGCCAAGGTAAGGATAGCTGCCGTCCATGCCATCGCCAAAGCGATAGATGAAGAAGGGCTAGGCTTATTGCGTGACCGCCTAACCATTGAACCGGACTCAAGCGTTCAAGATGAAATTAAACGGGTTCTTGGCTTGGAAGACTTAAACAGCACGGACAAGACCGCACGGTTAAGCGCGATAGATCTGCTCAAAAACCATGCTACGCAAGACGTAGTGAATCGCTTGAATGCGCTGGTCGAGAAAGATGCCGATGGCAATTATGTGGAAGCGGATACGGATGTTCGCAATCAGGCCAAAGCGGCCTTAGTTACGATTAATTCCCGATTGAAACTCTATGCTGGCGTTGAAACCTTATTTTTCGGTTTAAGCCTGGGCGCTGTGTTGGTCTTGGCTGCTATAGGCTTGGCGATTACCTTTGGGGTCATGGGTGTTATCAATATGGCACATGGCGAATTGATGATGCTGGGTGCATACACCACCTACGTCATGCAGCAGCTTATGCCGAATTCCCTGGGGTGGTCATTGATATTGTCTATTCCCGCTGCGTTTATGATTTCCGCTTTGGTAGGTATTGCGATTGAGCGCGGTATTATCCGATTCCTTTATGGTCGTCCTCTGGAAACTTTGCTGGCAACCTTTGGGGTCAGCTTGTTTTTACAGCAAACGGTGCGGTCAATTTTTTCACCTTTGAACCGCAGTGTCGCCGCACCGGAATGGATGAGCGGCACTTTGCAAATCAACGATTTTCTCTCGCTAACCTGGAATCGCTTGTACATCTTGGTGTTTTGCTTGATGGTGTTCGCCTTATTGCTGCAAATCCTTAAATCTACCCGTTTAGGGCTGGAAGTCCGCGCGGTTGCCCAAAATCGCAATATGGCAAAAGCAATGGGTGTCCCTACTGCGCGGGTTGATGCCTTAACCTTTGGCTTGGGTTCTGGCATCGCTGGTGTAGCTGGCGTGGCCTTGAGCCAGATTACCAATGTCGGCCCGAATTTGGGACAGTCCTATATCGTCGATTCTTTCATGGTGGTGGTGTTCGGTGGGGTAGGCAATCTTTGGGGTACGCTGGTGGCAGGTTTTACCTTGGGGATAGCCAATAAGCTGCTCGAACCTGTGGCGGGTGCCGTCCTCGCTAAGATACTCGTTTTGGTGTTCATCATCTTGTTTATCCAAAAGCGCCCGCGCGGATTGTTCCCGCAAAAAGGCCGCGCAGCGGAGAACTAAACCATGCTATCGAGTTTGTATAAGAAAGATAAAACAGCAAGCTGGTTATTGGGCAGCATCGCCCTACTTTCAGTGCTTGTCCCATTGTTCAATTTCATTTTCCCTGTCGAATCAGCACTGCATTTTTCGGCCTACAGCGTTTCGATCATGGGCAAATACCTGTGCTTTGCCTTACTTGGATTATCGCTGGATTTGGTTTGGGGTTATTGCGGTATCCTGGCTTTAGGGCAAGGCGCATTTTTTGCTTTGGGCGGCTATGCGATGGGCATGTATTTGATGCGTCAGATCGGTAACCGCAGCGTCTACGGCAATCCGCTTTTGCCCGACTTTATGGTCTTCCTGAATTGGCAGGAATTGCCCTGGTATTGGTACGGCTTCGAACAATTCTGGTTTGCGGCATTGATGGTCATGTTAGTGCCAGGGCTGTTGGCGTTTGTGTTCGGTTGGCTGGCCTTCCGCTCACGGGTGACGGGCGTGTATTTGTCCATCATTACCCAAGCGTTGACTTATGCCCTGTTGCTGGCATTTTTCCGCAATGAAATGGGTTTTGGCGGCAATAACGGCTTAACGGATTTTAAGGATATTCTGGGCTTTAACATCCAGTCCGAAGCCGTCAGGGCAAGCCTGCTATTGATTTCCGGCTTTATGCTCATCCTGGCTTTTGTGGTTAGCCGTTGGATCATGTCAAGTAAATTAGGCCGAGTGGTGACGGCAGTGCGCGACCAGGAAAGCCGTGTACGATTTTTAGGCTATCGCGTAGAACACTTCAAGTTGTGGATTTTTGTTTTTTCCGCCATGCTTGCTGGCATCGCCGGGGCGTTGTATGTGCCGCAAGTCGGCATCATCAACCCCAGTGAATTTTCGCCCATAAACTCATTGGAAATCGTGATCTGGGTCGCTATCGGTGGTCGCGGGACTCTATATGGCGCAATTGTTGGTGCGGTCTTAGTGAATTACGCCAAAACCTTGTTGACGGGTTGGGCACCGGAAATCTGGTTATTTTTCTTGGGCGCTGCATTTATTCTGGTAACTGTATTTTTACCTGATGGATTGGTGGGTTTCTGGCAACGTCATTTTCAGGCACAAAAGTCATGACCGAATTAGCGCACAAACCCAAAACAGGGGAATTGGATACCAGCCACGGGCCGATCTTGTACCTGGAAGCCGTCAGCGTGAGCTTTGATGGTTTCAAGGCTTTAAATAACTTATCCATGTACATTGATGCCGGTGAATTAAGGTGTTTGATTGGCCCGAATGGCGCAGGCAAAACCACCTTGATGGATGTGATTACTGGAAAAACCCACCCTGACAGCGGCTCGGTATTTTTTGGGCAGACCATAGACCTGTTGCAAATGGATGAACCCGCCATTTCCAAAGCGGGGATTTGCCGTAAATTCCAAAAGCCCAGTGTCTTTGAAACCCTGACTGTATTCGAGAACTTGGAACTGGCCTTGGCGACCAATAAAGGCGTATGGACAACCTTATTTGCAAAATTGAACGAGACGCAACGTGATCGGATCGAGCAGGTGCTGGAAACTATCGGGCTTACCGAGCATCGGTCACATTTGGCTGGTATCTTGTCGCACGGACAGAAGCAATGGTTGGAAATCGGTATGTTACTGATGCAGGAACCTAAGGTAATGCTGGTAGATGAGCCAGTGGCTGGAATGACCCATCAGGAAGTCGAGCGTACCGCGCAGTTGTTATTGTCATTGCAGAGTGAGTGCTCAATTATTGTCGTTGAACATGATATGGAGTTCGTACGCTCGATTGCACAGCATCGGGTGACGGTGTTGCATGAAGGTTCGGTGCTGACCGAAGGCACAATGGATGAAGTGCAGAACGATCCGCGTGTCATCCAAGTCTATCTGGGGGATTGATGCTAAATATAGCAGGGTTAAATCAATTTTATGGTGGTAGCCACACCTTATGGGATGTCAATTTTGACATTCCCGCTGGCTCTTGTGTTTGCTTAATGGGACGAAATGGGGTCGGTAAAACCACCTTATTGAAGTGCATCATGGGGCTGATTGCTGTGCGTGATGGCAACATCAACTACAACGGCGCAGTATTGAATCTTGCCAAACCGGAATTACGCGCTGAATTGGGCATTGGCTACGTGCCGCAAGGGCGGGAGATATTTCCCTTATTGACCGTGGAAGAAAACCTGAAAATCGGCTTACGTGCCGTGCGTAAACAAGGCATTAAAGCAGTCCCAGAACATATTTATGAAATTTTTCCGGTCTTGAAACAAATGTTAAAACGGCGGGGCGGCGACTTGTCCGGCGGTCAGCAACAACAATTAGCTATCGGCAGGGCGTTGGTGCTGAATCCAAAGTTGCTGATACTGGATGAACCGACCGAAGGCATCCAACCCAATATCGTCAGCGAGATCGGCGATGTGATTATTCGACTCAACCGCACCAAAGGCTTGCCGACCCAGTTGCTCAAGGTCGGAGATGAAGCGAAAGATGAAATTCGTGAAGGCATCGTCAAAATCAAGAATGAACTGGGCGTGACGATATTGTTGGTGGAACAAAAACTGCCTTTCGCGCGAAAAGTGGCCGACCAGTTTTACATTATGGATAGGGGGCGCGGGGTCGCTACCGGAAACATGGCGGAATTGAATGAAGACATGGTTAAGCGATATTTGACTGTATAGAGAGGTGTTTATGAAAACGTATGGTAATAAAGTTGTGGTTTTATTTGTTATGTTGTTGGGTTTTGTAACGCCCGCATGGGCGCATACTGGCATTGGCATCACACATGGCTTTATGGCGGGTTTTGTCCATCCTTTCCAAGGACTAGATCATCTGCTAGTGATGTTCGCCATTGGCTTATGGGCGAGTGTGCAGTCGGGCAAAATGCTTTGGCAGCTACCTGTCATATTCTTAGTCCTGATGGCGACAGGTGCAGGACTACACTTCGTCGGGTTTCCGATGCACTACGCCGAGCTATGGGTCTCTTTGTCGGTGCTGGCCGTTGGCTTGATTATATGGTGTAACTGGTCTTTCTCTGGCTATTGGGCGATGGGATTGGTGGCGGTGTTTGCCTTGAGTCATGGTTATGTCCATGCTGCGGAAACCGAAATAGGTATAGGACATCTTAATTATGTGTCGGGCTTTTTGGTAGCCACCACCATTTTGATTAGCCTTGGTATAGCCGTTAGTTTACTAGATGTAATGCGGGCTTATGTTTTTAGGCTGAGTTTTGGCTTAGTTTCCAGCACAGTCGCCGTGCTATCGCTGGC
Source organism: Methylomagnum ishizawai (assembly GCA_945861705.1). GTDB lineage: Bacteria > Pseudomonadota > Gammaproteobacteria > Methylococcales > Methylomonadaceae > Methyloglobulus. The sequence continues at coordinate 105,640 of CAMAVM010000003.1, read as the reverse complement.
AAACTAATGGTATCGAATTGCCAGGAATCGGTTAAGGTTGAGCCAAACGGTTGGCGGGCTGCATTAAATTTAACCTTTGCTGCTACGACAGATAAGACTGCACTGGTTAAGCGTGACCATGTCGGGCCATTAACCGTACAGCGGCCATTTTATCCTGAAGGCGGCGTATGCCACGTGTATATCCTGCATCCGCCTGGCGGCATAGTTGGTGGCGACCAACTGACAATTTGCGCTAATGCCGCAGCCCACAGCCATGCCCTGATTACCACGCCCGCAGCGGGAAAATTTTATCGTAGCTCTGGGGCGCAAGCCAAACAGAATGTAGGGATCACTGTTGGAGAAAGTGCAGCTTTAGAATGGTTGCCGCAAGAAACTATCATTTACGAAGGTGCGCAGTTGAAGTCTTCGGTTAAGGTTAATCTTGCCGCCGATGCCCGTTTTGTCGGTTGGGAAATCCTGTCTATGGGCAGACCTGCCTGTGCCGAGAATTTTAATTATGGCTTGGCAGATTTGAGTTGGCAGATTTATTGCGAAGATCGCCCCATGCTATTGGAGCGCCTCTATCTCGATGCCAAGGCATTTAGCGGGCGGTGGGGATTGCAAGGAAATTCGTCATGTGGGACTTTATTTGCCACGCCAGCCAGTGCGGAAAGTTTTGCGGCGGTGCAAGATTTAATTGGCGATACCAAAGGCCGTGGCGTTACGCGCATTGATAACCTGCTAATTTGTCGCGCGTTGGACATTAGGAGTGACCAGTTGCGAAGTTTTTTTGAACAGGTTTGGGCGATAGTAAGGCCTGATACAGTGCAACGTAAGGCTTGTTCGCCGCGAATATGGGCGACTTAAGTAACTAATATGAATCGTCATTTTCATGTGGCATCTAATTTCTAATGTGTCGCTAGCGCGACGTTTATTTAGAAACCAGTTCTCGCACTGGCAGGCGAGATACTTTTCTTTGCTTCGCCAAAGAAAAGTATCCAAAAGAAAGGCGACCCAGATGCCGCTTGCTTCCTGCGCTCCGTCGTTTTTGTCGGGGTTTGCCAGAAGGGACTTCCTGTCCCTCTGGCAAAGCGCGGCTTCCCTGCCGCGCCCCTTCGGGCTATTCCCGACAAAAACGACAGTGCTCGGCGCGGCATACGGGAGTTCAACTCTACCTCCGCGACATAAAATATTTTAAATAGGTTCGAAACAATGCAATTAACCCCCCGTGAAAAAGACAAATTGCTGATATTCACCGCTGGTCTGTTAGCCGAACGGCGCAAAGCCAGGGGGCTGAAACTGAATTATCCAGAAGCCGTAGCTTATATCAGTGCAGCTATCATGGAAGGTGCGCGCGACGGCCGCACGGTTGCTGAGTTAATGGAATTTGGCCGCACCTTATTATTCCGGAATGATGTCATGGAAGGTGTGGCGGAAATGCTGCCAGATGTGCAGGTTGAAGCCACCTTCCCTGACGGCACCAAGCTGGTGACTGTCCATAACCCCATCGAATAGGAATAACACCATGATTCCAGGCGAAATCATTACCGCTGACGGCGAGCTAGAGTTGAATGTGGGACGCGAGGTAATTAATGTACTGGTAGCCAACAGCGGAGACCGGCCTATCCAAGTCGGATCGCATTATCATTTTTTTGAAACCAATCCAGCCTTGCATTTTGATCGAGCAGCAAGCCGTGGCTTTCGCTTGGATATTCCGGCGGGAACAGCGGTGCGCTTTGAGCCGGGTCAACAGCGTGAAGTGCAATTGGTGGCATTCGCTGGATTACGTCGGATTTACGGGTTTCGCCAAGCTGTGATGGGTGCATTGGAGTTAGATAGATGAGCCGAATTAGCAGGCAAGCTTACGCCGATATGTTCGGCCCTACGACAGGCGATAAGGTACGTCTGGGTGATAGCGGCCTGTTTCTTGAAGTTGAAGCAGACCGCACCGTTTACGGTGACGAAGTCAAATTCGGTGGCGGTAAAGTCATCCGCGACGGCATGGGGCAAAGCCAGCTTGATTCCCTCACAGCAGTGGATTTAGTTATCACCAATGCACTTATCGTCGATTACTGGGGCATAATCAAAGCCGATGTTGGTATCAAAAACGGACGTATTGCCGGAATTGGCAAGGCCGGCAATCCCGACACTCAAGCTGGCGTTGATATTGTCATCGGCCCCGGCACGGAAATAATTGCAGGTGAAGGCCAGATATTGACGGCGGGCGGCATCGACGCGCATATCCATTTTATTTGCCCCCAACAAATCGAAGAAGCCTTGATGTCGGGCGTGACGACCATGATCGGAGGCGGCACAGGGCCCGCTACGGGCACGAATGCGACGACCTGTACGCCTGGGCCTTGGAATATCCGTCACATGCTGATGGCCTTGGATGACTTCCCGATGAATTTCGGTTTGCTGGGCAAAGGCAACGCCAGCCTGCCCTCTGCCTTGGAAGAACAAGTCTGCGCTGGCGCAATGGGACTGAAATTGCATGAAGATTGGGGGACTACGCCAGCAGCCATTGATTGTTGCCTGTATGTGGCAGAACAGTATGATATACAAGTCGCCATCCATACCGACACCTTAAACGAATCCGGTTTTGTCGAAGACACGTTCGCCGCCTTCAAAGGCCGTACCATCCACACCTATCATACCGAAGGCGCGGGTGGCGGTCATGCCCCAGATATTATTAAAGCGTGTGGCGAACCCAATGTGCTGCCCTCTTCCACCAATCCCACTCGGCCTTATACAGTCAATACGGTAGACGAACATCTGGATATGCTGATGGTCTGCCATCACCTTGACCCCGGTATTGCCGAAGATGTTGCCTTCGCTGAATCACGCATTCGCCGCGAGACCATCGCTGCCGAAGACATACTGCACGACTTGGGTGCATTCTCGATGATTTCTTCGGATTCCCAAGCAATGGGGCGGGTAGGCGAAGTCGTTATCCGCACCTGGCAAACCGCGCATAAGATGAAAATGCAGCGTGGGCACCTATCGCCCCCCTCGCCCTCTGGGACGACTGCAAGGATGCAGGAGGTAGGGCAACGTCGGGAACAGTTGCCGAGAGGGGCTGGGGGTGAGGGGCATCAAAATGACAATTTCCGCATCAAACGCTATATCGCCAAATACACCATTAATCCCGCCATTACGCATGGGATTGCCCATGAAGTGGGTTCGATTGAAGCGGGTAAACTGGCAGATTTGGTGCTGTGGCATCCAGCTTTTTTTGCCACCAAGCCTAGCCTTATTTTAAAAGGCGGCTTTATTGCCGCTGCCCCCATGGGTGATCCGAATGCGTCTATTCCTACCCCGCAACCGGTGCATTATCGGCAGATGTTTGGAGGGTTTGGCAGGGCTGCATCGGCAACATCACTATTCTTTTTGCCCAGGGTTGCTGTCGAGTCAGACGTTGCAAAAACGTTAAAACTCAATAAACAAATAGGCGTAGTAAAAGGCACTCGCACCATCGGCAAGAAAGATTTAATCCACAATAACTACCAACCGAACATTGAAGTTGATCCACAAACCTATCAAGTTCGTGCTGATGGCCAGCTTTTAACCTGCGAACCAGCGACACTATTACCGTTCGCCCAACGCTATTTTTTATTTTGATTATGTTGAAATTAACTGAATTAACGGCTGACTCGGCAAGCACTGATGATGTGGTGACTTTGCCGTATGAAACCCGCCAAAAAAGCCGCCTCTTAAGCCAGACCGATAGTGGTGCCAAGATTGGAATCTTTTTGCCACGCGGTCAAATGTTAAGTCACGGCTTGGTGTTGAAGGGTCATGATGATTATCGCGTTCGGGTGAATGCGGCAGCAGAGTTATTGTCTGTAGTCCGCACCGATAATCCATTGCAATTTGCCCGCGCTTGTTACCACCTGGGTAATCGTCATATTGCCTTACAAATTCTACCCGGCGAGCTACGGTTTTTGACCGATCACGTCCTGGACCAAATGCTGGCTGGACTTGGATTAACCGTGACCCATGAATCACTGCCCTTTGAGCCGGAGCAAGGGGCTTATCACGGTCATGGCCACTGATTTGGCGTTGATGCGCTTGCTGCAATTGGTCAGTCCGGGCTTGCCCATCGGGATGTACAGTTATTCCCAGGGCATGGAACGCGCAGTCGATGATGGCTGGATACGCACTTCATCCGAAGCAGAGGAATGGATCAGTGGCATTATGGAAAGTTGCTTAACGTGTATCGATTTGCCAATATTGGCAAGGCTCTATGTGGCATGGAATAACCATAATGAAGAGAGTGTCTTCTATTGGAGCAGGACGTTAATCGCCTGCCGAGAAACCGCCGAACTCAGGGCGGAAGATCGGCAAACCGGACAAGCCTTGGCGCGGTTGCTTACTGAGATGGAATTGCCAACAATGCAGGCCTGGATACGTAAGCCAGAAACCACGCTTGCCACGATATTCAGTTACGCAGCAGTAATGTGGGGGGTTTCTAAGCATCAAGCCATGTTGGGTTATTTATGGAGTTGGCTGGAAAACCAGGTCTTATGTGCCGTCAAATTAGTGCCATTGGGGCAAGTGGCTGGGCAACGCGTATTAATGGATTTAGCCGCAAAAATACCGGGTTTGGTTGATAAGGCTTTACAGCTTACAGATGCCGAAATCGGTGGCAGCGCATTTGGTTTGGCCTTAGCCAGCAGTCGGCATGAAATGCAATATTCAAGATTATTTCGTTCGTGAGGGTAAGATGAATAACAAACACATATTACGGGTCGGCATCGGCGGCCCAGTGGGTTCGGGAAAAACCGCATTGGTGGATGCCTTATGCAAGCAGATGCGTGGTGATTTTGAAATCGCGGTCGTCACCAACGACATCTACACCCGCGAAGACCAACAGTTTTTAATCCGCAGCCAAGCCCTGCCGGAAGAACGCATTCTAGGCGTGGAAACCGGCGGTTGCCCGCACACCGCCATCCGGGAAGATGCGTCCATGAATCTTGCGGCAGTCGATGAGTTAAGCCAGCGCTTTGAAGACCTGGACTTTATCATGGTCGAAAGCGGTGGCGATAACCTCAGTGCCACCTTCAGCCCAGAACTCGCCGACCTGACCATTTACGTCATCGACGTATCGGCAGGCGACAAAATCCCCCGCAAGGGCGGCCCCGGCATTACCCGTTCCGACCTGTTGGTCATCAACAAAATCGACCTTGCGCCTTATGTCGGTGCCTCGTTAGAAGTTATGGATCGAGATGCCAAAAAAATGCGCGGCAAGCGGCCGTTCGTGTTCTCTAACCTTAAAACAGGTGTTGGCCTTAAGGACATTAGTGATTTTATTGTTGAGCAGGGTATGTTGGGTTAAATTAAAATCGATACAGATACGTCCAAATCAGTACCAGCCTGCACCAACTTAATGCAATTATCTTATCCTTAAATCTAAATTTACCGTACCAATAGAACGGCTGAAATCAATAAGCGCAATAACGCAGCACTAAATCCACCCACCATGAAATCCTATTTGACCGCTACTAGCGGATAAGCTATGGAACAATCCCCAACATACGGAACGCCAACAATAGCATCTGAATGGCTAAAGCTACTTGGAGTACGCCCAACACTGCACCTAAAATAGTTAGTATGTCAGCACAATATTTAATGATGGGCTTGGCAAAAAACATGGCTATCAGGTTCAAAACCATCACTGCCAAAAACACACCCAATATGGAGAGGGTTTGCTCAGGTGGGGTAGCAGCATCCAACAAAATCAACGCAGCAATGCCGTAGGGCGTGATGATATTTGGAAATGCTAATGGCGATAAGGCAAGGAATCTAGCTGGAGGTTGCGTTTCTGTCGTTGGGGCGGACGGTTGTTCATATTGTGATAGGACGGATTTCAATGCGACGAGCAGCAAAACCAACCCGGCGGCAAGCAGTAAGGCAGGCAGCGACACGCCCCAATTTGCCAGGATATTCTTGCCTAAAACGGCGGCTATTACGCCAGCAAGACAAGCTATCCCAAAACCCTTTACGGCAAGCATTCGGGATGCTGGAGCGTCCATCCCGCGCGAAATTTTTACAAAAGGACCAAGTAGCTTAATCGGCCCAAGCATCACCATAAAGTAGGTGAACATCTTTCCCAGTGTCATCGTTGTCAACGCATTTTGAGGAAGTTGTGGGGCAGGCACAGGGCTTATTCCTTCCTGTGCGATGGCAGTCAAAGCAAAAGCCGCTAACGCGATTGTAAAAATATTGATAAGCATTCGATTAGGTTTCATATTTGATGTCCTCGTTTTTGTAACTATTCAGCTATTAGGCTAATAGAACACGGATGACACGGATTTGACTGATAAGCGCGGATAAAAGAAATAAAATCGTTTAAGTCCGATGTGTCAATGTCATCCGTATTCTATGCAATTGTCATCGATAGCCAATCAGATCGATTTGAGCGGGAATGGTTGACCCTCGAAGACGGTACCCCAAATCGGAATATCCTTGATTTTCTCCGGTGCAACCTCGTAAGGATCTTGCTCCAGCACCGTGAAGTCGGCGGTCTTGCCGGATACTATGCTGCCACTTTCTGACTCGACTCCCAAGATGAAAGCCGCGTCAATCGTAATGGAGCGCAAGGCTTGATGCAGGGAAACGCGCTCTTCAGGGCACAGCACATCACCATCGCTGCTAATGCGGTTAACGGCCACCCAAACCAACAGCAATGGTTCCGCAGCCGCCATCGGGCAGTCCGATTCTGGCGGTTTTCGCCCTAATTCAGAGAACCGTTCAAGTTGTCCCGCACTTTTGAAAACTTGATCGACCTAGCGACGAGCAGCCTCGACCTTATCGAACGCTATGTATTCAGCAATTTCATTTAAGTCAAAAAGAGCGGGTTCTGTCTAGATTATGTGAGCCATTTTTTCCATGGCTTCCGCTTGGCTATAGGTACGATTTTCAAAAATTGCCTTTTCGCCCCTGGCTATGCCTTCAAGGATGCCCATCCTGGATTGCATAAGCTCGTAATCATCAACATCAATGAGGTATGCCGACGGCTGGCCGTGTTCGGTGATTAGCACAGGCTCTTTAGATTCATGCAGCTCGGCAAGGATTTTGGTGGTCTGGCACTTTAAGGTGGTAACAAGTTCTGTTTTCATAAGCGTGATACTAAACTATCACTCGCTTTTGCACAAAAATTATTTTGGGTTCTATAGGATGATCCTCTCGGTATATAACCCATTAATGTTTCAATGTTATTTCTCCATACCCGCCATTCATCAATCTCATTTTTTGGCCTTTACCGAAGGGACAGTCCGACCCTTACCCGACGATTAGTACTATATTGTAATTTTCCTGAAAGCGGACTTTTAGAATCAAATTCTGGCGGACTCCTTAATTCGAATATGGTATGGAAAAGTTTTTAAAAAATGGACTCGTTATTTTATTACAATTTCAATAACTTAGGATTTACTCTTGTGTCCATTATATTTTAATATAAATGGACAAATTCTGATTTGTAGTCCAGTGTTTTCTCAATTAGCACTGAAAATTAGTGAACAGGCGCTATCGAGCCTGAGCTGTAATTGGACATACAATTATTAAATCCTACGAAGCAGACGCTCAGTTATCCTGATCCCTTAGATTTAAAACGAGGTGCACCCCAGCAAAACAAGTGACATTTTATATAGTGCAAATTATGCGAACAAAAGGGGCGAAGCGGAAGGCGAACCCACTTTGTTTGTTCGCATAATCCGAAGCATTATGTAACTTGGCGGGGGTTTGCCCGGACAACGCGAACGATGCGGTTCGTGCCTCACCGCATCCTACACTAGCGCACGTTACGGGTTTCTGCCGAATATTGCCCATTAAGGCCAATGCCTATTCAAAAAAATCGGTTTTTGACCGATCAGCCGGAGTTTCTGCTGTCCGTGCAAAGGTCTCTGTAAGTATGATTTTTATGAATAATGATCTTTTAATAGCCTAATCTTAGCAAAAACATCCACTGGTTTTCGGTTAATCATAGCAATTGTCTTTTGCAAATTCTCGCTGTCTTCCCTGAAGAATGGGTTGGTTGCCAGTTCCTCGGCAATGGTCGTGGGTATGGTTGGCTGATTTTTACTGCGAAGGAGGTTAATTTGAGTCATCCGCTGCTGTAATTCGAGATTTTGCGGCTCTACTGTCAAGGCAAACCGACCATTAATCTGGGTGTATTCATGGGTGCAGTAAACCTTAGTTGCTTTCGGCAGGGCTTTCAACTTTTGCAGGGAATGCCATAGCTGCTCGGCAGTGCCTTCAAACAAACGCCCGCACCCCATCACAAACAAAGTATCCCCGCAAATCAGGATATTATCTTCTACAAAATGGTAAACAATATGCGCACTAGTATGTCCGGGCGTGGCAATAACCGTGGCTTTATGTTGCCCTAATAGGATGACATCACCCTCATTGACACCGACATCAATGCTGGGAATCCTGGCACTATCGGCTTGTGCTGCTATGATTTTACAGCCTGTTTGTTGCTTGATCCGGAGATTGCCACCTATATGGTCTGAGTGGTGATGGGTGTTAAAAATATAAGTTAGTTGCCAACCCTTTTCTTGCAAGACATCTAAAACAGGTTGGGCAAGTGCGGGGTCTATTACCGCTGTTTCTAGTGAAACAGGATCATGGATAAGGTAAATGTAATTATCGGTCAGTACGGGTAAGGTAACGATTTCTAACATTGCGCAATACCACCCTATTTTTGGTTTGCCATTTAGCCAATCAATCTATAGGTTCGGCCTTGTGAAGTCTTAACTCCCGTTCGCCTTGAGTCTGTCGAAAGGCGCGAGTGCTTCGACAAGCTCAGCACGAACGGTTTAAATATCAAAAGGCCGAATCCATAATGTGGCACTTGCTATAAAAGCAATCTTTTGGAATGGTAAACTCAATTGAACAGGAAATCCCAAAATATTTTATGGGTTACTTGACGTTCACTTCGTCTTCGATGTCTTCATAAGCGTTTTGTTGGAATTGAGGTGAACAGATTGCCAGAAAAACAAGGTCGCCAGTACCAATGTTTGTAATGCGTTGCTTACATTCTGGAGGTATCAGAATCACATCACCGCACTTGATCACCTGTGGTGCGAGTTCGCCAACTTCGACAAGCCCTTGCCCTTCAAGAATCACATAGCGTTCGGTTATACCTCGCAATCGATGCAATCTTGTCGTTATACCCGCTTGGACTCTGGCGTGGGCAATAGAAACATCAGGGTCATTTGGCGAATTGGAAAGCTCATTGATATAGCACAATTCGTCCGTGTAATATTCTGCTTTCCCGTTGAACGTAAGAATGGCCGCATCCATAGACTACAATCCTAGCGAATAATCCAATTCGGTTACAAAAAAGCCTGAATTTGCTTAATAATCCCGCCCTTGTCCAACCCACAAAGGCTTAGTAGTTCCTCCCGTGTACCTTGTTCGATAAAGGCATCAGGTAGTCCGATGTTGAGGGTGTGCCTGAGGATCTTCTTGCTGTGCAGGAAGCTGTTGACCGCACTGCCCGCGCCGCCGGAGATGACGTTCTCTTCTAGCGTCACGATTATCTCGTGGTCTTTTGCCAGTTGTAAGATCAGTTCCTCGTCAATCGGCTTTACAAAGCGCATGTTGGCGACAGTGGCATTGAGTTGCTTTCCTGCTTCGAGCGCCGGGGCGACCATGCTGCCCCAGGCCAGGATGGCGATTTTTTCACCCTGGTGCTTTATTTCGCCTTTGCCGATGGGCAATGTGGTGAGTTCTGCTTGTACGGCAACGCCTGGGCCCTTGCCCCGTGGGTACCTGACCGAGGCCGGGCCTTCGTGCAGGAAGCCCGTGGTGAGCATCTGTCGGCATTCGTTTTCATCCGCTGGTGCCATGACGACCATGTTCGGGATGCAGCCCAGGTAGCTGTGGTCGAAACTGCCGGCGTGGGTGGGGCCGTCAGGCCCGACCAGGCCAGCCCTGTCCAATGCAAACAGGACATCCAGGCCCTGGATGGCGACATCGTGTATCAATTGGTCATAACCGCGTTGCAGGAACGTGGAATAGATCGCCACCACGGGCTTTGCGCCCTGGCAGGCTTGCCCCGCCGCCAAGGTGACGGCATGTTGCTCGGCGATGGCGACATCAAAGTAGCGTTTAGGGTATTGCTCTGAGAACTTGACCAAGCCTGAACCTTCGCGCATGGCAGGGGTGATGCCCAACAGGCGCTCATCCTGCTTTGCCATGTCGCACAACCAATTGCCGAACACCTCGGTATAAGTGGGGTGCGGCGAAGGCTTGCCTTTGGGCAGGCTGTCTTGGGTCGGGTCGAAGGCCGGGACGCCATGATACGCCAGGGGGTCGTTTTCGGCGGGGGCATAGCCTTTGCCTTTTTTGGTGACGATGTGCAAGAACCGCGGGCCATTGATGTGCTTCAGGCTTTCCAGGGTTTCCACCAGCATATCGACATCATGGCCATCAATGGGGCCGATGTAGTTGAAGCCCAGTTCCTCAAACAGCGTGCCAGGGACAATCATGCCCTTCATGTGCTCTTCAGTGCGACGGGCAAGTTCCCAGACGCTGGGCATCTTGCTCAGGGCTTTCTTGCTTTCCTCGCGGACGGAAGAATACAGCCTGCTGGACAGGATCTTGGTCAGGTAATTGTTCATCGCGCCGACATTGGGCGATATCGACATGTCGTTGTCATTCAAAATGACCAACAAGTTGGCATCAATTGCGCCGGCATGGTTCATGGCCTCAAACGCCATGCCGCCGGTGATGCTGCCGTCGCCGATGATGGCGACCATGTGCTTGTGCTCACCCTTGAGTTCAGACGCTATCGCCATTCCCAGTGCGGCACTGATGGACGTGCTGGAATGCCCCACGCCGAAGGCATCGTATTCGCTTTCAGACCGGTTTGGGAAGGCGCACACGCCGTCGCGGGTGCGGATCGTGGTCATCCTGTCCTTGCGCCCCGTCAATATCTTGTGCGGGTAGGCCTGGTGGCCGACATCCCAGACCAGCTGGTCGCCCGGGGTGTCGAACACGTAGTGCAGGGCGACGGTCAGCTCGACCGTGCCAAGGCCCGCCGAAAAGTGGCCGCCGGAGACGCTGACCGTTTGGGTCAGGAATTCACGTAACTCCTTCGCTAGGGCTTTAAGTTGTGATTTTTTTAGCTTTCTGATATCCGAAGGATAGTCGATGGCGCTTAATAGTGAAGGTTTGGTTGATGTATTCATTTCAGTAAAGTGGCTCACGGTAGAACATCAGGATAAGGCCAATAATAAACAGCGCAGCAACAGAAACAAATCCTGCAATGTCTTTGCCTGGTCTGTCCAATTTTAATTCCAACCATCGACCGCAAGCCAGAATCAATGAAAATACGCCCATCGTAGTGTGCCCAACCTGGATAAGAAAGGCACTTTTGGGTTCAAAACCGATGTGCGAATGGGTGAGTAGCATCAGTCCGCCAAAGGCAGACAGTATCGGAAAAGCGAAAACCAAACCTGGACGAGGATTCCGGCTGAAACGGGCGATCAATTCAATAACACCCAGAGTAAACACCAATAAGGTAGCAATCCGATGTTGCAGCACCTCACCGTTATTGAACGTGCTTTCCCAAAACCCGATAGGGCCGAGAGGCCAAGTTTCGGCATCACTGCGAAAAAATAGGAAGATACCTAATCCCACAAAGCCGATAGGCCAGTATTGAGTAAAAGTCAGTAAATTCCTTGCTGTTTGCAATGCTGGCAAATGCCGTACATAAGAAAGCATGGCGAAGAAGGTCATCACGGTCAGGAAAATACCGGAAATATTATGGTTGTAGTTAGACCATTCTGTCGCTGCAACGGACGGCACTTTCCCTACTATGGCAACCCTACCTGCTTCTCCTGCAATCAAAGCCGTGTGGGTTGGGGAATCAGTCAAAGGGATTTGCGGTGTAAATGTGCTTAACACTTCTTGCCAACGGGCTGTCAAACTGGGTATGTCTATTGCTGGCGGTTGCGATGCAAGGCTGGCGGCAGTGAATAATAAGGTAATCAAAACAAAGGTTTCTGCTTCGATGTAGTAAGGTACGCGCTTGGTTAAGGCATACCCGTTTCCGGTAGAGCCATAACTTAAAACTGCTGCACGGTTTAACCAAGCGTAACCCAAGGCAATACTAAGCAAGACGACTTTCACGGTTAACAGGTTGCCGTAGCCCGTGCCAATCAGTCCGTTCCAGGTATCTATGTATTGCAGGGCAATAGGTAATCCAGATAGCAGAATAGCGAAAACAGACGCAATGCCATACGGCGAAAACTTGTTTAATAACTGCGGCCACAGCGTATCTGGTACTTTTTGGCGGTAACGTAAAAACCATAGGTTGACGAGTTGGAATACGCTGCCAATCCAGATGGCTGCTGCCACTTGATGCAGCACAGTTAGCGACATCAGAAACAATTGATTTTCGAATCGACCAGCACCATGAACTAACCACGCACCAGATATAATCATGGGCAAGGCAACCAAATTGGCAGTAAGCCAATGCTGCTTGGAATTGAGGTTATTACGAAGGGAGTGGTAGCAGTATCCCGCCAACACTAATGTCAACAAAGTCCGCACTATACCGCCGATAAACTGAGTGGTTTCGGCAAACTCTGGAAACGGCCATTTATTCAGCAAGGCTGTCATGAGCCATATTTTAAGGATAATCTTGAAGAGCTGTGCGGCTGCCAGCAAAAAACCGCCTTTGTAGATCAGGGTAATGGTACTTTTCAGCAACTCGGCGTTGTATCCATTCTGCTGATGCCACGGGCGCAAAATAAATGCCCCCCAAAACAGGCCACCGATTGCCAAACAAAAACAAATCAGGTCAAAACCACCGATCAAGGAATCAAGAAAATCAGCAATACCCGCCATAATAAAAAAACTACGCCTATGGAGTTACGGAAAAATGGATAAGGTCTTCGGTCAAATGACCGTCGGCTGCAAATATTTTGTACCTAAGGGCGTACTCACCCAGAGATAAAGGTGGTACGTCCACCACAACATTGCCTTGCTTAACGCCTTTGCTAATAGTTAATAAGATGTGCTTGTCGCCTTTACTGACCAAATAGACCTGTGATAAGCCTAGCTCGATTTTTGAGTTAAACGTCAGTTCCACTTTTTTAGCCTGGTTGGCTTTAGGCTGTTCTATTTTTAATGAATGGTCGGTGACAACCGCATGGGCATACAAGTTACCGACAGAACCTAAAGTCAGGAGCAATAAATTGATTTGCAGCAACTGTTTCATGTTACTTGCTTTTCCCTTTCAAAGCATGACCAGCGAGGTTTTTACCTAAATCCCAGATGGAGCCGGGGATTTGGTGGGTTTCTGCAATCACCTTATCAAATGAACCGACAATGTGGTCACGGTCTTTTTGGTTAAGCATTAACGGTGGCAGCAGCTTGACCACATTCATGCCATGACCTGCTACTTGGGTCAGTATGTGGTGTTCTTTAAATAAAGGGATGGTAATCATTTGGCAGAACAAGCCTTTATTTGCGGCTTCCAACATTGCCCAGGCGGCTTTCAATTTGAGGCTTTTGGGCGATTGGAACTCAATCGCAATCATCATGCCTTTACCTCTGGCTTCTTTCAGGAACTCATATTGGCTGGATAGGGCATTCAGCGCTGTGATGATGTCTGTTCCTATAACAGCACTATTTTCGACCAGTTTTTCCTCTTCCATTACATGCAAGGTTGCCAGTCCCGCCGCCATTGCCAGATTGTTTTTGGCAAAAGTCGAACCATGCACCACCGCCCTGTCCATGCGGTTATAAACGGTGTCCATGATTTTTTGGGTCATGGCGACAGCGCCGACTGGCACAAATCCACCTGATAAGGCTTTCGCCATACAGACCATGTCCGGCTTGATGCCCCAATGGTCGATAGCCCAAAATTTGCCGGTACGGCCTAATCCGGTTTGCACTTCATCGGCAACGAGCAACGTGCCGTATTTTTTACACAGCCGTTCGACTTCAGGTAAGTAATTATCATCAGGTAAGTTAACGCCTTTGCCTTGTATAGGTTCAACAATGAAGGCCGCGACATCTTTATTGCTTAATGCCTGTTCCAATGCGGCAAGATCATTAAATGGCACCGAACTACAGCCTGGAAGCAATGGGCCGAAGCCTTCACGAAAGATGGTTTCCCCATTTAATGATAAAGCGCCCATCGTCAATCCGTGATAACCGTGATCGCAGAATACGATTTTTTCGCGTTTGGTTGTGTAACGAGCGAATTTGATGGCAGCTTCTACAGCTTCTGTACCCGAATTACAGAAGAACATTTTGGTGATGTTATCAGGCGTGGTCTTCAACAATTCTTGTGCTAGCAAGCCGCTGAGTACCGACACATCCAGTTGCACCAGATTGGGCAAATCCAGCGACAAGGTTTCTTTCAAGGCGTTGACAACCGTAGGATGGTTACGTCCGAGTGCAAAAACGCCAAAACCGCTGAGTAAATCCAAATACTCAGTACCATCCTGGTCATAAAGATATTGCCCGACCGCACTCTTGTAATGGCGGTCATAACCGATGGTCTTCAATACCCTGACCATTTGATTATTCAGATGGTGTTCGTACAGGTCGAATTTGTCTGGGTTATATTTCGTAAAAAGTTCGGCGATGCTGATAGCCATTGGTTACCTCAAAACTTGAGTCAGTAAAAATCGTCTGTATAAAAATTAAACCCGTTTCCCACTAAAGGCAGGCAATACAATTAGCGAACAAACCACTGTAAAAAACAGGCCGATAGACAACAATAAGCCCATGCTAGACATGCCTTGATGGGCAGTGAACGAAAGACTCGAAAAACTGCATAAAGTTGTTATCGAACTGAAAATAATGCCGCGCGTGGTGCTGCTTTGCAGTAGGTTCTCGTTTTCTTGCAGGTTAAAATGCAGTCGGTGCATAATCAGGATGCTACTATCAATCCCTAGCCCTAGCAGCAATGGTAGGGCAATGATATTAGCGAAATTGAACGGGTTGTTAAGCAACACATTCGTCGCACCAGTCAGCAATGCGGCAAGTACCAAGGGCAGGATGACTAACGCAGTCTGTTTGAAACTTCTATAAATCACCAGCAGTACCAAAACAATCGCAATAAAAGCACTTCCAAAAGCCTGGACGAAGGCTTTAACCACCGCATCGCCGCTGGCCATATTTGCAACGGGCAAGCCGGAAACTTTGTTATCAACCTTTTGGGCATCAGCGACAAATAGACGCTGGTTTTCAGGGTCGTTGAGATCTTGTTTGGGCGTAATAAGTATTTTGTAAAGCCCGTTTGTGCTGAGCCAATGTGAACGGATGTAATCCGGTATATCGTCAAAACCGAATTCGGTCGCGGTCAGGCTGGTTTTCAGTCGGTCAAGCGTGTATGGCAATAATCCCAATATGTTGCTTTCAATTAGGCTATAACTCGCCGAAGGGTTGGCAGAACTTTCAGCTTGTTTGATAAAGGCTTCTAAACGTTGTTGCAGTTGCTGTAAAGTAGCTTGTGGTGCATTGGGTGAGTTTTCGGCAATGGCTTTTTTCAGTTCCTCATTGAATTTGACGAGTGCCGCTTTCTGATTGCTGTTTTCCGGCAAGGTTTTGCCAAAGTTTTCCAACTGGTTGCCCAAAATCAGGCTCAGGTCTTCAATCGTTGTGAGTTTTTCGTCCTGATCTTTCGCTACAAAATCAGCAAGTGTAATAGTTTCGTGTACCGTCGGTAATTGCCCCATTTTGGCAGCAATCGTTTTGGCTTCATCCA
The DNA here is from genome assembly GCA_945861705.1 of Methylomagnum ishizawai. GTDB lineage: Bacteria > Pseudomonadota > Gammaproteobacteria > Methylococcales > Methylomonadaceae > Methyloglobulus. The sequence goes on along the minus strand of CAMAVM010000003.1, from coordinate 89,922 downwards.
GGTTGTTTGCCAATGTTATTAAGGCAAACGGCGAATCATTTTTGGATTTTAGCAATTCTTTAAAGGAGGATACCGATTCGCTGTTGGGATCGCGCAAATTAACCGGATTGGAATCAAAGGACAGTTTGGTCAACACCACGCAAGCACCAATCCCCAATAGGATAGAGACAATACGGATAGCGGTTGAATAACGAAACGGGAAGGTCACAAGAAACTTCGGCGCAAACGCGGAATGTATTGGCTTAGGGCTATTAACGGGCAGCACGCAAAACAAGGCCGGCAATACCGTTACTGAGATAATCAGCCCGATGAAAATGCCACCCCCGGAAATAATACCTAACTCGGATACCCCTGCGTATGCCGTAGGGATAAACGACAAAAATCCCAGTGCTGTGGTCAAGGCGCATAAAAACAAAGATGAACCTACGCCCTTCATGCTGTGATGGATGGCTTGGTGGTTCGTGTAACCGCGCACCCTGCGCTCTCGGTAATAGAGGCAGATATGTACAGCATAATCCACTCCCAAACCGATGTATAAAGTCGCAAAAGCGATAGAAATGACGTTCAAATGACCGACGGTGATGGCAGCAAATCCGGCAGTCATTATTAAGCCCATCAACAGCACGATGTAAGTAATGCTCAATAATTTCAGAGAACGCAAACCTATCCATTGCACGACAAATACTAAAACCAATGAGACTATACCTGCGAGTTGAGCACCTTTAGTGACGCTTTCCAGTTCTTCATGTTCCAGGGCGGTTTCGCCCGTGATGCGGATTTTAACGGATGGGTTTTCGGTCATAATGGCGCGTACCGCTTCCCGCGCAGAAGTTTGTGCGACATCCGCAGGCAGCATTTCGCTGAAATTCAGTTTCGGTTTGGCAATAACCAGAGTGCGATTGGCATCGGTATTGAGTTGGTCTTCTGCCAATAAGTTCTGCCAGGATAAGTGTTGTGGTTTGCCCGTAAGCTGATGGTTGATGTTGTCATCAATCGCAACCAGCAAAGGATTCAAGTCCATCGGCAGGTTTTCATCACGCTTGTTTAAGGCAAGGCTGATGATTTCAAACAAACCATCCAGATGATAGTTTTGCGCCAGATGCCCGATAAACGGTTGCGCGTCGGTCAGTTTTTTAGCCAGCGCATCTAGGTCGGTTGGTTCCAGATACAGCAAGGCCTGTTGCCTGAAAAAAGCATTATCAGTTGGGATATAAACCGAGTCAAAGTGGTCTGTCTGTACGCTTAGTTTGTCTTGCAGCTTATTGGCGGCTAACGTGGTTTCTTCGGGAGATCTTGCTTCCACGATCAATATTAAAGTTGCCGCATCTTGCGGAAAAGCCTTGTCAATCCGCCGCTGATTTTGCTGAAACGGTAGGTTGGGGTCAAGCATTTCAGCTGTATTGGTGTTAATGCCAAGATGGTTGTAAACATGGTAAGAAACACCACCACACAGCAAAAAAGACACCACTAACAACGTCCATGGAAAACGGATGATTTGTTGCTCGCACCAGTGCAGAATTGTGTCAACGAATGTAGTGTGTTGCTTGGTCATGCGTAGTTATTGTTGGGTTGGATTTGTGTGTGCTTTAAGGGAGCGTTGTTACAACATCTAGCTGTTTGGCAATTTGCTTTAAGGTTTTTTTCGCGGCATGAAAATATAAGCCCAGCCTGACCAAGCCCGGTAATTCGGCTGGATGGCGCAATAGATAAGTTAATAGTTTACCTAGCACGACATCACCTTGATCGTTTAGTGCATGGCTGACGGCTTTGGGCAAATCCATCGTGAGTGGATCGGCAATTGCCCGTATGGATAGGAACGACAAGCCGTGGCTTTGCGCCACCCTAGCAATAGCAACGCTTTCCATATCCAATGCTATCGCGCCAGTCGCCTGTGCAAGCTGTGCCTTATCATGGCTAGATGCGACAATGCTTTTGCTTTCCGCCAGCTTGCCCGTGTAGGTACGCACGGTCAAGTATTCGGCAAGGCAGGATTTTGCATGAACCAGCCAATCTTCGTTGTTGAGATCAAACATCACATGACCGGCATCTACGCAACTATTAGCCAATACCAAATCCCCAGGCCTAAATGAAGCATCCAAAGCTGCCGCACAACCCCAGCTAATAAGCTGATTTACACCTTGTGTAATCAATAATTCAGATGCAGTACGCGCATTCTCAGGGCCTGCACCCGAACAGACCACCCGTATTTTTACGGCAAGATGCCCGACCTGCCCTTTCTCAAGTCTATTTGATGTGAGGGTGTTAAGTTCTTCAGGTAAGGCAACAACAATCCCTGTAATCACTGCTTAAGTTCGTTGCGGTATCTGGCGAGTGTCCAGAGCGGGAAAAACTTGTCATAGCCGTGGTATTTCAAATAAAACACCCTAGGAAACCCAGGGGCAGTAAAACAAGGGTCATTCCAAACGCCGTCTGCTTGTTGCTTGCGTAAAATGAAATCAATGCCTTTTTTGACTTCTGGGCTACGCGCCTCGCCAGCCGCCATCAAACCCAAAACCGCCCAAGCCGTTTGGAAAGCGGTGCTGAAATGGTATTTGCCGCTGTAACTGACATCGTGAAAGCTGTAGTTATCTTCGCCCCAGCCGCCATCTTGGCGTTGTTTGCCTTTTAAATAGCTAACGGCATTCAAATACATAGGGTCATTTTTTGGCACCCTAGTTTGTTCCAAGCCTAGCAATACTGACCATGTGCCGTAGATATAATTAGTTCCCCAACGGCCAAACCATGAACCATCCGCTTCCTGCTCTTTACGCAAATAGTTGATGGTGCGTTCTAAGGCGAGTTGATATTGCCCTTGGTCTTTTCCTGCTTTTGCCATCAGCATCGCACAACGTGCGCTGACATCCGCTGTGGGAGGGTCAAGTAATGCGCCGTGGTCGGCAAAGGGAATTTCATTCAAATAATAACAGGTGTTATCGACATCAAATGCGCCGTAACCGCCGTTTTTGGACTGCATCCCTTCTATCCAGCGCGTTGCCCTGTGAATGGATTCATCGAGATCAGGCAAGTTTGAGTCTGCCATAGCAAAGCCAACCACAGCGGTGTCATCGACATCAGGATAATGCGGATTAGCATATTGGAATGCCCAGCCGCCGCCTGCCAAATCCGGTTTGGAAACACGCCAATCGCCAGGTTCATCGGATAACTGTACGCTTTTAAGCCAGTCGTAGGCTCTGGTTAAGCTTTTTGCATTACCCAGCTTATCGGATTCTTGCAAAGCCAGTGCGGTCAGTGCGGTGTCCCAAACTGGCGAAACACAAGGTTGGCAAAAAGCTTCATTTTCACTAATAACCAGTAACTTATCTATCGCCTTACGGGCGGTTACAACGTATTCATGATCTTTTGGAAAGCCCAATAACAATAGCATTTCATAAGAATGAACCATCGCAGGGAAAATACAACCCAAGCCATTTTCGCCATTCAAGCGTTCGATAGTCCAATCTTTGGCTTTTTCGATAGCATGGTCATGAATTTTTTTAGGGATAAAAGGTTCAGCCCATCGACCAAACTTATCTAACCCTAGAAAAACTTTATTTAAAAAAGTCCGCTCAGGAAAATAATGTTGTTCTAAGTCGGGATGGGTAACAAAAAGCTCCAAAATATCGACCTTATTTGGATTTTTTGCAATCGCTTTTAAAGTGCATAAAACAAATAACGGCACCATAACAGTCCTAGACCAGTATGAAACCTTGTCCAGATGAAACGGAAACCATTTGGGAAACAGCATGATTTCGGGCGGAATAAACGGCACACCCCGCCAAGGCAATTGTTTGAAGATGGCTAAGGCAATGCGAGTGAAAACATTGGCTTTTGCAGCACCGCCTTGACCTAGAATGTAGGTTCTTAATCGAACCATGTGGGGGGTATCAATAGAATCTCCCACCATTTTTAAGGCGTAATACACTTTGACGCTGCAACTGATGTCGCCTGGGCCGTGGGTAAAGAGCGGATAGCTGCCATCCTCAGCTTGTTTGGAACGCAAAAAATTGGCGATTTTGGCTTGCAACGGCTCGTCGATGTCACCCAAATAGTGCATCATCATGATGTATTCGGACGGAATGGAGCAATCTGCTTCCAGATCGAATACCCAATAGCCTTTTTTATCCTGAAGGCTCAAGAGTTTCTCCTGCGCCCGTTTTATGGCTAAATTGAGCTGGTCATCTTTGAAAACAATCGGCGTAGCGGTGCTTTGGGTACTCTGCGCTTGTGTCGTTGAGTTTGCGTCGGTAAACATTATTAATCCTCTAAATATCTAACGGTGCTTTAGTAATATTTGGCGAGTAAGTCCAGTTAGGGTCGTGCATGCCTTGACTGCTTACATTGAACAGAAGGTCGAGAAAATAGTTGCTTCGACCTATCAATTTAGTCGCTAAAATCGTCGATTTAACGCTATTTCGGGTGATTTTGACTTCATCTGAGCGAGTAAACCCTAAATTCTGTTTGATCTTTTTTAAGGTCAATACCGCCATACCTAACGCCCACAGGCAGAAATTTCTTATGCCTGTTTCATGACTGGGAATTAACTGGGTAAATTTTAAAGCGTTGTGCAGATGGTTATGGGCAATGCTGATTAAATGCTCCAACCCCTTCTTGAAATTAGCGTCATTAGTCTTTGAACTCAGGCTTTTTAAATCGAAACCCGTTTCTAAAAAAATATCTTGCGGTAACCAGCACACACCGCGCTCGGCATCATCCCAAATATCCTTCAATATATTGGTCATTTGTAAGCCCTGACCAAATGAGACTGCTAAGGTCAGCATTTCATCATGGTGTTTTGCAATTTGCGGTGAGTAATGACAAAACAGCTTGGTCAACATCTCACCCACACAACCCGCCACATAGTAACAATAACGATCCATGTCAGTTAACGTGGGTAAGCCACCGTGCATGTTATCGTCCTGGAAGATAGGCATACCTTCCGCCATCACTTCCACGCAGGTAGATAATGCGGCTATCTGTTGCTTATCAAACTGGTGCGTGATGCGGATTACTCTGGGAATGACATGAATTAAAACGTGTTCAGCCGGAAGAGTGTTGCTGGACAACAACGGCGCAAGTTCCGTGGCAAACGCTTCGGAAGCATTGCCCGTTTTGACGACAGCAATAAAGCCGTGGCAAAAATGTTTTTTTTGCTCCGGCGTAAGCGATACTTCATCTTCTATCGTATCGACAATGCGACACAGCAAATAGGCATTAGCCACTGCCCAGCAAAGGCTTTCCGGCAACTGCGGAATCGTCAGCGCAAACGTCCTAGACACGCCCTCTAGCAACGCCATCTGAAAATCATCATCAGTCATGGCTCCCAGCGACAGCTTATTTTCCAGAGATAATTGAGTTCCGCGCATGAAGTTTTGTCTTGCTGCTATGAGCTTAGGTGTTTACCAAGAATGTCTCATAGTAGCTTGTTTGTTGGTAATTTGCAAAATAATGTTGTTTTGTTGCCAATATTGCTATTAAAGTGTGGTATAATTAACCCATTAATAGCTGATAATCGCAAACACCGCTGTCGCGATCATTTTTCAACCGCTTTGCGAATGCACTGATGGCAAAGAATGTATTGACTTGCTGATTCATGGCTTACTGAAAAAAAGTCTCATATAAACAGTGTATTCGACAACATTTCTTGAGGTAATTTTGGTTGCATGATTGGTTTGTTTTACAGCCAAAACGACTAACACCTTGAACTAAGTTTTTACGCTTTAGTCAGATTGTTGCTTTTGAACGACAGCTAACATTTTTCCTGCAACGTTCCGTGCCACAAAAAGTCCGGTCATTGCAAGATTTCGTAATTTTGAACATTTTGGAGATACATGTATGGGAGTTCCTTTACGTCAACAGCTAACTGTAGCCAGTTACCTAATAAAGCAAAAACTGAAGGGTGTTAAAAAATATCCTCTGGTTCTCATGCTCGAACCTTTGTTTCGGTGCAATCTAGCCTGTGCAGGTTGTGGTAAGATTGACTACCCCGATGAAATCCTCGACAAACGCTTGTCTTTCGATGAATGTATGCAAGCAGTCGATGAATGCGGCGCACCGATGGTATCAATTCCAGGCGGCGAACCTTTAATCCACAAAGAAATGCCGCAAATTATAGCTGGCATAATAGCACGCAAAAAATATGTCTATCTATGCACCAATGCGCTACTCCTTAAGAAAAGGATAGACGATTACACACCATCGCCTTATTTGACTTTCTCGATCCACCTGGATGGAATGCAAGAAAGACACGACACCTCTGTCTGTCAAGATGGTGTATTTGATAGAGCGGTCGAAGCCATTAAATTAGCACTGGCAAAAGGCTTTAGAGTCACCGTCAACTGTACCCTGTTCCAAGGCGAAAAAGACCATGAAGTGGCAGAATTCCTGGATTATTGTATGGAATTGGGTGTAGAAGGCGTAACCATCGCGCCTGGCTTTAGCTATGAACATGCGCCACAGCAGGATGTTTTCATTAAAGGTACTGATATTAAGGAATTATTCCGAGGCATCTTTAAGATTGGTAAAAACCGCAACTGGAAGCTCAACCACTCCTCTTTATACCTTGATTTTTTGGCGGGTAATCAAAGTTACGACTGCACACCTTGGGGCAACCCTACCCGTAACGTATTCGGCTGGCAAAAACCTTGCTATTTGTTATCTGACGAAGGTTATGCTGCAAGTTTTCAAGAACTTATCGATACGACTGCCTGGGAAAAATATGGCACCAGTAACAATCCAAAATGTGCTAGCTGCATGGCGCATTGTGGTTATGAGGCAACTGCCGTTGAAGACATGTTGAAACACCCATTAAAAGGTTTGCTGACTGCAATTAGAGGCCCAAAAACTGAGGGCGATATGGTACCAGAACCCGTACCTCAATATGTTCAAGCCAAAACGCGACCAACCCTGTCGGGCATTCCAATCCACGTTGAATAACACCGTTTTCGCCAACACAGTAAACACTGAAATCACGAGGTCTAAGTCGATGGGCAAAAAAATCCTACATCTGGTCATTTTAGCTTGTCTGTGCATGGCGGGAATAAATCCTGCCTATGCAGCAGAGCAAAGCAAATCAACGGCAGGGAAAATCGTTGATAAATTTCAGGAAGAACTGATAGATGTCATGAAAAATGGTAAAAAATTAGGTTATTCAGGACGCTACGACAGGCTGAAAGACTCAGTCACCAACAGTCACGACTTGCCAAAAATTGCCCGCATTGTGGTCGGTAAAGAATGGGAAAAATTGACTGAACCTCAGCAACAACAACTCGTTGATGTGTTTAGCCGCTTGAGTATCGCTTCTTATGCCCATAATTTTAAAGACTACTCTGGGGAATCTTTCACCTTCGATAACGAGGAAGAAACCACACGTGGCGGGCTAGTCATACATACCCACTTGACGATTCCTGATGATAAACCGGTCAAATTCGACTATATGCTGAAAGAAAATGGTAATAGCTGGCGGATTATTAATATTATCGCCAACGGTGTTAGTGATCTGGCTTTGAAAAGATCGGAGTACACGAGCATTTTGCAGCGCGAAGGATTTGATGCTTTAATAGCCAAAATCAACGAGAAAATTGATAACTATTCCAAACAGTAAAAAGATTAAATATTAAGGTTTTTTGTACATGCGCAGCGTTCATAATAATTTACAAACCAACTCGGCTAAAATTTTTTTATTATGCTTAATGCTGGGGCTTATTAGTGGCTGTGCAACAACTAAAAGCTCTTCTGGATCACCAGAAGCTACCAATAAAGCTGACCCTTACGAAAATTTTAACAGGAAAGTATACGGCTTCAATGACAGTGTAGATGGCTATGTCGCAAAACCTATTGCAGATGCCTACAAAACTATAACGCCTGACTTTATGGAAACAGGTGTATCGAATTTTTTCAACAACCTGAAAAATATTAACGTTGTACTTAACGACGTATTACAAGCAAAGTTTGAACAAAGTGGCCGCGATACTGGACGCTTTATAATGAATTCAACTCTTGGTTTGGGCGGACTGTTTGATATTGCGAAAACAGTTGGTCTTGAGCAGAATGACGAAGATTTCGAGCAAACCCTTGCCGTCTGGGGTGTTCCTCAAGGCTCCTACTTAGTATTACCCCTGTTGGGACCGATCACTACCCGTGGTGTTCCAGGCGCGGTATTTGATGCGGCTGCAAACCCTGCTACCTACATAGGCGTACCTATACAGGTGATCTCATTGATTAATACCAGAGCCAATGCAGAAGGCGCGTTACAATTTATTGATGAGGCTTCGCTAGACCCCTACGTTTTTACAAGAGAATCGTTTTTACAATGGCGCACCCATTTAGCTACTGACGGCAAAACCGACGCATCGTCAGATTTGGATAATATTGATGCTGAGTTACTAAGTGACGACCAAAGTATTGATAAAAAGGCGAATACAAATACCAACACTGCTAGCGGAATAAAAGAACCTTTATCTTCTAACACCAATATTGCCACACCAAAGAACACTCCGACCACCGTACCATCGAATACAAATAAGTTGCAAATTCTTCCGCCAGATACCTCTAATGTGGAAAACAAATCAACTGGCGATACAATCAAAAATGTAGGCGCAGTAAAAAATAAAACGACCAATCCTGTAAAAAAATAAATTACTTCTTTGCTTCTAAAAGTGTATCAAACTATGGATTTCGTAAGCACTTAGCTTATCCCTGCCCTTTAGAAAATCCAACTCCACGACAAAAGCACAAGCTTCGACTGTTGCACCTGTCTTTTCGACCAATTCACAACTCGCTTTCGCCGTACCACCTGTCGCAAGTAAATCGTCAATCAATAATACCCTATCATTCACATCAAAAGCGTCGATGTGTACCTCTAGCGATGCCGAGCCGTATTCTAGGTCATAAGCGACACTTTGGACATCGTAAGGCAGTTTTCCTGGTTTCCGCAAAGGCACAAAAGGCAAGCCAAGCTCCCACGCAACCAGTGACCCAAAAATAAACCCACGCGCTTCCATACCAGCGACGGCGGTGATTTCCCTACCCAAAAATGGCTGTAGCAACTGATGGACAGACAACCTTAACGCAGATGGGTCTTTTACCAGCGGGGTGATGTCTTTAAAGATAATCCCTGGTTTTGGGAAATCAGGGATGTCGCGGATCTTACTTCTTAGTCTGTCCATTAGTTAAAATTACAGATGTAGCTAATAAATTAAGCAACCTATCAAGAATTACCTATAAACCCCTGAATTTGTTTCAAAACCCCCTGTCCATCCAGCCCACAAAGGCTTAGCAGTTCCTCCCGTGTACCTTGTTCGATAAAGGCATCAGGTAGTCCGATGTTGAGGGTGTGCTTGAGTATTTTGTGCTTGTGCAGGAGGTTGTTGACGGCGCTACCGGCACCGCCTGAGATGACGTTTTCTTCGATAGTGACGATAATGTCGTGGTCTTTCGCCAGTTGCAGGATAAGTGCTTCATCTAATGGCTTGATAAAGCGCATGTTGATGACAGTGGCGTTGAGCTGTGTTCCGGCTTCGAGTGCAGGTGCTACCATGCTGCCCCAGGCAAGTATGGCGATCTTTTCGCCTTGTTGCCTGATTTCGCCTTTGCCGATGGGTAGGTTGGTGAGTTCTTGTTGTACGGTTGTGCCAGGACCTTTGCCGCGTGGGTAGCGCACGGATGCGGGACCTGGGTGGTTAAAGCCGGTGGTGAGCATCTTCCGGCATTCGTCCTCGTCAGCAGGCGCCATTATTAGCATATTAGGGATGCAAGCTAGATAGCTGTAATCAAAACTGCCAGCGTGGGTGGGGCCGTCGGGGCCGACCAGCCCTGCCCTATCTAAGGCGAATAGGACATCAAGGTTTTGGATGGCGACATCGTGGATAAGCTGGTCGTAGCCGCGTTGCAGGAAGGTGGAGTAGATGGCGACGACGGGTTTGGCACCTTGGCAGGCTTGGCCTGCTGCCAGGGTGACGGCGTGTTGTTCGGCTATCGCCACGTCGAAGTAGCGTTTGGGGTATTGTTCGGAGAATTTGACCAGCCCTGAGCCTTCGCGCATGGCGGGGGTGATGCCAAGCAACCGTTCGTCTTGCGCTGCCATGTCGCACAGCCAGTTGCCGAATACTTCGGTATAAGTCGGGTGCGGCGAAGGTTTGCCTTTGGGCAGGCGGTCTTGAGTGGGGTCGAAGGCGGGTACGCCATGATAAGCCAGGGGGTCGTTTTCGGCGGGGGCATAGCCTTTGCCTTTTTTGGTGACGATGTGCAGGAACCGTGGGCCATTAATGTGTTTCAGGCTTTCCAGGGTTTCCACCAGCATATCGACATCATGGCCATCAATGGGGCCTATGTAGTTAAAACCGAGTTCTTCAAATAAGGTGCCGGGGACGATCATGCCTTTCATGTGTTCTTCGGTACGCCGTGCCAGTTCCCAGACGGTGGGCATTTTGCTTAATACCTTTTTGCTTTCTTGGCGGACGGAGGAGTACAGCCTGCTCGATAATATTTTAGTTAAGTAGTTGTTCATCGCGCCGACGTTGGGGGAGATGGACATGTCGTTGTCGTTGAGGATGACCAAGAGGTTGGCATCTATTGCCCCAGCATGGTTCATGGCCTCAAACGCCATGCCGCCGGTGATGCTGCCGTCACCGATGATGGCGACGCTGTGTTTGTGTTCACCCTTGATCTGTGAGGCTATCGCCATACCCAACGCGGCACTGATGGAGGTGCTGGAGTGACCTACGCCAAACGCGTCGTATTCGCTCTCGGCACGATTAGGAAAGGCACAGACACCATCACGGGTACGGATGGTGGTCATTTTGTCTTTGCGCCCAGTCAATATCTTGTGCGGGTAGGCCTGGTGGCCGACATCCCAAACGAGTTGGTCGTTGGGGGTGTCGAACACGTAGTGCAGGGCGACGGTCAGCTCGACCGTGCCAAGGCCCGCCGAAAAGTGGCCGCCGGAGACGCTTACCGATTGCGTCAGGAATTCACGTAACTCTTTGGATAGGGCTTTTAGTTTGGTCTTTTTGAGTTTTTTTACGTCGGACGGATAGGTGATGGCATTTAATAGTGGAAAACTTTCAGAGCCATTCATGATGGTACCCATTTCTTGCAGAGGTATTGTCTTTAACGTCGGGATCTTTATTTTGGCAATCACTTCAGCGGCCACAACAGTATCCGTTTCTCTACGTTTAGGTGATTGTTTCATAAGATTTTCTCAAATAAGGTGAAAGCTCAATAAGCGACATCGACATTAACTCAAATCAATGGTCACGTTGAATAATATAAAGCGATAAGTCACGCAGTAAATCCGCTTCCGCACCGAACACGCTTAAACTGTCGATTGCTTTTTCATGCAGCTCTTGTGCTTTTTGCTTGGCTCCTACCATACCTAATAGGGCTGGGTAAGTCGGTTTATCATTTTCTTTATCTTTACCTTGAGTTTTACCCAAGGTCGCGGTGTCACTTTCTTCGTCCAAAATGTCATCTTTAACCTGGAAAGACAGACCGATACACTTAGCGTAATGATCCAATTTTGTTGCTGTGATCGGGTTAATATCGGCTTTTGCAAGCGTTGCCATCGTCACGCTTGCTCGAATCAATGCCCCCGTTTTATGGATGTGCATATTTTCCAGTTCAGGTAGATTTAACCGTGTGCCAACAGACTCCAAATCAATTGCCTGTCCACCAACCATCCCTTGAGAACCGCTGGCTTTGGCTAAGGTAGTAATCATTTTTAGACGATTTTCCGCAGAAGCTGAAATACTGACATCATGAGCCAAAATCTCAAAAGCCATTGCTTGCAAAGCATCGCCTGTCAAAATGGCAGTTGCTTCATCAAACGCGATGTGACAGGTCGGTTTACCTCGCCTGAGATCATCGTCATCCATTGCTGGAAGGTCATCGTGGATTAATGAATACACATGGATGAACTCAACAGCACAAGCGATGCCATCAACTGCATCAGGATTCATGCCTAACGTCTTACTGGTGCAGTATGTCAGCATAGGGCGCATACGCTTTCCGCCATCCAATACGCAATATCGCATGGCACGATGCAGTTTTTGCGGCAGTATGTTTTCGCTAGGAAGTCTTATTTCCAACGCTTGTTCAACCCGATGTTGGCAGAACGAGAGATATTCTTTTAACGCATTACTCATCAGCGAAGGACTCCAGTGCTTGGCTGCCGTTTTTGTCGATCAAAATCTGAACTTTTTGTTCAGCCTCTTGCAGGGCTTTTTGGCACGAACGAGTAAGGTTTACTCCGCGCTCAAAACACTGTAAGGAATCTTCCAAAGAAATGTCGCCACGTTCAAGCCGATTGACCAATTGTTCCAATTCGGCAAGTGTGTCCTCGAATGATGGCGAAGCTTTCTTTTTCGGCATGTTGTTGAAATGCAATAAAGCGACAGATTGTTAATTTTCTACAACATTATATATGAGGTTGCTTTCAAGTACCTAAGAAAAGCGTCTTTATTGTTAATGTGGCTTGTTGTTAACTAGGGCTTATTGACTTTGTGGAGGTTTCTTGACTTACAAAACACTTTCGATGTTGTTTATGACCGACTGAATCAATAACACTTTTTCGGCATGACTAAGTTGTTTAATGGCAAATTCCCGTTTGCTTGCTGTACTACGATTATCTGAATTTTCGGCATAAACCACTTTTACGGGCTGCCGACCACGGAAATATTTTGCACCTTTTGTTCCGCAATGCTGACTAAATCGTCTGGGGAGATTGTTGGTTATGCCTGTGTACAGCGAGTTATCGCTACACAGAATGATGTACACCGTCCAATTGCTAAAAGCTGATGTCAACGCTACGCTCACTAAAATTTCTGTTTAGCCATTACCCAACTACCCACCAAAAGTGGCTACGCTTGGAGTACTATTGCTTTTTATCCATTATCGGGGATTATATAGTAGCTGCGATCATCAGCATCCTTGAAAATAGTAGGCTTAAGCTGAATGAGGCACTTGTGTACTCAATACAAACTTGCTGTTTTTATTAGGTTGTAACCTTATTCGACCACACTATTTTGCTAACGACACAATTATCATTTCCGGTAGTTACATTGTTTTAGCGACACAGATACAGGGCTTATAAGGTTATAATGCAGAGCGACGCGCTACCGAATTACCAAAAACCACACTATAGGTACATAAAATGCACAAGTTATTATTAAGTCTGTGTTTGATTTTTCTAAGCATTACTGTAAATGCTGAAGTTATCGGGAAAGAAGGCATATCGCCTGCAATCATAGATCAAATTTATAAAAAACACGGCAACGCATTGGATTTTACAGTAGAGAAAAAAATTCATTTTTCTCAAGATTTGCTGAAAATCTCTTATAAGGAAGGCGAAGAAAGATTCGTCGATTACTTCAGACCTGATGGTCATTTCTTTGTTTCTGGGCTGCTTATCGCCGCCGACGATATGATGTTCTCTGACAGCAAAGATAAATTAAAAGCCGCTTTTAACGATTATAAAATAAAACAAGCCGTGCTAATCGTTAATCCTAACGGTGCTGGTGAAGAATACGATGTGGCTCTTGAAACTGCGGGTAAAGGCTGGAATGTACTGATCGATAAAAAGGGCAATGTAGAAAAAACTGAGCTCGATTAAAGCGTTAATTACAGCCTAAGCGGTGTCGCTTTCTGTCTCAATATCCAGGTTTCACTGTACTGTTGATAATCTAAGCGGCATCCGCTAGCTGTTATTAAGCTTATTCAATTTAACATCGTAGCAATCAGATACCGAGAACTGCTTGTTACAAATCAAGTAACTACCTAAAAAGTAAACATTCATGCTTTTTTGTGAATTAGCTTGGCGATAACCATTCAAACACACCCTAAAAAATCCAGGCGTTCATCATTTTTTGCTAAATTGCGAAAATTTCTAGGTACTTTACTCATTTCTTTCTTGGTGTTGTCTATCGGACTGTGTACGCTGCTACGCTGGTTACCGCCACCTACATCAGCTTTTATGCTGTATCGTCATTACGAAGATCTTATCGATAACGGCACTTACAAAGCCATTCGCTACCACTGGGTGAATGCACATAAAATTTCGCCAAATGCCGCTAGTGCCGTTATGGCATCGGAAGATCAGCGTTTTCCTGAGCATTCAGGCTTTGATTTGGACTCCATCCAGTCATCAATTGATGTGTACGTGGATGGCGGAAAATTAAGAGGTGCCAGCACTATATCCCAACAAGTCGCCAAGAATTTATTCTTAACGCCCTCCAAAAGCTTTGTACGCAAGGGTATAGAAGCCTGGTTTACCTTACTTATCGAAGCGTTGTGGAGTAAAGAACGCATACTGGAAGTCTACCTCAACATAGCCGAATTCGGCGATCATCTATTTGGTATAGAAGCAGCAAGTCAGCGTTATTTTGGCATTCCGGCAAGTAGCATCAGTCGCTCTCAGGCTGCACTTTTAGCGGCAACACTGCCAAATCCATTATTGTTACGAGCCGCAAAACCTTCTGCTTATCTTTTAAGACGACAGCACTGGATACTCCGGCAAATGTCGAACTTGGGTGAGCCAAAGTTTTAACCATTACCTAAAAATAGCCTTTGCAGGGGTTTCAGGGCAATAGTTTCAATACTTCCCTTGCTCTATGGTCAGCACCAGAAGGTAATTGATGAGTAGTCAGATTGATCCATGCCAGTATATCTTTCAGGGGAATAGGTGCTTGTAAGTCACGCAACAGCATGTGATAGCCTTGTTGATAAAATGCGACGGTTTTCCTGTCTCCGTTATTACTAAGAAAGCGTTGCAAAAAATCATAGGTCGGTTTTTTGGGAATAATCTCGTCATTCTCGCCATAGAGAATCAAGGAATTACCATTTAGCTGATGAGCGCCCTTAAACGCTGCGTCCATAAGATTAGTCAGTCCGTAGATGGTCTCTACCCTGGTTTTCTTGATTATCATAGGATCTCTACCCAACGCCCTGAGCATTTCGATATTGTCTGACGCTTGCACCCTCACACCATCGCCAGATAAGGCTAAGCGAGGGAAGGTGTGGGCTAAAGCCCATAATAAGCTGGTTTGATACCAAGGCATAGTTTGCCTCGCCCACAACGCAGGGGCAACAAGAATGGTTCCATCGACTTCAGGCATATTAGCTTCACCCATCGCGGCAATAATGACAGCACCACCCATGCTTTCGCCTAGTAAATATAGTGGCTGACGAGGGTAACGCTGTTTTATTAATCGGATTAATCCACGCAAATCATTGGTATATGCCGATATTCCCGCCCATGAACCACGTTTAGGTGCTGCCCCAAAACCGCGCTGATCATAAGCAAAACAGGCAATGCCTTGATTACTGAAATAAGCACCTGGACTATCGAAGAAATTACTGTAGTCGTTAAACCCATGCAACGCAATCAGCACTGCCTTGAGTTCTGTGTTGGGTAGCCACTGGCGTAGCGGCAGACTCGCGCCATCCTCAGTGCTATACAGATTATCGCTAAGATGCACGGTATTTTTGTTTATGCCAGGTGGCTCAATCATGGGCATGCAAGCAGTGAGGATGCAGAACAACAGGAGGAAAAAGAGCTTTTTGTACAAGGCTTTCATTTCAAGACATTGAACATAAATCAGGTAATCCGCGTTATTTACAATGACCTGATAAATCGCAGATTTACGCCAAAATCAATCACTATTGCCGTAAATACCACGCAAAGTCGGGTAAATTCTCAATGAGTTCTTTTGCTTCTTTTGCTGGCATAGGTCTGCTTAATAAGTGTCCTTGAATCACATCACATCCACTTGCTTTAAGAAATTCCAGTTGTTGTTCCGTTTCGACTTCCTTCGCAATTACCGTCTTACCCAGATCATGCAACATGGCAATACTAAAAGTAACAATTTCAGCATCCTCGGTATTATTAGGGAGGGCGCGGATGAAAGCCGGATCAAACTCTATGATTTGTGCAGGTATGGCCTTTAACAGGCTAAGTACAGAACTGTCAGAACCGAAATTATCTATAGCTACCCCCAGCCCTGCCGCTACTAACTGCTTAATTATTGGAATAACCAAATCCGGATTTTTAGCGATCTCACTTTCTGCTATCGAAAGCACTAGCCATTCAGGGTTAGCACCTGCTTCATTGATAATGGCAATAATTTTGCTGACCTCAACTGCCTGTTTCGTTGACAGCTCACCTAGGTTAACAATCATTTGTTTGGGGCGTATCCCTTGCTTTTCCCAAGCCACCGCTTGAAAACTAACTTGTTGGATAATCCAATACGTCAATACATCAAGTAAGCCAATATCTTCTATCAGATATAAAAAATTAATTGGTAACAACTGGTTCAATTGTGGATGTTGCCATCGAATCAATGCCTCGAAGCCTGCAATATTGTAATCGCTTAAGTCGTGACGGCTTTGATAGTAAATCGAAAATTGGCTATGTCGGTTCAAGACCTTGATATTATGGGGACTCGTCGCTCGTAACGAAACTTTGCATTCATCAAGTACTGCAACTAGATCTTGCTGTAACTGTAAGCTTTCCTCCTCTTTTAGCTGGTCTTCCGTAGCAACAGCTATTTCGTTTGTAGGTATATCAGCAGTAAACAACTGTTGCGCTTCATTGAATAAAGCCGCAGGATCATTATGTTCACCAGGGTACACGGCACTACCTAAATTCGCATCAAGCACCATAGACCGCATCCCCACAAGGTAGGGAACTTGTAGAATTTTTCTGATTTTTTCAATAATCAGCATAATCATATTGGCATCGGTTTCAGGTAATACCAGCGCAAACCGTTCAGCGTCAATCTGAACCACAATATCGGTTTCGCGCAAAGTGGCGTACAACCGTTTGCTGGCCTCATTGAGTATGTCATCTTGAGGCAAACTGATCGAACTGCCATCTAGCAATCTTAGTCGCGCGATTTCTAAGTAAATCAGGGCAAAAGATCTATGATTTTTGTTCGCTGTTTTAATGGCTAGTTTAAGGTGTTCCAGTAATGACTGAGGAGGAGGGCTTTGGGTTTCGAGCGTTTCCGGATCGACCACCTTGTCAAAAAGCCTTTGCTCAGTAATATCGTGCATGACACCTTCAACACCAGTGCAATGTCCTTGCCCATCGTACACGGGCGTATCCGTGACTTCTAACCAGTGTGTGCCCTGCCCTGCATCATAAATTTCTATCTCATAGGGTTTATTAGGCTGACCTTGTATACAGGCATCAATATAATCATCTATGTGGCGATTGACGGGATTATCGGTCAAATAACGCCGGTAATTTGCCATAAAATCGACCTCGGAATAGCCCAGCAAGCTAGTGACAGAGGGGCTGACATAGCTGAACTTCCCTTCACTATCGTGTTGATAGTAAATGTATTCGTTGCTTGATTGTTCTGGTAGCTCTGGTACTTGCACTTCGGATTTAAAATCATCTTTGAACTCTTCGAGATTTATTTCGATAGGCGGTGCTATCGTCAAATGCATAACATCATTATGCGTCGATTGCAAATTTCTGACCGAATTCATCATTTCATTCTTCGCTTTCAAATGCAGCATTTTTTGTTTTCGTATGAAGAACAACCATATTAAGAAAAGTGCTAATACTAGCAGGGAAATGACCAGCATTTTGCCGATTTCCAGGGTTTCTGCCGTGGGTTCAGCCAGCGCTTTTGGAAGACTGAAAGTCGCGGGTTGTTGCTCAATTTCAACAACAGGAGGCTTGGTTACTGGTGTAGCAACAGGCTCGATGGGTGGTGTTTCCGGTTGCGTTTGTACTTGTGCTGGTTTAGGTACTTCTTCAGTTGAAGGTATTCCGCCCCCGACAACCCACTTGGCAAATACTTTTTGAACCTCATCTTCAGTGAGAGAATCCAGACCTTTCTGTAAAATCCCAACCAATAACGGCCAATCCTTACGTACAGCAATGCTTTCATTCGCACTGTTACGGTCATAAAATGCGGCGATTCTCAGATTATTGAGTTGATGCTTGGCTTGCAGATAATTCGCCGTACCCAAAAAAATGACAGTGGCATCAACCTGCCCCTTATCCACTTCTGTTAGGCTATCCAACATGGTTTTGACTTTAACGCGTTTGGCAGTGGGGAATTCGTTAGTGATTTGTTCCCCATATTGATAGCCCTTGACCACCGCAATTTTTTTATCGCTAAGATCGTTGCGATTATTGATTGTGTTACTGCCTTGCTTGGTCACGATGACTAAGGATTTAGTCAGGTAGGGTTGAGTAAAACTGAACCATTCGGCTCGATCAGGTCGGTTAACCATCGTGGCAACCATGTCCGCTTTTCGTCTAGCCGCCGCTTTGTACAAACTGCTCCAATTAGAATCGGGGTAGATCGTAAAATTAATGCCCAGCCGTTCGCTCAAAATCGCCATTATTTCAACGGCAATTCCGTCGATTTTACCTTGGTCATTCACAAAGCTATAAGGTGGTAAGCTACCATCATAGGCAACACGTATGGTTTTATGCTCGGTTAACCATTTTTTTTCATTCGATGTTAATTGCAAAATTGATTCGGAAGCATGATTCTGCACAGGAAGTACTTCTTTAAATTCATTTGCATGAACGGCGGATTGTGAAAGAATCACCAGTAGGATTGCAATTAAATAAGACATTACTTTAACGAAAGGCTGAAGGAAATGGGTTATTTTAACAATTAATCAACGTGGACATTGTAAACCAGTTAGCAAAAAAGAAAGTCTGTTTAATGATGTTAGTCATGCGTATTGTGAGAAAAAACAGCCTTAAGGGTTTTACTAATCTATTACAAAACTGATCATCCGATATTGTTCTCAAACTAGCCTCACCATATAGGATAAAATTAACCCATCTCGTCTGCTTACCCATAAGAAAACCCTGAAATAAAGATCTGATCACAAAACATAAGGTGCATACAGTTATGAAAATTCACTATTTTTTGAGTAGTTTAGCCTTATTATGGTGCATTTCCAGCAGTGCGGCGGATCTTAACCGTGCTTCTGTTGAAGCTATTCTTGCTAGGGCTAGCAGCAACCAGGTTGCCGACCTGCGTCGCAAAGATTTAACCGATCTGGATTTGTCAGGACTCGACTTTACCCACGCTGATTTATGGGGTTCTGATCTGCGTAGGTCAAACTTGAGCAAAAGCAATTTATCCGGCTTGGTGCTTGATTTGACGGTGATGACCAAAATCAACCTGTCCGGCGCAAACTTGTCCAACACCAGCATTTTTGGGGTTAGCATGATCGGCGCGAACCTCAGCAACGCTAATCTTAGCCACAGCCGTTTTATTGCCAACCTGGATCGCTCCAACCTGAGTCATGCCAATCTTAGCGATGCGAATTGGGGTGTCGATATGAAAAACCAACCGATGGGCTTGATGCGGGTTAGCCTAAATAATGTCGATTTGAGCGGTGCAAATTTAACCAATGCCAATCTGAATCGGGCATTGCTACGCCATGCCAATCTGAACAACAGCATATTACGCAATACCATTCTATTTAGTGCCGATCTCTCAGGATCCGATTTTTCAAATGCAGACTTATCGGGTGCAGATTTATCTGGCTGCAATCTGACCGATGTCGATTTTACGGGCAGCAATTTGGCAGGAACACGGTTTTCCGGCGTTAAAGATAAATCCCTGCTGAAAGGCTTGGATGCCAGCAAAAATCTGGATTCTGCGATTTTTGATTGATTTATACAACTGGAAAATAGCAGAACCAATATTCCTCATTCTGAAAAAAACTTGCTCACGTTAAGCAAGGTCTTATAAATCCCCCATCCTAACGGCAACAAAACAGCAAGCCACGCCAATAACACCCAGATAAACCCTGTTGCTTTTTCGGCACTGATTTCATTTTCTGTATTGCTGAGATGCACTGTTTCATGCGCGAGCCGTTTTTCTTCCGCCAATTCACTTTCGGTCATAAACCATTTATCTGCCACAGGTCGAATCAGTAGATTGCACAGCAAACCAATTATCAACATTCCAGCCAGGATCAACATGGTTTGGTTATACACCTGCTCACGCGGGATACCTAGAGCAAGTTGGTATTCGCGCATGTAATTGACGATAACTGGCCCTAGAATTCCTGCCGTTGCCCAAGCAGTCAATAAACGCCCGTGAATTGCACCGACCATTTGCGTACCAAACAAGTCCGCCAGATAAGCCGGTACGGTGGAAAAACCGCCGCCGTACATACTCAAGATGATGCAGAATGCGCCGACAAACAGCAGAATATTTCCGGTTTCAGCACTTTCAGGAATGCTGAGGTACAACAAGCTACCTAGCAAAAAGAACACCAAGTAGGTGGTTTTGCGACCTAATTTATCTGAAAGACTTGCCCAGAAAAATCGTCCACCGATATTGAATAAGCTCAATAACGCCGTAAATCCGGCGGCAACCGCAGCAATCGCTGCCAATTGGTCTTTATCCAAGGCCGCATAAAGCTTATTAACACCGATCAGTTGACCGCCAAATACCTCCTGTAACATGGGCGACGACATGCCGATGATGCCGATACCTGCACTCACGTTCATGCACAACACGCCCCATAACAGCCAAAATTGCTTAATCTTGAATACTTTTTTTACGTGTACGTGCCTTTGGGTAATCATCTTGTTGGTTTTTGTGGATTCTGGCGGCTGCCAATTAGCGGGTTTCCAATCGGATGCAGGTACGCGATAACCTAATGCTCCTGCCATCATAAACACAAAATAAACCGATGCCATCACAATAAGCGTGGGCATAACGCCGACATCCGACTCAGTCGCAAAATGCTTAATCAGTTCTGCTGCCAAGGGCGAGCCTATCATCGCACCACCGCCAAAACCCATGATCGCCATGCCCGTCGCCATGCCTCGGCGGTCTGGAAACCATTTGATTAAAGTAGATACAGGCGAAATATAACCCAAACCCAAACCGATGCCGCCAATAACGCCAGAACCCAATAACATCATCCAAAACTGGTGGTAATAAATGCCCATTGCAGAAAATAACATACCACCGCACCAGCAAAAAGTGCTGACAACCGCCGCTTTACGTGGGCCGACATGTTCCAGCCAGCCACCCCATAATGCAGCCGACGAACCCAGAAAGACAAAGAACAGCGTATACATCCAGCCCAAGGTAGAAATTTTCCAATCGCAATGGGTGACGGTCAATTCCTGCAAGAAGCCAATTTCAGAACCACAAACGATTGATTCTTTGATACCTATCGCTTTTGATAACGGCAGCCAGAATACCGAAAAGCCATACGCCATACCGATGCACAGATGAATGGCGAGTGCGGCGGGTGGCACGAGCCAACGATTGAAACCGGACCCTGCGATGATGCGTTCTTTGGACAAAAATCCTGGGCTTGCGTTGGTCATTGTGAGTTGTCGATGTTGTTTCATGTCACCACATGAAAGGTAGGTAAATTTAAGCACTCAAGCCCTACATTCATTAGGGCTTTAGTGAGGAATCATACGAATCGGAGCTTGGCCGGGCTGCGGATACATGGGTGCAGGTGCTTGTCCTGCTGGTGGTCTCGTTGTTACAGGTGCTTGACCGGCTGGGGTATCAGTCCACGGAGCATTACGCTGTGGGTGTGGCATATTTGGATTCCATGTACCCGGCGGATAATACTGATTGTTCCAATATCGCCCATTATAACCATAGGGTTGATTGTAAATCCCGCTGCCTTGATTTTGACGCTGTTGTTCTGAATTCGCTTGTTGCTCTTGTGCGATTACACTACGTCTTTGCAATTCGAGGCTTTCTTGTCTTTCTAACGCTGCTTGCCGTTGTTTCACGACTTCCTGCTTTACGGTATCATCAATAGCTTGCTGCTGCTTCCAGGCTTCTAATTTTGCTCTTGCAAGCTCTGCTTGTTCGGGTGTTATTTCTTTCACTTTGATGACACCTTGCGTTGTCGCACCTGATGCACAAGGCTGGGATTGGTAGACAATTTTTCCGACCACATTCTTGCATTTAAAGACTTCGGCATTGGCTGATAAAGACAACACCGACAATGCTATTAAAATATAATTCGGGTATTTCATGATTGAATTCCTCATCTTTTCATAGCGAAAGATAGACAAAATATTTTCGGTTATTTCGCCTCAGCCTGTTGTTTGCTAGCCATCAACATCCGCGCCAAGCGCCGCAAACCATCCGACGACATTTCCAGCCCAAAGGGTGCGCCGATGTTTTCCAGCTCGTACATCACATCAGTGGCGGCAATAAACGTCAGATAACGCAACGCTTCGACTTCCGGCAGTTGTTTTGCCAAAGTACGCAGGTGCGGCGACAGTTTTTGCCAAGTTTGGGTAAAAAATACCCGTACAGGATCGCCGCTTTCTGGGCTTTGCGCCTTCAATCCGGCTTGAAATGCACTGCGTGATTCCAACAAGATTTCCGTCAAGGTATCACGCAGTTCTGGCGATTGCGTTTCACTTGATGCTTGGTTGATGGCTTTGCTTAAAAAACCATCCCATTCCTGCCAGCTTGCTTGCCACTGTTTCTGTTCAGCTTCAGTAAAAGGTGCTTCGGGTTTTGGCGCGACTTTCTTTAAGGGCGCATCAAAAGCCAGATTAACTTTGATGCCGTCATCATTGGCTTCTGCGCCACCAAATTTTAAGGTGGACAGTATTTGTTTGATTTCACCCGCATTTTCCTTGGGCAGAAAGCCCGTCAAAGTGCGCTCTATATCACCACGGGATTCATTCAAATCGACTTTAACTTGCGCCAATTTGGGTTCGGCGACTTTTCTTATCAAGTCTTGCAATTGACCGATTTCCAATTGGCGGCCTTGCTTATCATACGCATTGGCTTTCGTGACGGGTAAGCTCAGGACGGACTGATCTGCACTGATTGTGGGCTTTTGAAGGGTTTCCAGCGCACCATCCCAGGCAATAAAAGGAATACATTGTCCACTAAAAGCCTTACCAAATTGTGCTTGCACGTCATTCAGCAGCTTGAATTGCCCGTTTTCACCGGAAATTCTGGGGTTATACAGCCTGAGAAAACTGCATTTGTGCTTGTCATTCCAAACGTCCGCCGCACCGTTCTCGCCTTTAAATAGCTGGCTGACCACCGCTTTCTTGATTAAGCCGTAATCCAGTTGGATAGGAATGTTATAAGGGTCAGCCACCCCTGTTTTTGCAAAGGCTATAAAAACGCTTATCGCCAATAACTTAAAAAAATTAACCATGTTGTTGCTCCTCAATTTGATACCTAATCAATGCTTAGTTTTGGCATTTGGTTTTTGTATATCCTTTTCATCTTTCTTATATTTATTCTCTGTCGTTTCAGTTATTACGTCCGAAGCTGTAGGTTGGTCTGGCAAGGCGACATTATTCAAGTCCTTAGCGACCGGATGTTTAATTCGCGTAAATTGCTGTCCAATAAACAAATCGTTGCTCACCGTAATCACATCATCCAGCCAACTCGTAGACTTTTGACAAGATTCCGTAAAGGGCGGTTCTTTGCAGACATCAATTTTGCCATTTTTCAGCACATTAAAATGCAAGCCGGGCAAAGGCCGGATACGCATATCCGGCAAGGGATGGGCGTAATTGAGAATGGTGGGTTCCTCGTGGTTCAATAAATCCAGCAGCAATTTCGGCACTTGATAAAGTGGAAGGCTGCCAAATTTCACCGGCCCGTTTTTGCCGTCGATAATAATCATGGGTGTGGTCACGTAAAACTTGAGCATCTCCGGGGTAAATTCGGTGTTATGTGCGGCAAGCACACCGGAATCGACATAACCGGCGTAATTGCCGCCCATAAATGGCAAATGATCGCCGAATGCCACGATAATACCGTCTGGGTCTTTCTTACGCATTTCATTGATAAAACCCATTAATTCCAGTGACTTATAATAGGCAATATTGGCGTAAGTAGAGACCTCCTCCACTTTAGAACGCGAAGTGATTTTGCTCGGTCTTGACGCGCTCAGCGGGTAATTCCAATGACCGAAGATGGTGACGATGTAATCCAGAACGGGTTCTTTCTTTTCCAACGACGGGGTGATTTTTTCTATTACCTGACGATATAAAGTGGCATCGGACATGAATTCCTTGTTCATATCGTCTTGCACAAAATCTTTAATTGACCAGTAAGTTTGAAAGCCAATATAGCGATAGGCGTTAACCCGATTCCAAAATACCGGCACATTGGGATGCGAAACAACCGTGCGATAGCCCTTATCAGCCAGAATATGCGGCAAACAGGGCGTGGAATTTAACAACTGGCGTTCAAATTTGACGCTGTTTCTGACCACCGGAAACCCGCACAATATCTCAAATTCGGAGTTTGCCGTATATCCACCAAATACAGGCGGCATGGCAGTTGAATAATCCACGCTTTTCCATAATTTACGGAATTCTGGCGCTAAGGGGTTTTTATTGTAGCCAGCTTTTTTCAGGCGATTTGGATCCCAGAACGATTCCAATAATATGATATGGATATTACGCGGCGTGAAGGCTTTATCTCCTACCTTCGGTTGTGCAGGCTGAGTGGCGATTAAACGCTCTGCCGATTGCTGGGCATTATCGACATCCGGTGGGGCTTCCGCCATCAAAAAATGACGCGAACCCTCTTGTAAGCTATACAGCATCCCGCCATGCCATAAATAATTTGAGCGTTGATCCCAAACTGAACTGCCGGTGTACTTGTCCAGCGGTTCAACCAGCATTGCCGGTTTGTACACGACCGTTAAGCCCAACATAATCGCCGCCAGCATCGCCAAATACGCACTCCAGTGCCGCATCGTGAAATTGAACAGCAAAAGACTTGCGATACCCGCAACCGTTAAGGCCGCCGCAAAAAATTGCCAGCCTTCCAAGATTAACAACATCGAACGCAGGGCAAACACATCGTCTGGCATGATGGGGCCACCAAAAAACGAAATTTTGATGGCATTGCCGATGTACAACACCCCCATAATCAGCGCTTGTAGCACCAAAAATATTGATACCCGCCTTGATAACGCAAACAATACATAAGCGACCGCTAAATTAACAATAAAATCCAGCACAATATTGCTTATAAAACCAATCGTTATAGCCTGGGCTTTTATCATCACATCAAATTTCAACGCGCCTATCAAATTGAACACCAGATAAAACAGCGCGGTAGAAATCAGGGGTATCAGTTTTGTAGGCATGGTTTTGAAAGTCATGATTTTGGATTAAGGCTACACCGACCAAGATGAATGTGAAGTGAACGAAAACCACATATTAGCATAATCCCGTGTTTCGCTTAATTATCGCAAGTTGTACGCGCTGGACAGCCGAATGTATTTGTGAACTTGACATATCCACCTCACAAAATTCATAAATACCGCCATGAATAAAGATCATTTAACAGTGCTGATTCGATGGGGTAAAGTTTTCAATGAATCGTTTTAACGGGGAGTCATTTATGAAAGTCCTGGCAAAATTTACAGCCGTTTTTTTGCTGTTTTCAGTGAATATTACGGCGTATGCAGAAGTAAACTTCGACATCGTAGCCAATCTCGATAATGGACCTGGAAATGTTACCGTTACCGATAACGGGCGGATCATCATGAGTTTGCACCAGTTTTACCAACCGAAATACACCGTGGTTGAGTATAAGGATAAGGTGTTGGTGCCGTTTCCGAATAAGGAATTAGCGGATGTGGACTCCAAAGCGGCTTTGAAACTCGATTCTGTGCTGGGCATAAGGTCTGCCAATGGCATCGTCTGGATGCTGGATAACGGGATGCGTAGCGGGGTAATGCCAAAGCTGGTGGGATGGGATACCAAGGCGAATAAGCTGCATCAGGTCATATTGTTGCCTACACCTATTGCGCCCAAGGATGCGTTTGTCAATGATTTTGCGGTCGATACCCGCCACAACTATATTTTCATCAGCGATCCGGCAGGTGGCACAAATGCAGCTTTGATTGTCGTTAATCTCGCTACAGGAAAGGCGCGACGTATTCTGGAAGGACATGCCAGTGTTATACCTGAAAATGTCGATTTGGTGATTGATAAGGTTCCAGTTCAGGTTAAAGATAAATCTGGGAAACTGATTCGCCCACATATAGGGGTCAACCCGATTACCGAAGACTTGAATAATGAATGGGTTTACTTCGGCCCTATGCACGGACTCAGCCTTTACCGGATAAAAGCGGACGATCTGACAGACGAAAAACTGAATGCCAAGGCTTTGGCAAGCCGTGTTGAACGCTACAGTGATAAGCCGATTTCAGATGGCATAACTATCGACAAGGATAACAATATCTATCTGGGCGAATTGGCAGAAAACGCGATTGGCGTTATTTCAGCAGATAGAAAATATAAGCGATTAGTGCAAAGCACTGATTTGTCTTGGGTGGATTCATTTTGTTTTGGTGCTGCTGGACAGTTGTATGCTGTGGTCAACCGGCTGCACCAGTCAGCTACGCTGAATGGTGGGGTGTTGAAAGCAAAGCCGCCGTTTTATTTGATACAGGTAAAAGCCTTGGCGGCGGGGTTGACTGGGCGTTAACAAACCTTATAGATTCGGCCTTGCCAAGTCTTAACTCCCGTTCGCCTTGTACCCAAAGGGCATAAAAGCCAGTCGAAAGGCGTATGTGCTTCGACAAGCTCAGTACGAACGGTTTAAACATTAAAAGGTCGAATCAATAAATGCCATCAATATCTTGCCCTATCGCCACAATTTTATCTCGTAGCCACTGATGGGCGGGGTCTTTGTCATGTAAAGGATGCCAGATCATGACCAAATCGTAAGCCGGAAGTTGGATAGGTACGGGAAATATTTCCAGCGGCACGAATTTCGTAAACCGTTTAGCCAGTTTATATGGCAAGGACAAAACCATATCCGTTTGGGCGACGATCAACGGTGCGGACAGGAAGTTGGGGACGATCAGCTTGATCCGCCGCTCCAGCCCCATCTCCTGCAAGTGTTGGTCGATGATCCCCGCCGGAGTGCCTTTCCAGGAGATCAGCATGTGCGGGACGGCGATGTAGTCTTCCAGTGAGGGTGCGGTGCGAATGAGGGGATGATTTTGCCTGACGACACACACCATTTCGTCATCAAATAAGGTTTGGCAGCGCAAATGGGTGGGAGGATTCAAAACCGACCCGAAACCCAATACGACATCAAGGCTACCGTTTTCCAATTGCGTGACCGGAAATGCGGCTTCGGTGCGCTTGACATGAAGATCAATGCTGGGCGCGATCTGGTCGATAGCCCCCGTCAATGCGGGTATTAGCAAGAATTCCAGATAATCAGTGGCAGCTAAGACAAAACGCCGCTGGCTGGTGCTGGCTTCAAATTCCAAAGGCGGCTGAATGAGTTGCTCCATCTCTGTCAATAATGCCCTGACTGGCTCAATCAAAGCCAGCGCCCGTTCTGTCGGCTTCATGCCAGTCGGGGTTTTCACCAGCAACGGATCATCCAGTTGTTGCCGCAACCGATGCAGGATATGGCTCATCGCCGATTGCGTGACGAACATCTGTTCCGCAGCGCGGGTCACGTTCAATTCCCGCATCAGCACGTCAAATGCCACCAGCAGGTTCAAATCGAAGGTTCTTAGATTGGACATCAGAGAATTGCTTAATTTTAGTTAGAAGTAAGCGATTTTACGGAAAGCAAACTGGGTTCGACTTGGCTAAGAACCTACCAAACACCACATAATCCTAATCAATCTTTTCTGCATCTATCCGAATTTCAATTAGTTTTTTTGGCAATGGGTGCAAATCACCAGCCAGCATTTTGTTCAATTTTTGTTTCCCAACTTTGCCATTCAGTACAGCAAGAGCGACGATGAGAGGATTATTGCTACTAAGGGATTCATTTAGGTTCGAATGAATATAATTCCAACACGCCTCATGAAAATCAAATCTTGAGAATTCACCACGTTCAACAAGATTGCCTGGTGTTCGATCTTCGTCTTTGACTGCGGGGTGAGTGAGGCAATTCGTATTTGTTGCTTCATGATAATAACAACGATATATAAGACGCGAAAGCATCGTTGAGAGATCGACCAACTCTTTACCATTTACCGTAATCCATGCTCTTCCGCATGAACATTGATAGCGTGTACTAAATACATGGATTCGACCTCGAACACTTTCCGCGAAAGTGTCCTCAACAGTTTTTTTGAGTTTGCTCCACCGCATATTTTTTATCCTAACACTAAAGTAACTAGCTATGGCTTTATTGACTATGAATTGCGTCAATGGCTACATGAAACTTATACATTTAACAAAACCTCTATTTCGACCTATTGTATCGCTCAAGCGTGTCATAGACACTCACTATTCTGGATAAGAATACCCCACTTATTCAATGTTATCTTTGGGAGAAACAATATGTCAGCAAATCTTTCAACTCAAACGTTTAAACCTTATACCGGAGAAAAAGCCCGGATCAGCCGCGCTTATGATTATCTTATCCTGGTATTGGCGCTATTCCTGTTTATCGGTTCCTTCCATCTGCATTTTGCCCTTACGGTCGGCGATTGGGATTTCTGGGTGGACTGGAAGGACAGGCAATGGTGGCCGTTGGTTACGCCGTTGATGGGTATTACGTTTCCGGCGGCAGTGCAGGCCGTCTTATGGGGGAAATTTCGTCTGCCACTGGGTGCTACCTTGTGTGTCGCCGCCTTGTCGATAGGCACTTGGATAGCCCGAATCTTCGCTTATCACTATTGGAATTATTTTCCCATCAATATGGTGCTGCCTTCTACCATGCTGCCGAGTGCGCTAGTCCTGGATGCTATCCTGATGTTAAGCAACAGCTTGACGATTACCGCAATATTCGGGGGTTCCATGTTTGCACTGCTGTTCTACCCTGCTAACTGGCCGATCTTCGCCATGTTTCATGTGCCTGTCGAAGCTGGCAATGGTCAGTTGACTTTGGCGGACTTGTTCGGCTTCCAATACATTCGTACTGGGATGCCAGAATATCTAAGGATTATCGAGCGCGGGACATTACGGACTTACGGCCAAATTGCAACGCCATTATCGGCATTCTGCTCCGCCTTGTTATGCACGCTGATGTATACCTTGTGGTGGTATATCGGCAAGTGGTTTGCAACAACACGTTACCTTAGCAACATTTAAAGGAGGGCTGAATTATGAAAACATTAATAAAGGGATCTCATTACAAGTTGAATCCGTCCATGGTTCGACTAGCTCACCATTTATGCCCCAGAGGGTACGAACGGATTCAACTAGGCTCTCCTGAGAACGGTCAAAAGGATTATTACGGAAGGAATAATATTACTACCGTTCGTCCTGAGCCTGTCGAAGGACATCACCAGACTCCCCTAAAGTGCATAATACTTCTAGGCTTAATCTTCTCGGTGTACATGCTTACAATGCAACCCGTAATGGCACATGGGGAAAAAGCCTTGGAGCCATTCATCCGAATGCGTACGATCCAATGGTACGACGTGCAATGGTCAAAGCAAAAATTTAATGTCAACGAAGAAATCAACGTCAGCGGAAAATTTCATGTGGCTGAAGATTGGCCTGCCAGCGTACCCAAACCTGAAGCGGCGTTTTTGAATATATCCACACCTGGCCCAGTCCTGATTCGAACTGAACGCTATTTGAACGATAAACCCTACATGAATTCGGTGGCGTTGCAACCAGGCGGCGATTACAACTTCAAGGTCGTACTGAAAGGACGCCTGCCGGGTCATTACCACATCCACCCCTTCTTTAACCTGAAAGATACGGGTCAAGTGATGGGGCCTGGTGTATGGCTGGATATTGCCGGAGATGCAGCGGATTTTACCAATGACATCCAAACCATCAACGGCGAGATGGTCAATATGGAAACTTATGGCCTAGGCAACGGCATATTTTGGCACAGTTTCTGGGCTGTACTAGCAACGGCTTGGCTGCTCTGGTGGGTACGTCGGCCTTTATTTATTGCCCGTTATCGAATGCTGCAAGCAGGAATGGAAGATGAGCTGATTACCCCATTCGACAGAAAAATCGGTAAAGCTATGCTGATCGGTGTGCCTTTACTGGTGTTTGCAGCTTATTCAATGACAGCCAGCAAATATCCGAAAGCGATTCCTTTGCAGGCTTCGCTAGACCAAATTCTGCCGCTCCCTGCCCAGGTAAATGCCGGAGTAGTTAATGTCGAAACAGTAAAGGCCGAATACCGTGTACCGGAGCGAACCATGACTTTTACCCTAAAAATCAAGAATGGCAGTGACAAGCCGATACAAATAGGCGAGTTTGCTACCGGAAATGTACGTTTTTTCAACAAGGATGTGCCAAAACCGGAGCTAGGCAGTTCAGAAAGCATGACCTCTTCTGAAGGTTTAAGCGTGGACAATGCCGCCCCTATCCAACCTGGCGAACAGCGCACTATGACGATTGCCGCCAAAGATGCGTTATGGGAATCCGAACGACTGGACGGGCTGATTAACGATGCCGACAGCCGAATTGGTGGCTTGCTGTTTTTCTACGACGGTACAGGTGAGCGTTATATCTCAAGCCTGACTGCCGCAGTGATCCCCAAATTCAATTAGCTCACAATCTCAAGAGGATAATATCATGGCTACAACACGCGAACACACGGCAGTATTAGTAGAAGACAAGAAAATGCCGCCCTGGTATTTGAAAGATTTACCCCGGTATTTGGCAGGCTTCGCGGTTCTAACCGTCATCTATATGGGACTACGTATCTACCAAGGCGCATTTGCCGTTTCAACAGGCCTGGATTCCACCGAACCGGTATTTGAAATCTACTGGATGCGGCTGTTTTACATTGAATTAGTGCTTGATGTACTCATCGCAAGTGGATTTTGGGGATATTTATGGTTTTCCAGGGATAAGAATCTGGACACGCTTGAACCGAAGGAGGAAATCCGCCGATATTTTACCCTGACCATGTGGATCAGCATCTACACCTTTGCCGTCTATTGGGCGGGCAGTTATTTCGCCGAGCAGGACAATTCCTGGCATCAGGTCGCCATCCGCGATACGCCGTTCACCGCCAATCACATCATCGAGTTTTATTTCAATTTTCCGCTCTATATTATATTAGGCGGTTGCGCCTGGTTATATGCCAGGACAAGGCTACCGCTGTATGCCAAGGGTATTTCACTGCCATTAACACTGGCAGTATTCGGGCCATTCATGATCCTGGTCAGTGTCGGCTTCAATGAATGGGGGCATACGTTCTGGTTTAGGGAAGAATTTTTTGCCGCGCCGATCCATTGGGGATTTGTGATTGGGGTTTGGTTTGCGTTGGGGGTCGGCGGCATTCTATTGCAGGGTACAACTCGTATGATAGAATTGCTGGATGAGATTGAAGACGCACCGTAAGATTGGTGTTGCTTTTATCATTCCGAATCAAAGGAAACTGCCCGATGTTAGGCAAGTGGTCTATTTCGATGCTGGGACAAAAAAGGAATGCACTTTCATCACCAACCATTTCAAGCTGTCGGCGCAGACTGTCGCAGACATCTACAAGCAACGTTGGCAACGACGAGTTGTTCTTCAAATGGATCAAGCAAAACCTCAAGATCAAATCGTTAACTAGGAATCAGCCAAAATGCGGTGATTTATGCCCTTTGGGTATGACCCAAATTTGGGTTTTGCCGTGTGCGTCTATTTACTGCTAGCCTACCTCAAATTTTGCAATCAAGTCGAAGCTTCGTTGCAACAAATCATCCGCTTGTTGGCACTTAACCTGTTTGCCAAACGAGACTTGATTAAACTCATTAAAGCCGAACCGCCACCCGATCAACCGCAATTTGTGCAGCATGACCAAATTTTTAAGATCCCAAATAGCTAATGCAGGATATGGCAAACTCCGGTGGAATATGGGCGTACTTTAGTTGGCGCAGGGGTGTGTGGGACGGTAGGCAGGTGCAATCCATGCGCCGTACGCGGTTTCATGGCTATGTGGCACAAGGGATTTATCCAGAGAACTGGGGCAATGAAATCGAATTGCCGGACATTACGGCAGGGGAATAACGCGAACGATGCCGTTCGTACCTCACCGCATCCACCGGAAATCAACCAATGGCGACGGCTTTGATGCCTTTGTGGACGTTAGAAGTATCATGCCAATGAAATTGGCTTAATCCAGAGCGATTATTAATCTTTTTTATGACGTTTGTAATAAGGCGGTCTTAAAAGTTACACTAGCGAACCTTTGAAAGATTTGAAAACCTTATCATCCTCAAAACAACCCGCTTTCTCTACAAATCAAAATCTTAAACCACGGGGTTTCGTGATGACTATGGCTAGCCAGTTTAGCTTAAGACTTCTCATAAATCGCATCACATTATTGATTTGCAAACAAACATCTAAATATCATTACACCAGTGCAAATAAAATCCCCCCAATTCCACGTTGGCATAGACCTAGGCACAACGCATACCGTTGTTGCATACGCCAAAAACGACCAAAAGCATGATATTCAGCTATTCCAGATTAAGCAATTGATTGCACCTGGGCAAGTTGCCGCCAAGCCTTTATTGCCGTCCGTTAGGTATCATCCGGCTGAAAATGAACTGTCGAAAGACGACCTGCCGTTTTCCCAGCACGGCACAAACGCCGTTATTGGTGAAGCCGCTCGGTTATTGGGTGCAAAGTCTAAAGGCCGATTGGTGACCAGTGCCAAAAGCTGGTTGTCGCATACTACCGTTGACCAAAATGCGGACATCTTACCTTGGGGCAGTGAGGAAGGTGTTGAGAAGGTCTCCCCAGTCGATGCCAGTGCCAGCTATCTCAGGCACATCCGCACGGTTTGGGGGCATCAAAACCCTGGTGCGCCGTTGGAAAATCAGGATATTGTGATTACCGTACCCGCTTCTTTTGATGAAGCCGCTCGGTCACTTACCTTGGAGGCGGCAAAACGGGCTGGACTCAGTAATGTCAGACTGCTCGAAGAACCTCAAGCAGTGTGTTACGACTGGTTGCGACTTAATGCTGGGGATATTCATAACGCACTAAAAAACGTACGTTTGTTGTTGATTTGTGATGTGGGCGGTGGCACGACTGACCTGACACTAATAAAGGTTGAACATAGTCAGGCAGAACCCAAGTTGACCCGTATCGCCGTCGGCGACCACATCCTATTAGGTGGCGATAACATTGATTTGGCGCTAGCCCATCTCGTCGAAAGCCGTTTGCAATCTGGGCAATCGGGGCAATCGCGCTTTTCGGCTGCCGATTTTTCGCTGCTTATCGAACAATGCCGTGCTGCTAAAGAGCGCTTGCTGGCGGATGATGCACCAGAACAATTGCCGATTACCTTATTGGGCGGTGGATCCAAGTTAATTGGCGGATCACGTTCTACTTTCTTAACGCATGAAGATGTCAGGCGAATCGCCCTAGACGGCTTCTTTCCGCTCACCCACTTAAACGACTTACCCGACAGAAAACGCAGCGGCGTGGTAGAATTCGGTTTGCCGTACACGGCAGAACCTGCCGTCAGCAAGCATATCGCAGCATTTTTAAACCTGCACAAAACCGCTGCACAACAAGCATTGCAAGACGCAGGGCATGTACCTGATGCAATCTTGCTGAATGGCGGATTGTTTCGCAGTGTACAGATTACTCAAAGAATCCTCGACTTGTGCAATAGTTGGAGTCCGAAGCCATTAACGTTGCTTGAGAACAACCATCCTGAGTTTTCAGTCGCTTATGGTGCAGTCAGCTATGCCATCGCCAGACATGACAAGCAATTAAAAATTGGTGGCGGCGCGGCGCGGAGTTATTTTTTGTTAGTCGAAACCGCTTCCGATGCAAAGCCAACAACAGCACAATACGGCATTTGTGTGTTACCCAAAGGCAGCGAAGAAGGCAAGGAAATTGTCCTCCATGATCGCCGCTTTGCTTTGCGTACGGGTATGCCAGTGCGTTTTGATCTGGCTTCTTATTCCGGCGATCAGCTCTTGAAAGTGGGCGATCTTACCGAAATTACCGATGATTTTCATGCCTTGCCGCCGTTAGTTGTGGCATTTGGTGATGAATCTAGCGATAAAGACAACGAAACCGTTGTGCAACTTGGCGTTACTCAAACCGACCTAGGTACGCTTAAAATTCAATGTATTGCGGCGAATGATGGGGTAAATCAATCGGCGACAAGCAAGCAAAAATCTGGCAACAACCAGCAACAACGCTGGGACGTGGAGTTCCAGATCAGGAAGCAGGGCAACATCAGAGTCCAGGCAAATACTGAATTACATCCGCAATTTAATGCCGTTTGCGAGCTGATACAGGCGGTTTTCGGGCCAAAATCGAAAGAAATCAATCCAAACGCAGTCAAAAACCTGCGTGCTGATCTCGAAAAACGCTTAGGTACACGTACTGAATGGGATTCTTCCTTGCTCAGGGCGTTGTTTGCGGTACTGTTGGAAGGGCAAAAATACCGCCGTCGTTCGGAACATCATGAACGAGTTTGGCTCAGTTTGACTGGTTTTTGTCTGCGCCCAGGTTTTGGTTGCCCACTGGATGACTGGCGCGTAGAGCAATTGTGGAATCTCTATCCGCAAGGCATACAATTCACTAATGAAATCCAGAACTGGAGCGAATGGTGGACGTTGTGGCGACGCATTGCGGGTGGCTTGGATGCCGCCGCTCAAGAGTTGATTTATAAGGATATTGCCAACTACATCAATCCCGCTGCTAGTAGGCAACCCACTGTTGCCAAGCAAGCCAAACAACGCAGTTATGATGATATGGTGCGGCTTGCCGCTGTATTGGAAAGGTTGCCAATCACCAGCAAAACACAAACGGGTGAATGGTTAATCAAACGCTTGCAAAAATCCAGCGAGTCTAAGCAAACCTGGTGGGCGTTAGGTCGTGTGGGGGCACGTCACCCTTTTTATGGCAGCAGTCATAATGTCATTTCCGCCGATATTGCTGAAAAATGGCTAACTGCTCTTTTGAGCGAAGACTGGAAAAAGAACCCGCAAGCTGCATTTGCTGCCACATTAATCAGTCGGAAAAGTGGCGATAGAGTACGCGATATTGATGAATCACTTCGTATCCAACTAATTGATAAGTTTAAATTAAGCAAAACACCGTATGCTTGGCTGGAGATGGTTGAACATTATAAGGAATTGGACGAAAAAGAAGAGGATCAGGTTTTTGGTGAAGCTTTACCGCCCGGATTAAAACTTTTACGCCCACAATTTGAGCTTCAATAACGTTAACAGTAACTGGATCTGTACAAACACACCTTATCTCCAAAGACTTTTTATTGATTACGTGTGGGTATTATTTGGCTAATAAGGTGTTGAAAAACTAGGTAATACTACCTATTGCTTAACATTTAGGCTTCCCGTAACCTATTACCTGATGAGTGACACCTGAAATACTTAACAAATACAAATTCTGAACACATTCTTTGTTGGTACTGATTAAATTTTGATTGATCCACCTATTTTGTAACGTATCATATTGAATAAAATATCTAATTTTGTGATCTCGTCAGTACCGTGGATATTCCTTTTACGATAATTTTATATGGAAATACAATGCACGATAGCCAATTGAAAGCTTATACTTCGACATTGCCGTTATTCAACCTATCTTTACTAACTGGCTTGCCAAACTAAACCTATGTATACACATTTTTTTGGCCTTACAAAAAAGCCGTTTTCGCTGAGTCCTGACCCTAGCTTTCTGTATTTAAGCCCTATCCACAAGAAAGCACTGACCACCTTAAAATATGGTTTGGTGAGTCAAGCCAGTATCACTGTCATCACCGGTGATATTGGTTCTGGCAAGACCACCCTGATTATGACGGTATTGGGAAAGGTCGAAAATCAATGTACTGTCGGTCTGATTACCAATACCCACAGTGCTTTTGGCGATCTTTTGACCTGGGTATTAGCCGCGTTCAATATTCCTCATGAAACTAAGAATAAGGCGGAACGTTACCAGATATTCACTAAATTTCTGGCTGAAGAACACAAAAAGCAACGTCGTGTGATTTTGATTGTTGATGAAGCGCAAAACATGGATATAGAAACGTTGGAGGAGTTAAGACTGCTATCCAACGTCAATATTGCCGATCACATCAAATTACAGATGATATTGGTAGGGCAACCCGAGTTAGTCGATAAACTCAACAAACCGGAACTTATCCAGTTTGCCCAACGTATCTCTATCGAATACCACCTTAAACCGCTGAATTTTGAAGAAACCCAAAACTACATCGTTCATCGCTTACAGGTTGCTGGTGGCGATCCTACTGTCTTTAATGAAGCGGCTATGGCGGCGGTTTTTTATTACACCGAAGGCGTGCCACGTCTGATCAACAATATATGTGATCTGGCGATGGTTTTTGCCTTTGCGTCGGAAACCAAAACAATAAGCTGGAAAGACATTGTTGAAGTGGTAAATGAAAGAAAAACTGGTGGCATAAAACGCTTTAAAGGGACGGTTACGACTGAACCTAGTTTGATGGACAGAGCAACAGAAGCAGAGCGGCTACGACGGGCTATCTTGGACAAGACCAAGGTCGATATTTCAAAATCGCTTTAAGTTTGACCTATTTTTACAGCACGAAGGCTGCAAAGCCTTGTTTTTCATTCGCATTCTTCGTGTTAAATGGAAATTCTGAGCGGCGAATATTACAGGACAACGCCAGTTTTTAGCTGGCTGTCATTGCTGTACTTTAGCACGGGTACAGCACTAATCAGTTTTTTCGTATACGCATGTTGTGGCTTGAAAAGTACTTGCTCAACACTGCCCTGCTCTATTATTTTCCCCTGATACATCACCGCCACTTCGTCAGCAATCTCAGCAACAACGGCGAGATCATGGGTAATAAACAAATAGCTGATCCCTTGTTCTTTCTGCAAGTCCTTTAAAAGCTGGATTATCTGCGCTTGTACCGATACATCCAAGGCACTCGTCGGCTCGTCGCACACGATCAGTTTAGGTTGCACTGCCAAGGCACGGGCGATACATATCCGCTGCCGTTGCCCACCGGAAAATTCATGGGGATAACGCAATGCAGCAGCTTCCGGCAAACCGACTTGTTGCAGCAATTTCCGTACACGCTCCTTGCGCTCGACGGCATTAACGTCTGGATGCAGTGCAACAATGCCTTCTGCAACAATATCGCCTACCAGCATCCTGGGATTCATCGACGAGAACGGGTCTTGGAAGACGATCTGCATATTGGTGCGTTGTTTTCGTAATTGCTCACCTTCCAGGCCATCCAAAGCAACGCCGTCAATTTTTACTGATCCAGAAGTGCTTGGAATCAAATTAAGCAAGCTTTTACCCAAAGTCGTTTTTCCGCAACCCGATTCACCCACTAACGCTAAGGTTTTGCCTTTCTGAATGGAAAAACTGACACCGTCCACAGCCCGTACATAACCGACGATGCGCTTGAATAAGCCTTTACGTATCGGATAATAGCAATGAAAATTATCCACTTGCAACAAAGGTGGTTTATCTTCGGCGCAATGGTCGAGGCAGCTTTGCATGGATGGCAGGGCATTGAGTAACTTCTGGGTATAAGGATGCTTGGCACTACTAAACAGTTCTGCCGATTGCGCGGTTTCCACAATTTTGCCGTGCTGCATTACGGCGACCCGATCCGCCATCGTGGAAACCAATGCGAGATCATGGCTAATCAGCCACAACGCCATGCCGGTACTTTGCTGGATGCTTTTCAATAAGACCAATATTTGCGCCTGGATCGTCACGTCCAACGAGGTCGTCGGCTCATCGGCAATCAGCAAATCCGGCTTGCCTGCCAAGGCAATCGCTATCATTACCCGTTGCCGCTGACCGCCAGACAATTGATGAGGATAGCTCTTAATCCTTTCTTGCGGTTCCGGCAGTTCAACTTGCTGCAATAATTCCAGTACGCGTTGTTGGGTATCACTTTTGGATAACGGATAGTGTTGCTGGATGGCTTCTGCAACTTGTTCCCCTATCGTCATAACTGGGTTCAGCGACGACATTGGATCCTGGAAAATCAAGCTAATACGCCGTCCACGGATTTTGCACAGATCCAATTCGGAGTTTTTTAATAGATTATCGCCATGTAAGCTAATAGAAGAAGCAGTCAGCGAAGCATTATTAGGTAATAACCGTAGCACAGATAATGCAGTGATCGATTTCCCCGAACCCGACTCGCCCACTAAAGCGAAAGTTTCGCCTGGGTAAATAACAAAGCTGATGTTATCGACTACCACATGGTTTCGATTGAAATTGACGCTTAGATTTTCGACGGACAACAATGGCTCAGTCATATGTTATGTTTAGTATTCAGCGCCAACCCGTTAGCCAACGTGTGTTGTCTTTCAATTCTTGCCAAGTCATTTCATACTCGCCATGCGTAAGCACTGCTTCGACAATGCAAGTGCTAACAACGCCTTGCTCATCTTCGTTAACACAAGTGACTAAAAAATGTTTTTCCTTATTTTGTGGCACTACCGCTGTCCATTTGCTCAATAATAATTTGGCTGGATTAATTTGATTGTCCGTTAATTTATCCAACGCTTTCATTACCCGCGCTCCTCGGATCAAACGCATCCTGCACGACATCGGCAAACAGATTGGCTGCCAGCACCAGGGCAAACATGAATACAAAAGCGGCTGATAACGACCACCACACGATGGGTTCACGCGCCATTTCCAGGCGTGCGCCGTTAATCATATTGCCCCAGCTATAGGTCGTCGGGTCAACGCCGATGTTGATATAAGACAATACCGCCTCTGCCAATACCAGGGAACTGAAATCCAATACGACGGAAATCAGCACGATGTGCATCACATTCGGCAAAATATGGCGCAGCAAAATAGCATGTTGTTTGACACCTAACGCCTGCGCCGCTTGCACATATTCCATTTCCCTGAGCTTTAGGGTTTCTGCCCTAAGCAACCGACATAAGCCTGTCCAACTGGTCACGCCTAGTATCATACATAGGAACAGCAACCGTATATCGGCACGGACGATCACGCTGGTAAACTCGGACTCATGGTTTGCCATGTACACTTGCACCATCAACACCGATGCCGCGATCAGCAATACGCTGGGGATGGAATTGAGTGTGGTGTACAGGTATTGGATGACATCATCAACCCAGCCACGAAAAAATCCTGCGAGGATACCAAATAGTATTGCCATTGGCAGCATGATGAGTGTGGTCAACGTACCGATGACCAGACCAGTACGAATGCTTTTGATGGCTTGGTAAAACACGTCTTCGCCGACTTTGTCTGTGCCTAAAACATGATAATAAAGTGACAGGTAACCAAGCACCGTGCTTATGACTATTATAATAAATAAGGTTGACATCACTGGACGCATGGCAAAAAACTTGGGTGCTGAACCTTGTTTTAGGTAACTGACTCCAGCAGATAAAAGCATCCATGCTGTGAATAAAGCTAAACCCATTAAAAACCCAAACCCAGCTTTTAACAAAACATCAGGTAACTGCTCTTTTTCTGGATTTACCAGATGTTTCCCACCATAAACCAGTCGCGGATAATCCCATTGTATCGTACCAACATTTGCAATCATCTCCTTGCTGTATAAGGTCGTCGCAAACGGCGCTGAGTAGGTTTTCTCAGTATGTTCCCGTAGCGGCGTGGCGAAATAATCCAACAAACTAATGATTTCGTTATTTTTTTCTTGATTAGCGTTGAAATGAATGGAATCGAGCAGACCAACCAACAGAAAAAACAGTAATACGACTAAAGACACCATCCCAACTTTACTACGCGCAATTTTATTGAGCGGACGCTGGATATGTTCCTTATCGTGCAGGTAAAACGCAATACTTACCGAAGACAGCAAAAGCAGCAATATCAGTGCATCGGTCCACAATAAGGTCATGACAGGAGGTTCACATTGCGTTGCAAAAGTAGCCTAACAGCTTACGCGAATATTTCAGTGAAGAAATTCTGCATAGATAACCATGCTCGTCTGTCCGCATCAGCTTGATAAACCGTACCGAAATCGGGATTGTTGGCGACAGGATTAGTGAAGGCATGGACGGTATGTCCATAGGAAACAAATTGCCAATCGACATCAGCTTGTGTCATTTCCTCCTGAAAGGCAAGCACTTGCTCAGGCAATCCCATTGGGTCGTCACGACCATGTAATGCCAGGATTTTAGCTTTGATTTTATTACCTTGGATATTTTCTGGTGGGAAAAGTAAGCCATGAAAACTCACCACACCCTTAATGTCAGCGCCAGAGCGAGCCAAATCAAGAACGCATAAACCACCAAAACAAAAGCCCATAGCGGCGATTTTACTGTCATCCACCCAAGGCAGCAACTTGACGGTATTAAGGGCGGCTTTCATGCGTTGTTGCAACTTAGCCCGATCTTCCATAAAAGGCTGCATCAACCTTGCATTTTCCTCGACATTAGCACCTAAAATACCTTTGCCGTACATATCCAGTGCAAAACCAACATAACCCAATGCCGCCAATTTTCTTGCCTTATCCGCAACAAAGGTGTCTCTGCCACACCAAGTATGGCTAATCAAAACAGCGGGTCTTCGTTCTGTAAAAGCATCATCAAAAGCGAAGAACGCCTCCAAAACTACGTCTCCATCCATGTATACCACAGTATTTTCGGTGATTGCCATAATTATGCTTTTAATATTAGGTGCTTAACTATTAAATCTGCATTAATAAAATAAGCGTTAGCTGGAATTATTGTGCGTCTTTGCTCGGTATTGCATCAACCGGCGATTCAAAAGCGATGAACAGCACACAATCTTCAGCACTGGCGCAAAAAACCTTATGTGGTCGTTTTGCTGGGCCGTACGCATAAGTCCCCGGCTTTATCACTGATGTCTGCTGCCCTTCGTAAGTTACATGAAGCTCTCCCGCAATCACCACGATGCGCTCCGCCGACGTGTGACTATGGGTGGGAATAGTGGAGTGGGCGGGCATTTTGAAGAATACGTCAGCGTTCTCTTTTGCAAGGTCGCCATGCAGCAAGGCAATCACACAACCTTTCGGCATAAATGCTGGACAGGGATTCCACTTAAGTTGCGTATCTTGTACCGTACGATCCAGTGCTGGCTCTTGCGTGGACGTTTGCGCGAGCGAACTGGAGACAACTGGCAAAAACATTAATGCAGCCAACAAGGCACGGCTTATAAAATTTTGTTTAAACATAGTTCTTTTCTCCTCATTTTTTAGTGTTGCGTGGAGCGTTGTCCGAGCAACTAATTTATAAAGACGAAATGCTAGAATAGCATGTGCAGCACATCCCACCAACACGCAGAAATCATTTAAGACCGGCTTTTTTGAGGGTTTCTAAAAACCCCAAAGAGGCATCTTCCACCATGTCCAACACCCGCTCAAAGCCGAACTTTTCACCGTAGTAAGGATCAGGGACTTCACGGACTCCTAATTGCGGCGCATAATCCAGAAAATATTTGACCTTGTCTTTATATTCATCGGGACATTCATGAATGAGTATCGAATAATTATCGTCATCCATCGCCAACACATAGTCAAAATACTCGTAATCGCTGCTGTGGACTTTTCTGGCACGTAATTGCTGTAATTCTACGCCCCGTTTAAGCGCTGCTTGTTGGGCGCGGGCATCAGGTGGATTACCGACATGATAAGCGTGAGTTCCGGCTGAATCGACGGTAAACCTTGATGTTAACTTTTTCTCGGCAATCAGTTTGATAAATACGCCTTCGGCTGTAGGGGATCGGCAGATGTTGCCCATGCAGACAAAAAGCACTTTGATTTTTTCCATGTTATGTCGATTTTGTTAATAGCCTAAATTAGGATCTGTCTTAGAACAGCAAAAATGAAGCCAAATAGTTGACGAGCAAAAACACACTTACCCATATCAAACGATTCATGACAGACATGGATTGCCAATCCCCAATGACGGTATTTTTTAGTTCAACCCAATCCTTTTTTAGCGTGTCGCAAAGCCCACCACACAATTGCACTGACGCTTTCCAGGTCAAATAAATTAATACGCCGCCTATGGTCAGCAGAATATAAAAAACGATCAATTCCGTCTGCCGTGGATTGGTATGAAAAATAATCTCAATCAATCGATCCAGTGCAATCTCAACGACTTCAATAATTAGATGGAAGAACTCGAATACCGAACCAAATATCACATCATAGAAACCTACCAAAACACTGACCACAACGCCGAACACGCTAAGGTGGAAGAACAGTTTTTGATATATTTTCCTATCCATACGCAATCCGATTATCAATGGTACATTAGGGGTAATAAGTACTTTGTTAACTTACCCAAGCCCTGGCATTCCTGAACAAGCGCATCCAGCCGCCATATTCTTTCCAGTCCTGGGGATGCCATGAATTTTGTACTGCCCTGAAACACCGTTCAGGATGCGGCATCATGATGGTAAAACGTCCATCGCTAGTCGTCAATCCGGTGATGCCTAAGGGCGATCCATTGGGATTTGCAGGAAATGCTTCGGTTATGTTGCCGTAATTATCGACATAACTCAATGCAACTTTATTGGCGTTGACAGCCGTTGAAGGTTCACCTTCAAAGATGGCGTGGCCTTCACCATGTGCCACCACTACGGGCAAACGGGAACCTGCCATGCCAGCAAACAAGATAGACGGTGATGGTTGCACCTCCACCATGACCACCCTGGCCTCGAATTGTTCTGAGGTGTTACGCACAAAACGCGGCCAATGTCCTGACCCTGGGATGATCTCAGTCAAACCCGACATCATTTGGCAACCATTGCACACGCCCAAACCGAAACTGTCTTGTCGTGCAAAAAATGCCGTAAATTCGTCCTTGGCGCGGGGATTGAATAAAATTGACTTAGCCCAACCGCCACCTGCACCCAGCACGTCACCATAAGAAAAACCGCCACAAGCGGCTAGTCCGGCAAACCCAGCCAAACTCACCCGCCCGTAAATGATGTCGCTTATATGGACATCGACACTGGTAAATCCGGCACGT
Source organism: Methylomagnum ishizawai (assembly GCA_945861705.1). Classification (GTDB taxonomy): domain Bacteria; phylum Pseudomonadota; class Gammaproteobacteria; order Methylococcales; family Methylomonadaceae; genus Methyloglobulus. The sequence goes on along the minus strand of CAMAVM010000003.1, from coordinate 47,055 downwards.
TCAAATGCCGCCGCCATTTCGACATGGCCGTTTACGCCTTGTTCACGCAAAATGGCGATCTTTGGCTTTGCCGTATTGATGTACGGTGCGGTAATGTCGTCGTTGACATCGAAGGTCAAGTTCGCGTGTAAGCCTTTATCGCCATTATCTTTAATACGTTCATATTGTTGGAGAGCGCAATCGGGATTGTCGCGCAATGCTTGCATCTTATAACTAACTTCAGACCAGATAGATTGCAAATCAGCGCGGGAAGACGAGTAGATTAGCTTATCCGCCTGATAAATCGACAACTGCTGGCCTTTGTTGGCTAATCCGCCAATGATATGAACTCCGCCAGAAAACCCGGCTTGTTTAAATAAACCGATGACTTCATCTGCATCCTGGCTTTTAACTTGGATAACGGCACCCAATTCTTCATTGAATAAGGCTGCCAACATATCGTCGCCAAGATTATCGATACGTAAATCAACACCCAAGCGACTGGCAAAATGCATTTCTGCAACGGTTGCTAACAAACCGCCATCCGAGCGGTCATGATAAGCCAAAATTTTGTTCTGCTTATTTAAGGTTTGGATGACATGGAAGAAGCCTTTCAGTAAAGCGGCATCATCAAGGTCAGGGCTTACGTCACCCATTTGTTGATAAACTTGGGCTAATACTGAACCGCCCAAACGATTCTTTCCTAAACCCAGATCGACCAGGATTAACACGCTATCGGCAACATCTTGTAATTGCGGCGTGAGCGTTAAGCTAACATCAACCACGGGGGCAAAAGCAGTAATAATCAATGACAACGGCGCAGTCATTGTTTTTTCGCCTTGCTCGTCCTGCCAGACGGTCTTCATCGATAAGGAATCCTTGCCGACCGGAATCGCAATACCCAGTTCAGGACATAATTCCAATCCAATCGCCTTCACGGTATCGTACAAAGCCGCGTCTTCGCCTTGATAACCTGCCGCTGCCATCCAGTTTGCGGACAGTTTGATGTCCCCCAATGCCTTTATACTGGCGGCGGCAATATTGGTGATCGCCTCAGCTACCGCCATCCGGCCTGATGCGGGTGCGTCGATAACGGCAACGGGCGTGCGCTCACCCATTGCCATTGCTTCACCCGTAAGCGCCTGAAAACCGGACGCGGTGACAGCAACATCGGCAACGGGAACTTGCCAAGAACCGACCATTTGGTCCCTTGCGACTAATCCCGTAACGGAACGGTCACCGATGTGGATCAAAAAACTTTTATCAGCGACGGCAGGGAATGATAAGACCCGTTTGATGGCTTCTTTTAATTCGATACCAGCAAAATCCAATTTGGTTTTGGGTGGTATGCTACGTTCAACTTTGCGGTGCATTTTAGGTGGTTTGCCGAATAGCACCGACATGGGTAGATCGACGGGCTGGTTTCCTAATAGTTCATCGTTTAGTTGTAAATGTTCTTCCTCAGTCGCCTTGCCAATAACGGCATACAGGCAATGTTCACGCTCACAAAATGCAGTAAACAATTCCAGTGCTTCTGGTTTAATAGCGAGCACAAACCGCTCCTGCGCTTCATTGCACCAGATTTGCATGGGCGACATGCCGAGATCGGCATTTTGGACATTGCGTAATTCAAACTGACCGCCACGTCCGCAATCATGGATGATTTCCGGTACGGCATTAGATAAGCCACCTGCGCCAAGATCATGGATGGAAATAATCGGCGACTCATCGCCCAAGGCATTGCAATGGTTGATGACTTCCTGGCAACGCCGCTGCATTTCGGGGTTTTCACGCTGGACGGAAGCAAAGTCCAGGTCTTCTGCACCCGAACCCGATGCTTGGGATGATGCCGCGCCGCCGCCCAAACCGATTAACATGGCAGGACCGCCCAGGATAATAATTAAAGAACCCGCCGGAATCGGCTGCTTGTTCACCAACATAGGACGAATTGCGCCCATGCCACCAGCGATCATGATCGGTTTGTGGTAACCCTTATATTCATTGCCCTTGCCAGGCACGGCTTGCTCAAAACTGCGGAAATATCCCGCCAGGTTAGGACGGCCAAATTCATTGTTGAATGCCGCACCACCTAACGGGCCTTCCAACATAATCTGCAAGGCCGAGGCAATGCGCTCAGGCTTGCCGTTATCCTGTTCCCAGGGTTGCTGGAAACTCGGGATTTTCAAATGCGATACCGAGAATCCGGTCAGCCCCGCTTTAGTTGCAGAACCCCGACCTGTCGCGCCCTCATCCCGAATTTCCCCACCCGAACCCGTTGCCGCACCGGGAAAAGGCGAGATGGCTGTAGGGTGATTGTGCGTCTCAACTTTCATCAACAAATGCGCTGCTTCTTCGATATAACCGTATTCCCCCGTCATGGGATTGCGGATAAAAACCTGTGTATGTGCGCCTTCAACAACGGAGGAGTTGTCGCTATAAGCCGTTAAAATTCCTTTAGGGCTTTTTGCCGACGTATTGCGGATCATGGCGAACAAGGACTGTGCTTGCTCAATGCCGTCTATCGTCCAATCGGCATTAAATATTTTATGGCGACAATGTTCGGAATTGGCCTGGGCAAACATCATCAATTCCACGTCGGTCGGATTCCTCCCCAGCGTGGTAAAACTGGCAGTCAGGTAGTCAATCTCATCCTCAGATAACGCCATGCCCAATTGCGTGTTGGCTAATACCAACGCACCACGGCCTTGACCTAAAATATCGACTGACTGCAATGGTTTTGGCTTATGCGCCGCAAAGAAATCGGTTGGAATATCGCCAAAACAGACGGATTGGGTCATGCGGTCGTGTAGCAATGCCGATAAGCGTTTTTTACTATCATTAGACAAAACGGCATTTATTATGATCGTATATTCAATTCCCCGTTCGATACGCCTGACGGAATTTAAGCCGCAACGTTGGGCAATTTCAGTAGCTTTAGTAGACCAGGGCGAAATCGTCCCAGCCCGAGGCACGACCAGCCATTTTTCTTCAAGTTTTGATTTATTAACAGGTTCTTGTTTGACGACATCTGTTCCATAAGAAAGCAATTGGCTTAATATCGCCAATTCCTGGTCTTTCAAACCTCCGCCAACATCAACAAAATGAATAAATCGTGCGTTTAGCAAGGTGACACCACCCTCTATATCTCGTAACTGAAAATTCAGTGGACGGATACGAAAATCTGATAAGGCAGATGAACCAAGGAGTTTAAGCATGTGGGCGATAACAAATAGATAGGTGGATTAGCATCCTTTAGGATGCTTAGGTATTCAAGATGATGCGTTGGACGACATGCGATACTTGCATCACTCACTAAAAAACATGTCTTCCTCACTTAGCCTTTTCAGTCAAATCAGCTTTAATGGTGTCCGCCATCACTTTCAGCAAGCGCAAAGCGGCATCATCATTAAGCAAAGGTAGATGCTCTTCATTCAGCACAATCACATCAGTTTGTTGGTCGTGTTGTTCCAGCTTGAGGACATATTCCTTTTCATTCATGTTAATGCCATGAAATATAAACATAACTTCATCCATAAACCCTTCGTCTTGCGCTTTTTTCTCGTCTGGATCATATTGGACAACAATTTGTGCCTGTTCAGAATTTCGTTCGGTAACTTCGATGGTATTACGGCTCAAGGCTTTATTGATCACACGCCAGGATTTCGAATGCCCTGCACCTAAGCGCAAGCGGCTTTCACCATCATCGTATTTGATTATTTCGACGGACAAAACTGTATCCTGGTCATCGGATTCTGTCGCTGGTGTTACGGGTGTGCTGGTTGTTTCTGGAGTAGTTGCGGGTGCTGCTTCTGAGGTATTTTCTGCTGAAGTATTATTCGCAGGTGGTTGATCTGCATCATCTGTAGTCGTCCCAGTCTCTCTTCCCACAAGATTATCAGTAGGTGAGGTGACTACTGCTGCACTGCTTGTAGACTGGTTCTTCCTTAACTCAGCGGGATAATTAATCAAGGGGATTTCAGTGGTGTATTGGTAATCCCTTTCTTTATCAGGAAAATAACTTTGCAGATAAGTACACCCTGCCAAGACGGTAGCGGCAATACCGATGAAGATAATCCCAATTCTATTTTTCATAAAGTCACACGATAATGTCAGCTTGCTGCATGGCTAGTCGAACAGCATCATAACAGTCTTCCGTCAGCCAAGTTAATGGCAAGCGAATTCCTTTAGCCATCAAACCCATTTCTGCCACCGCCCATTTTACGGGGATGGGATTAGCTTGGATAAACAATTGCTTATGTAAACCTATTAATTTATTATCGAGTGCTAACGCCGTTTCAACATCACCCTTGATTGCCGCTAAAAGCATTTCATGCGCCAATTTGGGCGCGACATTACCAGTAACTGTAATGCTACCATTTGCTCCCATTAAACACGCTTCACGGCTGGTAGCATCATCACCGCTATAGATGGCAAAGTCAGAACCAGCTAAATCTCGGATGGTTGTTATCCTGGTCAAATCGCCTGTTGCTTCCTTAACACCTACGATATTATCTAAATGTGAAAGCCGCCCCACAGTTTCCGGCAACATATCACATGCTGTACGCCCTGGGACGTTATATAAAATCTGTTTAATATCAATAGCTTCGCTTATAGCCTTATAATGCAGGTACAAGCCTTCTTGAGTCGGCTTATTGTAGTAAGGCGTTACAATCAGGCAAGCATCCGCGCCTACTTCTTTAGCTCGGCGGGTCAAGGTAATGGCTTCAGTCGTTGAATTTGAGCCTGTCCCAGCAATCACAGGAACGCGCCCTTGGGCATAATTCACAACCGCCTTGACTACATCGCAATGCTCATCTTCATCCAACGTCGCAGATTCGCCCGTTGTGCCTACCGCGACGATTGCATCAGTGTCCTGCGCTATGTGAAATTCGACTAATTTCTGTAAACTTGCCCAATCCACTGCACCACTTTCATCCATGGGTGTGACTAAAGCGACGATACTACCTTGAATCATTTATTCTCTCAATCAGAATGGCTCTATTTAAACGCAGCCATTATAACAAGCAAATGGTTAAAAAAGGTATGGTAAGTGTTGTGCTGGGGTTGTGTAGAACACCGCCGAGGCAGTTGCTGAGAAGGTTAGGAAGAGGTAGGACTTGTTTTAATCTCCTCACCCCAACCTTCTCGGCACACCGCTACGCTGCTCCTGCATTGCCCTACTAACCTACATCCATGTAGGAATCCAGCAGGAGAGGGGGGTTTCATCCTTAATTTATCGACATCGGGTAGTATGTTGCACCCTTACTGATCCATACTCGTGCTGGATTTGTTCTAGGCTCGATCAGTTATAACCTTGCGGATTGTTGACCTGCCACAGCCAAGTATCTGCAACCATATCTTCCAAGGTTTTTTCCACTTGCCAGCCCAATTCTTGCAATGCTAAGGCTGGATTGGCGTAATATTCAGGCAAATCCCCTGCCCTTCTAGGCGCAAAGCTGTAATTGACCTTTCGACCCGTAATTTTTTCAAACGTGCCGATAATCTCCAGCACACTACAGCCCTTCCCCGCCCCTAAGTTGTAGGCTTTGCATCCACCAGCAGCGAATTTTTCGGTTTGCAAGGCTTGGATGGCCTTGATGTGGCCTTTGACCAGATCGACGACATGGATGTAATCCCGAACACCCGTGCCATCAGGCGTGGGGTAATCATCACCAAAAACAGACAGTTGCGCCAATTTGCCAATAGCAACTTGGGTGACATAAGGCATGAGGTTATTCGGTATGCCGTTGGGGTCTTCGCCTATCCTGCCGCTTTCGTGGGCACCGATGGGGTTAAAATAGCGCAATAAGGCTATTTTCCAGGGCGATTGGCTTGGCTTTATGGCATCCGCTGCGGATAAATCCCTGAGCATATCCTCGATCATCGCCTTGGTTCGACCATAAGGATTGACTGCGCCTATCGGCAAATCCTCGGTATATTGGACTTGTGGATTGGTACCGTAAACCGTCGCCGAGGAACTGAACACCAGTTGTTTGACGTTAGCTTCTGCCATCACCTGGAGCAGCACTATCGTGCCGTAGACGTTGTTGTGATAATACTTAAGCGGAAGTTCACAGGATTCGCCCACTGCTTTCAGACCTGCAAAGTGCATGACGGAAGTGATGGCTTCTTTGGCAAAAACGTCAGCCAGGGAAGCGTGGTCACGAATATCGACTTGATAGAAAGTCAGCGGTTTATCGGTAATTTCCTGCACCCGTTTTAACGCTTCAAACTTGCTGTTTTCCAGATTATCGACCACAACCACACGATAACCCGCTTGCAACAATTCCACACAAGCGTGGCTACCGATATAACCTGCACCACCTGTTACCAATACGGACTTTGCGCTATTCATTGCTTGCTAATCAATAATCTTCAATTTGATCAGATGCACTCTGCGTGTATCTGCCCGAATGACCTCAAAACGCATTTTATCAACCTCAAGGGTCTCGCCTTTCTTAGGCATGTGTTCCAACTGGCTGACGATGAAACCACCGACGGTATCGTACTCATCGGTCGCCAACTGGGTGGTGAAATAGTCATCAAACTCTTCCATCGGCGTTAAGGCTTTAATCATGTATTCGTTGTCATTCCGGCGAAAGATATAGCCTTCATCTTCCTGATCGTCATGCTCATCTTCGATTTCGCCAACGATTTGTTCCAGCACGTCTTCAATAGACACCAAGCCTGCCGTCTGCCCGTATTCATCGACGACGATTGCCATGTGATTGCCATTAGTACGCAATTCTTTTAGCAGGACATTTAAGCGCTTACTTTCTGGCACCATACAAGCAGGGCGCATGATGTCTTTGACTAGCACATTACTGCTGCGTGACAAATGCGCCAGCAAATCTTTAGCCAGCAAAACACCGACGACTTTACTGCGGTCACCATCAATAACGGGATAACGGGAGTGATTAAATTCAGTCACCAACGGCAGAATGGTTTCCAACTCGGCATCGTTGGGGACGACCACCATCTGCACACGCGGAATCATTATATCTCGCACCCGCATCTGGTTTACCTGCAAGACCCCTTCGATCATAGTCAACGCATCAGTATCAAGCAAACGATTGATTTTGGCTTCTCGTAGTATTTCGAGCAAATCTTCCAGATCTTGCGGCTCACCGGAAAACAGTTGGCTGATTCTATCTACCCAACGCCTTCGCTGAGAGCTACTACTGGGAGGTTTGTCTTCGTTCATAGTTCGTGTGCCTGTAGATAAGGATTACTGATATTAAGTGTCTGTAAGATTTTGATTTCCAAGCTCTCCATCACCTCAGCCTCGGCCTCTTCAATGTGGTCATAACCGAGCAAATGCAGTACGCCGTGGATAATAATATGCGCCCAATGATGCGTTAGCAATTTTTGTTGCTCTAATGCTTCCCGTTCCACAACGGGGGCGCAGACCACCAAATCGCCCAGCAAATTCAGCCCAATGCCTTCTGGAATGTCTGCCGGAAAACTTAATATATTGGTAGGTCCTGGTTTATGGCGATATTGTTTATTCAGTTGGGCACTTTCGTGTACATCTACGATACGCACGACAATTTCGGCATCCTTATCATAATCTTGCAATGCCGCATCAATCCATTGCTGGATTTGCGTTTTATCAGGTTGCCCTGGGGAAGAAAAAACGACCTGTACCTCAATTTGATTCATTGAATTTTATTTATAGCCCAGATTTGGTTTTCAGCTCATAGGCTTCATACGCAAGTACGATGCGCTGTACCAAAGGATGTCTCACCACGTCTCGTGCATTAAAAAAAGTAAAACTAATGCCTTCCACATCTTTCAAAACCTCCAGCACATGCCGTAAGCCGGACATTTTCTCCGACGGCAAATCGATCTGGGTAATATCACCAGTAACTACCGCCGTTGAGCCAAACCCCACACGGGTTAGAAACATTTTGATCTGTTCAACCGTGGTATTTTGCGCTTCATCCAGGATGATAAACGCGTCGTTCAACGTCCTGCCACGCATGAATGCTAATGGCGCGACTTCGATAATGCCACGGTCAATCATTTTCTCAACCAGCTCTAAACCCAACATATCGTATAAGGCATCATACAAAGGCCGTAAGTAAGGATCGACTTTCTGCGCCATGTCACCCGGCAAAAAGCCCAGTTTTTCACCCGCTTCAACCGCTGGGCGTACCAAGATGATTTTTCTGACTTTTTCTGATTGTAATGCTTCAATTGCACAAGCAACAGCCAAGAAAGTTTTACCTGTTCCAGCAGGCCCTACGCCAAAATTGATGTCATGGGTGACAATTTTTTTCAGATAATCTTGTTGATTAGCTCCCCTGCCCTTAATCAACCCAAATTTTGTTTTAATAGCAACAGGCTGCTGCTCGATTTGCTCATGCCCATCTAATAGGTCATCAATTGAAGCATCTTGCATCGCCAAATGAATAAGTTCGGCAGTCAACTCTTCTTTCTCGGTACTTTCAAACAATTTTTCCATCACTGCACAGGCCGCCTTGACTGAGTTTTCTACACCAGTGACCTTAAATCGGTTGCCGCGATTGGCAATTTCGACTTTAAGGCGAGTTTCAATTTGTCGTAAGTGGTTATCTAAGTGTCCGCAAAAATTGGACAATCTAGCATTATCTGCCGGAATCAGGGAAATTTCTTCGGATATCATGAATTAAGCATAAGCAGTTTGCTTGTTGACTGGGGCTTCGACCATGCGACCCCGTAATGAATTGGGCAAGGCTTCGGCAATCAGCACATTGACAAATTGCCCAGCTAATTTTGGATGCCCGATAAAGTTGACGACACGGTTATTTTCAGTCCTGCCCTGCATTTGCAAAGGATTCTTTTTGGACTGTCCCTCGACTAACACGGTTTGCACGGTTCCAATCATGCTTTGTGAAATCGCCATCGCCATTTCGTTAATGCGGTTTTGGAAGCGTTCCAAGCGGTGTTTTTTTACTTCAAAAGGAATATCATCCGGCAAATCGGCGGCGGGTGTGCCAGGACGTGCGCTGTAAATGAAGCTGAACGACAAATCAAAGCCAATTTCATTGATGAACGCCATCGTTTCCTCAAATTCCTGGTCGGTTTCGCCTGGAAAACCGATAATGAAATCCGAGGAAAGACTGATATTGGGTCTGATTAGTCTTAGCTTACGAATCTTATCAATATAATCAGCACGGGTATGTCCGCGCTTCATCATCTTAAGGATATGGTCGCTGCCGCTTTGCACAGGCAAATGCAGGTGGTCAACTAATTGGGGGATTTCGGCAAACGCTTCGATTAAATTGTCTGTAAATTCAATAGGATGTGAGGTGGTAAAACGAATCCGGTCGATGCCTTTAACGGCGGCCACATAATGCATGAGCAAGGCGAAATCAGCAATATCACCGTCTTCCATTTCGCCGCGATAGGCGTTGACATTCTGCCCTAACAGGTTAATTTCCCTCACACCTTGCTTTGCCAACGCAGTAATCTCGGCAATCACGTCATTTAAAGGACGGCTAATTTCTTCACCACGGGTATAGGGTACCACGCAGAAAGTACAATATTTGCTGCACCCTTCCATCACCGACACAAAGGCTTTCGGGCCTTCTGCTCTGGGTTCAGGTAGATTGTCGAATTTTTCGATTTCGGGGAAAGATATATCAACGACGGGCTTGCTCTGACTGCGAACTTCATCCAGCAATTGCGGCAAACGGTGCAAAGTTTGGGGACCAAATACAATATCGACATAAGGCGCACGTTTTTGAATCGCCGAGCCTTCCTGACTGGCAACACAACCGCCGACACCAATGATAACATCAGGACGTAAGGCTTTGATCTTACGCCATTTTCCCAGCGCAGAAAACACTTTTTCCTGTGCTTTCTCTCTTATGGAACAAGTATTGAGCAACAGCACATCGGCTTGCTTAGGGTCATCAATCAATTCAAAACCATGCGAGGCATGAAGGACATCACGCATTTTGTCAGAATCGTACTCATTCATCTGACAGCCGTTCGTCTGAATATATAATTTTTGCGTCATATTGTGTTCAGTTTTATCCTCTTGTAGCCCTTGGTGTTGTTCGTAAATAAGTGTCTTACGTTCTATTATAACCTGAATACGAAATAACCAGAAAATAGACGGTACGGGCTGGATGTTGCATATAACAAATTATACTTTTACTAACACCTCACCACGCCCGATTTCCGACATATCTCCGGCATAGCGTTGAACGCGGTTGAATGTGACGGATGCGTCGGAAAATTTGGAATTGCTGGTCTTAAATGACGCGAATAGCAGGGGTAAAAAACTCAAAGTGTGTGTTCCGCAATCATTAAAACTGGCGGGTAATTGCGGTTGATTCCATAACAACAAAGTGCCACGGCGCATCGCATAGCCTACGTAACGTCCAGTGTTGCCCATGACGGCTATGGTTCCGGCGGTCATGCGTGATCCGCAATAATCGCCAGCATTGCCTTCGATAAGGATAGTGCCACGACGCATGTGGTCGCCAGCACGGTCGCCGACATTGCCTTTGACGAGGATAGTGCCACCCTTCATACCCATTTTGTTGCCGGGCAACGCACCACCGAGAAAATCGCCTGTGTTGCCGCTGATTTCCAGCATGCCTTTCTTCATTTCGCAAGCAGCATATAAGCCAACATTGCCGTTAACTGTGATGTTGCCAGAGTTCATGCCCATGCCTAAATAAGCGCCAACATCACCATTTACAGTAATGCTTCCACCATCGAGTTCCTTGCCGATAAAGTCCAGCTTATCAAAGCTATTGTTAATGATAATGTTTTGAGAATCTTCCCCAGCAATATCGAACAAATCACTGAGCGGTATTTGCTGCTTTCCGCATTGTAAAGTCATTCTCGCAATGTCTTCGGCACTCTTATTTAGCAAATTAGCGGGCACTAAAAGTGACATATCAACCCGTTGCTTAGGTTGGGTTTTCAAGTTAAGCGTCAATGCTTTAGCTTGAGTTTTTTGTTCTACACCTACGCTAACAACCTCAGCTTTTAATGCGTTGTCAGCGATCTTCTGGTCACCCATTATGTTTTGTAGATGAAAATGGAACGGCCCTAGCTTACCACCGTAATTTCCTGCGCTGATGCGTTTTATGCCATTGGCTGCACCTAAGTCGCAAACGGCTTGAATGCCTACGCGCATGGCTTCATCAATAGCGTTTTTGCTTAAACCATCAATTACTATTTCCATGACGCATTCGATGTCATCGGAAAGCTGGGTCTTGGTTGCGCCCTTTAAAGTCGGACCGAAGGCATCATTGGTCGAGGCATTGAGTGCCGCATATTTGGAACCAACTTTGGAACCCGAGCGCACCACACCGCCAGGGAACGGCATGATGACGTTGGGGGCATTGTTCATAGCTGCTATTGCCGCTTCACACGCTGCCAGCACTTGTGCTTGCGATTGTCCCAACACTAAGAAGTTGCCGCCACCTATGGCTTCAACCTGCCCAGTGGTGGCTTCGGTCAGGAATTCGCCATCCATCACCGGAATACGCCAATAACGCTTTCCGCCGATGACTTTTCCAATCTGAAAACCATCACCAAAATAACGCAGGTTTTTGCCTAGGGGAATTTTGGTGGCACTTTCGATGCCAGCAAATAACGCCGAAGTCGGGGCTGTCAGTACACATTGTCCTGCTCTGGTTTCGAGTTGTTTTGCCAAGGTTTTGCCACCCATCGCAAAAATCAAGACCGCCACGCCGGGTCGACCGTCAGGCGTTTCCGAAGGCTCGAGGATTCGGTCTATTCCTGCCTCACAGCCGCACATAATGACTGATGTCGCAAATCCCGTCATGGATTGTGCCGCAATCAACGCCCATTTTTCATTGTGTGCGGTGATAATCACCCGTGTCGCCTTCATTGGGAAAGCTTCCGCAAAAGTTGCGTCGATGGTTACGCCATTGATAATCATAATTTTTTGCTCATATTTAACATTACTTATAGTTAACGCCTTATGTCTTGTTGCATGGCAAACAATTCTTTCAACAAAGACGGAATATCAGTTTCGATAATGCTCCACAAAGTGTCATTATCGATTCCCAAATAACCATGAATTAACCGATTACGTGTGGCAATAATTTGCCGCCAAGGTATATTTGGAAAATTATTACGGACATCATCGGAAATATGCGTTGCCGCCTCGCCGATTAACTCCAAATTCCGTAAAGTCGCATCGTAATTCAGTCCGCTTTGGGTAAATTCCTGTTGATTTAACCCGTCTGTGTAAGCAATGACTTTTTCGGTAAAGCCGATCATATCATCCACATAAAAATGCCATTCCCTTTCCCTAGTGCAGTTAGACACGAATCGCTTCCCTTTCGATATACGGACGCAACTCCGGTCGCACTGCCTTGTCGGTGACTAAATCAACCGTGCAACCAAGGTTATCTTCCAAATAAAACTGGACTCCAAAGTAACGCGACGAAGTCGCAACACCATCGAAACTTACCAATATGTCAACATCGCTTTCTTCAGTTGCTTCATCCCTTGCAGTCGAACCAAATAAAGCTAATTGACTAACCCCATAACTTTTTACAAGCTCTGGTTTAATTTTATTTAAGATATCGAGTGCCTTAACCCGTTTCATAAGCAAATGATATGAAAATAACCAACATTTATGATGATTTTTCTGCCAATGGATGCACCGACAAACTCCCCCTGCCATCCTCGGTAATCTCGTCATCGCTAATCTTGAAATTGCCCAATTTCATCGTCAAATACTTATCAAAATAGGCTTGTAAGTCTTTTTCTACCGATGGGTCGTAGTCGGGTTTAGCAATGTGCGTCGTACCCCACTTGGTATGAACAACTTTGCCGTCCACCACGACCAATTCGCCGTCTTTGAACACGTAATCCGGTTTGGTGAACATGGCTTCGCGGTTGGCGTTGTCGGTGTAGACGGTGATGTCGGCAAAGTAACCGGGGGCTAGGCCGCCACGGTCTTTCAGGCCGATGAGTTTCGCCGCACCAGCGCGGGTCATAATGGCGATTTCATCCAGGGTGTATTCGCGAGTGATTGAGCCTAACGTCGTCATAAGTTGCGCTTGGGGATGGATGGTCGCCAAGACTTCATTACGGAAAGACCTGTCCATCAACAGGCGTATCAAATGTGGATAACTGGTGAACGGCGCACCGTTAGGGTGGTCGGTGGTCAGGAAAATGCGCCAAGGGTCATCAACCAACAAAAAGGTTTCCAGGCCAATCGCCCATTGCAGAGCATTAACAAAGTTTTGATCTTTGTATTTGAATGGCACAACGCCGCAACCAGCATCGCATTCAATATCCATGCACACCCATTTATTCGGGCTGGCATACTTATGGTTAGCATGTTGGCGCATGTTATCGCCCGATGCCGTTACGGTCTGACCAAATAAAATCTGCCCAACATCTATCGTAATATTTTTGTTTTTGTTAACGGCCTCGGCAATTTGCGCCGCGCCAGAAGAAAACTTGAGATCGCCTTCTGTACCATAACTGTGGAATTGGATATGGGTTAAGTGCATGGGCAAACCACCGATACCTTGGATGGTATCCAGCGTAGTTTGCATATTGCCTGGAACGCCCAGGTTACAGCCATGCACATGTAAGGGATGTTTAATGCCGATTTCTTTTACAGCAGTAGCCAATACGCGCAAAATTTCGCGCGGTGTTACGCCATAATGGCTATTTTGTTCATCCAAATCCAGTTTGCGCTGGTTAAATTTGAATGCGTTGATACCGCCTGGGTTAACCACCTTAACACCAATCGCTTTGGCGGAATGTATCGTCCAGGCGACGTAATCATTAATGGCTTTTTGGTCTTTTTTGGCGGTCAGCATTCGCAAGAAATAATCGTCACTGCCCAACATGACGTAGCCGCCCTTGTCCAGGATGGGGATGTCCGCCATTTCCATGTGCGCCTGACGAGCATTGATCGGCAACACGGCAGGTTCAAAACCGGCGGTATAACCCATCTCGGCGTAACGATAGCCCGTCACATACGTGCTGGGCATGGCGTGCCCATTGCCGGAACGGGTGATGTCGGTACGAGCTACGGGATCTTTGCGATGGTCTTCCGGCAACATCGTCCTGGCGATATTGCCCTTGCCGCCGCCGATGTGGGTGTGCATGTCAATCGCACCGGACATGATGACTTTGCCCCGGCAGTCGTATTCCTTATCGACGGGCTGGTCGCCGCCCCTGTCTATCGGGTCAGCGATAATCTTACCGTCTTTGATGTAAAGGTCTTGGATAATCCCTGCCATGCCGCTAGCCGGGTCGTAGACTTTACCGCCTGTCAGTTTGATAATCATGCCGACGCTCCTTGCAATGCGAGTTCAATGGCACTTAGGACTTCCGCCGTGCTTGGCAAACCAACATCGCGCAGTTTTTTTAGGCGGATGGCGACGACATTATCGGTACGATAAGCATGTCCGACATGGTCGATACCCGGTGTGCCGACAGGGATGAAAACATCCGGCTCCTTATCGAATAACATGCCGCAACGGCCTACCACAATCGTCGGAATGTCGTACACGGGCGGTTTGGCGTTGACGTTGAATGCCTGCACCCACAGCAACACATCCGCTTCGCCGTTGCTTATCATGGCTACGGTGTCGTACAGATAAGGGTCGTATTCGGGATAACCCTTGCTAAACCGCACCCGCGCCGGATAACCCGTCGTCCAACCGCAGACTTGGTTAGCAGTCAGGTCGCCGTCCTTACCTGCCAACGGCAAGCCGGAACAACGTGTGCCTTTATCATTGATATCCTTAATCATCTCCGAAACCGTTTGCACGATGAGTTCGGCATGGTTGTTGATACCCAATGCGCCCGCACCCCAGGTGACAACACCGTATTTGGCGGCTAAGAGCTTATCGGCAATGCTTTGTAAATCGGCAACCGCAATACCGCCCGCTTGTTCAGCGCGGATCGGCTGGCCTTTGACCAAAGCCCTTAACACGCCAACAACTTCGGGCAGTGCGCCGTCATCGCTAGCCAGCACTTGCGCTTTCTGCCCATCTGGGGAAGTTGAAGCATTACCCGAAGGCGCTTTGCCCAGATAGATGACTTGCCGCTGCTTGCTGTCTTCCAGGAACATCGCCTCATTCCAGAGATAACGCTCAAAAAAGCGCGGCACCAAGGTTTCCAAGTCAGTGCCAACTACCACCAGCAGGTCGCAACGGTTTTTGACCTCCGCCAAGGTCGTGTTCATCCAGCCGGAGTCTTGCAGGGTCAGGAAATTATTGCGCGCGGCGTTGAAACCCATGTTGTCGACGACTGCGCCAGTATGGTCGGCCAGAGACAATAAGCCCCGCATTCCGTTGACATCCGTTGCACAGCCGCCAATAACGGGTTGTTTGGTTTGTGCCAATAAGCTTGCTGCTTTACTAACGGCTTCTTGAAGGCTAACGACCTTGGCTGCGATTCTGGGGTTAGCATCACCCAAGGCTTGCTCAAACGCAGGCGTATTAACAACACAACCGTTAGCGGTCACTTTTATAGCAACGCCATCCACCTGAACTGTCAGATCATCCGTGCCGACCCCGCAAAACGGACTAGGTACCTCGGTTATTACAGTCACTAAAACTCCCCTGCTGTGTTTATTTGCTACGATTTAATGCTTATATTTTAACTCTAATAACTGATTATGTCTTGGATATGGCTGCGATGGCGAGTTATCGATATCTATACAGCCGCGAACAGCAATCATCTGGCTATATAGTATATATGGTTAAATCCGACCTAACGCGGTAGATCAATTTTATACTCCTGTCTGTGAAATATTACCGCATTTTGCTGTTAATTTTACGCATCACAATTCGTTGTTTTTGAATATGCTTTTATAAACTAAACTAATTTCGGCAAGAATTTTACTAGCTCACTAAATTGCTTTAAGTCAGCCCGGAGTCGCACAGTTATGAACGTATCAAATTCTTATTCTGATGAAGTTAAAAAAGCAATAGAAGCTGATTTTTTATTACTCGATAGTGATCGAAAAATCGCGTTTCTGGCGGCGTACGGGTTAGACCCAAACAAGCCAGATTTTAGTGTACCAACTTTGCCACAACTGTGGTCAATGGAGATTTTTATGCTTAAAAGCCTGTCGAAGGACGAATTATCACGCAGAATGTGGATAATTAGAGAAAAATTTCGCATTCAAGCGGGTGATGCAGTTTATGACAACTACTTAACAAGTCTCCCTGAACATATTAATAACGAGACCTTAAAGCTAGATGTCACCCCAAACAGCTACCTAGTTTTGAAAGAGGATGCCGTTAATATTACCCGACAAATGCAACGGATGAATTATTATCGAATGCAAAGAAACCTTGCCATTAATAAGAAAAAAGAAATCCCTATTTTTATATTTTTTGCGTTACTGATAGCGGGCATCGGCATATTTTCGCTTACCAACCACACAAGCACCGGACAAAGCTGGCAGCTAATATTACTTACCGTTTATTTTGGGATGATTGGCGCGGTTGTTAGCTTATTGCAGCGGCTTGAGCAAGCCTCTAACACCACAACAAATTTTACCGATTCTGCGATTAATTCGTCAGACATCGGTCAGGGCATGTCGAATTCCTACATGATTTCCTTAGTGGTCAGTGGCGCGGTGTTTTCGGTGCTGGTGTACTTGCTATCCCGATCCCAGTTAGTCAATATTTTGGACTTACTGCCTAAGCCGAATGAGAATGCAGAATGTAACGTCAGCTCATCGCAAAACTTTATCGGCAAATTTCTGTGTGCGCCTTACGATTCTGCCCAAACTGCAAAGCTCCTTATATTGTGTTTTATATCAGGATTTGCAGAACGTTTTGTACCCGATGTACTTGATAGTTTAATCAGACGGGCAAAAAATTGAACCCACAGAATTACACGATGGGTTCAATTAACAGACATCATTTAGTGATTACATCCCGCACCGTGGATATGTCCGTGTGAATTTTCATCCTTGGTGGCTAATCTTACACCAACAATTTCTATGGCAAAATTCAAAGCCAAACCTGCCATGGGATGATTGCCATCAATTGTTATGTCATCACCGTCTATTTTCATGATGGTGACAATACCTGAACCGGAATTTACTGCTGCGTGAAATTGCATTCCGACTTCCAAATCGTCTATGCCATCAAACATCTCCCTTGACACAACTTGAATCATATCCTCACTAAATTCGCCATAAGCGTCTTCTGGCTCAATACGCACATCGAATTTATCGCCGGTATTTTTATTATTCAGTGCTTTTTCCAGTCCAGAAATAATATTTCCCTTACCATGTAAGTAAACCATCGGTTCACCGCCAGCCGTGCTGTCAAGTACTTCCCCCGCATCGTTGGTCAAAGTATAGTGAATAGTTACGGCAGTATTGTTGGCAATTTGCATGGTAAAACCTTATTATTTAAAAATGTCGGGTATGATACCGTTTTGTGTATTTGTTGTCTTATATTTTCATGGCTATATACAAGTTGCAGGTTGTGCAGGATTTATTTCAGCCAACACTTTGAAATTTCTACAGGTTAGTTTGACTAACCTGTGCTTTGTATATAGCCATGTATATTTTTACTAATTGCCTATTAAATCATAAATATAACTCATACTGTACTTTGCGGCGAGGCAATCTAAATCGACACCACTAATGTTGCCAAAAATAACTAAATGTAACTTGATAGCACGATTGCGAGAATTCCTGACGAACATAATCAATTTTTTCGATGCAGATTGGATAGCTCACTTTCGTTGCTAAAACCTCGATTTAACGCCGTGTTTCTTTTTAGTATCGTACAGAAAATTCTGCTCAAAAATTTATTGTGCAAGAACGTTAAAACTCTGTACTGAAATGAGGTCGAGGCAATATCAATCAGATTACAAGAATAATATCTTGCAAATATTCGGCTGATTGTTATAATTGTAAGTCTTTGTTGGGTCGTTAGCTCAGCTGGTAGAGCACTGCACTTTTAATGCGGTTGTCGCGCGTTCGAGCCGCGCACGACCCACCACCAAAGATATTGATTGTAAGTATTTCAAGCAAGATTGCCCGTCGAGTTGAAGCATTAAAACCGTAGCAAGTCGTTAATTAGGCGTGCTTCTGTTTTAGTTGTTCAATCAGATGGCGTAATAAACCATAAAATAAATCTCCTAGACCATCCATGGCAGGATACGAGCCAAAGATATTTTTTGTGAAGCTTGATCGGCTGTTCGATCACTCCCCTTAGCATGGCTTTTCCATAACTACTTATGCAATATCCAGCAGTACAGATGGTTGAATGACCCTAAGAAACTTGGTTGATGACTGACGTATCTTCATAAAAAGTCACTTCGCCTGTGGAAATTTCATGGCTGCCACCCACGATACCGATAGAACCATACTCTAGCATTTCTTTTAAATTGGGCTGCACTCTAAGATGGCGTGTACCGTGCGTTTTACATTGATAGTCGAGACTTTTTCCACAAAATCATCGTTACCTGAATGGCGGTTTTCTGTCTCCGTTTTTTCATCATAAACAGCAGGTTGCAGTTTAGCCAATAAGGCAGTAAGGTTGCCCATTTCAACATGGTCGCAAGCACCTTTGACTGCACCGCATTTGGTATTACCCAGCACGACAATGAATTTCAAGCCTGCATCTTTATAGGCAAATTCCATGCTGCCTAGGATGTCTTCGTTGATGATGTTGCCTGCAATCCGTACGCTGAAAATATCACCTAAACCTTGATCGAATATCAATTCAGCGGACGTGCGGGAATCGATGCAGCTTAAGATGATGGCGAACGGGTGTTGAGCATCGGAGGTTTAGTTGACTTGTTGTAATAGGTTACGGCTGACCTTTATGTTATTCTCAAACCGCTTGTTGCCTTCTTTTAACAATTCCAATGCCATAACAGGAGTGATGCTGTCTTGCATTGCTTTCGTGAGTGTTTTCATGTGATTGCTCCGCTTTAAGTTTAAGTAAAAGTGATTAAAGTAAATGGGTTGGGTACGCAAGCTGCTGTCATTTCACGTCAACAGGAACATAAACGCACTGCTCATCCAGACGGAGTGAATAAGGATAAGTTTGATTTTCTGGTTTGTGCGCTTGCTGTGCCAAGCATACAGTGTCTGATATTTGTAGGTGTACAGTTTGAAGATGAGGTAATCCCGAAGCCTTCGTAGCAATGTCAACAATTGCCGCCATAACAACACGGTTGTACCGATACCGACGACGATGCTCAAATAAAACACAATCAGTTGTGCCAAAGCCTTATCAAAACCAAAACTATGCGTTAACAGCTCTTCTAGCAAAAAAGAGGTTGCTTCATAAAATGTATGAACTCCCACAACAATGGAATGGGCAATAACATCAGGAAATTTAATCGAGTAGATTAAGGCCGTAATGCACAGCAGCCATTTAATAACGGTTAATACTTTGGTTTTGTTTTGAAAAATCTCGTTTGTCATCAGTTGAGATCCTCTTAGTTCAATCGGTTAATCATTGCGTATTGCCGCGACACCTAAAACGGCGTGGTAATCTGCGACACTCCTGAACAAGCTGGCGTCCGCTTCGGCATACAGCAAGGCAGCATCGCCCGTGGCGATTTCCCGCAAGTTCACGAACAATAAAGTGCTTTCGCCTAACTCAAAGCGGATTTTTTCGCCGTCTTCCAGTTGTTCTGCGGCATTGAGTTGTTCGGCACTTAAGTTCAGACGTTTTCGCACGGCAGAAAGTGCCGAATACACGTCTTTGACTTCCGCTGAAATCCGGTCATCTTGCAACCTTTTATCAAGATTCAAACGATGGACATTAGCGGCAGCAACCTGGGCGCGTCCGGTGGCGGTGCGTTGTTGCAGGGGAATATCAATATTTAAGCCTAGATACAATTCGTTGCGGTTAATCTTATCGCGGCTATCGCCGCCGATGTCATTAGCTGCAGTGACGGTAAAATCAATGCCCGGCGCACGTTGGTTTTGTTGCAATTCCAGTTCTGTCTGTGTTTGTTTGGCTTGCAATTCCAGACGTTTAGATTCAGGCCGTTGATTGAGCGATGTTTGCAAGGCTTCGTCCATGCTGACGATTTTTATTGAATCAGGATTCGGAAAATGTTCTGGCAGTTGCTCATCGGTGGGAAGCTGGGGTTGGCCGGCATCATCTCGCCAATACAGCGATAATTGGATGGCGCTTTGTTCCAATAAGCGTTGTGCCGCAACCACCCGCTCTTGTCGTTCGATAATAGCCCGTTGGTTGTCCAGGGCTTCAAACTCGGGTATATCGCCTGCTTCTACCCGTTCCCGTATGCCTTGGTCGCGCTGTTCGGCAATCTGCAGCAAATGCTTGGCTACCATCAATCGCTGTCCTGCCAGCACCCAATCCCAATAACGGTAGGAGGCAATCCGGGTCGCCTCGATCAAGGCCTGTTCATACTCGTGCCCAGCGATTAATTGGCCTAATTCCGCCTGTTGTAAACTGGCTCTACGGCGGTCAATGTCGCGATTGCGCCATAAGGGCACATTCACCCCGATGCGGGCTTCCCCACTGTCGGTGGTCTGGCTTTTGCCCTCATAAACGGCATAATCGCCAATGCCACGCCGCCAGCCACCAAAAAAAGTCGTGCCCCAAAGCTTAGTGGGTTGCTCCAGGCTAACGTCATTGTTTTGGTTTTCATACAAACCTGTAACAGACCAGCGGTTTTGGGATTTTAATAAGGTATCAAAGCCGCCCTCTGCCGCAGTGAGTTCACCTGCGGCCACTTGCTTGCGTTGTTCGGCAGCCAGCAAGCTGGGGAAAGATTTTTTTGCCGCAGTCAAAACGTCCTCAAGTGACAATATCGAAGCCTTGTTTTCTGGGTTTTCCACTCCCAGACCAATGGCCGGCAGCAAGGTAAGTACCACAATAACAAGCCTTATCATGCGTCCTTACCTTCATCGTTTTTGGGCTTGTAATCGTCCTGTTTTGCAGGATTACCTTTGTTAATTTCAGAAGAATAAGGCTCTGGCAGTATCAACGGTGGAAAGCCATTGAAAATCCGCCACAATTCATATCCCAGCGTAACTTGTCCCAACAGTACCCAACCGTTCACGCGCACACCTTGACGTAAAAAACGCACTTTCGGCCACTCAATGTCTTCAAGATCTGGCCTGACCACTACCCGAAAATGACCTTTACCGTCATCGGTTGCATCAATCAAGACTACCCGACCACCAAAGGAGCCTACCGAAAACTCAGGCCAACCGCCAAACTGTATCGCGGGATAGCCTTCAAATTGCAAGCGGACTCGGCTACCCGTCACAATCAAAGGAAGATCATTCCCATCAACCCATAATTCAACCGCACGTTCTTTAGTGTCCGGGACAAAAATAGCCAATGCCTGTCCAGGCTTCACCATTTCCGCCCATGGATTTGCCAATAAGCGCAGGACAATCCCATCCCGAGGCGCGGTAACCGTTTGGGTTTGTTGTCGCGCCAAGCGGGTTTGCAATTTTAGGATGTCTGCACGGACACTGTTTTGGTCTTCAATTGCCTTGTTTAAGTCGGCACGGGATTTTTCAACATTAGCCGATGCATCTGCCACCAGTTTTTGCCAATCCGACGTAAAGGCATCCACTTCACTTTTTGCGGCTTCTAACGCCGCTTGTGTCCTTTCCACTTCTGCGGCACGTTGAGCCATTTCAAGTTGGGATAATTCCAGCGTCCGCTGCGAAGCCAACCCTTTCGATCGCAATTGTTGTTGCCGGGATAGGTTTAGGGTGGCGGTCTGTTTCGCTGCTTTAGCGGCTTGTACAGATTGGTCGGCAGCTTTACGCCGTTCATTCGCCATATCCACACGGGATTGCGCCGCTGATATGGCCTGGGGACGGGCGCGTTCTGTCATCCGCAATTGTTCACGGAAGGTGTTGACGCGGTTGTCGGTGGCTTCTTGCTTTGCCAATGCGGCTTTCTGTTCGCTTTCCAGACGTTGCAGTAACTGTGGGTCGTTATCCAGTAATTCTGCCAATATGTCGCCTTGCTTAACCTGCGAGCCTTCCCTGACCAGCCAACGCGAAATTCGGCCATCCACCTGTGCACTAATGAGTTGTTGACGGTCAGCAGGGGTGTAAGCAACCACTCGTCCGAGGCCGCGCACGTTTTGTTGCCAAGGAGTAAACCCTAAAAATAAAAACAGGAGCAGGAACAATTTGAGCAATCCCCGCGCAATACGTTTGGCAACGGGTGCTGTCTCTACCGTTTTTAAGGTATTAATGACGGATAATAAAGGTCGGCTTGAATCATCAATGTGTTTCATAAGCCACCTTGATTCTCTTCATTCATATTCAATATCATGCCGTTATCAAGTTTGATTATGCGGTCAAATCGAGCAATGATGTCGGCGCATTGACTAGTCACGATCAATGTCCACGGCGTATTTTTGGCTAGCAAATGGTCAAGAATCGTTGGTAATGCTCGGTTATCAATTCGATCCAGCACCTTGTCCAACAACAGCAACCGCGGTCGCCCGATCATTGCCCGTGCCAAGGTTAAGCGTAAGCATTGTTCATGAGTTAATGGCGAACCATTCGGTAATAACTGGGTTTCCAAGCTGTCAGGTAATTCTGCAATGGTGCCGACCAAACCAACATGATCCAATATTTGCCTGACTTCCGTTAACGTCAGCGCACGCCCCATGCTAATGTTATCCAGAAATGTGCCAGCAAAGATCTCAGCGTCCCTCACTAGGCTGACGGTATTGCGTAACAGCCCAAGATTAAGGTCGCGAAGGTCTTGGCCGTTCAAACAAACCTGACCAGAACTGGGTTGGCGTAGGCCATAGATAACATCGAGTAAGCTACCTTTATCCATGCCTTCGGTAATAACTAGGCGTGAGCCCGGGACTAGCTGTAAACTGATATTATTAAGCGCATCTAAGTGTATCCCTCCAGGTAATGAGAGGTTTTCAATAGCTACCTTATAGGGTTCTTCTATAAGTTCTGGCGCTCCGCCTTTGTCTGTTTCCTGCGGCAAATCCAATAGATACCCAAGCTTATCGACACTCGCCAACATGTCGTAAAAGTTTTCCAAGGTTTTACCCAGGCGGGTTAATCCGTAGATCATTGCACCAACGACCAATTCCGCTGCAATCAGTTGCCCTAAGCTAAGTTGGTTGGAAATCACCATCCAGCCACCCATCCCCAACAATAAGGTATTGGCAAGCGTGTGCAGAATTAACGCGCCAATATTTTGGCTGGACAACACCTTGAAATGCACCGAGCAAGCATCAACATAGGCTTGCGCAATATGGTCGGTTTGGGCGTTAAGATAAGCTTTGTTTTCGGACGATTTGCTTAAAATAGGATTCGCCGCTATATCCTCCAGCCAAGCCGCAGCCTTATATTTCGCCTTTGATTGCTCAATGGCAGACGCCAAGCCATTTTTGCCCATCCCAAACAAAATAAAGGCCAAGGCACTAACAAAGAACAGGTCAAAAGCCAGCAATAGCGGATGATAAAACGCCAACAAGATCATGCCGATTAAAGTCTGCAACACATAGCCCAGTGTTTCCAGCAACATCACCGAAGCCGTTTTCTGTAACGTCACCACATCAAAAAAACGGTTGGTTAATTCCGGTAGATGGTGTTCGTCTTTTTCAGCATAACGGGCTTGCTGTAAGCGGGTAGCTGTTTCCCCAAACATGCGAACAAATACCCGTCGTTGCAACATTTCGACCACATAAAACTGTAGGGCGACCAAGCTGTTACTAAAACCCAATAAGACCAGCAGCACCAAGGTGAGCACCAACAATGGCTGAAACAAGGCACCGAACGCAATGGTGTTGACGAGCGCTTGGACAGCAACTGGTGTGGCTAACGACAGAACGCCTATACCAACACCGTAAGTGATTAGAATTTTGATGTCTTCACGTTCTAGCGTGATTAGCTTTTGTAATCTCTGGAAGGGGCTGAGCGAGTTATTCATACGAAATTAGTACCGAACAGATCATTTACTTTTCCTTATAACAACTTTACAATCTTAAATGATAAACAAACAACTGTTATAGATAGTAATACTATCATTATTGGTTGTAAAGATTATTTTGGCTTGTCGCTAACGGTTTTTTATTCCGTTTCTGTAAAACCAAGATATTAATCTGTAACTAATTTAATTAAAGCAAAACAGAAATTATGGTAATTGAATTGCAGATAAAGATGAATGAGAAGTTATTTCTTAGGAACCCGGAGCAATCTGAACTGGGGAAGAAAATAATCATGCATAGCATCCAGCTAATACACAAAAGCGGCTTTGAAGCCTTTACCTTCAGAAAGCTAGCCGAGGATATTGGGACGACCGAAGCGGGTGTTTATCGGTACTTTGAAAACAAACACCGTTTGCTGATTTATATTGTCGCCTGGTATTGGACATGGCTGCAATACCAAGTCATGTATCAAACAAATAATATTAACGACCCCATCGTTAAGCTTAAAATGATCATCAAGCTATTGGCTACAACAGTGGAAGATGATCTCAGCACCAGTTATGTCGATGAGGGTCTGTTGCATCAAATCATAATCACCGAAGGTTCCAAAACTTATTTAACGAAACGGGTGTCGGAGGACAATAAAGACAAGTTATTTAAGCCTTACAAAGACTTATGCGCCCATATCGCTAACATTATTAAGGAGTGCAATCCGAATTATTGCTATCCAAAATCATTAGCCTCCACCATTATTGAAATGGCACATTTCCAGAATTTTTTTATGAACAACCTGCCATCCTTAACTGATTTCGGGCAAGGAAAAGACGATAACAGCATTATCGCTTTCCTTGATGACTTGGTATTTAAAACTATAGCTGTATAATTCTAGATTATTGATTGTGTTAGCTTTATTAGTTAGCTAGTAAATTAATCAGGATTTGTTCGTAGATAGCTGACAGCACTTCAAGATCATTCACGGCTATATGTTCGTTGATTTTATGGATGCTTTCGTTCAATGGCCCCAGCTCGATGACTTGTGCGCCAGTTGGTGCGATAAAGCGACCGTCTGAGGTGCCGCCGCCCGTGTCGTCTTTGGTTTCATAGCCATTGATGGTTTTGATAGCAGCATGGGCGGCTTCAATCAGTTCGCCACGTTTAGTAAGGAAGGGATTGCCGGACAAGCGCCATTGCATATCATAGCTAAATCCGTGTTTATCCAGAATAGCGTGAGTGCGTTTTTTGATGATGTGTTCATCTAATTCCGTGGAAAAACGTAGATTAAATTGTACTTCCACGTTGCCGGGGATGATGTTCTCCGCCCCCGTACCTGAATGAATATTGGAGACTTGCAAGCTGGTTGGTGGGAAGTTGTGATTGCCTTGATCCCAAACTTCTTCCGTTAATTCCTTTAACGCAGGAGCAAAATTATGGATGGGATTATTGGCAAGTTCAGGATAAGCGACATGACCTTGAATGCCTTGGATCGTTAGTTTGGCACATAGAGAACCACGTCGTCCTACGCGAATTACATCGCCGATTTTTTTGTCACTGGACGGCTCACCGACTAAACACCAGTCTATTTTTTCGTGTCGGGCTTCCAAAATTTCCACGACTTTAACAACGCCATTGGTGGCTATGCCTTCTTCATCGCTGGTCATCATTACCGCAATTGATCCTTGATGATGAGGATGATTGGCAACGAAGCGTTCAACAGCGGTTACGAAGGCTGCAATACCGCCTTTCATGTCGGCAGCACCGCGCCCATAGAGTTTGCCATCGCGGATAGTTGGTTCAAACGGCGGCGAAACCCAGGCATCCAAAGGGCCAGTCGGTACAACATCCGTATGTCCCAAAAATACGAACAACGGTTTTGCAGTTCCTTTACGTAGCCAGAGATTTTGCGTATCGACAAAATCAAGTCGTTCTTCGCTAAAACCTAATGGCTTGAGGCGATCTGTCAGCACATCTTGACAGCCTTCATCCTTGGGTGTGACGGAAGGACGGCGGATAAGGTCGTTGAGGAGTTCCAGGGTGTTGCTCATGTTAACTTGGCTTGGTAGATTTCTGGTTTAAAACCGATCAAGAGTTCACTGCCGGTATTTAAAATCGGTCGTTTAATCAAGGTAGGGGTGTCCAACATAAGCTGCAAAGCTTTTTCTTCCGTGAGATTAGCTTGTTGCTCGGTACTCAGTTGCCGCCAACTGGTGCTGCTGCGGTTAAGCATGGTTTCCCAGCCCAAATCAGCAGCAAAATGTTGAAGCTGTTCCGACGCTAATCCATCGACACGGTAATCGTAGAACTGATATGCGATACCGTTGCTGTCTAGCCACAACCGCGCTTTTTTAACGGTATCGCAGTTTTTTATGCCATAAAGCACAGGCATAATTACAACTGGCTGTTCAGCAATTCATCAATATCAGGCAGTTCTTTGTCGGATTTGCAGCGGATTTTATACAGATCGACGAATTCCATAAAGGCTTGCTGTAAGTCTTCAAGAATTTCCTCCTCATTTTCCCGCTCATCTTCGGGAACCTCGCTTGATTCTAAATACTCTTGTTGGAGAGCGATTTCGCTGTTAAGGGCAAGGGTCGCGTAAATGATGGCATTGTTGGATATGTTTTCGCTCATGGTATGCTCATGGTTAAAGTTAAAGAGATTTAGTTATACTTATTGCACTTGCTTTTGTTACAAACGATCGCCATATTCTTTTACAGCCACCGCTAGAGCTGTATCTACCCAGCGAGTAAAGGCAGCTATAACATCATCAGCATTTGTCTTATTGGTAATCACAAATGGTTCAAGCGAACATACAAAGAAGTTTTCTTTCACAGATTGTCTGTCGTCAGAATCCTCAAAGGATTCCAATGTTGCAAAGGCTGTTACTTCCATAATCCCAGATAGCTCTCGGCCAATGTGATGAAAAGATGTAATAAATACAAGTCGTTCACGATTAGCGCGAATAGTTGCTTTTACAAAATAGTGATCTTCTGAGAAATTGATGAATTTTCCAGTTTCATTAGCAGAAGCAATGAGTTCATATTTATACCAATGGGAATTTCCTTTATCTTGACCGCCTTCACCAACAAATATGTCGGCTTCAGCTATTCCAGAGATTACATTCTTAAGCTCAGTAAACGCTTCTTGAAGCGAATAACGCGCTTTTGATCGAAGTTTTATTGCAACATTATTGACTTCTCGAAGCTCTGTGTATTTTGCTAAACGACGTTTTCCGAACTTGTCCGCTAAACCAGCTATTACTGCTGACGTGAGATTTTTTTGTTCGTAAATCTCAGCATCTGCATCAATGCTTAACGCTTGTAAGATAGCAGAACGCTCTAAACGTGCAAATAATGAAGCTAATGAAGAAAGATTGTTTGCGTCAGCAAGTTCAAGAGCAGAAATGTATTCGATGCGAAGGTCTCTATCTATTACTAACGGTAATAATTGTGCTCGCAATAGAACAAGAGTAGTAAGTGTTCTCGCCAAGCGGCCATTACCGTCTTGATAAGGGTGGATTTGTGTAAACCTGTGATGAAACCATGCGGAAACAATAATCGGATCCTCTGACCCATATTCATTGAGCCAGTTGAGTAAATTGTCCATCTCTGACTCGACATGAACTGGCGGACAATATTCATGAGTAGCTCCATCAGGACGTTTTGGATTATTTGGATGCTCTTTAAATTTACCCTTTAAAAGCGAAATTTCAAACTGTTTTCCAAATTGATCAATTGCTATTGTTGTTTCTTGATGCCCCGTGATAATGACGTGTAATTCATGAATAACGGACTTTGTAAGGGGACGGTTTTTAGCAATGCAATCTATAACAAGTTGAATAGCAGCTTCCTGATCTCGAAGAATATCAATTAGCCTTGATGGCTCTATGTCTGTGCTTGAACGGGAAACGATCTCTTCTACAAATCCGGTTGCTATCAATGCTTCTGTAGTACCTCTATCAAGATCATACAATCTTTCCAAGATTCCCGTTTCCACACTCAATCTACGGACAAGTCTCTGATTAAAGTCACGAAAACTACCTTCACTTGAATCTTGTAGGCGATTTTTAAATGCACGCCAGGAATCATAGAGTGAGTGCATTGAGGCAAGATCAATTTCGCGATCTTCGTCCGATAGAGGTTCGATTGGTTTCCAAATATAACTTGCCATATCAATTTCCCAATACAATCTCGTGATTAACAGAATGCAAAGAGCATCAATTGCTTTCTAATCCCGCAACAACTCATTAATGCCTGTTTTGCTACGTGTTCGTTCATCGACTTGCTTGATGATCACCGCACAATACAGGCTGTATTTGCCATCGGATGAAGGCAGGTTGCCGGAGACGACAACCGATCCGGCCGGGATGCGTCCATAGCTGACTTCGCCGGTCATGCGGTTGTATATTTTAGTGCTTTGACCAATATAAACGCCCATCGAGATAACGCAGCCGTCTTCAACAATAACACCTTCTACGACTTCGGAACGTGCGCCGATGAAGCAATTGTCGCCGATAATGGTCGGGCCCGCTTGTAAAGGTTCTAGCACACCGCCGATACCGACGCCGCCGGAAAGATGGACATTTTTACCGATTTGGGCGCAAGAACCCACCGTTACCCAGGTGTCAACCATCGTGCCGCTGTCTACATAAGCACCTATATTGACGTAAGATGGCATCAGGATTGCGCCCGGTGCAATGTACGAGCCGCGACGTGCGACAGCATTGGGTACGACGCGTACGCCAGCCTTGGCGAAGTCTTCTTCAGAATAGTTGGAGAATTTACACTCGACCTTATCGTAATAACGGGTGTTGCCCCCGTCCATCAGGCGATTTTCGTTGATGCGGAAGGACAATAGCACGGCTTTTTTCAGCCATTGGTTCGTCACCCAGTCGCCATTGATTTTTTCGGCAACACGGGCTTTGCCGGTGTCGAGCAAGTTTAGTGCTTCGTTGACGGCATTGCGTACTTCCGCTGTGGCATTTGCTGGAGTGATGTCGGCGCGTTGTTCAAAGGCATTGTTGATGGTGTTTTCTAGTTCAGTCATGGTTATTACTTTTAGTTTAAGGTGGTTATGAAATTTTTGAT
This sequence comes from Methylomagnum ishizawai, assembly GCA_945861705.1. Classification (GTDB taxonomy): domain Bacteria; phylum Pseudomonadota; class Gammaproteobacteria; order Methylococcales; family Methylomonadaceae; genus Methyloglobulus. The sequence goes on along the minus strand of CAMAVM010000003.1, from coordinate 18,091 downwards.
TCGATGTGCGGCTTCGATACAGTCAGCCAATGGCGGGACTAATGCTATACGAACGTAATTTTGACCGGGGTTAATATTAGCGAATTCGCGGGATAAGTAACTGCCGGGCAAAACTGTAATGTTTTCTTTGGCAAAAAGTTGTTGGGCGAATTCGGTATCGGCAGTTGCTCCAGGCAACTTACTGTACTTTCCCTGACCTTGTAGGTCGTTAGACAAGTTTGTTTTTAGCCATATATAAAAGCTAGCTTCAGGTTTGCTAACATCGCAGACATTGCTAAGTATGTCGATAAAGGCGGCAAATTTGGCACGGTACAATTGGCGATTTTCGATGACATGTGCCTCATCCTGCCAAGCATGAATACTGGCGTGTTGAGTTGGCAAAGGCATCGCACAGCCTTGATAGGTACGGTATTGAAAATAAGATTGTAAAATTTTCGCATCGCCCGCAACAAAGCCAGAACGTAACCCCGGTGCATTGGAGCGTTTAGATAAGCTATGGAAAACTAAGCAACGATTAAATGTCGTATTGCCCATTTCGTAAGCGGTTTGTAACAAGCCGACTGGCGGATTGTCTTCGTCATCATAAAGTTCGCTGTAGCATTCATCCGAGGCGATGATGAAACCGTATTTTTCAGCCAGCTGAACCAGTTTTTCCTGACTGGCTTGAGGCATAACCGCACCACTGGGATTGCCCGGCGAGCAAATATAAATCAACTGGCAGCGTTGCCATACGTCTTCGGGTACGGAATCAAAATCCGGCAGATAACCATTTGCTTCTACCGTATTCAGGAAATAAGGTTCCGCACCTGCCAATAAAGCCGCACCTTCATAAATCTGATAAAAGGGGTTGGGCATGATGACGATGGGCTTTGCTGAAACATCAACCATGCATTGTGCTATCGAAAACAAGGCTTCGCGTGTGCCACTTACGGGCAAAACCTGGGATTCGGGATCAATCGCCTCATGTGGGATTTTGAAACGAAAACTCAACCAATCGGCAATCGCCTGCCTTAATAAGGGAATGCCTTTGGTGGTTGGGTAAGTACCAAGTCCTTTTATGTGTTCAAAGAGCGCATCCTGAATAAATGCTGGAATTGGATGTGTTGGCTCACCAATGGATAAGCTGATATGCGCTTTGTGTTCTGGCGCAATAATACCTTGCTTAAGTTGCGCCAGTTTTTCAAAAGGATAGGGATGGCAAAGTGCTAAACCTGGGTTCATGCTCAAATACAGCGCGGTTGCTTGCCCATAGCTTGCGCTTGTTGAAATAAACCCATCGCTTGCGGCATGTGCTGCTCCAGATTTTGAATGCGAGTGGCATGGGAAGGGTGGGTAGACATAAATTCGACCGACTGTTTACCTTGCGTGGCTTGCTCCATCTTCTGCCACAATCCGATGCTTTGCCTAGGATCAAACCCCGCTTTCGCCATCAAATCCACACCAATAATATCGGCTTCGCTTTCCTGCGTACGTCCATACGGTTTAAGAACGCCGTATTCTGCACCAACGCCCAATAATCCAAAGCCAAGTTGACCCAAGGCAGATGTTGGCATGGTCATCGCTTGCAATACGTTCAGGCCTTGGCTCATCGCCATTTCTTGCGAAGCCCGTTCATTACTGTGTTTAGCCTGAACATGACCAATCTCATGACCAATAACAGCAGCCAGTTGTTCCTGATTATCGACTAATTGTAGCATTCCGGTATGTACGCCAATTTTATTGCCAGGCAGTGCAAACGCATTAGGGCTGTTGTCTTCAAAGACCACGACTTCCCAGTTACCACCCACAACCTGCGTAATGGCGTTAGCTATACAGGTCGTTGCCTGATTGTACTGATTGTTATAGCTGAGTTTTTTATCTCTTTTTAAGGTATCAAAGGCCTGCAAACCCATCTGATTGATTTGCGTGTCAGGCATAAAGATGAACTGACTTCTGCCAGTGGGACTGGTCGCACAAGCGGTTAGTAAACACGTAATTAATGCGATAGGAAATAGTTTGCTAAACATACACAAAACCTATAAAAGCGAGTAAGGATTGCCATTTTAACGTAATTTGAGAGTGTATAAGTAATTAAAATTACACGTAGACATTAACTTTAGGCTACATTTTACTGATAGTGAACAACCATCATATAAAATAAAAATTGCTGATATAGTTACCAAAACACGACAGGAGCTTCCCATGCTAAAGACCCACGGTTACGCCGCGCATAACAACCATTCACCGTTAGTACCATACAGTTTTGAGCGCAGAAACCCAGGTGCAAATGACGTTCAAATTGAAATCCTGTTTTGCGGCGTGTGCCATTCTGATATTCATCAGGTACGAAATGAATGGGGTAATGCCAATTTTCCTATGATTCCTGGTCATGAGATAGTTGGCAAAGTAACCGCAATAGGCAATCAAGTTACTGGATTTAGCGTTGGCGAGACGGTCGGCATAGGCTGTCTGGTGGATTCCTGCGGTGTATGTTCGGATTGTGCCGATAATCTGGAACAATTCTGTAATTCGGCAACCTTTACCTACAACTCAGCCGATAATATCTCAGGTGGCAATACCTACGGCGGCTATTCTTCCCAGATCGTCGTCAATCAACATTTCGTACTGCATATTTCCGATAAGCTAGATGCCGCTGCAGCCGCGCCGCTGTTATGTGCGGGCATTACCACCTACTCGCCGTTAAACCATTGGCAAGTCGGCAAGGGCGATAAAGTTGGCATTGTGGGCTTAGGTGGGCTTGGACACATGGGCGTTAAATTCGCCCGTGCAATGGGGGCGCATGTTGTGCTATTTACCACCTCGGCAAGCAAAGTGGACGATGCTATCAGGCTAGGCGCACATGAAGTCGTCATTTCCAAAGATACCGAAGCCATGCAACAACATCGGCTCAGTTTTGATTTCATCTTGAATACGGTCGCTGCTGCCCACAATTTAGACAGCTTTACTGAACTGCTCAAACGCGATGGCACTTTATGTTTGGTCGGTGTACCCGATCAACCACACCCCTCCCCTGCAATCGGCAACCTAATTTTTAAACGTCGCCAAATTGCCGGATCGCTAATCGGCGGTCTAAAAGAAACCCAGGAAATGCTGGATTTTTGTGCCGAACATAATATCGTCTCAGATATAGAAATCATCCCAATACAAAGGATAAACCAAGCCTACGAGCGCATATTGAAAAGTGATGTTAAGTATCGGTTTGTTATCGACCTGGCAAGCTTGGAAGCTAAATGAAAGATTTAAGAGTAGCGTGATTCTCGATCAATCGTCTCAATCAATCGTCTCCACCCAACGACAGCGTTCATTAACCATTTTAGATGCTCTGATGTTACCAATTCCCTTGGCGATCAAAGCAATAACGCGATCATCTGTACCATAACCAACATGCGCTTCCAAAGGATTTGCGACCTTACCAAAATTGAAGGCATTGATGATTTTTGCTACGTTGATGTTGATATTGGTCACCTCAGTACACAATCTGGAATCTAGGTATTTCTCCACGAATCCTTGTGGGATAGCGTAACTTAATAGATCGTTCGGATCGCTAAAAGCAATGATCGGGGTATTTGCCAGTATGCGCTGTTCGTATTTATCCCCGCCTGGTAAACAATAAGATGGCTTTTGATTACTTACTTCCGGCATTTTTTCGCCTAATTGCAATAGGGGTAATTGATTGGACATCATGTAAATAGGCAGTTTTTTATGCTTTAAAGCTTCCTTAAAATCAACATCGCGCCTATCAATCCGCGTCGCTATACGCTGTAAGCCGTCGATAGTAATGCGACTCCCAAGGCTGTGCGATACAAAGGCGTACTGATCGACAACCAAATTTTTAATCAATCCATCATCATTAAAGGAACAAACTTGGGCTTTGCCCTCGGAAATAGTTTGCCAATCGCTTTTAATCATCCAGCAAAATGCTTGCCCAAAAGAGACTAAAATATCGTCCCGGCTCTCCCCCAAATAAATGATCGGATCAGGCCCTGTGCTATTGGAGAATTGTTTCATCAGGTTGTTTATTTCTGCTCGGCGAAAAGCATATTCTCCTGAATTATCATAAGCTAACACTTCTTTCTTCTCAGCAGTAATAGCAGACCACGTTAATTCATAGAACATCAGCTCCTTGCTTCTGTCTTTACTCAGCAACCTGACAACGCTTAAATTACCAAGGTTTTTGCTAGTATCGTGATTACTGGTTAAAGGGATATTCTTTTTCAGGGCGGACATCACGGGTAAATCCAGTTCTGCGGCTAACTTTTCGACAAATTGCGTAGAATATCCTGGCAGGTGATCGCCCACACCATGCACCATCAGGACTTTCATCTTGCCATGCCTATTGTCCAGAAACGGCGCAAGCCCATCAAAGGCTTTGCCCCAAATTTCACAAACACGGGTGTCCACGGCATCCTGTTTTTCAAAAAAGGCTTCAACCATGCCCTTACCCATACTGGAACAAGCACTCAAGGAAATCGTTAAGGATGACAAAAAGAAAATTTTAAATAGAAGTTTCATGCGTTATAGTGAAAGCCGTGAGAAAAAACCTGCAAAATACTACCACTTACAAGGGAAAATGAGTAATGCACAGGCTGGTAAAATTAAGGAATTTCTGATTAAGTTCTTCAACAGGCTTCCTTCGACAGGCTTCCTTCGACAGGCTCAGGACGAACGGTAACGGGTTGATTGCGTTCGTGGTGGGCCTGTCGAACCATGAACGCAATCAACTTATTCAGAAATTCCTTAACTTTACACCTACCAAATATCTTATGAGACAAAGATTAACCAACCTGATTGCCGTGCTGTTGATAAGCGTTCCCGCCTTGCTACGGGCGGAGAATTTAATGGACATTTACGAACGTGCCTTGCAAAACGATCCGATTGTCAAGCAAGCCGAAGCCAAACAATCGACTGCCCGGGAAAGCAGGAACCAGGGACTTGCACGGTTTTTTCCTACTGTAGCCGCCACAGGGGCATCAGGCAGGGAATGGCGACATAATAGAATATCAAATCTAAACAATTTATTTCCTTCCAATCAGGAGTATTGGAACCATACTTTCAGCGTTAATTTAACCCAACCGCTGTTCCACTGGGATCATTGGGTGCAATTAAGCCAGTCCGATAATCAAATTGCCCAGGCTGAGGCAGAATATCAGGCCGAGTTACAGAAGCTGATGGTGAGGACGACCGAAGCTTATTTTAATGTGCTGTCAGCCCAGGATAACCTGCAATTCACGGTATCGGAAAAACAGGCGATTGCAAAGCAGCTTGAACAAGCCAAGGGACGCTATGAAGTAGGCATCATTCCCATCACCGATGTCTACGAAGCACAGGCCGCTTTCGACCAGACCACTGCCAATGAACTTGAAGCCGCCAACAACCTGGACAACCAAAAAGAAGCCTTAAGGGAGATTATCGGCGACAGTGAAGCATTGGTAAGTTCCCTAGGTGAAACCCTGCCCCTAAAAAAACCTGTGCCAGACAATATGTCAAAATGGGGCGAAACCGCAGAAACCAATAACCTGAGCATTATTGCCGCCTTCAACCAAATGGAAGTAGCACACAAAGACATCGACATACAACGCAGCGGCCATTTACCTAAACTGGACTTGGTTGGCGCTTACGGCGTATCAGAAAATGGCTCTGCGTTCGGGCCACGCGGTGATAACCAAAGTATAGGCGTGCAATTGAATGTGCCTTTATTTGAAGGCGGCGCAGTCAATTCCAGGACCCGGCAAGCCAGCTTTGAATATGAAGCCGCCAAAGAAAATTTGACCGCTGTCAAACGCTCGGTAAAACGCCAAGTCAATAACACCTACCGCAGCATAATGACCAACATCAGCCGCATAGAAGCCCTCAATGCAACGGTAACATCAGCGTCCAGTGCCTTGGAAGCCTCCGAAGCCGGATTTGAAGTCGGCATACGCACCATGGTTGATGTACTCGGCGAACAACGTAACGTCTACCGCGCCAAACGCGACTTGTCCCGCGCCCGTTATGATTACCTGATTAACACCATCAAACTAAAGCAAACAACCAGCGACCTCACTCAAAATGATCTTGAATTAATTAATGGCTTGTTGGTGACTAGCTCTACCCCGCTAAAATAATAGGTTGTGGGTGAGATTCGAGCCCCAACAAAAATAATCATCTAAGCATAGACATTGGGGATTCGTACCCAATCACCTGAAAAGCATGGCTGCATGAATACATCTGCCGGAACACCATCACACGAATACGGCTTACCCTGGCCTGACTACGAGCTGCTTGATGCAGGCGACGGTAAGAAACTGGAACAGTGGGGAAAGATCATTACCATTCGCCCCGACCTTCAAGCACACTACAAACCGGGATGGCCTTACGCCCAATGGCAAGCAATGGCACATTGGGAATTTGAGGAACAATCCTCAACGCAAGGTAACTGGAAAAACATCAAAGCGCATTCTCCCGAGCAATGGATTATTGCTTATGGCAAATTAAACTTCGGCTTGAAGTTAACCAAATTCAAACATGTCGGCCTTTTCCCGGAACAACAGGCCAACTGGCGTTTTATTCAAGAACAGGTTTATGCTGGTCAAAAGCTATTAAATTTATTTGCTTACACCGGTGCGGCATCGCTGGTTGCACGTGCCAATGGTGCGGAAGTGGTACATGTTGATTCGGTCAAACAAATGCTCACCTGGGCTAAGAGCAATATGGAACGCAGCTCGCTTTCCGACATCAAATGGGTGCTTGAAGACGCGTTAAAATTTGCCCAGCGTGAATTGAAACGCGGCAACAAATACGATGGCATCATCATGGATCCACCCGCCTGGGGCTTGGGAGCTAAAGGCGAAAAATGGATATTAGAAAACCATCTGTCCAGTTTGATAGAAACCGCGCACGGGCTGATGAATCCCAAAGCTTTTTTAATTCTTAACACCTATTCACCTAAAGTGACGTTGGCAGATTTGGCAAAGTCTGCCGGACCGTATTTCCCTGATAATAAAATGCACATAAAACAACTTTGGATGCAAACTAAAACCGATAAAGAACTGTTTTGTGGAAATTTATTACGGGCGATAAAGTAAAACTATTTTCCATCGTTCCCACACGGCAGGAGCAAGGAAATGAAAATGGTGGGCAAAACCACATGCTTTACTTGCTAGCCTAATATCCTACATAATGACATTACATACTAATCCCGACCATTTTTACCTTTAAGAGGAAAACACCATGAGCGAAAGAATCATTATGCGTACTGGGGAAGCCTTAGTCGCTGGCGGCCCGCCCGGCACAGCAGCCGAACCGGAAGTCATTATCGGCGAACTTGACGGCCCTGTCGGCACAGCAATTGCCAGCATGACCGCTGGACAAGTCCAAGGCCATACCCGCGTGTTTGCCATTTTGAACACCGACATCCAGGTCAGGCCAGTGACGTTGATGGTCAGTAAAGTCACCGTCAAAAATACCCGTTACACCAACATCTTAATGGGTACGGTACAAGCCGCTATCGCCAATGGCGTTTTGGATGCAGTACGTGCGGGTGATATTCCCAAAGACAAAGCCAACGATTTAGGCATCATCGTCTCTGTGTGGCTGAACCCCAGCGTAGTGACCGACGATGCGTTGGATCATAAAATCCTATTCGATATTCACCGCAAAGCCATGGCAACCGCCATCCACAAAGCGATGAATAACCAACCAGATATCGATTGGCTACTGGAAAACCAGGATATGATTACTCATAAATATTTCCAGATGGGTCTGGACGGTAAAATTTAGATACAAGTGCAAAACCCCACTAGTGGGGCTTTCGCCCTAGCCAAATTTTAGGTTAAAAGATTCAGACGGAAAACACTCAGCCTAAGCAGGACAACCTCAATTAAATAGCTTCCTGTTCTTTATCTTCCTGTGCTGGGTTTTCGGCTTTTAGAAGCTCGGCGATTAGCTCAATATGAGCCGTCAACTGCGGTATCACAGGAATTTTCCACGCTTTTCCGGCAATATGGGCGAATATATTATTCAACCAGGGTTTGTTCGATTGTACTTGTTGAATGATGAATTTGTTTGATTCACCATCGCTAATGATGGCAAAACCATCCAGCCAAACCTCAATGGCTTCTGCTTCACCGTAAAGCGTCGTTTGAACGTAAGCTTTGCGCTCGTCGGGGTCGAAACTATAGTCGGTTAATGCTGCAATGCCCTTGAACACCATATTCGCCACCCATAAGACCATCATTTTGGGTGTCCAATTAATTGCAATTTTTTACTAAACTGCTTTTAAAACTCATTTTTTGCCTTCATCAATGTCAGGGTAAGGTTGATAATTTTAACCGTTCTTTGATTTGGTCGCTAAACACAACCAAAAAAATGTTTCAAAAGTTTCCTGAAAAAACCACCTTTGCCAGTTTGATCGGCTCTGGTACGAGACGCATCGACCGCGAATGATGCGCTTCACTTCTTTCAGCGTATCCTATCGAACTAAAATAATAAATGGGTTGATTGCTACGAATAAATCAATCGAGTCCGCTCCATTGGTTCATAGACAGCGAAATACTGCTAAAATCAACACAACTTTGTGTCTATAAAAGTGTTGATACATCAAATTTCAAAATCGAAAACAACGCAATGGTGTGTCAGCACACCTCATCAAGACAATAAATGAACGAAAACCAAGCCATTGACTACATCCAGCTAGGCATCGAAAAGGGATTAATTAAACTCCTGGATGACGGCAAGCGTATCGAATACGTCGAGCAAAAGAAAAGCCGCTTATACAGTAACCCAGAAGAACAAGTGCAGTCCGAAGCTTACTGCCGCTTAATCCTCGAATATGGTTATCCCAAACACCGTGTACAAAATTTTGTTATGGTGACGATGGGGTCGGGTAAAAAAGAAGCAGATATTGTCGTTTATAACGATGATGACTGTTTAGAACCACATATTTTGGTGGAATGTAAACAACAAGAAGTTTCTGAAGCTGAATTCGCCCAATCAATTAATCAAGCCTATTCATACGCTTTTGCCTTACCCAATAATGTCAAATGGGTTTGGGTAACATCCAAGATTAAAAACGATTATTTTCAAGTTGATAAAAGTAAAAACACCCGTAAACCGGAGTCTGATATTCCGCCCTACGGCGTGGATAAATTGGCCCCTTATAAGTTTGTTAAAGCTGCGGACAAACTGAAACATAAAGAAGGTGAGCAAAAATTTTTCGACTTACAAGTTGTCGCTGAGGACGAACTGACCCGCCGCTTTAAGCAAGCACACAATGCGTTATGGGCTGGCGGTCAACTCAACCCATCAGAAGCCTTTGATGAATTGGATAAGCTCATTTTTTGTAAAATATGGGATGAACGGAAAGCCCGTAAACAGGGCGAAGCCTACGATTTTCAAGTTATCCAAGAAGAAGGCAAGGGTTCAAATGAGGAAGAAAAACAACGCGATGCGTTAAGAAAAACCAACGAAGCCTTATTCATCCGCATTAATGCACTCTACGAAGAAGGCCGAAAAAAAGACCCCGAAGTGTTCCGCGATAATATCCGCCTTACCCACGAACGGGTGCGTACCATTGTTGAATACCTGCAAGACATCAACCTGAACAAAACCGATTTAGACAGCAAGGGCCGCGCGTTTGAAACCTTCATGGATTCATTCTTTCGCGGCAGCTTTGGGCAATATTTTACCCCGCGCCCAATTGTAAAATTCATTGTTGATGTGTTGCCGATTACCCATGAATCACTGGTCTTGGATACCTCCTGTGGCAGTGGCGGATTTTTGTTGCACGCCCTGGAAAAAGTCCGCCGCGAAGCCAACGAATTTTACGACCCAGAAAGCAAAGAACATTGGCAACATTGGCACGACTTCGCCGAAAAACGCTTATACGGCATAGAAATCAACGAACAAATCAGCCGCGCAGCCAAGATGAATATGATTATTCATGACGATGGACATACCAACGTTATTAGTGCTGACGGCTTACTCAAAGACACCAAACTGCAAGAACTGTCCAAAAACAACGGCTTTAAATACGGGCGTTTTGACTTCATCATCACCAATCCGCCGTTTGGCAGCGCGGTTAAACTCACCGAAAAAGCTTATTTAGATACCTATACTTTTGGGCAAAGAGACACCTCTTGGTTAGACCTTAAAAACAGCGGCGTTAAAAACCGTGACACCCAAAGTACAGAGGTGTTGTTTATCGAACAATGCCATCAATTCTTAAACGCAGGCGGCTATCTGGCGATAGTCATCCCCGACGGCGTACTCACCAACAGCAGTTTGCAATACGTACGTGACCAAATTGAAGACTGGTGCCGCATTGTCGCCGTGGTCAGTTTGCCGCAAACGGCTTTTACTGCCACGGGTGCAGGAGTAAAAAGCAGCGTGTTGTTTTTGCGTAAATACAGCGCGGATAAAACCCACGCCTTGCAACAGCAAAAACTCAGCTTGCAAGCCGACTTATTGACTGAGAACAGCTACAGCCAAGAAGTAGCCCGCATCGAGAAAGAAAAGAAAACAATCCTTGACCAAGCGATTGGCGCAAACTATGAAGGCAACACAGCCGCCTTTAAAAAAACCGATGCTTATAAAGCATGGAAAACCGAGAAAAGCACCGAATACACCGAGCAAATCAACGAACTGAAAGAGCGCTTGGAAGAAGCCTATATACTCAAAAAACAAAGTGCCTTGTCTGACTACCCCATTTTTATGGCAATTGCCGAAGACATAGGTTATGACGCGACAGGTAAGCAAACAGGGAAAAATGAACTAGATATCATCAGCACAGAGTTAGCACGGTTTATTGTAAAAGAGGTAAATCGTGAGTCCATCTAAATTAAACCGTGAAGATGGTTTAAAGATTTTTTTCATTAATCATTCAGATGTTGATGGTCGCCTTGATCCTCTGTATTATTTTTCAGTCAATAACTTAAACATCGTCAATAATACGCGTTATCCAGTTAAAAAATTGTCAGAAGTTATTGAAATGCAACGGGGACGTTTTGGGCATCGCCCAAGAAATGAACCCCGATTTTATGGCGGTGAATATCCATTTATCCAAACAGGTGATATTGTTCGAGCCAGTCAAAGCAATGGACAAATTACTTACTCGCAAACCCTAAACGAGCTGGGTTTAAAAACCAGCCGATTATTTAGCAAGCCTATCGTGGTCATCACCATTGCTGCCAATATTGGGGATACGACAATTTTGGATTATCCAGCATGTTTCCCCGACAGCTTGATTGGCATGACACCAAAGACCAATGAGCTAACTCTTGAATACATTAATTTGTATTTTAAGTTTATCAAGACTTATTTAGAGGATTTAGCGCCACAATCAGCGCAAAAAAATATCAATTATCAACAGTTGTCGCCTGTTCCTATTGTAGTTCCACCTTTAGAAATACAGCAGCGCACCGTTCAAATCTACCAAGCCGCTTTAATCGAGCGGCAACAAAAAGAACAACAAGCCCAATCACTTTTGGCGGGGATTGATGCGTATTTATTGGCGGAGTTGGGTATTACTTTGCCGCAGCAGGACAATAGCCTTGAAAAACGCATGTTTACTGCGCCGTTTAGTACCGTGATAGGTGGTCGGTTAGACTCCAATTATTATCAAGACAAAGCTGTAAAAATTGCACTTGATAGCTCGTCTTATGATTTATTAAAAATAAAAGAAAAATGTACTTTCTTATCTGGATACGCTTTTAGCTCTGATGATTACATTGAAAGTCTAGGCTGCTATTTAGTCACGATTAAAAATATTTCTAAAAACCTAATAGACTTATCAAATTCCACATTCTTACCTACATATTTTTATGATGAATATAATAGATTTAAAATTGAAAAAAACGATTTAGTTTTTGCAATGACGGGGGCAACAATTGGTAAGGTTGGCATCTTTGAGCAAGACACTAAAGCTCTTTTAAACCAAAGGAATGGAATATTACGCTCAGATAAAATGAATACTTATTATTTAATGAATTTGTTAAATACTGCCCTCTATCAAAATTTAATTCTCAAAAATTCAGTTGGGGGAGCACAACCCAATATTAGCGAAACTGCTATTATCAATCTACATATTCCTCTGCCGCCCATTGAAAAACAAAATGAAATAGCAAACCATATTGCAAGTATGCGCAATCAAGCTAAACAACTCCAAACCGAAGCCGCGCAAACCCTGGCCGATACCAAGGCCGAAGTGGAACGTATGATTTTGGGTGAATGAGGAGACGAACAGATGCCACTATCACCACCGCCCCTGCAAAAAAGCAGGCAATAATGAAAACTATGTATTAAGGAGTATTACTGATGCCCGAAATCTGCCGTTTTTATGGCATTATTATTAGGATGTACTTGATTGACTGGGAGCATCCACCCCGCCATATTCATATAAAATACGGCGAATTTGAAGCTGTCATGGAACTGGAAAAACTCAATATTATCGAAGGTGTAGTACCTAAAAAATGTCGCCAGTTGGTTCGGGAATGGGCGGAGTTACACCAGGATGAACTGCTGGAAATGTGGGATAGCCAAAATTTCCATCCCATTGCCCCGTTGGAGTAAATACCATGAAACTTAAAAAATTTGAATACCTTGAAGGTTATCGCTTTAAATTAGAGTTTGTAAACGGCGAAATCAAAGCCGTTGATTTAACTGACTTGATTGCTAAACACGTCGGCGTTGAAGATTTACCCTCCGCTTGCATCGACCCTGAGTGGGGATGTCTTCAATTCAAAAACGGCAATGCTGATATCGAACCGAAAACTTTATATAGGTTTGCTACTTCGAATAGCTTTGAAAAAGCGGCATGATAAGGGACGAATACGATTTTTCCAATGCTGGACAAGGTAAATTTTATATCCCTGCTGAAGACATTCAATTACCGATATATTTGGATAAGGATGTAATTCAATGCTTAAATGAAAAAGGTCTGGCACAACAGGAAAGCTTACAGTCTTTAGTCAACGATCTGTTACGCAAAGATATTGAAATCGCTAAACGAGTGGCTTTGTGAGTAGTCGAGTTGTTGTAAGATGCCCGCTTGTTTGATAGTTGTAGTCCCTAACGGCGCAGGAAACCACCTTTGCAATGGAGTATATGCCGACAGTAGCGGGTTGCCGTCGCTTTATTAACGCCGATTTGATCGCTGCTGGTTTGTCGCCCTTAGCACCAGAACAGCATTTACTGGCCGCCAGCCGTTTGTTCCTGCATGAGATTGAAGATTGCATTAACACTCGCCAGGATTTTGCTTTTGAAACCACGCTTGCCGGACGAAGTTATATTACGCTGATAGAGCGATTACAAACTACAGGTTGGCGAGTCGAGTTAATTTATCTGGCCTTGCCCAGTGCCGAAATGCGCGGTTACGGGTAGCGGAGCGCGTTGCCCACGGTGGACATAATATCCCTGAAGCTGAGTTAATACGCCGTTTTCCCCGCAACCTACATAATTTATTGCATGTCTTTTCCTCAAAGGTTAATCAAATAGAGTGTTACATGAATAGCGATACAGCCCCAGAACTGGTATTTCAGCAGGAAGGCACTGCACGTACTATTTTCCATCCCGAATTTTTTGCGCTATTACAGCAGGAGGCTCAATCATGAATGCCAAGCCAACCCCTACACCAAACGCAGACACACAAGCCACGCTGGATTGCTTGCGGCAAGCCGTCAACAAAACTCTGGAACGTAAACGCCGCCTTGGACAGTATTCAGTGCAATAGCTAGGGAATGCCCCTTGCGCCGTTGGAGATGATGCTCCGGAAGATTTACGTGCGCCGCATCAATCTGACAGTTATTGAACCTAAAGAAGCCCTGATATTTGGGTCAGCTTTTCCTTATCCGCCTCAAAATATCAGTATCTGGTATCATAAGCCATTGAATGCAGACAGTTCGTCGGTATTCGCGTTAATACATAGAGTCCATTGTGAAGTCTGCCGCCTTTTCGTCGCTACCGTTAAAACCCGCCCTGCTTGAAAATATAGAATCCTTGGGGTATACCCAACTTACCTCCATTCAGGCGGAAAGTTTGCCGCACATTCTTGAGGGCAAAGACGTGATTGCACAAGCCAAAACTGGCAGCGGTAAAACGGCCTGTTTTGGTATCGGGATGTTATCACGCTTGGATTTGAGCAGTTTTAAGGTTCAAGCGATGGTGGTGTGTCCTACCCGTGAACTGGCCGATCAGGTCTGCAAAGAAATCCGCAGGCTGGCGCGTTTTACACAGAACATCAAGATCTTAGCCTTATGCGGCGGCGTGCCTTTCGGACCACAAGTTGATTCCTTGCGCCACGGCGTTCACATTGTCGTCGGTACGCCGGGACGTTTGCAGGAACATCTGCGTAAACGCAGTTTACGCTTGAGCAACCTGAACATGCTGGTGCTGGATGAGGCTGACCGAATGCTGGATATGGGCTTTGAAGAAGCCGTTACCGAGGTTATTTCCTACGCGCCGACGCATCGGCAAACCCTGCTGTTTTCCGCCACGTTTGCAGACCCTATTCGTGAACTGAGCCAGAAGTTTCAATATAAACCGGTTACTGTCAGCATTGAGGAAGCTCATCACGCTGATGTTATCGAGCAACTTTTTTATGAAGTAGAAAAAAACCGGAGAACTGATGCTCTAGGCTATCTGCTATCGTATCATCGCCCAGAATCGACGGTCATATTCTGCAATACCAAAAAAGATTGTCACGATGTCGCCAATGAGTTGGCAAATAGCGGTTTTTCCGTCCAAGCTTTGCATGGCGATCTGGAGCAAAAAGACCGCGATCAGGTGTTGGTGCGTTTTTCCAATAAAAGTTGTTCGATTCTGGTGGCGACCGATGTTGCCGCCCGTGGCCTGGATATTAAAGAATTGCAGGCAGTGGTTAACTATGAACTGCCGTGGGATCCTGAAATCTACGTCCATAGGATTGGGCGCACAGGCCGCGCCGGAAATAAAGGCTTGGCACTGAGTTTATGTACGCAACAAGAACTACCCAGGGTTAAAGCCATTGAAGAGTATCAAAACACCACGGCTAAGTGGGATGAAGTAGTGCCTTTTAAAATGAGCCACGAAGACAGGTTTGAACCACCAATGGTCACCTTATGGATAGATGGCGGCCGCAAAGATAAGGTACGTCCAGGTGATATATTGGGCGCTTTAACTGGCGATGCAGGGATTTCCGGCACTGAAGTCGGCAAAATCGACATCTTTGATAACCATGCTTACGTGGCGATAAAACGGGAAAGTGTCAATGCTGGCCTCACCTGCTTAAGAAACGGCAAACTAAAGGGGCGTAGTTTTAATGTTCGCAAGTCGCAATGGTGATGTTTATAAAACTGTGACAACATTCATCTGAACTGTTTAAAACGTAAGATTTAGGGCATCCAATTGATCGCAAAAAAACACGGTGCAGCATTTGTCGCCGAACTCAAGCCTTCAATAAAGTTAAAAAGATTAGTCATCGTTATTCATCTTATCGCGTTGGGTGCGAGTGTATCCAATGCCTTGCCACTTATACTGAAACTTGGATTTGCTGCTCTCATCGGCTTAAATTTCAAGATCAACTTCCCCCAGCTTAAGATTGAACAACGTAAAATACGGTATACCGAAAAGCTGAGTTGGGAAATTTCCGAGGGCGGTGATTTTGAAGCGGTAGAAATATTAAAATCAACTGTCGTCACAACGGCTTTTATATTTCTACAAATGCAGAATAAACCCACCATCTTCATTGCCAATGATGCACTAAGCGAAGACGATTACAGGCAGCTTATCGTAAAGCTGAAAATGACTGTGCATTAGTCTTAGCTACTGCATTAATCGCCCAGATTACTGTTGAAACTTGTATAATGCCGCTTATTATCTGGAATCTCTGAACACGTTACCGTTCATCCTGAGTCCATCGACGATCTCAGGAGAGTCCTGGCTAAGGACTCAACCAGAATCCGCAATTCTTTACCTTTACACCTTATCCATTTCCAAGAGAACTTATGGCACTTTACTGTGGAATTGTTGGTTTACCCAATGTGGGCAAATCAACCTTGTTTAACGCACTCACCAAAGCAAAAATTGCGGCAGAGAATTACCCGTTTTGCACTATAGACCCCAACGTAGGTGTCGTACCCGTACCTGACCCCAGGATGGATAAACTGGCAGAAATTGTCAAGCCAGAACGCATTATTCCTACTACCATCGAGTTTGTCGATATTGCAGGACTCGTCGCTGGCGCATCCAAAGGCGAAGGCTTAGGCAACCAATTCCTGGCAAATATCCGTGAAACTGATGCTATTGCCCACGTCGTCCGCTGCTTCCAGGATGACAATGTCGTCCACGTCGCCGGAAAAATCGACCCGCTTTCAGATATTGAAGTCATCAATACCGAATTGGCGCTGGCCGATATGGCTTCCGTGGAACGAGCGTTGCTACGTGTAAGTAAAGCGTCCAAATCCGGCAACAAAGATGATCTGGCGAAAAAACAAGTCTTAGACCGCATCTTTCAGCAATTGGATGCCGGACTGCCCGCACGAGGATTAGCTTTAGAAGATGAGGAAATAGCCCTCATCAAAGATTTGTGCTTGCTAACCTTAAAACCCACCATGTACATAGCCAATGTTCAGGATGACGGCTTTACCGACAATCCCTTATTAGATAAGGTACAGGCATTTGCCGATAATGAAGGGGCAACGGTGGTAGCAATCTGTGCTGCTATAGAGTCAGAAATAGCGCAGCTTGAAGACGATGAAAAAAAGGAATTTCTTGATGATCTAGGCTTGGAAGAACCTGGTCTTAATCGCGTCGTAAGGGCGGGTTACAGCTTGTTAAACTTAGCCACTTACTTCACCGCTGGGGTTAAAGAAGTCAGGGCATGGACTATTCCTGTCGGTGCTACTGCTCCTCAATCAGCAGGGGTAATCCACACCGATTTTGAAAAAGGCTTTATCCGCGCCGAAGTTATTTCCTACCAAGACTTTATTGCTTATAAGGGCGAACAAGGTGCAAAAGATGCCGGTAAGTGGCGCTTAGAAGGCAAGGAATATGTCGTTAAGGACGGCGATGTTGTACATTTCAGATTCAACGTTTGACAAAATAGAGGGTGAAACCTATAATTCGCGGCTCTTTGTCAAACCCCTGCATTCGGCGATATAGCTCAGTTGGTTAGAGCACGGGATTCATAACCCCGGGGTCGGTGGTTCAAATCCACCTATCGCCACCAAGAAAATCAAGCTCTTACGAGAAATCGCAGGGCTTTTTTATTGCCTATCGGTCAGTGTTACATAGTGTAACATAGTATTAAATTATTTATATATCAACAAGATAGCTCAATTCGACTGTAGCTACTAGCTATGGTGTTACGGTTTATAACGAGCTGGGAAGTTCTTTGTTGATGAAGATCGTTTTATTTTCAATGGTAAGGTAGTTGTCTTTTTCCAACCTTTTAAGCATCCGCGTTACAACCTCCCTTCCAGTGCAAATTTTTAAAGCAATTTCTTTATGCGTCAAGGCTGATGAAATAATAAATTTGCCGTCAGCCATAGGTTCTGCTACAGAAAACAGGTACTTTATTAAGCGTTCATAAACATCCATAAGTGCGTAGCTGTAGGCAATATTATTAGTGCTTCTCAATTTTTCACACAAGTATTTAATGATTTGCACCGCAGCGTTGGAGTTTTTATTTAAAAATTCAAAAAAATCTGACTTATGAATCACGAGCAATTTACACTCTTCACGCGCAATGACATTGGCAGATCTGGGTTTATCATCCAGCAAGGAAAGCTCACCAAATATATCGCCTGCTTGCAATGTTGATAAAATCAATTCATCGCCATCTTGATTATTTAGCATGACATCAACTATGCCTTCCATGATGAGAAACATTTCATGGGTGCGCTCTCCTTCCTTGATAATAAAGACATTTTTTGCGATTATTTTTTGTCGTGCGAAACCGGATAAGGCTTCCAATTCATTAAAACCAAAGCCTTTAAATAATTCGTTATTTTTTAAAATTTCAATGGCTTCCATAAGGTAATTTGGGTACTCAAGTAAAGACTTTCAGGGTTATTATCATAACGCTATTAGCTTACTTTGTTTCCAGTTTTATATAACCCTGCCAGTCAGTTGGTGGTTT
>CAMAVM010000002.1 GCA_945861705.1 Methylomagnum ishizawai | reverse complement strand
TCCAATTCCTCCAAGGCTTCGTGGTGTTTGACAAGGGCATCGCTTAAACTGGTTTGGGCTAGGTTCTTCCAGGACATAGGCTATTGCTCGAACTTGAATAAAGGCTTATTTTACCCATTTTGGGGCTTGAGGTCGTGCAAAGGTCTCTGTCTATGTATATTTTTCTGTGGATATAAGTGTTTCCTTTTTGCCACCACCCTTGCCTTGGGTTGTCGAAAAATGGATCAAATAAGTCTTGGCGATTTTTAACAGCACCTATCGTTTCAGCGACATTAAGATCAACCATTTT
The DNA here is from genome assembly GCA_945861705.1 of Methylomagnum ishizawai. GTDB lineage: Bacteria > Pseudomonadota > Gammaproteobacteria > Methylococcales > Methylomonadaceae > Methyloglobulus. The sequence goes on along the minus strand of CAMAVM010000002.1, from coordinate 143,323 downwards.
TTTATAAAACTGGTTTTTGCTCTCGCAGTTAAATTGTCTAATAAATTCCTTATCGAATTTGGCTAAACCATAGCCAATCAGATTCAAGATTTCATAATTTTCATGCTTATTCGAGGACATAGTTGATTTTTTAAATCAAAACGACAGGTTGGTTAAAAAATTTGAAATAGGTTATGCTTGTTTAACATATCCTTGGCAACATCTCAAAAATATTTAACGCCGAACGAACTAAGCTACGCAATTTCATCCGAAGAAATTGAACAGCAAATTACATCGGGAAATGCTGAATTTATCGCTGTCATTTCATGCCGGGACACTTATTTTCAGGCAAAACTCTGCTCTAGCGATAACAATAGGCAGTTAGAAGGTGAGTTTGATATTGGTGAATTACGTGGTGAAGTTAGGGTAGACCCTTATGTGGTTGTCACTAAGGATATCCGATATTTTACTTCTCCTGATATAAATTCAGAATTTGGTACAGACCCATTTTCATTTTCGGTCGGCGATATTCTTGCCCAAGACGAAACGCAAGTTTTTTATATTGACCGTGATTTATTTAAGCCAATCACATCAGTTTTTGAACTGGTTAAAAGGGACGAACAAGATGATGGTATTTGGTCTGTTGACTTTGATGGTGATCATGTACAAATTATCGTCAGCCATAGATTGAAGGAAAGCATAGATAACGCCAGGAATAGAAAGGAAAATAGGGTTATTCTGTTAAATTCAATCTATTTTGGGGCAGTCATGCAGGCTATCCAAAAGCTAAAAGACGCTGAAACCCAGTCAATTTATGAAGATAGGAAATGGGCAAAAGTTATTTTCGGTCAGGCGCATAATAAGGGAGTGGACATAGATAGCCATGATGCCTACATGATTGCCGAACGGTTGATGCAACAGCCCATTAAGTTACTTGATGCCTATGTTTTTAAGAGTGCAGAACAATGAAAGTTAATTTCCTTAAAGCTAAAAAAGTCCAAGAGCTTTTAACCAAGATACCTGAAAACCTAGAACTTTATCGAACTGGAAATTTTGGCTTTTTGATGAATGAATCGTCTTATCATCTTGAATCACGTCTGGAAATAGATGAGCAAAAACTAGCCGCCATTAGTTGTGACAAAACTAACCTAAAAGAGGTCGAGAATTGTGTCCTTATTTATCAGGCTCTCGATAATATTTCCCATTATTTGGCGAGGGATGAACGTCTTTGGGTTTATTTGACGCATACCCACTTACTGGAGTATACGCGAGCAAGGTGGCCGATACCCGAAGATAACATTCAAGCCATTAAGCACATCAAAACACATTTTTTCTGCATCGGTGCGCGCGGAATCGAGCGTGATAATGCCGCATCTCGATTATGGTGGCTTGCTTCTTTGTGTAATCGGACGAAAGGGTTATCTTTTGAAGATGCGCTAACATGTTTCTTATATCAATCTGATGTGAGGGCAAACATAGTTGAACGTCCAACGACCTCACAAAATATTCATGTATTTTCGGCAATAATTAAAAAATTAGATGAATCTTATAAATCAAACAAAGAATTATTTGAGCGCGAACGGTTTCGTTCATTTATGAAAGAATTGAACCTTATTGGCGGAATAAAGCTATTGGCGGCATTGCCAGAAACGCTTGTATTACAAATATTGGATCAATGTATAGCTAAAACATCAGCTTAGTTTTGAATGAATCATCATCGACACACAGAGTCCTAAAGCATTTATCAACCATTCGGAGTGCAATATGTACACTGCAATTAAAGGCATCTACGAAAACGGGCAAATCGTTTTGCAAGAAGAGCCGCCGACCACAAAAAAATCTCAGGTTGTGGTGATGTTTATCAACGAGCAAGAATCACAGCCCGTTGAAAACTTACACAAAGGCGTAAAAATCGGCAGTTTGGCTGGGAAAGGCTACAACATCCCTGATGATTTCAATGAGCCTTTGGATGATTTGAAGGAGTATATGTAGCCATGTACCTCATAGATACCCAGATTTTCATTTGGACATTGATAAGGCCTGAAATGTTATCAATGGGGACAAAGAGCATTTTGGAAAACCACAGTATTTTTGTTAGCCAGATTAGCTTGTTTGAAATTGCCATCAAGCAAAAAATTGGCAAACTGCCCGAATTGGGTTTATCTATAAGCGATCTTGTCAGACTTATCCAGCACGACGACTTTAATTTATTAACCCTGCAAAACAAACATATCGAAGCATATTCCCAAATTCCATTTCTATCCAATCATCGTGATCCGTTTGATCGGCTCTTGCTGGCAACCGCTTTAAGCGAAAATATGGCAATTATGTCTGCGGATGAGAATTTTAAATCTTATGCGCCGCAGGTTTCAGTTGTTGAGAATGGCTAACTTATAAACAAAGTTTTAATTCTTCAAAAACAAGTCCTTCAAGGTAAAATCAGTAAAACCCATAATAGCTTTGCCTTGGACACAATTAATGACTCAACACACCCCCAAACGCCTGATGCTGGTTGACGGTTCCTCGTTCCTGTTCCGCGCTTACCACGCCATTCCGCCGCTGACCAGCCCGAAAGGTGTGCCGACCAACGCCATCCAAGGCGTGACGAACATGCTTCGTAAGCTGATAAGCCAACTGCCGAATATTGTGGATGTTAAACGTGAGACTTAGGAAATCAACCCAATTCCGTTCGTCCTGAGCTTTTTGAAGGACTGTGCAGAGACTTTCCAGATAACTGCATCAAAATAAATAGTTCAAGGTAAAATCATCCTAGCCAACATCCTAATCTTGGATTCTTCATTTATGACCCCAAACACCCCAAAACGCCTCATCCTGGTTGACGGCTCTTCGTTTTTGTTCCGCGCTTATCACGCGATACCGCCGCTCACCAGTCCGAAAGGGATACCGACCAACGCCATCCACGGTGTGACTAACATGCTGCGTAAGCTCATTGCTGATTATCACAGCGATTACATCACCGTGGTTTTTGATGCGCCCGGTGGCACTTTCCGCAACGAGTTGTACGACCAATACAAAGCGAACAGGCCGCCGATGCCGGATGACTTGCGGGTGCAGATTGAGCCGTTGCACCAAATCATCCGCGCTATGGGTTTGCCCTTGATTATCGAATCCGGCATCGAGGCCGATGATGTCATGGGCGTATTGGCTAAACAAGCCGAGCGGCAGGGTTATGAAATCATCATCTCCACAGGCGACAAGGACATGGCGCAGATGGTGAACGAGCATATTATCCTCGAAAACACCATGTCGAACACGCGCATGGATATTCAAGGCGTTATCGACAAGTTTGGGGTCAGGCCGGAGCAGATCATTGATTATCTGGCCTTGGTGGGCGATAGCGTTGACAACATTCCCGGCGTACCCAATTGCGGCCCGAAAACCGCCGCAAAATGGTTGGCGCAGTACGAAACATTGGATAACCTGATGGCACACGCCAATGAAATTGGCGGCAAAATTGGCGACAACCTGCGTGCCAGCTTGGCTCATCTGCCCTTATCCAAGCAACTGACGACCATCGTGTGCGATCTTGATCTGCCTTATTCCGTGGAAGATTGCCATCAACAACCGGCTAATATTCCCGAATTGACCAAGCTATTGACTGAATTAGGTTTTTCAACTTGGCTGAAACAATTGGCGAATAACGCTGAATCCGCACCACAACCCGAAGCAACAAACGAAAAACCCGAAAAAGTCGAATCCAGTTATGAAACAATATTGACCGAACAACAATTTGAGCTATGGCTTAAACAACTCGAAGCTGCTGAAATCTTCGCTTTTGACACCGAAACCACCAGCCTTGATTACAGCAAGGCGCAAATCGTGGGCGTGTCGTTCGTGGTGGAAGTCGGGAAAGCGGCTTATTTGCCGTTGGCGCATACTTATCCTGGCGCACCGGAGCAGTTAAACCGTACTGATGTGTTGGAACAGCTTAAACCCATACTGGAAAATCCCGCCAAACCCAAACTGGGGCAACATCTCAAATACGATGCCCACGTCCTTGCCAATCACGGCATTACCCTGCGCGGCATCGCCCACGACACTATGCTGGAATCCTACGTCTTGAACAGCACCGCGACCAAACACAATATGGACGACATCGCCAAAAAATATCTCGATGTAACAACCATCCATTACGAAGACGTGGCCGGAAAAGGCGCAAAGCAAATCCCTTTTCAAGAAGTGCAACTGGAACAAGCCACGCCTTACGCGGCGGAAGATGCGGACATCACCTTGCAAATCCACCAATGTTTGCTGCCAAAACTGCAGCAAATACCCAGCTTGTATGCCTTATACACGGAGATGGAAATCCCCCTGATTCCCGTGCTGGAACGCATCGAGAACAATGGCGTACTGATCGACAGTGCCATGTTGGCGCAGCAAAGCCTGGAACTTGCCAGCAAGGTGATTAGCATCGAACAACATGCCCATAACCTGGTAGGACGGGCGTTCAATATTGGCTCGCCCAAACAAATCCAAGAAATCCTTTACGATCAGCAAAAGCTGCCTGTCTTAAAGAAAACCCCGACCGGCCAGCCTTCCACCGACGAATCGGTGCTGCAAGATTTGGCGGCCGATTACGAACTACCGCGCTTGATCCTGGAATATCGGGGCCTAAGCAAACTCAAATCGACTTATACCGATAAACTGCCGCAGCAAATTAATGACAAGACCGGACGGGTGCATACCTCCTACCATCAAGCGGTGGCGGCGACGGGAAGATTATCCTCCACCGACCCTAACCTACAAAACATCCCAGTCAAAAGCGAAGAAGGCCGTAAAATTCGGCAAGCCTTTATTGCGCCTCCTGGTTATAAAATCGTTGCGGCGGATTATTCGCAAATTGAATTACGTATCATGGCGCACTTGTCGGCGGATCAAGGCTTACTCAATGCTTTCAACGAAGGCTTGGATGTCCATCGTGCGACAGCGGCGGAAGTATTTGGCGTTGCGCCAGAGCTAGTGACCAACGACCTGCGCCGTTCCGCCAAAGCCATCAACTTTGGCCTTATTTATGGCATGTCGTCATTTGGTCTGGCAAAACAACTGGGCTTATCACGCAACGAGGCGCAATCGTATATCGACCTGTATTTTGCCCGTTATCCTGGCGTGAAACTGTACATGGATACCATCCGCGAGCAGGCGCGTGAACAAGGCTTTGTGGAAACCTTGTTCGGCAGGCGCTTGTACCTGCCGGAAATAAAATCCAAGAATGCTGCCATGCGCCAATATGCCGAACGCACGGCGATTAACGCACCGATGCAAGGCACCGCCGCTGACATCATCAAACGCGCCATGATCGCCACCGACCAATGGCTTTGTGCAGATAGAGCCGATGCACTTATGATTATGCAAGTACATGACGAACTGGTGTTTGAGATCGCCGAGGATAAGCTGGCTGATTATTCCAGTACGATAAGATCACTGATGAGTAATGCCGCTGAACTCACTGTGCCGTTAATCGTTGACATTGGCGTGGGCAATAACTGGGATGAGGCGCATTAATTTTTGTGGCTGTTCAGTGCCAAGCACCAAAGCCCTCTCCGAAGAGAGAGTTGGGTGAGGGGAATAAATAAAGCACTTTTCTTTTTTAATTTCTCCTCACCCTGGCTCTCTCTCTCCATCAGGAGAGAGGATGAACACCCCACGCTTACGATAACCTTTGTAATAATCTTGTCTGCTTCTTACCTGTGATCGCGTGTATTTTGGAGTGCAAACCTAGGTTTGCAAATCCCACTATGAATCAAGTTACAGGTTTCGCCCATTACCGGATTGTGTTTTTTATCAGCGAATATCCGTCAAATCCGCGTCATCCGAGTTCTATTGATCAAACTGCTAAACATTTACCAAATTTTTTACAAAACAGCTTGGAACTTTTTTCTGACACCTTTAGTCATACTCTAGAACGTCTGCAATAGGCGTTTAATCAGCCTCCTTTCCCCTTGTTTATAGGCTGATTCTTCTTTGGAGTCCCAAAGCCTACCTCTTCAGGCTTTGGGACTTTCTTTTTCCTAGGGTGCAAACATTTTAACCTTGGATTCAACGTCCGTCATCGCAATCAATAGTATAAATCTACCCTTTTCAAGCTAGCGGCTAACGCGGATTTAAACTCATAAGGCCGCCAAAATCTTTCTCCGAATCAATAAACCGAAGCTAACCCTAGAGCAGCCAAGAGAGGTCGCCATTAGTGGGCTTTTTTGTGCATGTTTTCTCAACCAGCCCCGCCGTGTATCATATAGCTTAATGTCGAATAGTATGTGCCACGATGAGTGTAATTTTTTCTAAATATCGCTGCAATATGCTATATAAATTATAGACTTATGAAGATACTCAATTTATATTTTAAAAACATCAACTCCCTGGAAGGCGAAAATCGGATCGATTTCGAGCAAGCGCCGTTTACCGATACGGGGGTTTTTGCGATTACAGGGCCAAACGGCTCAGGTAAATCAAGCATTCTGGATGCGATTACGCTGGCGTTGTATGGTGAAACATTCCGGTTTGATAAGCCTGCCCAACACATCATCACCCAGCAAACTGACGAGAGTTTTTCACAAATTGAGTTTGCCTTGGGAGCGGATAAATATCGCTCTAGCTGGCACGTAAAGCGCGAAGACGGCAATCTACGGGGTGAGTTGCTACCTTCAGAAATGCACTTGATACAGCTAAATAATGGCGAAGAGACCGTCGCCACTACCCCGCAACAGGTTTGTACCCGAATGGCTGAGATTACGGGTATGAATTTTCGCAGTTTTACCCGTTCTATCATGCTTGCCCAAGGCGATTTTGCCGCGTTTCTTAATGCGCTGGACAATGAGCGCATGGATATTCTGGAAAAAATCATCAGTACGGATATTTATGCCGATCATAAAAAGGAAGTGACCGATAAGCTGGCTGATGCACAAAAAAACCTAACCTATTTACAACAAGATTTGGCGGCTGTTCCCCTGATCGAGCCGCAATCGCTGGAAGCCTGCGAGTTGGATTTAGCTGATTTTAGCGAGCAAACAGCAGAGTTTCAGCAAGAAATTAATCGCTTGGCCGCCCAACAAGCGGTATTAGCAGAAACTGAAACCCTTAGAAGCCAAATTGGATCCCAAGAAAAAAGGTTGCAGGAAGCCATTACCCAACGTTTGTCGGTACAAAAAAAGCTGGATCAGTTAACTGCCGCTGACAATGCGCGGGATTTTAAAGATGACATCGAAACCATCACGCAAAAAAAGCAGCATATCGAGCAGGAACAAACTGCACTGACGGCTTTACGTAATGAACTCAAGCAAATAGAAAGCACGCTGGCTTTGCCAGAGTTTGATACGCATATCTTATCGCAGGAAAGCCTAACAAATAGTACGGGAATATCGTTCACCGAACAAAAACAAGCCATTGATAACATTAGGAATCAAGTCGGTTTGTTTAATGCCAACTGGCAATCCGAAGTTATCTTATTGAAATCGTTGGCCGATCAGATTGCCGAAAAGAAAACGACATTGAGTGAGGTATCGGCATGGTTGGAAGAACATGCAATTGATAAGCCCTTACTGGAAAATTTTCCTGAACTCGACCGATTAAAAAAGCTGCGTATTGCGCTGGACGAATTTGATGAAAAGAAGCAAGCGTTAGACAAGTGGTCAAAATCCACCAGTGCAGCATTGCATAAAAATAAATCAACTATAGACAAGAAAAACAACAAGCTGGAACAGTTAAACAAAGAGCTGGCAACTGAGAAAAAAGAGCTGGAAGAACTCGCCCAAGGCAATACCTTGGAGCAACTTGAAGATTTACAAACAGAGCAGAAAGAACGGGTAAAAGACTTTCAAGAATTAGTTGACTTGGCTGTCGCCAACGAAAATTTGACACCCAAAGCATCGTTTTTCTTCGGTCTATTTGGTAAGCAGGTTGCGCCGAAGCGTGATGTTGACGAATTAGAAGCCGAATTTGAAAGCTTGACGCAGCAGCTAAAGCAGGATGAAAACATACGATTATCCCTGGAAAAATCGATTTTTAATGATGCATTATTGGCGCGTATGTCACAAGATCGCGTCCATCTCGTTGATGGTAAACCGTGTCCTTTGTGCGGCTCAACCGAACATCCTTATGCCAAACGCTCACCGGCTCCGGCAAATGCCCAACAAGCATTGTTAGATCAGCGCATAAAGATAAAGCGGTTAACTGTGCAAATTAACGATCTTGAGCAGCATATCAAATTGGCACGAAAACGCGGTGAAAGAAGTCATGCCCATAATAAACAACGGCAACTGATTAATGCTCAATGGCATACCTTATGTAATCGGCTGAATACCGCCAGTGCTGATTTGGACATCAAAAATACGGCAATGATGAAGCGGTTGTTAACAATCGAATCCACTGAATCGAAGAATATAACCATTTTATTGACCAAGTATAAAGGCAGCGAAAAAAAGATAGCCAAACTTAAAGCCGCCATCGAGAAAAATACCTCCGCAATCAATCTCACCCAGACAATCGTACAAACCATTGAATCGGAATGGCAAACCGAGCCGCAAAGAGTAGCGGAAACTGAGACGACTAGAAACCAAGTTCAACAAGAAGAGCAGACGTTGATAGCAAATCTTACCGATCTGTTAACGCAATTAGGTGAAACCGTGCCTGCAAAAGGCAAAGAAGACGAGCTACTTAACCGCCTTAATCAGCGTCGTCAGGATTACGAAAGCTATGCCTTCCGCACCAAAAGCCTGACGGAAGAGCTGGAAAAGCTGGTATCACAACAATTAGCCAGCCAAGCTCAAATCGACTCCTACAAAGAACGACTGGACTACACTAACAACCAGTTACGTTCAGAAGAAGTTGTTGGTTTACACTTGGCACTGGTTGAAAAGCAGAAATTGATTGCCGATAAAGCGCAGTACATTAGCCAATCAAAAGACGAAGCCGAAGCGTTGGATAAGGCCATCGCCAATAAAATGCAGGGAACACAATTTGGCAATTTGGCTGAAATCAGTCAAATTTTGGAATTAATGACCAGTCAGCCTGAATTCACCCAGCAAAAAACGCAGTTAGATGAAGATGTTAACCAATGGGGAGCAAATCTCGATAAACTTTATGTGCAATTAGAAAGCCATGAAGAGCAAGCTAAATTGAAGTTAGTACCAGAAGAAATCGAGCTTAAATTAAAGGCTACCAATGAGAAAATGGAGCTGGCAGAGCTTGAAGCCAAACGCTTGGAAACCATAATCCGTGAACAAAAACAATACCACGACAAATACGCTTCCATCTTAGCGCAAGTGGCAAGCCAGCAAGCATTAGTACAACAGGCAAATGCTGAAGTTGAGGAAATATCGGCAGAAAATGGCATGGCATTTCGCCGTCGCGTACAAGAACGGATGGTTGAGCGGCTATTATCGCAAACCAATTCAACGCTGGAAAAAATCAGCGGACGTTATTATATTAGGCAAAAGCCCAGCGATAGAGGATTGGCGCTGGAAATTGAAGATACTTATCAAGGCAATGTCCGGCGCTTACCCAAATCCCTATCGGGCGGCGAGAGTTTTATTGTCAGCCTCGCACTGGCATTAGGACTTTCGGAACTGGCAAATAACGGCAGGTCGGTGGATTCTTTATTTTTAGATGAAGGCTTCGGCAACCTGGATGCAGAAACCCTGTACACCGTGATTAATACCCTGGAAGGTCTCCGTGCACATGGCAAAACCGTGGGCGTAATTTCCCATGTAGAAGCCGTGCAAAAACGCTTTAAGGCGCAATTGCAATTGGTCAAAAAGCCGAATGGTTTGGGGGAGTTGAGGAAGGTGTCTTGAATCAGGATGATTTTGATTTAAAAAAATTAAACTTATGTGGGGGTAATACTCAACTATGCTGGGTTACGACGCGCCAAGGCTTCCTGCAAATATCATCGCCCTACAGTTTGCGCGTCTAACCCAACCTTCATTTGAAAACAGTACGTGATGCGTACCCCCTACTTGGCTTCTAAGTTCATTTGCCAATCCTTTAGCTGAACTAAGCAAGCCGTTGAAATCGTTAGTTTATCCAACTCAAACTGAACGGCAGTAATGGGCTAATCATTACTTACAAGTTGCTCCGACTGACCCTACTAGGCTTAAAGTACCCGTACTATTCCGTTTGTAAATATTGCCTACAACACGATTACCTTTTATGAAATTAACTGGTATTGCTGTTGCACCAGCTTTAATATCAGCAGTATTGCTGTCAAAATCAAATTCTACTTCATCGCCAACTGGAGTTTTCAGGTTTTTAGAATACACAGCTGCGCTAGTTCCTGAGCGTGCGCTTGCTCTATATGATCCGTTACCAAGACCATCTGCATCAACAGATATTTTAGAACGATTGGCCTTAACCGTACATTTCGCTGTTACAGAGGCAGCGTTCACATCACCCAGAATAATAATATTGAGTGCCAAGGTGGTTACGACCAAGCCGATTATTTTTTTAAAGTTCATATTTTTCTCCAAGTTAAAAATGATCAATTGGTTATTTATACCTTTCGATCAATTAAGTATTGCTTTCTCTTCAATACGTACGTTAATGGCAGAAAAACCAGAGAAGGTTCATTTGGTTAAAATTTTTTTTTGATTTACAAGATAAATGAATTGATGCCCTCTCTCATGGGGATAGAGCTAGGGCGAGAAATTCAATAAGATTTTTTGTTTTTTTAAGGCATTGAAGCAGACAACCTTTGGGTCGAAATCTGTACAACACACACGAAAGCTATCTGTTTGTGTACCCTCTGGGCGGTGTAATTCGCCTACAGGTATAATCCCAGTTTTACCTTATCTGCTCAAGAATCCCATCCAACTCTTCCAAACTGGCATAAGCAATAACCAACTTCCCTGCGCCATTATCTTTATGCTCTATGAGGACTTTAGCGCCCAGTTTTGCAGTCAGTTCGTTTTGTAGACGTAAGGTGTCATGATCGACAGTTTTGGTTTTTTGCGGTTTGGGTTCGGCCTGAGCATCTTTGACGAGTTTTTCGGCTGCCCTTACGGTTAACCCTTCCCTGGCGATTTTTTGGGCGGTGGCAATTTGCTTTGCTGCGTCTAAAGACAGCAGCGCTCGCGCATGACCCATTTCCAGTTGTCCATTAATCAGCAACTTTTTTACTTCAGGGTGTAAGTCCATCAAGCGCAACAAATTGGTCACAGTAACCCGTGACTTGCCAACAGCATCAGCTATTTGTTGATGGGTCATGGTAAATTCATCGAGCAGCCTTCTTAAGGCTTCGGCTTCTTCCAGGGGATTGAGGTCTTGCCGTTGGATGTTTTCGATCAGTGCAATCGCCATGGTGGCACGGTCGTCGATGTCTTTGACGACGACTGGGATTTGCTGTAGTCCTGCCAGTTGGGAGGCCCGCCAGCGCCGTTCGCCAGCGACAATTTCGTACTTGTCCTGCCCGATTTTACGCACGACGATGGGCTGAATAACGCCCTGTGCTTTTATAGAATCCGCCAACTCCTGCAATTTTTCTGGGTTCATATCTTTTCTGGGCTGAAACTTGCCCCGTTGTAGATATTCAATTGGTAACGTGTGTGATGGGTTGGTTGTTTCTTTTGCAGCAGAAACATCGCCCAATAGGGCATCTAATCCTCGTCCTAGTCCTCGTTTCATGAAACTTATCACCTTTTGCTCAAATAGGGTTTCAGTTTAAGTGCTTAAGCGATTACTGTCACGACCCTTTTTTGTTACCTTCCTTTCTTAGCATTTCCCCAGCCAAGGCAATATAAGCCAAGGAACCGCGTGATGCCTTGTCATAAAACAGCACGGGCAAGCCGTGGCTAGGAGCTTCTGCCAACCGAATGTTGCGGGGAATGCAGGTTCTGTAGACCTTATCGCCAAAATATTGAACCAACTGCTCAGAAACGTCTTTGGTCAATCGGCTACGGTCATCGAACATGGTGCGGAGTATGCCTTCCAAATGCAGCCCAGGGTTGACGGTTTCCTGTATGTTCTTGATGGTACCCATCAGCGCCGTCAAGCCTTCCAGGGCGTAATACTCGCACTGCATGGGGATCAACACGCTATCGGCAGCGACCAAGGCATTCAAGGTCAGCATGTTCAGGGACGGCGGGCAATCGATTAAAATATAATCGTAATAAGGCTTAATCAAAACCAGCCCATCGTCCAGCCGCCGTTCGCGGCGCTCCTCTTTCAATAAGCGGATTTCGGCGGCAGTCAGGTCAGAATTTCCTGGAATTATCGAAAAGCCGAGTTCAGGTAATTTGATGATGGCCTCGGTTGCCAACACTTCTTTCATCAAAATATCGAAGCTGGAGTAGCTGACGGTTTCTTTATCCACGCCGCAACCAATGGCGGCATTGCCCTGGGGATCAAGATCGACCAATAACACCCGCTTTTTTGCCGCAGCCAGTGCAGCAGCCAAGTTGACCGTAGTTGTGGTCTTACCGACACCGCCTTTTTGGTTAGTCAGGGCAATTACTTTTCCCACTTGATTACCCTAATACCTCATCGATAGACTCATGATTGAGTTGTATGCACACCAGATTTCTTTCTGCTTCAACGCTTGGTATTTTAACAGTAATTACTGTTTTTCTGGCCTTGACCTGAGCCAGTTCGGCTCCAGTACAACACCCTTTCATTGCTATCATTTTGCCATTTTTGGTCAGTAAATGCTGGGTCGATTTAACTATATAAGACAACTCTGCAAAGGCTCGCGTCAATACCGTGCTGAAAGCTTGCTCAGGCTGATAATCCTCAACGCGGCTATGGAAAACTTGCACATTTGCCAATTTCAGTTCCAGTACAGCTTGCTGCACAAAACGGGTCTTTTTGGCGTTACTGTCTAGCAAGGTAAACGTTAGGTGCGGCAGACAAATAGCTAACGGGATACCCGGCAAACCTGCGCCTGTCCCAATATCAATAACACGCTCGCCTTCAAGATAAGGGATAACGGTCAGGCTGTCCAGTAAATGCAGCCTGACCATGTCGTTCTGCTTTTTTATTGCTGTCAGGTTATAAGCCTTATTCCATTTTTCGATAAGCTTTATAAAGGCCAGCAATCGATCAATTTTTTGCTCGTCAACCGACAGGTTAAGTGCTGCAATGCCGTCAACCAGGATTTTACGGCAGTCTTCCATCAAGCACTTTTCTTTTTCAGGTAGATCAACAACAAGGAAATAGCGGCGGGAGTCATGCCTGGAATACGAGAAGCCTGCCCCAAAGTCTCTGGACGTTGCGCTTTGAGTTTTTGGCTGACTTCGTTAGACAGCCCAGGTACGCCGTTATAGTCCAGGCTGTCAGGAAGGTGTAAATGGTCGTAACGCAAAGTTTTGTCGATGTCGGTTTGCTGCCGCACGATGTAACCGGCATATTTCGCCTGTATTTCAACTTGTTCACCGACTTGTTCAGGAGTTTCCTCGCCACCTTCATAGAAATGCAATAAACGCTGGACATCAACTTCGGGCCGACGCAGCAATTCCATCAGGTTGGCTTCTTTCAACAAAGGCTTGCCCCAGAATTGTTCAGCCAGTTCCGCTTCTGCGCTCTCTGCCCTTATCCACTTCTTTTTCAGCTCGTCCTGGAGATTGCTTATCGCTTCCCTCTTAATATCAAACGCTTGCCAACGGACATCGTCAACTAAGCCTAATTCACGGCCTTTTTCAGTCAAACGTAAATCGGCATTGTCTTCTCGCAGCAATAAGCGATATTCCGCGCGGCTAGTGAACATGCGGTACGGCTCTTGTGTGCCACGGGTAATCAGGTCGTCGATCATCACGCCCATGTAGGCTTCGTTACGTTTTGGACACCAACTTTCCTGGTCTTGTACCAGGCGTGCCGCATTAAGCCCTGCAATCAAGCCTTGCGCGGCGGCCTCTTCATAGCCCGTCGTGCCGTTGATTTGTCCTGCAAAGAACAAGCCTTGCATGTGCTTGGTTTCCAGCGACATCTTCAAATCGCGGGGATCGAAAAAATCATATTCGATGGCATAGCCAGGACGCACGATTTCAGCATTTTCAAATCCTTCCATCGAACGGACGAATTCGTACTGTACATCGAACGGCAAGCTGGTTGAAATGCCATTAGGATAGATTTCATGCGTGTCCAACCCTTCCGGTTCAACAAATATCTGGTGCGTATCGCGGTCGGCAAAGCGCACGACCTTGTCTTCAATCGAGGGACAATAACGTGGGCCGATGCCTTCAATAACGCCCGAATATAAGGGCGAACGGTCTAAGCCCGCACGGATAATGTCATGGGTTTTAGGATTAGTGCGGGTGATATGGCAAGGGATTTGCCTGGGGTGTTGCTCGCGCTTGCCCAGGAATGAAAATACGGGCACCGGATCGTCCCCGTGCTGAACCGCCAATTTATCGAAATTGATCGTCCGACCATCAATGCGCGGCGGTGTACCCGTTTTCAGGCGATCAATACGAAACGGCAGTTCACGCAACCGATCAGCTAAGGCAATCGAAGCCGGATCGCCCGCACGACCGCCGCTATAATTTTCCAAACCGATATGGATCTTGCCGCCCAAGAAAGTGCCTGTGGTCAATACGACAGCCCTAGCCATAAAGTCCAACCCCATTTGGGTTTTAACGCCGACGACCTTATCACCTTCAACAATCAAGTCCGCGACAGTTTGCTGGAATAAGGATAAGTCGGGCTGGTTTTCCAACACGCTTCTAATGGCTTGCCTGTATAAACTACGGTCAGCCTGGGCGCGGGTCGCCCGTACTGCTGGACCTTTGCTGGCATTTAGGGTACGAAACTGGATACCAGCAAGATCAACTGCATGAGCCATAATGCCGCCCAAGGCATCAATTTCCTTAACCAAATGCCCTTTGCCGATACCGCCAACGGCAGGATTACAGCTCATTTGCCCCAACGTTTCTATATTTTGGGTAAGCAGCAGCGTCCGCGCGCCGCAACGCGCCGATGCCAGTGCCGCCTCGGTACCCGCATGACCGCCACCGACCACAATCACATCAAAATCTTTTTTGAATTTCACACGCGTTATATAATCTAATGTTAGTTGCCGAAAACTTTAACTTTACAATTGCTTAATTATAAGGGGTAAACGATGAAAAAACGTAAAAATATGAACAAAATAGAGGAAGTGCCAAATCAAAATCCGGTGGCAAAATTCGCACACCAGTTCAATAAGGCACAGGTATTTCCTGATAAAACCGAATACCGCCGCAAAGCCAAACATGCGAAGCAGGAGGCTTCTCCAGTCGTTCCCTCAGAGTGACTGGAGAAGTTTTTTGTTAAAAAACATACGACAAATCAGTACAAATTGAGAAATAACGCGGTATTGAGATCCTCGGTATCGCAAATCGCGTAGCTTGAGTCGCAACTTTTCTCAACCCAACACCTTTGAGATGTTATCGGTCTTCCCTATTATTAGGGAACGTCATTAAGTCGAATTATCAAGTTATCTTGTTTAAATACGGAAAACAGCATTCGCGGCACATCAAATCTGCCTACAGGAGCTTTTTCATAAGAGTGTCTGCCTGATGGTATTTCATCTAATGCACCAAGAACAGCTCTACGCGCTATATTGATTATGCTGAATGATGTTTAGAACCCACCGCAATTAATGGCTATGATCACCAACCCCGCCCATAACAAAGAAATCCTAATTTTTTTGCTGTCGTCTATCGGCTTGATCGTACTCCCGCATGTGGCGCATTTGCATTGGGGCGTATTCGGCTTTTTTTGCCTACTGCTTGCTTGGCGGTTTATTGGTATCTGGAAACCTGAACGCTTGCCGACTTTCCCAATTATTATTCTCCTGATTGTCTGCGGCATGGCGATTCTGTACATCCAGCACCGGGGCTTTCTGGGGCGTGATGGCGGCACCAGTTTGTTCGTGATTGCGCTGGGCTTGAAATTGATGGAGATCAAGACCGAGCGCGACCTTTACCTGATAAATTATCTGGCGTTTATCGTTGCCGCCTCGCAGTTCTTGTATGAGCAAAGCATCCTGATGGCGGCGTACATCCTGTTTGTTTGCTGCGTGTTGCTGGCAACGTTGGTTTATATCAACAGCTATGTTGCCCAAACATCCGTGGCACTTAAAAAAGCCGCCGTTATCGTCGCCCAGGCGATTCCCATGGCGATTGCCGTATTCATCCTGTTCCCACGGGTGGAAGCGCCGAGGTGGTTATTGTTTAACGATGAACATCAAGCCAGGATGGGCTTGAGTGACTCAATGGAACCCGGTTCCATCACCGATCTCGGTATGTCGGATGAGCTGGTGTTCAGGGTAAAGTTTGCCGGAGCAATTCCGCCAGCAAAGCAACGCTATTGGCGCGGTCCAGTGTTGACACAAACCGATGGCAAAAAGTGGACTCAAGCCAAAGATTTAACTTATCAACAGCATTTAGATAAGCCAACATTTTCGGGAATACCTTACCAGTACACCTTGTTGCTAGAGCCACAGGAAAAAAACTGGGTGTTTGCGCTGGATATGCCAGCCGACTACCCTAGCCAATTACGGAAAAATGCTAACTATCAACTCATTACATCGGAAGACCACAATAAACGCACCGAATACAAGCTGACTTCTTATCCCACATACAACACGGGCTACCTCACAAAAACTGAATATAAGGATGCACGGCAGTTGCCTGGTTCGCCTTCAGATAACATCAAACAACTGGTAACACAGTTGCACGGTTTCGACAGTGCGCCGGATGTGTTTATCAACCAGCTACTCAACCATTTCAGGCAAGAAGACTTCTATTACACCTTAACCCCGCCGTTGATGGAAGAAAACCCCATCGAAACCTTTTTGTTTGAGACCCGCTACGGCTTTTGCAGCCATTATGCTTCGGCTTTTGTGTACTTGATGCGGGTGGCCGATATTCCCGCTCGTGTCGTGACAGGTTATCAGGGCGGTGAATTCAATGAGGTCGGGAATTTCCTGGAAATCAAACAAGCCGATGCCCATGCCTGGACGGAAGTCTGGTTGGACAAGCAAGGCTGGGTCAGGGTTGACCCGACCGCCGCCATCGCACCGGAACGGATCGAGAAGAATATCGACATCAACAGCCTAGTGTCCGGTGGTCTAATCAGTTATGCCTCATCCGATACGGGACAGGCTGCGTTTAACTTGCTAAAACAAGCCAGACAACTATGGAGCAATGTCGATTACAACTGGCAACGTTGGGTCATCAATTACAACAACGCCAATCAAGCCAGTTTCCTGTCGTCATTCGGTATCGTTGATTTCAAGACGATGGTCTATTGGATGATGGGGTTCGTCGGCATTATCACCGCGATACTCAGCCTATTTTTGCTCTATCAAAGACCCAAGCCCAAAGACCGAACCCTGATAGTCTACAACCGATTTTTAAAGAAACTAGCCAAAGCGGAACTAAGCAAAAACACAAGCGAAGGTGCTAGGGATTTTGCCGAGCGTACTAAACTAATTTTGCCGAAACAGGCAGCTAACATAGACGAAATCACCGCAGCATTCATAGACCAACGATACGGCAGTAAACCATCGGCGGCTGTCTTAAAGCAGTTGGCTAGGCTGGTTAGTTTGTTTAAAATTTGAGGTCGGATTGAGGAACGAAATCCAGCTTACTACGAGGTTAACTGGACGCGCCTGACTTTCTGGCATGAGTTAAGTTATAATAAAAGCTTATTCAATATCATAAAATCCCATGCTCACCTACCCCCAAATCGACCCCGTCCTAATCACCCTTGGCCCATTAAAGGTACACTGGTATGGCTTGATGTATCTGGTTGGCTTTGCTGGGGTGTGGTTTTTGGGGCAAAAACGAGCGCAACAGCCTTGGTCCCCGATTAAGCCAGCGGCGATAGAAGACTTAGTCACTTATGGCGCGATGGGTGTTATTTTGGGTGGTAGGATAGGTTACATCCTGTTTTACAATTTCAGTGAATTTCTCAGCAATCCCCTTATTATTTTTAAAATATGGCAAGGCGGTATGTCTTTTCATGGCGGCATGTTGGGGGTTTTTATTGCCATGTGGCTGTTTGGCAAAAAGCAAAACTGCACGATGTTGCAATTGACTGACATTATTGCGCCGCTGTGTCCGATTGGTTTGGGCGCGGGACGGCTAGGTAACTTTATTAATTCCGAGCTTTGGGGCAGGACTACCGATGTGCCTTGGGGTATGGTGTTCCCTAACGGAGGCTTGTTGCCACGGCATCCGTCCCAGCTTTACGAGGCTTTCCTAGAAGGTTTGGTTTTGTTTGTTATTCTTTGGCTTTACACCAGCAAGCCCAGACCAACGATGGGCGCAACCGGATTGGCGTTGTTCTGCTACGGCTGCTTTAGGTTTTTTGTCGAATTCTTCCGTATGCCCGACGCACATTTGGGTTATCTCGTCTTGGATTGGGTGACGATGGGGCAAATCCTGTCAACACCGATGATTATAATTGGTGCAGGTATGTTGTACTGGGCGCACAAAAAAGCCACATGAAACAGTATTTGCAGTTACTTGACAAAATTCTCCAGGAAGGCACTTTAAAGGGTGATCGAACGGGCAGCGGTACATTGTCCATTTTCGGTCATCAGATGCGGTTTAATCTGGCGGATGACTTCCCCTTGGTCACAACCAAAAAGATTCATCTCAAATCCATCATCCATGAATTGCTGTGGTTTTTGAAAGGTGAGACCAATATCGCTTATTTACGCGACCATAAGGTTAATATCTGGAACGAATGGGCGGACGAACACGGCGAATTAGGGCCAATCTATGGTTATCAGTGGCGCTCCTGGCCGACTCCGGACGGCAAACACATCGACCAAATAGCCCAGGTAATACAACAACTCAAACAAACACCCAACAGCCGACGTATGATCGTATCGGCGTGGAATGTGGCGGATTTACCGGATGAAAGCATCAGCCCACAACAAAATGTAGCGAACGGCAAAATGGCTCTGGCTCCTTGCCACGCGTTTTTCCAGTTTTATGTAGCGGACGGCAAGCTGTCCTGCCAGCTATACCAACGCAGTTGTGATACGTTTTTGGGCGTACCGTTCAACATCGCCAGTTATGCTTTGTTAACCCACATCGTGGCACAACAATGCGATTTGCAAGTGGGCGATTTTATTTGGACGGGTGGTGATGTGCATTTATATTTAAACCATCTGGAACAAGCCAGATTGCAATTAACTAGACAACCTTATCCGCTGCCCACCTTAACCATCCAACGGAAACCAGATTCGATTTTTGCTTACCAATACGACGATTTTGCTATCACCGATTACCAAACCCATGACCACATCAAAGGTGTTATATCGGTTTAATACGTTCTTTTTATCGCATAAACGTGATAATACATGAGGTTTCCATGACTATAAACACAGCAACATAACTACGATTCAATGAGTATTCGACACAAAGCCCACCCCTGGCATGGCATAGAAGCCGGTGATAACACCCCAAACATAGTGACGGCGTTCATCGAAATCGTCCCATCCGATACCATCAAATATGAAATCGACAAAGTCAGCGGTTATCTCAGAATTGATCGACCGCAAAAATTTTCCAATATGATTCCCACGTTGTACGGATTTATTCCGCAAACCTATTGTGCGGAGGAAGTGGCGGAGTACGCAGGGATGAAGTCAGGCAGAAAAGTCATAAAAGGTGACGGTGATCCGCTGGATATTTGCGTCCTCAGCGAACGTAGCGTAACTCACGGCGATATTCTGGTACAAGCAGTACCAATTGGCGGTTTTCGCTTACTGGACAGCGGTGAAGCAGATGACAAGATAATCGCCGTAATGAAGGGTGATGAATTTTATCGGCAATGGAATGATGTCTCGGATTGCCCACAATCGTACATTGACCGCTTAAAACATTATTTTTTGACTTATAAACATCTGCCCAGTGAACACCTTATTTGCGAAATAACCGATGTTTATGGACGAGATGAAGCCCACGAAGTAATAAAACGGGCAATGGCAGATTATCAACACCACTACGGGCATTACACGATTTAGATATTAAGAGTAGTAGTGTTCGTATTTTAAAAAATCGGGTAATCGGTAAAACTGGGTGGAAAATTCATCCTGAAATCCAATGTCAAAATCGTAAAACTGTGTGGAATTTTGAAATTTATTTATGCTACCCAAATAAGTTTTCAATAGTGACTGAGAATAACAGTAAGACACTATTAGCCTAGCCAAATAACATCATCAAATCATAATTACTGCTTGATTTAATTGATAATATGGCTACGCTTAGTCACAAAGCTCCAAGAAGTGGTTAAATTATCACTTAGCACCATACGGTTATCAACAAGGGAATAACCAAAGTACACCGCCATTTGCCGTGCATAACGGTTAAAACCGTTCTGATGCGGCACTAACAGGCCACCAAATTCTAATAAGCCAACACAAGTTAAGGTACTGCATGAACGCAATCGAAGAAATAGAAAATTGGCAAAGCTGCGCGACAGGGGCGTACCGACAGATGAAGAGCTTAAGGAACTAAAAGCCTATACTTTGTCTTCGGAAGTAAGGTGTAGGATGGATAACCGTAGCACATCCATCTTTCCCAGGGATTATATTTGATGGATGCGCTGAGCTTATCCATCCTACTTCCTTGTGCCGCGCCTTGGCTCAATGCGTGTTGTTCGGCACCTCTTTATCCGTGACCATGTGCATTGACCCGCTGGAAAAAAAATTCCAATGGTCTGATATACGGACAATGCCTTCCGGCGTGGAATCCCAGCTTTTGCTGGGCATGTTGTAAAAGCTGTACGAATATGGGCTTTGGCTGACATAACCCCAACCCGCGATTTCGTCACGGAATGCGGATGGCATCGTGATCCCGTCCTTGATGTTCGGGTTGCCTATGTTACTGGTTTTGGCAATGCCGCCTGTCCTGGTCGTCCGGTACGGGTCTTTCAATGCCTGCGGCTCGCCGTTTTTGTCGAGGGCTTTGGAAATATCAACCTTATTGACTTTGAAAATGCCCTGTAGCATACTGGCTATAGCTCCAGCGTGTCCTCCGTTTAGCGCGGCATCCGTGTCGGTCAATGCTTCGGTCTTGAAGGGATCGCGCTGGAGTGATTCCAACACCACCACTTCCTGCAAATAAAACCCGTGGCTTGTCCTTGTGGACAATTGCCACGCCGACATACGCCTCACCTGCAATGCTGATCGGCGCAGCCAGCGTATAGCCGTCATAACCCCTGCCTTTCCAGTTCAGTTCAACATCGACTATCACACCTTTTTCAATTATTTTGGGGACGGCTGTAAAAGCAGATGCCTTGCGCTTCCCAACCTCGTACGGCGGGTTGTAGGGCGGGTCGAGACCCGCCCACATGATTATAATTATATGGTTAACCCGTAAGACGGTTTCGCGCTAACAAACCGTCATTGAACATTGAATCGAGGACACTTAGTCTGTTACATTGAAAATCACCTGTGCAATCACGCTTTCACTGAGTTTTTAACAATGATTCGAGAAACTTCTGCCATGACAGTGCAGCAGAACTTAAGCGAGCTGCTTAATGAAGTTCAATACCAGCATGAGCAAATTATTATTACCCATGCTGTGAAGCCAGTTGCAGCATTAGTTGATATGCTGCTGTTTGAGAAATTTCGCCAAAATGAGCAAGCTTTTGGATAGGGCAATAGGTAACTGGCACAAAGAGGTATTTAACTACTTCGACCACAGGGTCACCAATGCGTATACAGAATCAGCCAACAACCACTCAAGTCAATTGCAAGGCAAGGCTGTGGCTATAGTTTTGAAGTGCTGAGGGCAAAAGTGCTTTACAACAACGCCAAACATAAGGTCAAAAAGAAATCGGGAATTCGTGAAAATATCTTGGCTACGGCTTGCCTAACAGTGATGAAAGCAACAAATGTACTGAATCATTTAAGCAAGAATTTTTAAATTTTGGTGTCATAATTCCACACAGTTTTACCCAAAAAATCAAACATCATCCAAACCTAGCTACCTATTGTTGCTATTTCAACCATTTCAACTAACATGAAACCACTACTTAGCCCAGTGGAGAACTTTTATGGCACTTTTCGACAGTATTAGACGGCAGTTTCGTTCGGTTATTGAATGGAGCGATCCCAATCCCGATACCTTATTTTATGAATGGAGCGACAATGGCGACGAAATCAAAAACGCCTCCAAGTTGATTGTCGGTCCTGGGCAGGGCTGCATTTTCGTGTACGAAGGCAAGGTACAGGCGGTGCTCGAGGAGCAATGCCTGATTACGCTGGAAACCGCCAACATCCCGTTTTGGACGACGATCAAAAACTTCATGCAGTTTTTTGAAAGTCACCACAAAGTCGGCATTTATTTTTTTCGTCGTACCGAAATTCTCAACCAAAAATGGGGTACAACTTCGAGCATCAAATACGAAGACCCCAAGTACAAATTTCCTGTAGGATTAAAAGCTTACGGCAATTACAGCTACCGCATATCTGATGGGCGCGGGTTTTTCGTCAATGTGGTCGGTAGCCACGGCGATTTTCTGGTTGAAGATTTTCGCAAAGTTATGTCCGAACGAATTATTCATCCACTGAGTGACTTTCTTGCCGAAAGCAAATATTCATACACGGATATTGATGCCAGTCGTGACGAAATATCCGACGGCGTATCGGCAAAATTAAATGCCGATTTTGGTAAACTCGGTTTTGAGATGACCGATTTCCGCATCGAAGGCACGAGCTTCGACGAAGAAACCCTGACGCGTATAAACCGTATTGCC
The DNA here is from genome assembly GCA_945861705.1 of Methylomagnum ishizawai. Lineage (GTDB taxonomy): Bacteria > Pseudomonadota > Gammaproteobacteria > Methylococcales > Methylomonadaceae > Methyloglobulus. The sequence continues at coordinate 120,637 of CAMAVM010000002.1, read as the reverse complement.
AATGTCACCGCCGAAGCGCATGCCGCACAAGCCGCAGGTGTGGATTATGCAAAGCTGCAACAACTTGAAGCCATGCGCGAAGCCGCACGTAATGAAGGCGGTGCAGCAGGTGCTGGTGTAGGTTTAGGTGCGGGTATAGGTCTGGGGCAAGCGATGGCACAAGGGGTGCAAAATGCACCCGCCGCCCCAACAGCACAACCTGCAAACGACGTTGCGAGCAAATTGGCACAACTTAAAGAACTTAACAAAGATGGCTTGATTTCCGACCAGGAATACGCCGATAAAAGACAAGCAATTTTGGACGCTTTATAAATCGGGTGCGGATAAATCATGGCTAGATGCTCATCTTGCTCGGCGGCGTTGCCTGCCAATACCAATCGCTGTCTGTATTGTAATACGCGCAGCGATGTCGATTTACATGCCAAGCATCCGTATAAAGTAGAAAAACTGCATAGCAAGCGGATCTGTCCAAACTGTGACAAACCGCTACAAACTATTGGCTTAAAAACGCCAGAGCCATTAGCTGTTGAACGCTGTCAAACTTGCTACGGCTTGTTTTTCGATAAAGGTGAAATAGAGTTGATCTTGCAAAGCTCGGTTTCTAATGTCTTTGATATTAATCGTGAACATATCGATAACATCAACAAAGACCGTTACCGCAAGCCTGAAAAAATACGCTATCTTAAGTGTCCTGATTGTCGAAGGCACATGAACCGAGTCAATTTCGGTCAACGCAGTGGTGTGGTCGTTGACCAATGCATTATCCACGGCATTTGGCTGGACAGTGGTGAACTGACGCACTTACTGGAATGGAAAAAAGCCGGTGGTCAATTGTTACATCAAGAACACGCGGCAGACCTGAAAAAGCAAAAACAACAGAAACAGGATGTTCTTCCCCATACGGCGACCGATTATGCTAATACCAGTGGTGGTTTTGGTAGTGCGCTGGAAATAGATTTAATTGAAACAGTGGCGAAGTTGTTGGGTAAATTATTTTGATGTAATCGATAATGTATAGGCTATTTACTGACGTAACCCAACTTTTCAACTGCTATCGGCTTTGCGTAGTTAATATTAAAACAACGCCAACGCTTCCAGACATTTCCGGTAATGTGCTGGGCCATTGCTGGGTTCTAGCCGTAAACCGGGCAACACGAATCCGTAACTTAATCCCGCTTGTTCTGCATCTACCACCCAGCGGCATAAGTAACTCAAGCGTTCTTCCAGCGATTGCCCTGGGGCATGCCCATAATCCAGCCAGATTTCTGCCGAACTTTCCCCGCCGTATTGCTTGCTGAACAGACCTAGGCCTTTCGCGTAGGCTTTCCAGTGCAAATGCCTGATCGGATCGCCAGCCTGATAGCTTTGCAAACCATAAAATTCATCACCGCCTTTTTTGAACCGGCCTTGCTGGTTTTTGGTTGATCCTGTTTCTGGAAAGGGGATTTCCTGGTTTGCAGGTTTGGGGTACACCAACGCTTTCGAGCTAAACCTTATCGGCGACCAAGCGCGGAACAAGCCCAGTGGATAGGCGCTAAAAACAGTGACCGTCCCCGCCGAATGCCAACCCCTTTTCTGGGTCAGGTCGTATAAGGTAAGATGCGCCTTGCTATTGGCTTTTAGGTTGAAATGCTCGACCGCCTTGATTTTTATTTGCAGATGATAGCGTTCGACTGAGGTGGGATTGTCGATATGTACGCCAAACCCCGCCGCCTCGCCAACAAACACGGCTAGGGTTTGGCCTTCCTGGACTGTCAATCCCGCTAGGGATTTATAGGTATGCAGTATGGTGATAAAAAAAATACTGCCCAGCAAAAAGGCCAGCATATACGCCAGATTGTTGTTGTACACGAAGGCAATCAGTGCCAGCAGCAGGATCAACAAGCTGAAACCCAGGCCGCGTTGCGTTGGCAAAATAAAGATTCGCCGCTGATTGAGGGTTAGTGGCTTGCCGTCCACAGTTCGTTCACCTAAGAAAAATCGGTCCAGTCCGTAGCGTTCTTTTAGAGCTAATCCTTTCAATGCACGGCAACCTTAGCCAAAATGGGCGCGACGATGGCTACGGAATCGTTATTGCCTGACCGCAACCTATGACCTGCAACTGCCGCCAGCACGGCTTGTATATCTTCCGGGATGACCGCATCGCGCTGACCCATAAACGCCCAGGCTTTGGCAGCCGTTAGTAACGCCAAGCCTGCCCTGGGCGACAACCCGCAATGGTATTCGGGGGATTCGCGGGTGAAGTTGATGATTGCTTGGCAATAATCCAGCAAGGCAGAGGACACATGGACTTTACGTATGTTTTTTTGGATTTGCTGCAAATCTTGCGGCAGCAACTGGGCAGATAATGACTCAATCAGAAGGTGCCGATTCTGTCCCGTCAACAATTGCCGTTCTGATTTGGGGTCGGGATAACCCAACTCAATCCGCATCAAAAAGCGGTCCAGTTGCGATTCCGGTAGGGGAAAAGTGCCAATCTGGTGCGAGGGATTTTGTGTGGCAATCACAAAGAAAGGTTCTGGTAATTGATAAGTAACGCCTTCCACGGTGACTTGCTGCTCCTCCATCGCTTCCAGCAGCGCGCTTTGGGCTTTCGGTGTCGAGCGGTTAATCTCATCCGCCAACACCATCTGGTTAAATATCGGCCCAGCATGGAACTTGAATTCATGGTTTTTGGCATCGAACACCGAAGCGCCGATGATGTCTGCCGGTAAAATATCGCTGGTAAATTGGATGCGCTGGTATTGCATCCCCAGTAACTTCGCCAACGTATGCGCCAATGTGGTTTTGCCCACGCCGGGAATGTCTTCAATCAACAAATGCCCACGCGCCAACAGGCAACACACCGCCAGGCGGATTTGCCTGTCTTTGCCGAGGATAACCTGATTGGCGGCATTCAGTAGCCGCTGGATGTCATTTTGCATAGTTAATGGTAGGATGCTTGAAAAACGAGTTGTTGCCCATAGTATAGAACATTGGCTATAGAACAATGGCTCTAGTTGAGGCAAAGCAAAAGCAGGAGTGTTGCCATGAAAGAATATGAACAAGTACGCAGTAATCTGATTGAAATGCTGGAGGAACTGGACGACCGCCTAGCCAAGATCACTCACGATGTCAAACATGAAGACGAACCGTTAGAAAAAGATTTTGCCGAACAAGCCACACAGTCCGAAAATGACGAAGTGCTGGATTACTTAGGCAATGCCGCCAGGGCAGAACGGGATAGGGTGCAACAAGCCATCGCCCGTATAGACAGCGGTGAATACGGTATTTGCGAATTGTGCGGTGAACCCATCAGAAAAGAGCGCCTGGAAGCCGTGCCTTATTCCAGCATGTGCGTTAAGTGTGCGAGCCAGGCGGGGTGTTGAGCTTGGTAGCTACTGCCACCTTAATGTACCCCAACTACTTGCTTGCTGATCGAAAATAATCTTTCGCAGCCAGTGCGCTTGGTTTTTTACAGAAAAAAGGTCTTTAATGGGTTCACCGGTTTGTTCTATGGTTAGCGGAGTGTATTGTAGAACTTGGGCTTTTTGAACCAAAAATGTATTTTGGTTGGCTCAAAATATGCCCCGCATAAGGCTGCACCTTGATTAACCCTTCATGACTATTGAAATCCCCGCTTGGCCTTATGTTTACGGCTCGCCTTCAGGTGTCGGCAAAATCCGCACCGCACCGGAAGATTTTGTCGTCTATGAAAACCTTGCTTTTGAGCCGTCCGGGGGTGGGGAACATGTCTTTTTGCAAATACAAAAAACTGGAGAAAATACCGACTTTGTTGCCCGGCAATTGGCTCGATATGCCAATGTGCGCCAGCGTGATATTGGTTATGCCGGATTAAAAGACCGCCATGCGGTGACGACCCAATGGTTTAGCGTTTGGCTGCCCGGTAAATCTGAGCCAGACTGGACGGCATTTGCAAGCGACAACATGAAGGTGCTGCACACGGTACGTCATGCCCGAAAATTAAAACGTGGCGTGTTGTCGGGCAACCGTTTTGAAATCACTATTCGTGATTGGCAAGGAGATCAAGCAAAAACCGTTGAGCAGTTATCATCAATCAAGGCCAACGGCATTGCCAATTATTACGGCGAGCAACGCTTTGGCAACCAGGGGCAAAATGTCAACAAAGCCTTGGCGATGTTTAAAGGCGCGAAAATAGGCCGCGAACAGCGTAGCCTGTACTTATCCGCCGCACGTTCGTATCTGTTCAACCAGATTCTTAGCATTAGAGTTGCCGAAGCAACCTGGAATCAAGGGCTTATAGGTGACACCTATATGTTCGACTGCTCGAATAGCAGTTTTAAATCACAGTTGCCGGATGCTGAAATCCTACGCCGACTTGCAGCCAAAACCATCCATCCAACAGGCGTGCTATGGGGCAAGGGCGAGATTGATGTGTCTGCTGACGCATTTGCTATAGAACACAAAATAGTCGATGATTATGTCGAACTGGCTGAAGGTTTGGTTGCTTTTGGTGTGGAAAAAGCCCGTCGTGCTTTAAGGGTTAATGTGGACAATCTGGACTGGCAGTTCAGCAATAAAACCACATTAAAGCTCTCATTTACCCTGCCTGCTGGCAGTTACGCTACCTCGGTGTTGCGGGAAGTTATTGGACTTCAAGTTCACAACAGTTAATCAAAAATTGGCAAATCGCAATGTTTTGTGTGTTAACGTAAGTTTTCAGTCTATTTACGTTGTATCGAATTATGCTAATGACAATAACCGACAACCTCATTCCTGCTAGTAAACACCTGCATTTACTGCTCATTGCAGCCTTGGTGTTGTTTGCCGTAAGTATTCATGCAGAAGATGCTGACGATTTGTTTGCCCAAATCCAGGCATTACAAAACCAGAACAAAATCCAGATTACTGGGCTGGAACGTATTCAAAATGCAGAGAAAGTTCTGATCAGCGGCAGCTTGGAGCAGCAAGTCAAACAGCTTTTTGCATCGTACAATCACATTGTCAGTCGAAATACGAAAGGACAGATTGACCGCGTTGTCATCATCAACAAAAAGCAAAAACACAAAGATAACCGTATTGTGTTGCCGACCAGTCTCAAAGGCAATCATTCTACGGTTTCTGTAGCACTTTCAGGTGATGGCAGAGTCTGGCAAACCGTGGATATGGTGATCGACACTGGCGCGGATTTAGTTGTGTTGCCAGAATCTATGATCGACCAATTAGGGCTTGCGGACAGTAAATTTGTCGTAGGAAAAATGCAAACTGCTAATGGCATGGCCGACGCAAAAATTGGTCTGTTGCAAGAACTGAATATTGCTGGAGAAACCGTTGAAAATGTTGAAGTCGCCTTTATTGCTGACCAATTGTTAGGCGAAAACAAGTTGTTGGGGATGAGTGTGTTAGGACGTTATCAAGTAAATATTGATGATAAAGCGCAGTTGATTACGTTAATTAAAAAATAAGTTAACAAGAAGATAGTGATGTTTGCTCATATCACACAATGAAATCCAATAACATTGAAATACAGCTATCACCATTTTAAGCACTTAATCCCTTCAATGGTAGTAAGATGTATTCGGTGGCAGCACTCAAATTGTAGTAACAACAGAATCGGTATTCCCGCCTCATAATGACATTTGTAGTCATATTTAAGTCGATACTTGGTCTCATTGTGAGCTTGATTAACTCCAAATACCCGTTAAGTTGGGTTTGTAATAACTGCCGTTCTGAGTAAGTGTAATGTGTAGAGTTGCCCTTAAGTTTGTTTTTAATCCTTAAATACAGGAAGTGATAATGAAAAAAATATTTCTAGCCACAGCAATTTTGGGTTTAACGCTATTTGGAAACGCTGTTTCTGCTGATGTTGCAGTGCAATCCAAAGAAGAAGTACAAGGCACTTGGAAGCTGAAAACCACTAAAAATTCTTTAACCGATAGGCGACCTATCACACGGGAAGATACCTGGGTGTTTGAAGGCGGTAAAGTAACAATCTTACATATTCCCCGTGAAGGCACTTATTACGACCAACCTCCCGTAAATTATGAAATAGATAACGGTAAGTTGAAGGTTGAGATTTTAGGTGGTAGCCGATTTGATTTGTATACTGTCGTGGAAAAAAGCGACAAAAACATGACTTTGAAAGGAAAATTCGGCGATTACTACTTTTTTGAAAAAAAGTAATACTGGCTTAATCTTGTCAGTTAGCTCCGTAAGTGACCGTTATCAAGCGAACACTTACGACCTTTGAATTGTTTGTAGCTTAAAATAAAACTGAGTATTCCGGCTTATTATCGGCTGTTCTCAGACAGCCGTTTCTTTTGGTCCTTGCACATCAGCAGGATCGCCTTCATAAGGTGTGGCATATTTGCAGTCTTTTTGGGGGCAGGTTTTTTCCACGCCGCGTGTTTTGGTTTCCTTGACTACCAGAACGGGCCAATGGCATTCCGGACAGCTATCATTTATTGGCACGTTCCACAGTGCATAATTGCACTTGGGATATTCAGAACAGGAATAAAACACTTTGCTGTTACGCGACTTGCGTTTGAGGATAGTGCCTTTTTTGCATTGTGGGCATTCGACTTTTGTGTCTTGCGGCTTTTCCAGTGGCTCGATGTGCTTGCACTTAGGATAAGCGCTACAGCCGATAAATTTGCCGTACTTACCGACTTTAAATACCAAAGGCGATTCACAGCTAGGGCAAACTCGACCTTCGACAGTTTCCGGCGCAGTGCTGGTGGCGGCATCGTCATTCAAGTTACGGGTGTACGAGCATTCTGGGTAGTTTGTGCAGCCGATAAAGCGTCCATTTCGCCCTAAACGGATGGATAAGGGGCTGGTACAAAGCGGACATTTCTCGTCAATAGCTTCCTGGGTGACATCCTTGCGTTGGACTTGCGCTTCTTTTTCAATAATCAAATTACTGAATGGCTTCCAGAACTTGGTCATCAGCGGAATCCATTCCTGCTCACCGCGTGATACTGCGTCCAGTTCATCTTCCAGATTGGCGGTAAAGTCGTAATCGACATATTTGGTGAAATGTTCGGTCAGGAATTTGTTGACGATTCTGCCGACATCGGTTGGGTAGAAGCGCTTGCTGTCCAGAGTGACGTATTCACGGTTTTGTAAGGTCGATATGATCGAGGCATACGTGGAGGGGCGGCCAATGCCATGTTCTTCCAGCGATTTGACCAAGCTGGCTTCACCGTAACGCGGCGGTGGTTCGGTAAAATGTTGTCCAGCGATGATGTCGTTAAGTTTGACTGGACGGCCTTCTTCCATAGAAGGCAAAAAATTTTCCTTATCGTCGCTTTCTTTGGTGTCATCTTTTCCTTCCAGATACACCGCCATAAAGCCTGGATTGGCAATGCTAGAACCTGTTGCTCTAAAAGTATGCTTGCCCTCTTCGCCACAACTTAGATCAACGGCGACCAGATTGAGCGTGGCATAGGTCATCTGACAAGCGATGGAACGTTTCCAGATTAAATCATAAAGCTTAAATTGCTCTGCGCTGAGGTGGGCTTTTAGCTGATTGGGTAAGTGGCGCGGATAGGTCGGGCGTATCGCTTCGTGTGCTTCCTGGGCATTTTTTGACTTAGTTTTAAATAATCGAGGTTCTTTGGGAACGTTATCCGCCCCGTAAGTTTCTGCAATCAAGGTGCGTATTTCTTGCACGGCATCTACAGACAGATTCACTGAATCGGTACGCATATAAGTGATAAGGCCAGCCGTTTCGCCGCCTATATCAATGCCTTCGTACAATTGTTGGGCGACCATCATGGTGCGCTTGGTAGTGAAACCGAGCTTACGTGAGGCTTCTTGTTGCAAGGTTGACGTGATGAACGGCGGAGCAGGATTGCGGTTTTGCTGCTTTTTTTCCAGCTTACTGACGACTAACTGACCGTCGGCGGCATCAAGTAAGGTTTGTTTGGTTTTTTCTGCTAATTCGCCATCGGTTATGCTGAATTGGTTGAGTTTTTCGCCGTTAAAATGCGTGAGCTTTGCTTTAAACGCCTGTTCCTGAGCAGTTAATGCGGCATCTATCGTCCAGTATTCGCGGGTTTTGAAAGCCTCGATTTCCAGTTCGCGCTCGACAATCATCCGCAAAGCAGGACTTTGCACACGACCTGCGGATAAGCCTCGGCGGATTTTTTTCCACAACAATGGCGATAGTTTAAAGCCAACCAGATAATCCAAAGCCCGTCGCGCCTGCTGGGCATTGATTAAATTGATAGCGAGTTCTGACGGGTTGGCAATAGCTTCAGTAACCGCTTTTTTGGTGATTTCATGGAACACAACCCGATGCACTGGCTTGTTTTTTAAAAGGTTTTTTTCCTTGAGCAATTCGTACAAATGCCAAGAAATGGCTTCCCCTTCGCGGTCAGGGTCGGTAGCCAGATAAAGCACATCAGCCGCTTTAAGTGCCTTACTGATGGTTTGTACGTGCTTTTGGTTGCGCTCAATCAGCTCATATTTCATGGCAAAATCGTTGTCGGGATCAACCGCGCCCTCTTTGGGGACAAGGTCGCGGACATGGCCATACGAAGCCAACACATGGAAGTCTTTGCCTAGATACTTCTCGATGGTTTTGGCTTTAGCCGGGGATTCTACAATAACGAGGTTCTTGCTCATTCAATCAAATGCAAGCGGAGGAATTAATTTAAGTAAGTGGGTACAAGGTCGTAAACTATATCTTCCATTCTGGAAAAGGCAATTTCTTCGTCCGGTTGACTAAGCAATACCAGCATGACTATCCACTTGAGTTTTTCGATGGACAGTTCTTCATCTTCGAGTGCCAGCGCACGGTCTATGACCACTTCCCGATTGGCGGAATTTAAAATGCTGCTACGCTCAAGAAACATCAGTAGATCGCGGCATTCCAGATCCAGCTTGGCCTGTTCTTCATGGCTGAAAATACGGAAAGAAGTGGCTATGGTGGGCCTTATTCCACGTTGCAGGCTGAGAGATTCCAGCCAAACAAAAGCTTTATTGACTTCGCAAGTCTCAAAACCCGCTGCCAATAATTCTGTCCTGACGCTGTCACTGTCTGGAAGAATTTCAAGCTCATCTTCCATATAGTGTTCAAAAAGGTACATCAGGACATCAAAAATAGTTTCTTTCATAGGTTCAATCGGTTTATTTCAAACGGGTATAGCTACCACCAGCGTTCGCCTCTACGTATCCAGATAACTCCAAGATCAATAGCATGGATGAGATAACCTCAACTGAAGTCCCTGACTCTTCAACCAATTTGTCGATAGCAGTTGGGCTGAACATGACGCGATTCAATAGTGTTTGTTGCTCCAGGTCAAGCGTTGTTTGTAATATTTCAACGGAATTGTTTTCATCTTGTTGAATATATTGACTAAATTCTTCAAGTATATCCTGGGTGGTTTCGACCAGTTTAGCACCTTCCCGGATCAGCGCATTGCAACCTCGCGCCAAGGGGTTATGGATAGAACCTGGAATGGCAAAGACTTCGCGGTTCTGTTCCAATGCCATCCGTGCAGTAATCAGCGAGCCGCTTTCCTTGGCAGCTTCAACCACCAGCAAGCCTTGGCACAGTCCGCTGATGATACGGTTACGTCTGGGGAAGTGGTTGGCTTTTGCCAAAGTGCCGGGCGGAAATTCGGAAACCATTGCGCCGGTATTGACGATTTCGGTCGCCAGATCAATATGCCGTGCGGGATATACGCGATCCAAGCCAGTTCCTGCGACGGCAATAGTGTAGCCTTTAGCATTCAACGCACCTTGGTGGCTGGCGGCATCAATTCCCAATGCTAAACCGCTGGTAATGACAAAACCCTGTTGACTTAAGGTTTTGGCAAAGCCAAAGGCTGTTTCCAGTCCTAATGTCGAGGGATTACGGCTACCGACGATGGCAATCTGCGGCAGAGATAGCAGCTCAGGATTGCCCCGTACAAACAAGAGCGGCGGCGGGTCGTGGATTTCTTTAAGTTGTGCGGGGTAATCAGAGTCAAATAAGGTGAGAACAGCATTATTGTTTTGTTCCAACCAGGCGAGATCAGAGTCAATAATCGACCAATCTGGATTTTTAATGGCCTGTATGATGTCGCTTTTCAAACCTAAAGCGGAAAGTGCTGCGTTGGATTCCTCAAATAGTTGAGGAGCCGTGTGAGTTTCTAGCAGTCTAAGGAAAGTCCTGCTACCAACGCCTGGCGTACGCAATAGCGCAAGCCAGTATTTAATGTCGTTTTTTTGTGCTTTAGTGAATGTGTTCAGGGAGTTTGGACTTTATCGAGGACGTGAATGGCTTGAGTGGCTTTCATGACCAAGGCGTAACTCACCCGATCAAAGGGGCGGAAAACCATTAATGTACCTGCCATTTCATCAGGCAGCTTGACCTGATCGTTCTTGATGACACTGTATGTGTCTCTGGTTATTCTGCCGCGCTGGTAAATATCCAGCTCATGTCCTGGCAACAGCCCATCCTGAGTGCCCTTATCAATTACGACCACATTAAATTTGCCGATTTGGCTAACGCCATCCAGTACACTGATAATGCTGCCCTTAATGCTTTCTTCGGGCGCTCTGGGGAAATAGCTCAAGGTGAATTGTTCCTCAGCCTTTGGCATTAGCCGATCACCGATAAGGATTTCGGTAACCGATTTGTCGATAACCACCGTTGCGGGGTCGCCTGCTTGCACTAAGCTGGTGTCGGCGACATATTTTGCTTCATAGCCCAATACTTCACCCGTTTCTGGTCTTTGGAAGGTATCACCAGCACGGTACACCGTAAAGCCTGTATTTTGCGGCGCAAGAATGGAGCGCACATAAAGTTTGTCACCTGCCGCTGCAATTAGACGTTAACCCGCAAGATCGACGACATAAGGCGCGGCGTTGAGTTCGTTAACCCCGACCACTTTAGGTGAGCTTAGGTATTTAGCGATAGTTTCCGTCGGAATCAAACGAATGGCTGCTTTCTGGCTGGTTTCTCGGATACAGGGCGAAAGTTTGCCGCCTTGCGCCATCGCAAAGCTGGTACGACCATTATGGATGTCTTCTTCGCTAATCATACAGGTATCGCTAGTAGGGCTGACACCTGAATCTTGATAAGCCTCGTTGCCTCTGGAAAAACTCAACCTAGGCTTGCCATCAACAACAGAAAAGTAAACGGTTTGACCAGGATAAATAAGGTGTGGATTTTTAATCTGGGCGTTGTAACTCCACAGTTGCGGCCACTGAGTGGGATGATTTAAAAACTTCCCTGAAATATCCCATAAGGTATCGCCTTCGACAACGGTGTATTGGTTAGGATGGGATGGATTAATGGACAATGGGATCGCTTCGGTAGCCCACGCAGATGCGATCATGCACAAAGCAACTATTAATCCTGAAAGTGTTCTAAAAACCATAGTGTATTCCCGTGGTGTCTTTTTAATCATTATGAATTCAAAGTTTAGATGAATTCATATAGAATTCCAGTATTAACTAATTATAGTGGAGAGTTTGTTGAGCGTTTTAACTATTCTCGAATTTCCTGACGACCGTTTACGTAAAAAAGCGGCTGAAGTTCAGGTTGTCGATGGCAAAATCAAAAAACTGGTCGATGACATGCTGGAAACCATGTATCTGGCGAAAGGGATCGGCTTGGCGGCAACCCAGGTAAACGTCCACCAGCGTATTGTCGTCATTGATGTGAGCGAGGAGAAAGATAACCCTTTGTGTTTGATTAATCCAGAAATTATTGCGAAAGATGGCGTGGAAGAGTCTGAAGAAGGCTGTTTGTCAGTACCTGGTTTTTTTGAAACGGTTAAACGCGCCGAACACATCAAGGTAAAAGCCTTGGATAAGGAAGGCAAGCCTTTTGAAATGGAAGCAGATGCTTTACTGGCTGTGTGCATACAGCACGAGCTGGATCATCTGGAAGGCAAGTTGTTTGTGGATTATATATCGTCCCTAAAGCGGCAGCGCATCAAGAAAAAACTGGAGAAACTCCACAAACTGGAACAAAACTGACGTGCGGATTATTTTTGCGGGAACACCCGATTTCGCCGTCCCCAGCTTACGGATGCTGTTGGACTCCAAACACGAGGTCTGCGCCGTCCACACCCAACCTGACCGCCCTGCCGGCAGGGGACGCAAGCTGCAACCCAGCCCAGTGAAAGAATTGGCGTTAAGCGTGGAAATTCCGGTATTTCAGCCGCTTAGCCTCAAACCGGAAGCGGATTTGCAGCAACTGCGTGATTTTAATCCTGATCTGATGGTAGTAGTGGCTTATGGCATGATATTGCCGCAAGCGGCTCTTGATATACCGACATTAGGCTGCCTCAATGTTCATGGCTCCCTATTGCCGCGCTGGCGCGGTGCAGCACCGATTCAACGGGCTTTGATGGCCGGGGACGAAAGAACTGGCGTTACTATTATGCGGATCATCCACAAACTGGATGCTGGCGATATGTTGCATAAGGAAGAGTGCATGATTACTGCACAAGATACTTCTGGGGATTTATACGAAAAACTGGCTGCTTTAGGTGCGGTTGGTTTGGAAAAAGTGCTTGCACAGATCGAATCTGACACTGTACAAGCTGAAATTCAGGATGAAAGCTTAGTCACTTACGCGGAAAAACTGAGCAAAACCGAAGCCGAACTCGATTGGACGCAATCTGCGGAACAATTGGGTAGGATAGTAAAAGGACTTAATCCCTGGCCTGTCGCACAAACACTGTATAAAGGTCAGGTGTTACGGATATGGCAAGCCGAGCCGATGGTATCTGACATCAAAACTGATCCTGGCACAATCATCTGCACTAACAAAACCCTGGATGTAGCAACCAAAGATGGCTTGTTGCGTTTGCATGAAGTGCAATTGCCCGGCGGAAAACGCTTACCTATCCAGGCGTTTTTGAGCTCACATCATCCACAAGGAGTCAAACTCGGTTGATTACATTTTGAATACGCGATTGATCGCCGCCCGTGTCATGACGAAGGTATTGCAAGATGGGCAATCGTTGACCTTGGCATTAGACCACGCCCTTAAGTCGGTTGAATCCGCACAAGATAAAGCCTTTGTGCAAGCCATATCTTATGGCGTGTGCCGAACTTATCACCGTTTGGATTTCATCTTAAACGCATTGATTGATAAGCCATTAAAATCGTTAGAAGTAAAATCGCTGATATTAATTGGGCTTTATCAACTCAAGTATATGCGGGTAAAACCCCATGCGGCGGTTTCGGAAACCGTACAGGCGGCACGTAAAATAGTTTGGGCAAAAGCTTTGATTAATGCCGTGCTTAGAGGTTATTTGAGGAAGCAAGACGATCTTGAGCAACAAGCAGATGAATTCAAAACAGCGGCGTTAAGTCACCCTAACTGGTTGATTAAAAAAATAGAACATGATTGGCCTAAGCAAGTTGAAACAATATTGCTGGAAAACAACCAGCCACCACCGATGGCGTTGCGGGTTAATCTGACGAAAACGACGCGGGATGACTATCTTCAGTTATTGATTGAACAAAATTTAGCGGCAAATGCCGCCGACTTTACGGCTACCGGAATTATCCTGGATAAACCCGTGCCGATTGAAGCCTTACCCAAATTTGCGGACGGCTGGGTTTCAGTGCAAGATGGTGCGGCGCAATTGGCCGCAGAATTGCTTGATGCGCGACCAGGACAGCGTGTGCTGGATGTCTGTGCCGCACCAGGTGGAAAGACCGCGCACATTTTAGAGCAACAACCTGACATTGGTGAAATGGTCGCCGTTGATATTGACGAAAGCCGAATGCTGCGGGTGAGTGAAAACCTACAACGATTGGGTCTGCAAGCCAAGCTAATCGTCGCCGATGCAGCCAAAACTGACGATTGGTGGGACGGCAAACCGTTTGACCGGATTTTGCTGGATGCGCCGTGTTCGGCAACTGGGGTTATTCGCCGTCACCCAGACATCAAGCTATTAAGAAAAGAGACGGATATTGCCGCATTAACAATCCTGCAAAAAACCATCTTAAATGCCATCTGGCCTTTATTAGCAAGCGGCGGAATGCTTTTATACGCCACTTGTTCAGTGTTAAAAAAGGAGAATGAAGAGCAAATTCAAGATTTTTTATCGACACATAACGACGCTATCGAATTACCAATCACGTCTGATGAATGGGGCATTCCTGGTATCTGTGGAAGGCAAATTTTGACCGGCGAATCCTCAATGGATGGCTTTTATTATGCGCGACTTGTTAAACAATAAAACAGCTATTTTGCTGTATTTACTGTTGTTACTGATGCCCACATCAGCTTATCCGAGCGACACAGGGGTAAGGGTAACAAGTGCCGAAACCTCCTTATTGGGCGACGATTATGTACTGACCGCCGACATCGATTATCAATTAAGCAAGAAAGCCATAGAAGCATTGAACAATGGTGTTTCCCTATTCTGGACGTATGAGTTTAAAGTGCAGGAACAACGCAATTATTTATGGGATAACACGCTGATTGAAAAAAGTTTCCGCTACCGTATCCAATATCATGCCCTATTGAAGATGTACCGGATAACCAATGAAAGCAACGGCGCGGTGGATAACTTTTCCACACTGCAAGCGGCTCTGAATTTGTTGTCAACAGTGCGAGATTACCGACTCGTAGAAAAATCCAAAATATTCAACCAAGAATCATATATCGCCGGAATGAAAATCACCTTCGAGCGAGATGCGCTGCCACTGCCTTTGCGCCCAGTTGCTTATGTGAATTCGCAATGGTATCTTTCCAGCGACTGGTATTTATGGCCGTTAAAAAAATAAAACTGCCTATCTGGGTCTCTGTAGCCATATTGTTTGGCTTGATTTTGCTGTCGCTACAATTGATGAGTTCAGCCCAGCAGGAATCATCAAAACTAAGTGCCATGTCTTCATGGCTATTACTGATAAATGCCTTGGGTTCAGTGGTTTTGCTGGGCTTGGTCGGGGCAAATATTTACGCTTTAGTCCGACAATTAAAAAAGCGTGAAGCGGGTTCTAAACTCACTACTCGGATGATGTCCTTGTTTGTATTGCTGGCTTTAGCTCCCGCAGCCATCGTTTTTTTCTTTTCCATGCAGTTCCTGCACCAAGGTATTGATAGCTGGTTTAACGTCGAAATAGACAAGGCGATGGAAGATGCGCTGGAACTCAGCCAGGCTTCATTGGATCAAAGAATGCGCTGGCATCTAAGGCAAACCCAGCAATTAGCTGAGAACCTGGATTATTCATCTGAAGCCATGGCGACCTTGGAAGTTGAAAACTTGCTTATGCTATCGGGTGCTTCCGAAGTGACGCTTTTTTCAAAGCAAGGACGTATTATCGCCTCCAGCAGCATTAATCCCGGTGATATATTGCCCAGCCTACCCGATGAGAATATTCGTTTGCAACTACAGCATAGCTCTGATTACGTGGCTTTAGCGCCAGTTATGGAGGATCAATTGATGATCCGAGCGATAGTTGTCATCAAAGGCCAAGAACCGCAATATCTGCAAGCACTTTATCCTGTTCCGGTACGGATTGCCGACCTTGCGGACTCAGTAGAATTTGCTTTTCTTCGGTATCAGGAGATGAATTATTTAAGAAATTCCCTGAAACGGAGCTTTTCTTTAACCTTATCGCTGGTGTTATTGATGAGCTTGCTGGCGGCAATATGGGTGGCATTTATCAGTATACGCAATATCGTCGCACCGGTAAAAAATCTTGTCAAAGGTACGCAGGCCGTGGCTTCTGGGCTTTATGACCAGCAGTTGCCAGTAACTGCCCAAGATGACCTCGGTTTCCTCGTCGAATCTTTCAATGTGATGACACGCCGCATAGGTGAGGCTCGGAATGAAATAAGGCGGACGGGTGTTGAGGTAGAAAATCAACGGGCATACCTGGAAACAATACTCGCTAATTTGACGGCAGGGGTCATCAGTTTTGATGAAGACTATAAAATCCGTACGGCCAATCAGGCGGCTTACCGGATTTTTCACATTCATGTTAACCACTTTATTGGGCAAACTTTGCTGGAACTGGTCGAGAACTATCAAGAACTTACCGAACCTTTAAAATCTATCCAGCGTTTGCTTGAACAAGCCGATGATATTTGGCAACAACGGATCGCATTTTTAGGCCCGAATGGTCGCCAAGAGCTATTGTGCCGAGGAACACCATTATTTTCGCAAGAAGGTCAGCGAGTCGGTGCTGTTGTGGTATTTGATGATGTGACGGATTTGATTCAAGCGCAAAAAAGTGCTGCCTGGGGCGAGGTGGCGAGGCGTTTGGCGCATGAAATCAAAAACCCGCTGACCCCTATCCAGCTATCAGCAGAACGCTTACAGGTGAAGCTGGCGACAAAACTGGAAACCAGTGATGCCGAAATTTTACAAAAATCCACCCGTACGATAGTGCAACAGGTTGAAGCAATGAAAGAAATGGTGGATGACTTTGCCCAATATGCTAAACCCGCCAAAAAACAGGCCACTGATATAGACTTGGCTGTATTGGTACAAGAAGTGTTAGCATTGTATCCAGTGAAACCTGGAGTAAAATTCAAGGTCGAATTTGAAACCGGTGAGCTATTAATAAAAGGGGATCCGGTTAGTCTCAGGCAAGTGGTGCATAATTTGATCATTAACGCCCTGGAAGCCATAGGCGCTGAAGGACAAATCGAAGTTCATTTATCCAGGGTGCAGAAAAACTACGCCGATTTTATCGAAATGGCGATTTATGACGATGGCCCAGGCATTAAAGAAGAGCAAATTGAACAAATTTTTGAGCCTTATGTCACCACCAAGACCAAAGGCACTGGCTTAGGTTTGGCGATTGTGAAAAAAATCATTGAAGAACACGGTGGTTCTATATGGGTTGATAGCCGTCGTCCAATTGGCGCGGGTTTTATCATTCAACTCCCCACAGTTTAATGAAGCAGCGGAAACACTATGAATGAACAAACACCTCGATTATTGGTTGTAGATGATGAGCCGGAAATTCGCCGTTTAGTGTGCGAAATTCTCGAAGATGAAGGTTATCAGGTTGCAACCGCAGAAAATGCTACGGAAGCACGAACGCTTAAGGATTCAGTAAACCCGCATCTGATTTTGCTGGACATCTGGATGCCCGATACAGATGGCATAACTCTATTAAAAGAATGGGTTGCAGAAGATTCATTGCTGTGTCCCGTCGTAATGATGTCAGGGCATGGTTCGGTAGAATCCGCCGTGGAAGCTACCAAGCTGGGTGCTTATGACTTCCTGGAAAAACCCTTATCCTTGGCAAAACTGTTGCTGATCGTAGCTAGGGCATTGGAAGCGAGTAACCTACAAAGGGAAAATGCCGGACTTAAACAACAATTGGTGACCGACATAGAACCAGTCGGCAAAAGTGCTGCTGTTGCCCGCACTAAAGACCAGCTAAAACGCCTAGCTCAACACGATACCAGGGTATTGTTCGTTGGTGAAGCTGGGGCAGGTAAAGAGCTATATGCCCGTTACTTGCACAATAATAGTGCTAGGAGGGATGGTTCATTTGTCGATGTCGCGGTAGGCAGCATTTCACCGGAAAACGCCGCTGTGGAATTTTTTGGCAAGGAACATGACGGCAGGGTTTTCCCTGGCCTGCTGGAACGAGCAAACAGAGGAACCTTATTCTTAAGCGAAATTGCCGGAATGGATCAGGAGACGCAGCTAAGATTGCTCAGTGCCTTAGCATCAAGCTCGTTCTTGCGTGTAGGAGGCAGCGAGGCTGTACGCGTGGACGTGCGCGTACTGGCTTCAACACGAATCGACTTGGCAGACGAGGTTAAATC
This sequence comes from Methylomagnum ishizawai, assembly GCA_945861705.1. Classification (GTDB taxonomy): domain Bacteria; phylum Pseudomonadota; class Gammaproteobacteria; order Methylococcales; family Methylomonadaceae; genus Methyloglobulus. The sequence continues at coordinate 102,918 of CAMAVM010000002.1, read as the reverse complement.
AGGGCGCTTTCGTCACGACCTCTATTATTTGTTGAATGAAGTCACCTTGAACATTCAACCGCTTAGGGAACACAGCGAAGATATTCCAGGTTTGTTGAGTTTTTATGTGGACTATTTCGTCAGCCATGACAAATTGCCGTTTCGGAAGTTTTCCATGTCGGCGCAGAACTTTTTACGCAACTACAGTTGGCGCGGAAACGTCAGGGAATTGAAAAACTTAGTCCAGCGACTGATGATTTTGGGCGTTGGCGAAGAAATTGAACTGGATGAAGTAAAACTGGCGTTAGGGACAGTCATCAGTGATTCAGCACCTTCAGCATCCGTGCCGGATTTCTATAACTTGCCGTTAAAAGACGCTAGGGATCAATTTGAAAAAGCTTATCTGGAATACCACTTTGAGCGTTCAGGTGGCAGCGTAGCCAAGTTATCTTCAGCCGTCGGTATCGAGCGCACCCACCTTTATCGAAAATTGCATTCCTTGAACATCAAACTATAAAAAATCTCCTTCTCCCTCTGGGATGCCTACAAGGATGTAGATAGTAGGGCAATGCAGGAGCTATTGCCGAGAAGGTTGGGATGAGGGGATTTATAGGGAGTTTCTAAAGCTAAAGATGTTCATGTCAACGCACTAATTAAGCCCTTCCAGTAAATAAGTTTGATAGCAACGCAAAGATTTAGTATAATTCCGCTTCTTTTTTTAAGCCTTTAACAGCAAGACAAAGTAACGATGAAAACATTTAGTGCAAAGCCCGCAGAAGTAAGGCGCGACTGGTATGTGGTAGACGCAGAAGGCAAGACCTTAGGTCGTCTGGCATCTGAAATTGCAAGCCGTCTACGTGGCAAACACAAGCCTGAATATACCCCACATGTCGATACCGGCGATTACATCATCGTCGTCAATGCTGAAAAAATTGGCGTTACCGGCACTAAAGAGCAAGACAAGCTGTATCAACATCACACAGGTTATATCGGTAATCTTAAAACTGTTAACCTAGCCAAATTAAGAAAAACATTTCCTGACCGCATACTCAATACAGCGATTAAAGGCATGTTACCAAACAACCCGCTCGGTCGTGCCATGTTCAAGAAATTGAAAGTGTATGCAGGTCCAGAGCACGATCATCAGGCTCAACAGCCGAAAGTTTTAGACATTTAAGCAGGAAGACCATGACAGCAGCAGCGCAATATTATGGAACAGGTCGTCGTAAATGTGCGATAGCGCGCGTTTACGCGACGAAAGGCACTGGCAAGATTACGATTAACACAAAATCCATTGAAGACTATTTTGGTCGTAAAACTGACCAAATGGTGTCACGTCAACCATTAGAATGTGTTGATATGGAAACCAAATTTGATGTCAACGTTTTTGTTAAAGGCGGCGGTCCTTCTGGACAAGCTGGCGCGATTCGCCACGGCTTGACCCGTGCACTGATGGTATATGACGAAACATTACGTCCTGCACTTAGACAAGCAGGTTATGTAACCCGCGATTCACGGATTGTTGAACGTAAGAAAGTCGGCTTACATAAGGCTAGAAAACGTCCACAATACTCAAAACGCTAATCTTTTTTTTCGATCCCCTAAAAAGGTCTGTGTTTGCAAAAACACAGACCTTTTTTGTTTTTATCGTATAAGGTTTTGATTTCGTTCGTGGTGAACTCGTCATTCCATGAACACTTACTGTGTCTGTCCTTCGTAGCTTCAAGATGGACGGGGTTTTAATGGTGTTAGGTAAAGCGTATCTGCACGATTACCATACCCTACGACTAGACCACTATATGAGATGTCTGTGAAGTAATTGACTGGAAAAATGTGGGATATTTCTCCTCGTGTAGATGCTTTTAACGCCGATTGTTAAATATTGCTGATGACAGCTAATGCCTATTTAAACAAATAGTTACAATTAGCTTTGACAATAAAGCTGTTATATACAGTTTCCAACCTAAGGCTATGGCGCTTTTGCATCATCAGGAACAAAGCCGACAGGCGGCTTATTTTCGCCATGCGTTTTATTCTGACGGTTTTGAATTAGCAGGGTACGAATACGATCTCCTTGTTCCATGCGAACTTTTTCCTGCCTTGCTCTGAGTTTTTCTGCTACTTCTTTGGCTATGACTTCCTGGTGAGTATGCCAGTTATCGATCACAAGTTGGGATGACAGCATCCCCAAAAACACACCAAGGGCGATTTGCAGCACTAATTTCATTTTGTTCTCTGTTGGAATCGATTTATGTCTGTTTGAAAAATTGGGTTATAGCCTAATAAAAAAGCCGCTTAAGGCTAACCTTAGCGGCTAAATATATTTTTAATCAGTTCGAACAACTAAGCAGGAAGTCGGCCATCAACAAACAACAAGGCTGGCTGATTAAGGAACAGCAGGGCCTCCTGCGCCAATGCTTACCGCTACTTCATCTTCACCCCCAACTGCACATAATGGGTGTGCCCAACCACTACTTTGGCTATAGTCGATACCGTCAGTGCCATTAGGTCCAACACCGCCAGGAACATTATCTAAACCAAGGGTGGTTCTTGTTCGCCAAGCGATATTGTGATCTGCACAAGAAGAATCCCAGCTTACGCCGACAGCACCAACTATTTTTCCGGAAGCATCATAGAGTGCAAGACCACCCCCGAAAACATTAACACCACCAATCTTTTTACCGACTAACGGATCGTTGGATTGACCATATTTTGCTGATGGTCCTTTATAAGCGACCTCGGTATCAACGGGGTTGCTCTCCTGCAAGCCAAACAAACTACCACCAGGCTGAACGGCGGTGTAAAGATTAGCTGTGGAAAGTGCTAACCCAGGTAGACTGAACGAATTAGCAGTGTTTGCTTTTTGGGCTGAGATAACACGACTGCCAGGCCATTGGGTACCTCTGTCGCCGCCGGTAAATGCAACGGCGCAAACAATGCCGTCTCTATCGACAATAGTACCCCACATGTGCAAACCAAAGCCGCCATTACCGACATTTTGCGCTGCACTTAGGGCAGCTTTTAGTGCAGCATGATTGGGTAAAGTTGCACAATTGGAATCTGCTAAAGCAATATTAGAAGCTGTCGCTAAAGACCCCATTAGTGTTAAATAAAAAACTGTTTTTTTCACTATACCCCCTATCCCTCATAGTGCTACAGGAATGCCGCTGTCGCTTCGGCTCATTAAACGCCTACAGGCGTAGCAGTAAGGTAAAAGCATTATGGTGAGAAGTCAATACGTAAAAAATACCTATAAACTAGGCTAATAGTTAACAGCTTTTTTATGCCAAATTATGTACGCATATAGAAATACCATGCTAGAGCAAGACCGTATTTATGCGTCCCAAAATATGATAAAGCAATGATTTTAGCTATGTTTTGTTTGTTAGCGTTCGACCAGATTGCTGACAAACTGCTTGGCACTAAATGATTTTACTTATCTTGCAAAACTAGCTATCGGATATAATGAACCCCTATTTTGAATGCCAAAAAGCTTAGCCAATTCTGCCTTGTCCCGTGAAATGGATAGCGAATATCTAAGTACACAGTGCAGAAAAACCCAATTCATAACAAGGTAAGTTAATGAAAAAGCTGTTATTCCAATTTGATACAGATACTTATCCTTCTGTTTTCGATACGGTTGTCGCTTACGATGGCGGGGCTGACCATGTGACGGGATATGGCGGATTAACTCCCGAAAATGTAAGCCCGCTGGTTGAAGGTGCCATTTTTACCCGTGCACCCAAAGACAAGATGAATACCGCTATTTTTGTTGGTGGGAGCGATATGATTACAGGGCAAGCCCTCTTTAAAGCCGTACAGAAACACTTTTTTGGCGGTTTTCAAGTCTCGGCCATGCTCGACTGTAACGGCTGTAATACGACTGCCGCTGCTGCTGTAGCTAAGTTGGTTGCTAACAGGAGCATTGTCGGAAAAAAAGCCGTCGTATTAGCGGGGACAGGCCCTGTTGGTCAACGTGCTGCGGCTATGTTAGCTAAAGAAGGCGCAATAGTCACTATCACTTCCCGAAAAATGGTACAGGCTGTAGAAGCCTGTAATGCCATGAAAGTTCGCTTTGGTGTTGACCTTATTCCCATTGAGGCTGCTGATAATGGTGCCAGAGGACAAGCGATTTCCGATGCCAATATCGTGCTGGCTACTGGTGCAGCCGGAATTGAGCTGCTGACCGAGGAGCAATGGCGAGACAATCCCAATATTGAACTGATTGCCGATGCCAATACCACGCCGCCGCTAGGGATAGGCGGCACGGACATGATGGATAAGGGAATGGAACGGCACGGCAAGATCATCTGGGGCGCAATCGGCTTTGGGGCATTTAAACTGGCATTACACCGCGCCTGTATCGCCAAATTGTTTGAAGACAACAAACAGGTTTTGGATGCCGAAAATATCTTCACCTTAGCCAAGGAAATGGCAAAGATTTAGTTTGGTGAATGTTTCCGCCCACTCATCTATCCCTAACCTGAGAAAGTCCGCGTTCAACATTTTTCAGGCGGGTGTTGCCGCTGCTGATCCTTATCAGGCAGTCAGGCGATGCCTGATAGCTGACGATAACCAGTTACAAATCCTGCTGAATAAGAACAGTGATAAGCGAACAGGGCGATGGAATAAAACCCACCTGATTGCCTTTGGCAAAGCGGCTTGCCCGATGATTAAAGCCGCTATCGACACTATCCCAGCCCATTATTTATCGGGACAGGCGATTGCCGTCACCAATTACGAAAATGTAAAACCTGTTCCTGGCGTTAACGTCATTGGCGCTGGGCATCCTTTGCCTGATGACGCGGGCTTCAATGCTGCCAGACGGTGCGCCGAGATAGCGCAAGATGCTAAAGTAGGTGAATTGGTCTTGGTTTTGGTCAGCGGCGGCGGTTCTGCCCTGATACCTTATCCGGTTGATCCGGTAAGTTTGCCGGATAAAATCCGCACGACCGATTTGTTGCTTGCTTCCGGTGCAACCATTAACCAGGTCAATTGCGTCCGTAAGCACCTGTCCCAGTTAAAAGGCGGCGGCTTGGTACAGATGATTGCACCTGCCGATTGTCATGCCCTGATTTTGTCCGATGTCATCGGTGATGATTTGTCGGCTATCGCCAGCGGCTCAACCGTGCCGGATGAAACAACGTTTGATGATGCGATTGACCTATTAAAAGCCAAAGACATCTGGCATAAGGTGTCGTCCATTGTACGCGATTACCTGGAAAGTGGACAGCAAGGCGAAGTCAAGGAAACTGCAAAACCTAACGATGCTTGTTTTGCCAAAACCAGCCATACCTTAATAGGCAGCAACACCCTCAGTGTAAAAGCCATCATGAAAGCGGCGCAAGAGCAAGGTTTTGATGCGATCCTTTACGGCGATAACCTGTGTGGCGAAGCACGAGATGAGGCCGGAAAACTCGTGTACTTCGCCCTTGCCCATTTGAGTACAGCAGGAAACCGACCGATTGCGCTACTAGCAGGGGGCGAAACCACAGTTACCCTCAAAGGCAATGGCCGTGGTGGGCGTAACCAAGAAATGGCGCTTGCCTTCGCCATCCAAGCGCAAGAACAAGGGTTGCAAGGAAACTGGGTCTTCCTAAGCGGCGGCACAGATGGCCGCGATGGCCCAACGGATGCTGCCGGAGGAATGGTAGATTCGGGTACAATACAACGAATGCTGAAAGCAGGCGTAAATCCAACCGAGCTGCTCTACAACAACGATGCCTATACCGCGCTAAAAAGTTCGCAAGATTTATTGATGACGGGTGCAACGGGTACGAATGTGGCTGATTTGCAGATACTGCTTATTCAACCGTTCCAATCGTAAACTAATTCTGTAGAATTAAAGGATGAAAGCCCTATCCAGAGGGATGCCTACATGGATGTAGGTAAGTAGGGCAACGCAGGAGCAGTTGCCGAGAGAGTTGGGTGAGGAGAATACGCATAGGGGAAAAGCCTAGTTAAATCCCCTCATCCCAAGCTTCTCCCTAAGGGAGAAAGAATCCATATTTTTAAGCCATCAACATTAGCCGTAAACTCAGACACCACAAAATTTATTTCAGGAGAAAACATGTTTAACAAATCCATGACCATTGCCGAATTCGATGATGAATTATTCCACGCGATTGAAGAAGAAAAACAACGCCAGGAAGATCATATCGAGCTGATTGCGTCTGAAAATTACGCCAGCCCCAGAGTGCTGGAAGCGCAAGGCACGTTATTAACCAATAAATATGCGGAAGGTTATCCAGGAAAACGCTATTATGGTGGCTGTGAATTTGTCGATAAGGCAGAGCAATTAGCCATCGACCGCGCCAAAGCCTTATTCGGTGCAGATTATGCCAACGTACAACCGCACTCCGGTTCAGGCGCAAACATGGCCGTATATATGGCGTTGGTACAACCAGGCGATACCATTTTGGGCTTAAGTTTGGCGCACGGCGGTCATTTAACCCACGGCGCAAAACCCAATTTCTCCGGCAAAATTTACAACGCCGTGCAATACGGACTTGATCCAGCAACTGGTTTTATAGATTACGACCAAGTTGAAGCCTTGGCACTAGAACATAAACCGAAAATGCTAGTGGCGGGTTTTTCCGCTTATTCACGCGTGTGGGACTGGCAACGTTTCCGCGAGATTGCCGATAAGGTTGGCGCTTATTTGTTTGTCGATATGGCGCATGTAGCGGGCTTGATTGCCGCAGGTGTTTATCCAAATCCCGTACCGATTGCCGATGTAGTCACCACCACTACTCACAAATCCCTGCGCGGCCCTCGCGGTGGCTTGATCTTATGCAAAAGCAATCCTGAACTGGAAAAGAAATTCGATTCCAACATCTTCCCTGGCATCCAGGGTGGCCCGTTGATGCACGTTATTGCCGCCAAAGCCGTGGCGTTCAAAGAAGCCATGCAGCCGGAATTTAAGACTTATCAACAACAAGTCATCAAGAACGCCCAGGCAATGGCGAAGGTATTTATGGATCGTGGCTTTGATGTTGTTTCAGGCGGCACTGACAACCATCTTATGTTGGTTTCCTTAATCCCCAAAGGCATCACCGGCAAAGCTGCCGACGCTGCCTTAGGTAAAGCCCATATCACCGTCAACAAAAACGCCGTGCCAAACGACCCGCAATCACCCTTCGTCACCAGCGGCATCCGCGTCGGCACGCCCGCAGCAACCACGCGCGGCTTTAAAGAAACCGAAGTCACTGAAATCGCCCACTGGATGTGCGACGTGATGGAAAATATGGAAGATGAGAAGGTAATTACGGCGGTGCGGGAGAAAGTAACGACGCTGTGTAAGCGGTTTCCGGTTTATGGCTGAATAAACGTTGTAATATTTTGGAGCAATAGGAATGAATTGTACCCAACCCCCATCTTTATACGGAATTACCAAATCAAACCGTATTGGAGATGATCTTTGGGGTAAAAATCAATTCAATAGTACCTTTCCCACAGCATTATGTTGTTATATGCGGGATAAAAACATCCCCGCTGTTTACTTAAAATTGATGGGCGATACCCTCGATCAATTGCATGTTCAACCTGAAGAAATCTCATTTGATGAAATCTTCAATACAAAATTGGCGAACAAACAACTAACCTTTTCATTTGAGAGCAAGTTTGAACCTTATCAACAATGGGCGTATGGGGACATCGGCAATATCGACTTGGTAGTTAAGAACGAAAAAGAATTTTTGCGGGCACTGGAAATAAAGCTAACCGTATTGCCTGATGATGGTACGCATGAAGACGAGGAATCAAGATGGGGTTCTGAGTTAGTAGTTAGAGCCGCCACAACGTCTTATGCTGCGTTAGGAATTGCCCATTCCTGTATTGATGTATTACCAGAACTACGCAAATTGTTTGAACCCGTTTGCCAACCGATTAGGAACTGGGGTAATCCAACAGAAATCAAATCTCGTAAAGATAGCATCCTAGATTGCTTAGATACCTTCCAGACTCTTTACGTTTCACGCCAAAAACCTTTTCTAATGCAACCTATTTGGAAAACCAAAGGTAAATCGCCAGAACTGTCAGATCATGCGTTCGATGTTTTTGTTTGGAGCGACTTTGCGTTGTGTCGGGCTTTTATTGACAGGGCGAAACATGAAACCTCAAAAAAGGCTAACGAAGTACCACGATTTCTCCGTGCTGCAACGCGCTTGGCGCATTCGCTATATGATTTATCGACACGAGGTAAAGTTGATATGGGCGTTTACAGAGAGGACGCAATGGGTAATTTAACTGATAAAGAATTCGCATTGGGTGGAAAAATTACTCGGAGTTATATGGATCATCCAAGGAAACTTAAACCCGCCGTCGTTAAAGAAGCACTACGTGAAATTATTTTAGGCGGCGGTCAAGACAAATTAAGTCCAGAGCGACGCTTCGACGCAACAATTTATTTCACCGCAAAGCATTTATTTGAGGAGCTTGACAATGAAAGCGATTGATTTGTTTTGTGGCGTGGGTGGGTTATCTCTTGGCTTGAAATTATCTGGGATTGACGTAATTGTAGGTATGGATAATTGGACTCAGGCATTATCCGTGTACCGGTTGAACCATCTTCACGATACTCTTGACATTGATCTTTCAGATGTTGATACAACTGTTAATGCTGCCGCTAATTACGAAATTGACTTGATTGCAGGTGGCCCGCCCTGCCAGGATTTTTCGCATGCTGGGAAACGAGTTGAAGGCAAAAGGGCAAACTTGACCTTAGCCTATGCAGAAATCGTGGCGAAAATTCTTCCAAAATGGTTCATCATGGAAAATGTTGACCGTTCGCAAAATAGCGATGCTTATTCAGAAGCGCGAGAAGTTTTCTGTAATGCAAATTACGGGTTAACAGAAATAGTATTAGATGCCAGTTATTGCGGCGTACCACAAAAGAGGAAACGCTTTTTTTGTATTGGAAAAAGAAATGAGTCAGACGGTTTTTTATTGGAAATAATTAAATCAAAACTCTCAAAATCACCAATGACAATAAGGCAGTACTTAGGTAACGATTTGGGCTTGTCACATTACTATCGACATCCACGCAATTATTGCAGACGTGCTGTTTTTTCCATAGATGAACCCTCGCCTACAATTCGTGGAGTTAATCGCCCAATACCTAAAGGCTATCCTGGTCACGCCAATGATGAAGTGCCTGTTGAAAATGTTCGACCTTTAACGACCTTAGAAAGAGCGCGTCTTCAAACATTTCCAGAAAACTATGTTTGGAATGGTAACAAAACAGAGATGGAACAATTTATTGGCAATGCTGTTCCTGTTAATCTAGCCCGCTTTGTAGGTGAATGTGTGATGATCCATGAAGTAAATGAGGTTATAGGCATTAATTCAAAGGGATTACTGTTAATGCCAGTACCACGTTTTCAAGCATTACAGGGAATTGCAACCGGAGCTGATGCGAGCAATTTTAGAGACCGAAACGATAGACTTTTTACGAATAGCCATAAATAAACACCATGTCTGACATAGAAATCGCCCAACAAGCAAAAATGAAACCGATTATCGGTCTTGTTAAAGAAAAATTTGGCATTGATGCTGAACATTTAGATCCGTTTGGACATTACAAGGCCAAGCTTTCGCTTGAATACGTGAACAGTCTGGCCGACCAAAAAGACGGCAAACTCATTCTTGTTACGGCCATCAGCCCTACGCCAGCCGGAGAAGGCAAAACCACGACCACCGTGGGCTTGGGCGATGCCTTAAACCGGATCGGCAAAAACGCCATCATGTGCTTGCGTGAACCTTCCTTGGGGCCTTGTTTTGGCATGAAGGGCGGCGCAGCGGGTGGCGGGTATTCCCAAGTCGTGCCGATGGAAGACATCAACCTGCATTTTACGGGTGATTTTCATGCGATAGGTGTGGCGCATAACCTGTTAGCGGCCTTAATCGACAACCATATCACGCAAGGCAACGCGCTCGGCATTGATCCGCGCCGTATCCAATGGAAACGCGTAGTGGATATGAATGACCGCGCATTACGGAAGATCATCATCGGCTTGGGTGGCACTGGAAATGGCTATTCGCGGGAAGATGGTTTTGACATTGTGGTCGCCTCTGAAGTCATGGCGATTCTTTGTTTGGCAACCAGCCGCGCTGATTTGAAAGAACGCCTGGGTCGCATCGTCATTGCTTATAAAGCCGACGGCAAAACGCCCATTTATGCCCACGACCTCAATGCCCACGGCGCAATGGCGGCCTTGTTAAAAGACGCGATCAAGCCGAACTTGGTGCAAACGCTGGAAAATAACATCGCCATCATACATGGCGGCCCGTTTGCCAATATCGCCCACGGCTGCAACACCGTCACCGCGACAAAAACCGCGTTAAAGCTTGCTGATTACGTAGTGACAGAAGCCGGTTTTGGTGCGGATTTGGGGGCGGAAAAATTTATCGACATAAAATGCCGGATGGCAGGTTTAAAACCATCAGCTGTCGTGTTAGTGGCTACAGTACGGGCTCTAAAATTCCACGGCGGTGTAAACAAGGAAGATTTAAACCAGGAAAACCTGTCTGCGTTGGACTTAGGTTTTGAAAACCTGGAGCGTCACTATAACAACATTACCAAGCATTACGGCTTGCCATGCGTCGTGTGCGTCAACCATTTCACCTTCGATACCGAAGCAGAAATTAACCTGCTCAAAGCCAAGTGCGCTGAGTTGGGTGCAAATTGCGTCGTCTCCAAACATTGGGCTGAAGGCGGGGCGGGTGCAGAAAACCTCGCCAAAGAAATCGTGAATCTCGTCGATCAACGTGAACCCGGCTGTACCTATGTGTACGATGAAAACATCAGCTCGTGGGACAAAATAGCGACCATAGCAACCAAACTTTACGGCGCATCCGGTATTTCCGCCAGCGCCAAAATTCAAGCCCAACTTAAAACCTGGGATGAAAGCTATGGCAAATTCCCCGTGTGCATTGCAAAAACCCAAATGTCATTTTCCACCAATCCCAACCTGAAAGGCGCACCGTCAGGGCATACCGTCGAAATCAGCGAAGTCAGGCTGGCAAATGGCGCCGGGTTTATTGTCGCGATTGCCGGTGACATGATGACGATGCCGGGCTTGCCTAAACAGCCTGCGGCGGAGCGGATTGATATTGATGATGATGGGAAGATAACGGGGTTGTTTTAATCTTGGCGGGTAGTCTCGAAGCGATGTAATGGTATCGAGGCTACTCGCTTTTGACCTAAAAAAGGAACATTAAGCTAACAAGCTCTGTGTCCCCATCGCTTTTTCAATCTCACCAAATAACTGCTTTTCATTGGTGCTAAAACGCTCACCGCCAAAGCCCAAGAAACCGCCCTCGGTAGTTGCCATTGCGACTTTTTCAGCAATTGACATCGCCCATTGCTTATATTCTGTTGCGTCTTGTGGCGTTGCCTTGGTAGCCAACAACGCTGCTACTGCTTTGCAATCTTCCACGGCTTCGGATTGAAATTTCTGAGCAGAATCAACACCTTTGGCTTTCATGCGTGCCACACCCCAGTCACGCACCTTTTTCATTTTGTCCATAGCTGCGGACGCATTACCCTTAGCATCGGGCAGTATGGTCTGAATCAGCGCGTTATTGGGATAATCTTTGATGCCAGACATAACGGCCTGGGCGTTGGTGAACATCTCCTTTCCAGTCCCGAATAGCCCACTGCTACCTGCAAACGCCATCGCCGCACCAATGATGTGAGGGGTGTTAGCCAGCAAATTCAATTCTTCTTCGGTGTAATTCAGGCTCATATCAGGTCTTCCTTTCGGTTGGTTAAAAAGCCGTCATCCAGTCAGTTACCGGAATTGGTCTAATGGCATTCTAGCCTTAAAGCTCATGAGAACCAAGCAATACTCTACAAGGTGTTTTCAGTTTTCTGAGGCACTAAAAAATCCGTACCCGTTAAATCAACATCATGCAAACCCACTAAACTACCTTGTGCTTGAGATTGATAGGTACTCAGAATAATCTCAGTTAAGCCTACGACCACATCATACAAACCGAGATCATCTAAGTTGATCCACTTGGCTTCCGCGACATCACTTTGCGCTGTAGGCACACATCTATGTTCATCAACTAACGTAACCCAATAATCGATAATCACGTAATGGAAGCCTTCTAATCGCCTATCAACAACGGCGACGATATGCTTTACCTCGACATCCAGGTTGGTTTCTTCATGGAACTCGCGTTTGCAAGCCTCAACCAAGGATTCTCCAGGCTCTAACCTGCCGCCGGGAAGTGACCACAAGCCCTTCGCTGGGGCTTGGTTGCGTTTAATCAATAAGACCTGTTGATGACTGTTGAGCAGCACACCGCCAACACCTATGCTTGGTACGGGGTGTCTATTTTCTGAAAGATTGGGCTTATTCATGGCAGTTTGGTGAAGTTTTCATTATCTTTCATCACATTTGGCTGTATATTAAGAGCCGAATTATAATCATATTTTACGAATCAGCTTGTTGTTAACGTTAAGATAACGCTACAAGAAGCTCCTAATAGCCTTCGTATTAATTTTTCTGAGGTGACCCATGCACTTTTTTAGGCAAGCGTTTACTTTCTCGCTATTTTTGGCCTGTTATTGGGCAATGCAAGTCTCGGCGAACGAGTTGACATCGGTGGAGCAAAAAGCGGCTACCTGCTTCGTGTGCCACGGTGATAAGGGCAAGAGCGGCGATGCCCAATGGCCTAGCTTGGCGGCGCAGCAATCGGTTTATATCGTGAATCAACTCAAGGCGTATAAGTCAGGCGAGCGCAAAAATGCGGTGATGCAAGCGCAAACCAGTAAGTTGACAGTGGAAGACATCAACAACTACGGGGCTTATTTTGCCGTCCAACAACCAGCGAAGGCTGGCGGTGACCCTGCGTTAGTGCAGAAAGGCAAGGATAAGGCCGCAGTCTGTTTAGGTTGTCATGGCACATCTGGCGAGGGCAACGGCGAATTTCCAAGATTGGCTGGGCAGCATCCTGATTATCTGACTAAACAATTGACCGATTACAAAAGCGGCTCAAGAATAAATGGAGCCATGCAAGCAATAGCTGGAAACCTTTCGGAAGACGAAATAAAAGCGTTAGCGGCGTTTTTCGGTTTCTTATAACTCAGTTTACATTCAATATAGCAGTCAAAAAAGGCGGATAATCCGCCTTTTTTATTGCTTGGTGATTTTCGAGTGCCGCAAGGCTAGGTAAATGGTTTATCATAGAGCGATTAACAAGTTAGATAAGATTAAACCCAGCTAAACCTAGAATAATAACAATGAATTCGCCAGCCAACACCAAAACCGACCGCAGTTTATTTCTGATTTTTTTATTTGCGGGAACCTTATTCATCAGTGCGGCATTAATGTTTGTGCTGCAACCCATGTTCGGCAAGATTTTGTTGCCGTTACTGGGTGGCTCGCCTGCCGTCTGGAACACCTGCATGGTGTTTTATCAAAGCATTTTATTCCTCGGCTATTTGTATGCCCATTTCCTCTCTACTCGGCTCAACCAGCATAAGCAAATCCTGGTGCATATTGCCGTCATTTTGGTTAGCTTTTTGGCATTGCCTGTCGGTTTGCCTGAAAGTGTTTCACCGCCAACTGAAAACAATCCGACGTTTTGGCTGCTTGGTGTGTTGTTTCTTTCAATCGGCTTGCCGTTTTTCGTGGTTTCCACGACTGCGCCGTTGATCCAAAAATGGTTTGCCAATGTCGGTCATCACACCAGTGACGACCCTTATTATCTGTATGCCGCCAGCAACATCGGCAGTTTGATTGCTTTACTGAGTTATCCTTTTGTGGTCGAACCGAATATTGGCCTGGCTAACCAGAAATCGGATTGGAGCATGGGCTTTCTGGTGCTTTGCCTGTTGATCGCAGCGTGTGCTTTCATTTTATGGAAAGCCCAGCAAGCAAAGGAAGCAGTCGAAGAACCCGCTACTCAAGACGACGAACTCAGCTTAACCACCAAACTGCACTGGCTGGCACTGGCATTCGTACCATCCAGCTTATTGCTGGGTTTGACCACGTTCATCAGTACGGACATCGCCTCTGTGCCGTTGTTGTGGATCATTCCGCTGACGGTTTACTTGCTCACCTTCATTATCGTGTTTTCAAAATGGCACGATAAAGTCCATCCGTTAATGGTCACGTTGCAACCCATCGTGTTGCTGCCATTTATTGCGTTCTCCTTCATCAATCCGGCGGTATTGCCTTATTGGGTGGATTTGGGTTTGCATTTGACCGCATTCTTCCTGGCGGTGATGGTGTGCCATGGCGAACTCGCCAGACTTAGGCCCAATACCAGGCACTTGACCACCTATTATTTAATCATGTCATTTGCCGGCATGTTGGGCGGGATGTTTAACACCTTCGTCGCACCCTTTATTTTTAATGCCGTCTACGAATATCCTTTGATGATAATCGCCGCGCTGTTGCTACGTCCTGGCTTGGTAGATTCTGTCCGCAATAGGAAAGAATGGTTAATGCAATTGATCTTTCCTGTTCTGCTATTGATTGTCGGATTAGGTCTATTTTTCAGTATCGATGATTTGCCGCAATACCTGGACACTATCGGCGTTGGCCTGATCCTGCTGGCAGGCTTGACCTATTCGTTCAGGGCGCAACCGGTCACGCTGGCCGTGCTGACGGGCATTCTCATCTTCTTTACCTTTGGCTTGCATGGCTTGCTGTCGCACACCTTATACCAGGAGCGGACTTTCTTTGGCGTATTGTCCGTCCGCGAAAGCATGTTGACCAATGAGCAAGGTCAGCCCGAAAAATACCGCGAATTCTACCATGGCACCACCAAACACGGTGCTCAACGCTTGGCGGACAAAGATTCACGCACGCCGTCCACGTACTTCAGCCACCAAGGGCCTATCGGCCAGCTTTTCAGCGAATACGACAAAGTTAACGATAACTGGGTCGTCGGCATCATCGGATTGGGCGCAGGAACACTGTCTTGCTACACCAAGCCCCAGCAAAACTGGACGTTTTATGAGTTGGATCCGCTGGTCGTCGATGTTGCCAGCAACCCAACTTACTTTACCTTTATCAGCCAGTGCAATCCGAAAATGACGATGACGGTGGGCGATGCCCGCTTGTCATTAGAAAAAGAGCCTGACCACAAGTTTGACTTGTTCGTGGTCGATGCTTTTAGTTCGGACTCTATCCCGACCCATTTGCTGACCCAGGAAGCCATCAAGCTCTACTTTGACAAAATCAAGCCAAACGGCATCCTGGCATTGCACATCACCAATCGCCATTTGGCGTTGAAAAAAGTGCTGGCGGTACACGAAAAATCTGTGCAATTGTCGGGATTGATCCAGGAATTCAAGCCCCAGCAGGACATTCCCTTAGTGGTTGCAACTGATTGGGTAGTCCTAGCGAAAAAACCGGAAACTTTAGAATTATTAAGGCAAAGCCAACTTGGGTTGTGGCAAAAACTTCCAGTAACCTTTGATGTCAAACCGTGGACGGATGACTTCACCAATATAGTTACTATCTGGAAATAACATTTTTGTAAAAACAGTCTATGCTTGTTTCAAAATTAAAAATTGAATTATTAAATAACTGTTGTAGGAAACTACAAAATAAGTAATGATTATGCGACAAGACAACGGCGTTAGAAGTCCGTACAGGACATGCGCGGATTGCGATACCACGAGGAGATTTACATGAGTTCAATGCTGTTAAGACCCTATCGGAAAAATTTAACCACGAATGGTCTGATTTATTTGGCCGGCGAAGAACAGCCGATCACTATAAAAAACATATCCATCACCGGTGTTCTTGCTCAATTAAATAGCAAGGTCGGCAAAAGTGACATTAAGGGTATTTTCAATACGCTATTAGCCTCAACAATAATTGATCTATATCTCCCAGATATGCGCTTGGCTGGCGAAGTTGAAGTTATCAGGGTTGATTTGCAAGACGATCACATTTTGCTCGCCTTGGAATTCAAGAACGTTGCGTATGATGTCAATGACCTTTTGTATAAAAGAAAAGCCTATCGGAAAAACCTGCCTGGGACTGGACACATATTATTCAATGGTCAATACCTTGAATTTAATGCAGTTAATGTATCTGTGGATGGAATTATGATTCGCCTTGCCGAGACGGTTTATGTTGAAGTAGGAGTCGTTACTGTTTTTGAATTTAAACAGCTAGGGCTGGAAGGCGAAATAAAAGTGATCTGGGTAGAACACCTGAGCGAAGGTGGAACTTTGATGGGATTACAGTACGTCCACATGGAAAAAACGGCAATCAAAGGTATACCCGAATTTGCTTGGCCGAAGTCAGCTTAGATCTACTCAGGGGCAAAAACTCGCGCAGGATTTTGTTTAACGCGAACAAGTTTAATCAATTCAGAAGCAGGTTTTGGCAACAATAAAAATCAATTACATAGAACGCGAATCTATAACCGATTGAATAACAATGTTATTTTGTTCGTGTTTCTTCTCTTTAATACGGCTAATAATATCAACAGTTACACGCTGTATTTATCAAAGTTACCGATAAATCACCTGCGCTTTACCTTCTGAAGCAAGCAGTTCACCCATCGGAAATACCGTTTCCCCTGATTTCTCAAGATACCTAAGTGCGGCACTTTCGTGGTCTGCTGCGACAACAACAATCATACCTACACCGCAGTTAAACGTCGTCAACATATCAGCGAGTGATACCTTGCCTTTATGTTGTAACCATTTGAAAATAGATGGAACTTCCCAAGCAGCAAGATCGATATGTGCCGAAATACCTTCGGGTAATACCCTAGGCAGGTTTTCTGTGATGCCGCCACCCGTTATGTGGGCTAAAGCGTGTACGGGAACTTGATCTATCAGGGATAACAAAGACTTAACGTAAATTCGAGTAGGTTTAAGCAATGCTTTTCCTAAAGTGTTGTCTTCAAAGGGATCGGATAATGCGGCATTGCTGTGTTCCAAAATTTTGCGGATTAAGGAATAACCGTTGGAATGTGGTCCTGATGATGCGATACCAATGAGCTTATCGCCCACTTTAACCTTACTACCGTCAATTATTTTGCTTTTTTCGACGATGCCCACACAAAATCCGGCGAGATCGTACTCACCATCGGCGTACATACCGGGCATTTCAGCGGTTTCACCGCCTACCAATGCAGCTCCTGCCAGTTCGCAACCCGCACCTATGCCTTCGATAACAGCGGCGGCGGTATCGACATCCAACTTGCCAGTGGCAAAATAATCGAGGAAAAACAAGGGTTCTGCGCCCTGCACGATGATGTCGTTGACACACATCGCCACTAAATCAATTCCCACAGTGTTGTGGATGCCGGACTCAACTGCCAACTTTAATTTTGTGCCTACACCATCCGTACCGGATACCAAGATGGGGTTTTGGTAGCGGTCTAAAGGCAGTTCAAACAGGGAGCCAAAGCCGCCCAACCCTGCTAATACACCGGCTGTTCGCGTTCGTGCTGCGATGGGTTTAATCCGCTCGACTAACGCACTCCCAGCGGCAATATCGACTCCGGCACTTTTATAATTCAGACTTTCTTGATTTTGTTCGCTCAATGGTGGTTCTCTTGCTAAAATTGCTGTTGCTGGTATTGTACAAGACAACATAAAAGAAAAATAATCAAAGCGGCTTTGCTCCCCATTTTGGGGCAACAATTATTATCAAAAATCAACACACACCGAGGATGGACGATGAAAATACTCACCATAATAAAGTTTTTAGCGTTGCTTACTGTGACTCTGTGCAGTTTTGAAGCGTATGCTTACGAAGATGACAAAAAAAAAGACATCTGTAGAAACCCGAAAGTCCAAGAGTTTACCCTTCCAGAATATATTGGGGTGCAAAAAAAGGAAGCGCCAGCTGAGACGGATTTTAGCTTTATTGTCTCCGGCTGGACAGATGTAAAAAAAATAAAATTATTGGCTAAAGACCAACCTATTCCATTTACTGTTGAAAGTACTGATACTTTTCATAAGGTTAAGGCAAAATTACCGGCTGCGTTAACCGGAAAAGTTATTCGTATTAATGTCCGCATTCCAGCATTATTAGGTTGTTATACATCAATGGGTTGGCTGATTAAAGTGGCTGGTGCGCCAGCACTAGAAACACCTAAAGCGTCAGCAACAACTGATCCTGCTGTTCAAAACGACGTAGTTTCACCACCCGCTAGTTCAACACCCATTCTACAAAATCAACAAAACATACAAAATGCAGTTTCACCTTAAGGGGTGCAATTGTTCACACTTTAAAAAGGGCGGATTCAACTCCGAAGTGCAATCTTAGTAATCATGCGGCTTCTAGCAAATTATCTGCAAAAAAGACCGCATGGGGTGTTCTGTAATTCAGGGTTTTCTGGGGTCGGTGGTTGAGTTTTTCCATCACGTTGTCAACGTCTTTGTCCGTTATGTTCTCAAAACGGCTGCCTTTGGTAAAGTATTGCCTGATCAAGCCATTGGTGCTTTCGTTCAGGCCGCGCTCCCACGAGCTGTAAGGGTGGGCAAAGTAAACCTCCGCAGCCAGCGCCGCCTTGATTTTTTCATGCCCGGCAAACTCTTTGCCGTTGTCTGCGGTGATGGTCAAGGTCTTGTCCAAATAAGGTCTTAGCAACGTGATGGTGGCTTCTGTCACGACTTCGGCGTGTTTGCTGGTCACCTTTTTGATTAAGGTAAACTTGGATACCCAGTCAACTATTGTGACCAATGCGCCTTGATGATGTTTACCGATGACGGTGTCTATCTCCCGACCTCCAGGGATGGAGGAAGTGCAGCGGCGGGTAGGGAACCCGCAGTGCCAATCGCCAAGGCGGGTTTTTTCACTGACTATCAGTGGACGGTCATCAATACTGACCCGGTTCCTGATCTGCCCCCGCTTGTCCTTAGAACCGTATTGCTTGCGTTTCTTGCCGCTGTACCGAAGGTGCTGGTACAACGTGCCGCCATCCGACTTGTCTGTCCAGATATGCTGATAGATCCGCTCATGACTAATCGCGATGCCTTGTGTTTGTTTTAACCAGCCTGAAACCTGTTCAGGACTCCAGTTGATGCCAAGCTTAGCCTCAATCAAATCAATAACTGCCCATGTCATTTTCAACGGCTTCACCGCCCGTTTCCTTCGGGTTTCGGCCTTGCGTTGCGCCTGTTTGGGCCTATAGCCCCGCTTGCCTGTATTGCGTTGCAATTCACGGCATATCGTACTGGGCGAGACATTAACCAACCCCGCTATGGCTTTTTGATTCTTACCGGCTTTCTTTAATATCTCAATCTGGTATCTTAGGCCTTGTGTTAGCTGACTATAGTTTTTCAAGTGCTTTCTCGTCTTTGGTCGGATTGAAAAAAGATTGAAACTATATCAGCTAACCTTCTTCATATCCTGTTAAGGGCGATTGCACTTCAGAGTTGAATCCGCCGTTTCTTAAGTTACTATTCTTTTGGAGGACAGTCATGGGCCGAACAATCACGTTTTTATTACTGTGTATATTTTTCACTGCTTACGCCCATGCCAAACTACTAACCCCAGAACAAGTCCCTGAACCCCTAAAACCCTGGATTAACTGGGTCTTACAAGATCAGCCTGAGCTTGCCTGTCCATTCATCTACAACAGTTACGAGCAAAAACGCTGTAGCTGGCCTAGCCAGTTGGACTTGGATTTTACTGCCACTAAAGGCACGTTTGCGATTAGCTGGGATGTCTACAAGGAAAGCTGGGTGACGCTACCGGGCGATCAAAAACATTGGCCGCAAAATGTCACCTCCAATGATAAGGCTGCGACCGTGCTGGACAGGAATGGCGTTCCGTCCATAAAACTGGCGGCTGGCACTTATCACATCAAGGGCGATTTTTTTTGGGATGCGATTCCTGAAAGCCTAAGTATTCCAGCAGATACTGGGCTTATCAGCCTGAGTATTAATAGTGCAGCGATACCCATGCCCAGCATCAGAGATGGGCAACTGTGGTTGACTGAAAACGACATCGGCCAAAAAAAACCGGAGAACGTCCAAAACAGCCTGGACATCCAGGTGTTCAGGAAAATCGCCGATGACGTGCCGATGCAAGTGACGACCCGCTTGGTGCTGGAAGTCTCAGGCGAGCAGCGCGAAGTCAAACTGGCGAAGCCCGTCCTCAACGATTTTATCCCATTGAGTTTGCAAAGTCCGCTGCCGGCTCGTATTGAGCCAGATGGGCAGTTATTGATACAAGTGCGTCCAGGCCGTTGGCAGGTGGATATTGAAGCCAGAAGTATCAAGGAAACCAATGCCATTGCCTTGGCTGCAAGCAATCCAGACTGGCCGAGTTCGGAAATCTGGATGTTTGACGCCCGTCCTGATTTACGTGTTGTTGAGGTCGAAAAGCTGGTGTCGATTGATGCCAGCCAGACCAATGCACCTGAGGAATGGCGGCATTTGCCCACGTATAAAATCAACCAGGGCGAAAACATGGACTTGAAAGTCATCCGTCGGGGCGATCCCGAACCTGAGCCTAACCAACTGTCGATCAACCGGAAATTGTGGCTGGATTTCGACGGCGCGGGTTACACCATCAACGACACGATCAGCGGCAAAATGACCAAGGGCTGGCGGCTGGATGCCTTGCCGGAAATGCAGTTGGGTAAGGTCAGCCTGGACGGCAAAAGCCAGTTGATTACCCTGACGGGATCCGGCAAGCAGGGCGTAGAAGTCAGGAAAGGCACGATTGCGCTGGATGCCGATAGCCGTAGCGTGGGCAATATTAGGTCGATAAGCGCCGTGGGTTGGGCGCAAAATTTCAATCAAGTGAACGCGGAATTGAATTTACCCCCAGGCTGGCGTTTGCTCGCCACCAGCGGGGTTGATAATGTGCCGGATACTTGGATAGCACGGTGGACCTTACTGGATTTGTTTTTGGTGTTGATTGCGGCATTGGCAACCAGCCGCTTATTTGGTCGGCTGTGGGGGTTGTTTGCCTTGTTGACGCTGGTTTTGATTTGGCATGAAGCGGGTTCACCCCAGTATGTCTGGCTCAATATCCTGGCAGCCACGGCGTTGTTAAAGGTACTGCCGCAAGGCAAGTTTTTGACCGGCATCACATGGTATCGCAATGCGTTTTGGCTGGCTTTAATCCTGATTGTCGTTCCGTTTATGGTCAACCAAGTGCGGACGGGGCTTTATCCACAGTTGGAATATCCGTGGCAACAGGCGGTGTTTCCGACCATGCCTAGCCCTACGCCTATTGTGATGAACCAGGCGACATCGGCAATGGATGCCGCCGCGCCCGCAGCCGAACCCATGCAGGAACAGGAAATGGCGAAATCCGTCATGCCAGAACAGAAAAGGAAATATGCTTCCAGTGGTTTAGCCAGTCCATCATACGAGTTAAGTACCGATTTCAGCCGCTACGATCCCGATGCCAAAGTGCAGACCGGCCCCGGTTTGCCGCAGTGGCAATGGCACCAGGTGCATTTGTCCTGGAATGGTTCGGTGGATTCTGGGCAGGAGTTGCGCTTATGGTATCTCTCTCCCACGCTCGTGATGTTGTTGAATTTCATTCGGGTTGCCTTGGTCACTGTACTGGCTATGCTCATGTTTGGTTTGGCTGAAAAGCTTAGTTTCAAATTCAAAGCCGCAGCCCCTGCCTTATTGTGGTTACTGCTGCTACCGCTCATGGCTATGCCAACCCAAAAAGCCTACGCGGATTTCCCAACACAAGAAGTGCTGGATGAACTGAAAAACCGCTTGCTGGAAGCCCCCGACTGTCTCCCTAACTGCGCCCAGATTCCGCACATGCAGGCGACGATAGACGATAAGGTATTGGCAGTTACCTTACAAATCCACGCCCAACAATCCGTTAACGTGCCGTTACCCGCATCTTATGAACAATGGTTTCCCAACCAAATTACGGTTGATGGCAAAGCCGCATTAGGGCTGTACCGTAGTAATAATGGCCTTTGGCTGAATGTACCGGAGGGTAAGCATGAAGTCGTCCTTCGTGGTGTGCCGCCGTTATTAGCGACATTTACCTTGCCATTACCCTTAAGGCCGAATCACGTAGTGGTCACTGCAACCAACTGGACTGTTAGCGGACTGCAAGACAACGGTCAGGCAGACAATCAATTACAGTTCAACCGCACCAGCAAGGAAGCCGATACCGCTAAAAGCACTAACCTTGCGCCTGGGATTCTGCCACCGTTTGTCAAGCTCGAACGCACTTTACAACTTGGTTTGGACTGGCGGGTAATCACCCAAGTCATCAGGCTGTCGCCAGCCGATTCTGCGGTTGTAGTGGAGATTCCCTTATTGGCTGGGGAATCGGTGACAACGCCTGGTATCCATGTCAAAAACGGCAAAGTCGAAGTCAATATGCCCGCGCAACAAGGTGTTATGCAGTGGGAATCGACGCTGGAAAAGTCCGAAAAAGTTACGTTTTCCGCCGCACAAACCAACCAGTGGATAGAAATTTGGAAAGCCGATGTCAGCCCAATCTGGCATATTGAGGCCAGCGGGATTACCGTCATCCATAACAACAACGAAGGACAATGGCTACCGGAATGGCATCCTTGGCCGAGCGAAACATTGGTCTTGCAAATAACCCGCCCCAAGACGCTGGAAGGGCAAACTTTAACCATAGACAACAGCCAGTTATCAATAAGGCCGGGCAAACGCGCACTGGATGCGGATTTAACAATGAGCATCAGGAGTTCGCAAGGTTCGCAACATACATTGACATTGCCGGAACAGGCCGTGCTGCAAACCGTGGCGATAAACGGGCAAACGTTGCCACTACGGCAAGAAGGCAGGAAGCTCATGTTGCCGATTAATCCTGGCAAACAGGATGTGACTTTAAGTTGGCAAGAACAGTCCGAAATCTCAAGTGTCACGAAAACACCACAGCTTGATTTAGGGCAACCAAGCGTGAATACCCGGCTTAATATCGGTTTAGGTCAAGACCGCTGGGTATTGTTTGTTTGGGGGCCAAAACTGGGGCCTGCGGTGTTGTTCTGGGGTGTGCTGGTGGTGATTGTTATTTTGTCTATGGGTTTGGGCAAGATACCGTTAACGCCCTTGAAACACTGGCAATGGTTCCTATTGCTGCTCGGATTAAGCCAAGTGCCAATGGAATCAGCATGCTTGGTGGTTGCCTGGTTGATGGTCTTGGGTTGGCGCGGGTTGCGACCCAATAACAATTTCAAATACTTCAATCTGTTACAGGTAATAATCGGCGTGTTCACCGTATTCTCCCTGGCAATACTGGTGTTTGCGGTGGAACAGGGCTTACTGGGCGGTTCACCAGATATGCAGATCACGGGCAACCAGTCTTCCGCTTATAACCTCAATTGGTATCAAGACCGCAGCCCATCTACCTTGCCGCAAGCAACTGTGGTATCTGTTCCTCTTATGGCTTATAGGTTGCTGATGTTGGTTTGGTCGTTCTGGTTGGCAGCGTCACTGCTCAACTGGCTGAAATGGGGTTGGAACTGTTACTCTACCAATGGGCTGTGGAATAAAAAAGTAGAGAAAAAAGAAAGCACAAAGACGGCTTCAGGACAAAAAGATTCAAGTAATTGAATTTATAGGCATTTACTACGAAAACTGATGGCGTATTGTATAAGTTGACGGAAAAAGTACTGAATATTTTAGTGGCTGATGACAGCAAAGATGTTTGAACTGAGGATCTTGCCCCCAATTTAATATAAGTGTACTTATGGAATGCTGATGAACGTACGCAACAAGAATGCCAGTACGTAGGGTTTCAAGATATTTGATTAAATCAAATTAATTATAAGCAACAAGTAGATTAACCATGTCAGCGTTCTAACGACACTGACATGGCTTTCTGAATTAAATCAATGGCTTCAAATCTTCAAAAGCTTTTGCTGCTTTTGTCAAATGTTCTTCGATACCTTGCATTGAGTTATTCTTCGCCATCGTTCTGGCTTTTTTCAATATTTCGTTAGCGCGTGAGCGTTCTCTGTCAACCACGTCGTTTGCATTAACTTCTTTGCTGTAATCCATGCCTTGTTTGATGATTTTGTAAACATCATCACCTTTTGCACCAGATGCGACAGCAGCTTGTGCTTCCTTGATTTTACCGATTACCAAGTCAATAGCATCGGCTGGTGAATACGAAACTCTGCCCTCACCAGCTTCTGCTAGAACGGCTGTTGAAAAAGCACCCATAGCCATAGCAATGAGGGAAGAAAGCACGATTGTTTTTAAGGTTTTCATATTTGGACTAATCCTCAAGTGTGTATAGCGTTGTTTTGGTCAATTATTATGCACCGCTTGCGATTCTATCATGTTTGGTAAGCTTTTACCCCAAAGTGGCTAAAAAGTTAGGTGATGAAGACTAACAAATCAATATTGATGGCAACAGAACAGGATTAAATTGGTTGTCTAATCATCATCTCTTTTAACATCAATATGAATGTCACCGAATTCATCCTCGGTTAATAGGAATAAAATAGGCGCACAGCAAACTGAACAATCTTCATAATAACTTTGCTCCCCTGATGAATCATCCACCAGAACAGTAATAGATTCACCACAATAAGGGCAATCGATAAAAGCCTCTTGTTGGAATAGCACTAAACGCTTCTAAGCAGCTTATCCAGCCAGGATGCTGGCAACAGACGTTTGAGGAAGGCAAAAAGATAGGTGGGGAAAGTGACGAAATAACGTATTTTGGGGTTTGCTGATTCTACGGCATGTATAACCTTATCCGCGACGGCTTTGGCTGGAAGAGTGAACGGAACTGCCGCGCCTTCTGTTTGCAAGCGTTCTTCCATACGTGCGTAGGTGGCTTTATGAAAGCTGGATTCGGTAGCTATGTTCTTTTTGTATAAAGTAAAAGAATTTTGCCTGAAATGGGTCAGGATAGGACCAGGTTCTATAAGTGAAACCGAGATGTTGCTGCCATGCAATTCCAAGCGCAAGGTATCTGCCAAGCCTTCCAGGGCATATTTGCTGGCGTTATAAGCACCTCGGTAGGTCATGGCGACCAGCCCCAAGATCGAACTATTGTAGATAATTCGTCCATGACCTTGTTTACGCATAATAGGTATTAGCAGATTGGTCAGTTCATGCGTGCCAAACACATTGGTTTCAAACTGAAATCTTAGGACTTCACGGCTTAAGTCTTCGACGGCTCCTGGCTGACCAAAAGCAGCATTATTGAATAGTACGTCAATGCCATTGTCAGTCAGTTCTAAAGCTTTTTTGACGGCTTTTGCAATGCTTTTACTGTCAGCCAAATCCAACTGAACGGTCAGGAAACCTTCTTCTTGCAAACGGGCAACATCTTCCTCTTTTCTCGCACTTGCGATAACTTTATGACCACGGGCTTTTAATTCAATAGCGGTGGCATAGCCAATACCGGTCGAACAGCCGGTAATGAGTATGGTTTTCGGCGGTATCATTGCGAATTTGTTGCCAATTCCTGCTCAGAGACATAGAATTTTTTCGCCGAGCTGCAATCCACAAGGATTACCAACCCATCTTTCGTACTTTTATCACTTAATTCCACGGATTCAACCCGTCCACATTGACCTGTGGCGAGCGACTTTTCAGCCGCTTGTCGTCTAAACCGTTCAATATCTGGCAGTCTATTTTGGTAAATTTTAACTAGGGGTGTTAAATCATCAAACTTATAGGGCGGAATGGCAAAGGCTGAATATTTTTGGGGATTATTTTTTATCAAAAACTGGTTTTTAGCACTTTCATCCAGAGTACTTTGTTTTAATTGCGTTTGTTTTTGGATTAGATCTTGTTCTTCAAGTTTTTTTTGTGCCTCTTTAGCTTCCTGTTCTTGTTGCGACAACGCTTTCTGGTTTTCTTGTTGATTAAGATCAGTGGAACCGCCTGTTTTCACATTCAGCTCGACTTTGTTTTGTCCTTCCGCACAGGGTTTTGAGCGATAGGTTTTATTGCCACTGGCATCCGTGCATTTATAAACGCCCGCTGATAATGGCATGGAAACAAGCAATCCCAAGGTTAGCAGTGTAAATTTCATTATTGCCTCAATTAGTACGTAAAAGTTCGTCCGTTAGAGTATAGAAGATATATTAGCCAAGGTCATCGCAGAAAGTGTTTTTTTCTTGGAAATGCGAACTTGTCCACAAGAATAATACCGTTGTAATCAACATTATAATAGTAAAAAACCAAAAATAGCTGGCACCCGCGAGTTTGCTGGTGCCATCGGCATTGTGAATAAAAAAATTGACCGCGCTGGTGAATAGATTGCCAACGGCTATCGACAAAAAATAAAATGCCATCACGAATGATTTCATGGTGTTAGGTGCTTGTCGATAGGAGAACTCTAGGCAAGTAATGGAGATCATGACTTCTGCCGAGGTGAGTATGAGGTAGGCGATAAGCTGCCAGCTAATGTTAGGGATATTGCCTTGGTCTAATTGCATTTGAATAAGACTGGCAGCAGCAAAGGCAATGACTGTGAGAAATAACCCGATGCCCATTTTTCTTATAGCGGTAAGATTAAACAAGGTATTTAAAAAGGGATAGAGGATGTAAGTGAACAGCGGTGTCAGTAACATGATGAGCAATGGATTCGCTGCTTGAATTTGTGATGGCAGCAATTCAACCCCAAAGACAACGCGATCCATTTTTTGGGCTTGCAATATCCACGATGAGCCAATTTGTTCAAAAAGTGCCCAAAAAACGGCAATAAAGATGTAAACAGACGCTAATTTTGCTAAAGTTGTCATTCCATATCGACTGAACATTGCTTTTATAAAGCCGATACCCGCAGGCTTAATATGGACGAACTGATAACGTCCAGACCAGAAAATAACGGTTGCAACCAACATCAATACGCCTGGAACTGCAAATGCTACCGATGCACCGTAATGTTGCAGTAGCCAAGGGCTAATTAACATGGCTGCAAAAGCCCCCAAGTTGATAGAAAAATAAAACCAGCTAAATACTTTACCAATCAGATGCTGATTATTCTCTCCAAATTGGTCGCCAACGTGGGCAGAAACACAGGGTTTTATGCCGCCAGCACCCAAAGCAATTAGACTCTGACCAAGTAGTAAGCCCATAAGTGTACTATCAATAGCCAAGGCTAAGTGACCTAAGCAGTAAACCAAAGATAGCAAAATGATGGTTCGATATTTGCCTAAAACGCCATCAGACACCAACGCGCCTAACATGGGCATAAAATAAACCGCCGACACGAATAGGTGGAAATAGCCTTGCGCTTCTTGTTCGGAGATGACCGCCAATGCGCCCATGCTGTTTGTCATATATTGTGTCATGAACACAACCAGAATAGCCCTCATCCCATAATAGCTAAACCGTTCTGCCGCTTCATTCGCCACTATATAGGGGATGCCTGTCGGTAGTGTGGTTTGGTGCGGTTCAGGCTGGTGTTTATAGGATTTCATGGCATATTACAGGCGATATGTTCTTTGGCATCAATAATTTCAGATTCAAATTTGCCCATAGATGCCTCAGTCCCGTAAAGGCTTTTGGGTAATGTCGGGCATTTGCTGAGGGTGTAATAATTTTAGGCAATGCAAAGCTAGGCTGCATCAAAATCTTATCCACATCCAGGTGGTCGTTAAACTAGGATTACGGCGGAGCTGAATCGTTTCCATGTTGTGCATGAGATGTTTATTTAGCTCAGTGCTTCCTGCAACTTTTGATAAATTCCCCCAAAACTGCCATTGCTCATCAACACAAAATGTCCGCCATAACTCGCTTCCAATTTGAGTTTTTCGATGATTTCATCCAGCGTCCGACAGATTTCAATATTCTCGGCATATTTAAGCAGGCCGCTTAAGTCCCAGCCCAGGTTGTCCGGTTGGTACAATATGGCCTTGTCGGCATCGTGTAAGGACAGTGCCAGGGTTTCTGTATGAACGCCGAGGCGCATGGTGTTGGAGCGTGGTTCGACGATGGCGATGATGCGTTCTTGACCAACCTGTTTCCGCAAACCGTCCAAGGTGGTTTCAATGGCGGTGGGATGGTGGGCGAAATCGTCATAAATCGTCACACCATTGATCTTGGCGATGACTTCCATGCGCCGTTTGACGTTTTTAAACTCGGCTAATGCAGCGATTGCGTCTTTAGGCAGGATGCCAATATGTTTGGCGGCAACAATGGCAGACATCGCATTGTAAACATTGTGGTCTCCAGTTAACGACCAATCGACACAGCCTTGCTCAATGCCATCAAAGCTGACTTTGAACTGGTTGCCGTCGGCTTTGACGAGTTCGGCATTCCATTGTGCGTTACCATTAATTGAAGTTCGTGCTACAGGGGTCCAACAGCCCATTTCCAGGATGTCGTCTATATTCTTTTCGCAGGCAGGGCTGATGATCAAACCTTCTCCGGGAACTGTCCTGACCAGATGGTGAAATTGTTTTTTGATGGCATCCAGGTCAGGGAAGATGTCGGCGTGGTCGTATTCCAGGTTGTTCAGGATTGCCGTGCGTGGGCGGTAATGGACAAATTTCGAGCGTTTGTCGAAAAATGCCGAATCGTATTCGTCCGCTTCTATCACAAAAAAATCCGACTCGCCCAACCGTGCGGAAATACCGAAATTCAGCGGTATTCCGCCGATAAGGAAGCCGGGCTTGAAGCCATTATGTTCCAAAATCCAGCTTAACATGCTGGTGGTCGTGGTTTTGCCGTGCGTCCCCGCAATGCCCAGCACCCACCGATTTTGCAAGACGTGTTCGGACAGCCATTGCGGCCCGGAGATGTAGCGAATACCTTGGTTGAGGACGGCTTCGACTTCGGGATTGCCACGCGATATGGCATTGCCGATGATGACCAAATCAGGCTTATTCGCCAAGTTTTCGGCATTGTAACCTTCCATCAGGTGGATGCCTTGCTCTTCCAGTTGCGTACTCATGGGAGGATAAACATTCTGGTCAGAACCTGAAACTTGGTAGCCAAGTTCCCGCGCAATCAGCGCAAGTCCGCCCATGAAAGTACCGCAAATACCTAGAATATGAATGTGCAATGCTTTAGTCCTATTTCTGTCTTTAAGATTGGTGAATTATTTTTAAGTCGATTTTTGTTATAAAATGCAAGCTTATATTAATAGGCTTAAGAGAACTTATAAAAATTCAAAATTCGCCTACTCCTTCTCCCTTGAGGGAGAAGGCTGGGATGAGGGGGATATAAACGCATGATTTTATTCTCCTCATCCCAGCCCTCTCCTCCTGGAGAGGGGGTTTTTGAGGTTCTCTTAAATTATAACAAACCGCAAATAAGCAGTATCATCCGATAATGACCGAAAAAAACAAAATTTTAGTTGAAGCAATTCCGCATTTTATTGAGGCGCAATCATCGCCCAACGAAGGACGTTATGTGTTTGCTTACACCATCACCATCACTAATGCGGGCATAATCCCCGCAAAATTATTGAATCGGCACTGGCTGATTACCGATTCCAACGGCAAAATTCAGGAAGTCAGGGGCGAGGGCGTGATCGGCGAACAGCCTTACCTTAAGCCAGGTGAGTCTTTCCGTTACACCAGCGGTGCGATGCTGGAAACGTCAGTTGGCACCATGCAAGGGCAGTACACCATGATTTCCGATGAAGGCGTTAATTTTAATGCCAGCATTCCCAAATTTACCTTGTCCATCCCAAGGACATTGCACTAATTAGATGGCGATCTACGCAATCGGCGACGTGCAAGGTTGTTACGATGAACTATTAAGGCTACTCGATACCATTGCATTTAATGAACACAATGACCAGCTTTGGTTTGTCGGCGATCTGGTTAACCGCGGGCCAAAGTCGCTTGAAACCTTACGGTTTATCAAATCATTAGGCGATTCAGCCATTGCCGTTTTGGGCAATCATGATATGCACCTGCTTGCTGCTGCCTGTTCAGTGCCATCAAGCAATACCAAAGCAGCACTCAAAGAAGTGTTAGCCGCGCCCGACCGAGATGAATTAATCGACTGGCTGCGGCATCGCCCCTTATTCCATCACAATGACCAGTTTTGTATGGTACACGCTGGTATTCCGCCGCAGTGGGATTTTAACCAGACCAAACAAATGGCACAAGAGGTTGAAAAAGCCTTACAAAGCAACGATTACAAAATCCTTTTGAAAGCCATGTACGGCGATAAGCCCGACATTTGGTCGCCCATGCTGCACGGCACGCCGCGCTTGCGGTTCTCCATTAACTGCTTTACCCGAATGCGTTATTGCGATGCGGAAGGAAGGGTGGAGATGAATTTTAACGGCTCGCCAGGATCGCAGCCCAATCACCTGATGCCCTGGTTCGCTGTACCTAATCGGAAAAGCTTAGATATGAAGATTGTCTTCGGGCATTGGTCTAGCTTGGGTTATTACGAAGGACACGACTGCTACGCTATCGACACAGGTTGTCTTTGGGGTGGGCAGTTGACGGCATTGAAGTTGGGTGAGCGGGTGGAGCGGTTTAGTATTGATTGTTCGGACACTAAAAATAAAGTTGGCAAAATTTAAAGCCGTAATTACCGCAATTTTCCTCAAGGAAAGCAGAGCATTGCTCAACCTTAACCTGTTACTCCGTTACTACAGTGACTGCCTCGTCTTGAATTCATTGAATTGAACGAAAGCCAGCTATGAATTCTTTATTTAAAGTTTGACTCAAAAGGGAGTAGTCATAGACAATACCGTGTTTCGATTCGTATTATTAACCCTTGCCAAATATGAGTGATAGTGTTCGCTCCCAAAACAGTTTAGTTGCAGTCCGAGGTTTATCGTTTTCGCGGGGTGACAATAAAATCTTCAAAGATGTGTTCATGGATTTTGAGCGCGGCAAAATTACCGCCATCATGGGGCCTAGTGGCACGGGCAAAACCACGTTGTTAAAGCTGATTGGTGGGCAATTACGACCAGCTCAAGGTTCTATCACGGTGGATGGCAGCAATGTCCACCGTTTACGCAGAAACGAACTGTTTGTGTTACGTAAACGCATGGGCATGTTGTTCCAAAGTGGCGCGTTGCTAACAGATATGAATGTTTACGATAATGTGGCTTTTCCGTTGCGTGAACATACCCATCTTTCTGAATCCATGATCCGAACGCTGGTTTTGATGAAGCTCCAAGCAGTTGGCTTGCGCGGTGCAAGAAACTTGATGCCGAACGAGCTCTCGGGCGGTATGGCGAGACGAGTTGCTTTGGCACGGGCTATCGCCCTGGATCCGATGATGATTATGTACGATGAACCATTTACTGGGCAAGATCCCATCTCCAAAGGGGTATTGGTGCATCTTATCAAGTCGTTAAACGCTACTTTAGGCCTGACTAGCATAATCGTATCTCATGATGTGCATGAAACCTCGGCGATTGCCGATTACATTTATGTGGTTTCGGACGGAAAAGTGATTGGTGAAGGCACGCCTACAGAAATAAAACAATCATCGTCAGAATGGGTCCAGCAGTTTATGGACGGCTCTGCCGATGGTCCCGTGCATTTTCATTATCCTGCCAAAGATTTACAGGACGATTTGATGTCCACCGGAAAACGTTATTAGGTTTGCTGCTTAAACATGATGGATTTTATTCAAACTTTAGGTAGAAATACCCGTGGCAGCTTTACCAAGCTGGGACGCGCAACGTTTTTCCTTGTGCAAACGATCACTGGGATTATCGAGATACTGCCGCGCCCTCGACTGCTACTTAAGCAGCTTTATTCAGTGGGCGTATTATCCTTTTTGATTATTTCTATTTCCGGCTTGTTTGTCGGTATGGTGTTGGGTTTGCAGGGTTTTTACATCCTATCCGATTTTGGTGCGGAGGAAACCTTGGGCGTGATGGTTGCCGCATCGTTAGTACGCGAATTGGGGCCGGTAGTTTCTGCCCTTCTATTCGCCGGACGCGCTGGCTCGGCCTTGACGGCGGAAATCGGCCTGATGAAAGCGACGGAACAATTGTCTGGCATGGAAATGATGGCGGTCGATCCAATCAAGCGCATCATATCGCCCCGCTTCCTAGCAGGTGTTATCTCCATGCCGTTGTTGGCGGCCTTATTCAGTGCTATTGGCATAATTGGCGGACAAATTGTCGGATCCGGTTTGTTAGGCGTTGACGAAGGTGCTTATTGGTCGCAAATGCAGGCTAAGATTGATTTTCAGGATGACATTATTAATGGCGTTATCAAGAGCCTGGTGTTTGGCTTTGTGACCAGCTGGATCGCCTTGTTTGAAGGCTATGATGCTATCCCTACTTCCGAAGGTGTTAGCCGCGCAACCACGCGTACCGTAGTAAATTCCGCTTTCAGTATTTTAGGTTTGGATTTCATCCTCACCGCACTTATGTTTGGAGACGATTAACATGCAGCACAGCAATACTCAGGACACGCTGGTCGGACTTTTTGTCGCGGCTGGTATTGCCGGATTATTTTTTCTTGCCTTACAAGTCAGCAACTTAAGTTCATTTACGGAACAAAAAGGCTATACCATTACCGCACGTTTTGAGAATTCCGGCGGATTAAAAGTTAAATCGCCCGTTTCTGCCGCTGGGGTCAAAATCGGTCAGGTCAGCGACATCAGTTTTGACCCAAAAACCTACGAATCCGTGGTTAAAATGCGGATAAATGCACAATACAACAGCATTCCCGATGATACGACAGCCAGCATCTTCACAGCCGGATTACTAGGTGAACAGTATGTCAGCTTAGAACCCGGTGGCTCTAGCGAGCATTTAAAACAAAATAGCAACATAGAAATCACTCAATCGGCAATTATTCTCGAAAAAGCCATCGGTCAGTTTCTGTTTAAATCCGCCGAAGAAAAGAAATGAGCAAACTGAGCATTGTTAATGAGGGTTCAGGGAATTTTATTGTCGATGGTGATCTCACTTTTTCTGCGATGGATAAAAAAACCGTCAGCTCATTTGCATTTTTAACCACGTCCAAACAAATCACTGTTGATTTAGGTGGCGTTGGCAATGCTGACAGTGCTGGACTCGCGTTAATGATTGAATGGGTAAAATATTCCCGCAGTAAAAGAGTACAATTGCGCTTTAGAAATATTCCCGAGCAACTCTTAAATCTGGCTAAATTAAGTGGACTTGATAAAACAAGTTATTTTATTTCAGCTAAGTCTGGGTTAGCCGTCACAGAATAGCCTGCGTAGATAATCAAAAAATAACACACTATGGATAAATTAATCATTACTGGCGGCAATCAACTCTGCGGCGAAATTCGCATATCCGGTGCTAAAAATGCCGCATTGCCCATTTTGGCGGCAACACTACTTTCCCATGCACCTGTCAGCATTGGAAATATCCCGCATCTTCATGATATTACAACCACGATGGAGCTATTGGGTCGAATGGGTGTGAGCTTGATGGTGGATGAGAAAATGAATATCGAGGTGGACAGCAGCACCATCAACAGCTATGAAGCACCTTATGAGCTGGTTAGAACTATGCGGGCATCTATACTGGTTTTAGGGCCTTTGCTGGCACGTTTTGGCGAGGCTCATGTATCTTTGCCAGGTGGTTGTGCTATCGGCACACGTCCGGTGGACATCCACATCAGTGGTCTTATCAAGATGGGCGCAGACATTACCGTCGAAGGTGGCTATATTCATGCCAAAGCCAAGAGGCTAAAAGGCTGTCGTTTAGTTCTCGATCAGGTAACAGTTACTGGTACGGAAAATTTGATGATGGCGGCTGCCTTGGCGGAAGGCATTACCATTATGGAAAACGCGGCAAGAGAGCCAGAAGTCACTGATTTAGCACACTTTCTCAATAAAATGGGAGCAAAAATAACCGGTATTGGCACGGATGTGTTAGTTATTGAAGGTGTTGAAAAACTGGGGTTAGAATCCATTCATTACGACATCCTGCCCGACAGAATAGAAACAGGTACTTATCTGGTCGCTGCTGCCATTACTGGTGGCAAGGTCAAACTCAAAAATACCCGTCCAGATATTCTGGATGCTGTTCTGGACAAGCTGATTGAAGCGGGTGCTGAAATTACCTCAGGCGAGGACTGGATTGCTCTCGATATGCACGGTAACAAGCCGAAAGCGGTGTCTTTACGTACTGCACCTTACCCCGCTTTTCCAACTGATATGCAAGCCCAGTTCATTGCAATGAACACAATCGCAAACGGCGTGGGCATTATTACCGAGACAATTTTTGAAAACCGCTTTATGCACGTGCAAGAGCTGCAACGTATGGGCGCAGATATAAAGCTGGAATCGAATACCGCTATCTGTACCGGTGTCAAAAAGCTAACTGCCGCACCTGTTATGGCTACCGATTTAAGGGCTTCAGCCAGTCTAGTCATCGCCGCGCTTGCCGCCGAGGGTGATACACGGGTAGACAGAATTTATCATATAGACCGTGGTTATGATCACATTGAAGAAAAGCTGTCGCAATTAGGCGCAACTATACGTCGAGTACCAAACTAATTTTATGCTAACAATTGCTGTATCTAAAGGCAGAATTTACGAAGAAGCTTTACCTTTTTTGGAAGCGGCTGGCATTACGCCCACAGATGATCCCGAAAAATCCCGCAAACTGATCCTATCCACAACGCGGGACGACGTGCAACTCGTCATCATCCGTGCCACCGATGTCCCCACCTTCGTCGAATACGGTGCAGCCGACATGGGCATAGCAGGCAAAGACATCCTCCTGGAACACGGCGCAGAAAGCCTTTATGAACCCCTGGATTTGGGTATTGCTAAATGCCGCTTGATGACGGCGGCACATAAGGACGCACCAATACCCAAAGGACGGATTCGTGTCGCCACCAAATACGTCAAAATCGCTCAACGCTATTTTGCCAGCCAGGGCATACAGGCTGAAATCATCAAGCTGTACGGCTCGATGGAACTTGCGCCGCTGGTTGGCCTAGCCGATTGCATCGTCGATCTGGTCGATACCGGCAACACACTACGCGCCAATAACCTGGAGCCACGGGAATTAATAATGAACATTAGCTCACGGCTTG
Organism: Methylomagnum ishizawai; assembly: GCA_945861705.1. Classification (GTDB taxonomy): domain Bacteria; phylum Pseudomonadota; class Gammaproteobacteria; order Methylococcales; family Methylomonadaceae; genus Methyloglobulus. The sequence continues at coordinate 68,052 of CAMAVM010000002.1, read as the reverse complement.
TGGTCAACAAAGCTGCCATGAAAATGAAAAATCACGCCATAGCCAAATTGCTCGAACAATTTGAAGCAACGCTCGCCAAAAGGTAAGCCTATGTCAGAGATTACAATCACCGAACTTGATGCCGCATCCCCAGATTTTGCTGGGCAATTGCAGCAATTGCTGGCTTGGAATGAAACGGAAGATTTTGATATTCATCGGCAAGTTCTCGATATTATTGCCGACGTACGTAGCAATGGCGACAAAGCCGTTATTGCTTACACAAACCGCTTCGACCACCGCCAAGTTAGTGCTGCATCTGAGCTGGAGTTAAGCCAAGCCAGCTTGAAATCCGCTTTTGAAGCGATACCAACAAACCAAGCCGCAGCCTTGCAGACCGCAGCGGACAGGATTCGCGCTTATGCCGAACATCAAAAACTGCAATCCTGGGATTATACCGAAGCCGACGGTACGGTATTGGGACAAAAGATTACGCCGCTGGATCGCGTGGGACTGTACGTGCCGGGCGGCAAAGCCGCTTATCCTTCTTCTGTGTTGATGAACGCCATCCCCGCCAAAGTGGCAGGGGTCGGCGAATTGATTATGGTGGTTCCAACGCCCAAAGGCGAAAGCAACCAACTGGTATTGGCAGCCGCTTATCTGGCAGGTGTCGATAGGATATTCACCATAGGCGGCGCACAAGTCATTGCCGCGCTGGCTTACGGTACAGAAACCATTCCCCCTGTTGCAAAAATCGTCGGCCCCGGCAATATCTATGTTGCCATCGCCAAGAAACTTGTGTTCGGTCAGGTGGGTATTGACATGATTGCTGGCCCTTCGGAAATCCTGATTATTTGCGACGGCCTTACCAATCCCGACTGGATTGCCATGGATTTATTTTCCCAAGCCGAACACGACGAGAACGCCCAGGCGATTTTGATTAGCGAGGACAGAGCTTATCTTGCAGCCGTCAAGCAAAGCATCAACAACTTGCTGCCGACTATGGAACGCGCTGACATTATCCGAACCTCCTTGTCCAATCGTGGCGCACTAATTAAAGTCAACGACTTGCTGCAAGCCGCCGAAGTCGCCAATACCATCGCGCCGGAACATTTGGAGCTTTCGGTGGAAAACCCCGAAGCCTTAAGCCAACACATCCGCCATGCTGGGGCGATCTTCATGGGTCGTTACACGGCAGAAGCCTTGGGTGATTATTGCGCGGGGCCAAACCACGTCCTGCCTACGTCGAGTACGGCGCGGTATTCATCACCCTTAGGAGTTTACGACTTCCAAAAGCGCACCAGCTTGATTAACTGTTCTAAAGCGGGAGCAAAAGAATTAGGCAAAACCGCTTCTGTACTTGCGCGCGGTGAAAGCCTGACCGCTCATGCGCGTTCTGCTGAATACCGAATTTAGGTTTTTTAAAGTGGTCTTGCGAGATGGCTTTTAAATGAAAATCTAAAAATCCACTTTTTAAAGTCATTATGATTTATTCCCAAAATTTCAAAACCGCAGCGATAGCCTTGTGCAATGCCGGAAAATTCATCGACAGCAAGGGCTGGGTGCCAGCGACCAGCGGCAATTTTTCTGCCCGATTGCCGGATGGTACGATTGCGATCACGACATCAGGCAAGCACAAAGGCTGTTTGCAAGTCGATGATATTATGTTGATTGATGCCGATGCCAACGTGCTGGACGGCAAGAAGCCATCAGCGGAAACAGGTTTACATACCAGTTTGTACAAGCGTTATCCAAGCATACAAGCCATTTTGCACCCGCATTCGATCAATGCCAATTTGGTTTCAAGGTTATTTGGTGATGAGATTATTCTGGAAAATTACGAATTGTTGAAAGCTTTTCGGGGTATTTCTACACATGAAACACAAATTACGGTGCCGATTTTTGCCAACGACCAAGACATTCCGCGCTTATCTCAAGTGGTAAATAGCTATCTGGATGCCGCAACTGATTGTTATGCTTATATAATCGCCGGACATGGTTTATATACCTGGGGTGAATCCGTACCGGAAGCCCTGCGCCATCTGGAAGCGTTGGATTATTTATTGGATTGCGAATTGCGACTGCGCGGAGTCAAAAAACCATGAGCTTATTGATCATTTACCCCGACAGTTATTCAAAAAACCAACCGGAAAAAGGTATCCGCTACACCAATTTTTCCGATATAGAACGGGAACTTGCGGGCATTGATGTCAAGTTTGAACGCTGGACGGCCAATCGTGAACTGACTGCCGATGACGACCAGGAAACTGTCATTGCCGCTTATCAGGAATCCATAGACAAGCTGAAGCAGCTTTATGGTTTTCAATCCGTGGACGTGATTAACTTAAGCCCCGATCACCCGCAAAAAGCAGAATTTCGGCAAAAATTCCTAGCTGAACACACCCATGACGATTTTGAAGTACGGTTTTTTATCGACGGCTGTGGGCTGTTTTATCTGCATGTTAACGGCAAAGTTTATGCGGTCTTATGCGAGAAAGGCGACCTTATCAGCGTTCCCGCCCACACCACACACTGGTTTGACATGGGGGAGAATCCCAGTTTTAAGGTTATCCGCCTGTTTACCACGCAAGAAGGCTGGGTTGCCAAATTCACCGGAAGTGACATTGCCAAAGCCTTCCCTACGCTTGATGAAACAGTGGCTGAACTTAAATGATTAAAGCCATCGTCACCGATATTGAAGGCACGACCTCGTCATTGTCTTTCGTCAAGGATGTGCTGTTCCCTTATGCCCGTACAAAACTGCCCAATTATGTCCGGCAACACCATGACGAACCTTATATCAAGCAACTTCTAGTCGATACATGTGATGAAGCGAATATTTCACTATCCGCTGAAAATGCCATCGAACAGTTAATCGAATGGATAGACCAAGACAAGAAAATCACGCCGTTAAAAGCCTTGCAAGGCTTGATCTGGGAAGCAGGTTACCAGCAAGGTGATTTTAAAGGCCATATATACCAAGATGCGATAGACAATCTTAAGGCTTGGAAAGCTAATGGAATTTCCTTGTATGTGTATTCTTCCGGCTCTGTGTTGGCGCAAAAACTGTTGTTTGGGCATACCGAAGAAGGCGACTTAACACCGCTATTTTCGGGTTATTTTGACACCTTGATTGGCGGCAAGAAAGAAGCCGATTCTTACCGTAAAATCGCCATCGAAATCGACTTTCCTACACATGAAATCCTGTTCCTATCTGATATTAAAGAAGAGTTGGATGCCGCAAAAGCGGTGGGCTATCAAACGATTTGGCTTACTCGCGACAATGCACCAGACCCTCAAGCCGAACATCCACAAGTCAGTAGCTTTGATGATATTGCGTTAGATAGCTGATAAAACCAGTTTTACGCATTTTAAGCGGTAAGATTCAATTGTTGAGTTTTGCTAGCTAATCAAATAATGTTATAACTAAGCCACTCAAGTTTCGTTCTTGAGGGTTTCTTTAATGATTTTGGCTTAATACGAAATCTGTTCTTTGCTCTACGTAATAATAAATCCACAATTTCAATCGAGGAGTTAATTATGACCATCGCAAAAGTAAGTGAAATAACCTCCAGTTCCGCCAAAAGTTTTGATGATGCCATCGAAAAAGGCATAAAACGCGCCAGTAAGACCATCCGGGGCATTCAAGGTGCTTGGGTTCAAGACCAGAAGCTGGTTATTAATGACGGCAAGATTGTCGAATACCGTGTCAATATGAAGATCAGCTTTGTCCTTGATTGAATCAAGAACCCCTGAAAAAGTCCTTCGACAGGCTTAGGACGAACGGCAACGGGTTGATTCCGTTCGTGGTGAGCTTGTCGAACCATGAGTGGAATCAACTTGTTGAGATTCCTTAAACCGATACCACTTCAGTCATTTTTTCCGTTTTAATGTGGCTACCCCACAGTTCTGAGATCACCCCATCAGCTATGCCGTTTTCAGCACTGCTATAAAATTGCACAGAGCCTGTTTGTTGGCTTTCTGATGACAAGCCATGATGATGGAGCAAGTGGTGCAAACGCCTAGCAATGGCCGCGCCAGAATCAATAACTTTAATGGTTGCTCCAGCAATCTCCTGGATAATCGGCTTCAAAAACGGGTAATGGGTACAGCCCAACACCAGAATATCGGCATTCTGCGCCAATAACGGTTGCACATATTGGGCGACCAGTGCGCGGGTTTCCGCACTGTCGAGGTAGCCTTGCTCCACTTGGTCAACCAAGCCGGGGCAGGCTTGGGGGATAACCTGCACCTGATCGGCAAACCGGGCAAACAAGACCTGGAAATTGTTGCTATTGATCGTCCTGCTGGTCGCCAGTACGCCGATGATGCCAGTTTGGGTTTGTTCGGCGGCAGGCTTAACCGCTGGTTCCATCGCTACCATTGGTAAGTTGTAAATGCCACGCAATTCCTTGACGGCGGCAGCAGTTGCGGTATTGCAGGCTACTACGACAGTCTTGACCTTATGGCTTAAAAAAAACTCGAAGATGGCAGTAGACCGTTCCAGGATAAATTCTTTGGACTTATCGCCGTAGGGCGCATGGGCGGAATCGGCGACGTAGATAAGATCTTCTCGCGGCAGCAGATGATGAATTTCGCGCAAAACCGACAATCCACCTACGCCCGAATCAAAAACACCTATGGGATGATCTGAGTGCATCTACGGTTAAGTTTATGATTGTTATGTGAGTAGGTTACCAACATTCTGGATGAAAATAAGCTTATAAAGAAAACAACTCGCGCATTTTTTGCCCTGGACTTTCTGCCCGCATAAAAGTCTCACCCACCAAAAAGGCGTAAATCTCGTTATCCAGCATCAGTTGGACATCCTTTTGGGTATGGATGCCGCTTTCGGTAATGATGATTCGATCAGACGGAATCATTACCTTAAGGTCTAACGTCGTTTGCAAGGACGTTTCAAACGTACGCAGATTGCGGTTGTTTATTCCCATCAGTTTAGTATCCAATGCCAAGGCACGTTCCAGTTCTGCTACGTCATGCGATTCAACCAACACATCCATGCCCAGCTTGGTCGCAGTATCGGACAATTCTTGCATTTGCCCATCACCCAAAGCAGCAACAATCAACAAAATACAGTCCGCTCCCAAGGCACGGGTTTCATAGATTTGGTATGGATCAATCATGAAATCTTTGCGGATGACCGGCAAGGGGCAACGTTGTCGCACCATTTGTAAATAAGCCTCGGCACCTTGAAAAAATTCTTTATCAGTCAGTACTGATAAGCAGGTTGCACCGTTCATGGCATAATCTAAACCGATAGTGATAGGTTCAAAATTTTCCCGAATCACGCCTTGGCTGGGTGATGCTTTTTTGATTTCAGCGATAACCGCAGGTTTTTTTGTACCAACTTTATGCTGCAAAGCTTTATAAAATCCACGCGGCCTTTCAACGCCTTGGGCAATCTCTTCAAGATCGGCAATGCTCATGCGCTGTTTGCGATTGGCAACTTCTTCGACTTTTTTAGCTAGGATTTTTTTTAAAATGTCTGGGGTGTCGGTCATTGTTTTTGTTGTGTTATTTTTGTGGAATATTGAATCAGCGCTTCCAGCTTTGATAAGGCCGCACCGCTGGCAATGGCTTCACGAGCTTTGTTAATTCCATCAACAAAGGTGTCGGTGATATTCGCTGCATAAATCGCTGCACCAGAATTTAACAGCACGATGTCCAGTGCCGCACTGGGCTGATTATTCAAGACAGATTTTATCATGTCCAGGCTGGTTGCGGCGTTAGTTACTGATAACTCAGCTAAACTCGCCCGTCGCAAACCGAATTGCTCTGGCGTTACGGTATACGTCGAAACTATGCCATTTTTCAGTTCGGCAACATGCGTGGCTGAAGCAATGCTGATCTCATCCAGGTCATCGTCGGCACTGACCACCAACACATGCTGGCTGCCGAGTTTTTTTAACACCTGCGCCAATGGCTCTACCCAGTCTTTGGAAAAAACGCCGATCAGTTGGTTAGGTGCTGATGCAGGGTTAGATAAGGGCCCGAGCAGGTTAAACAGCGTTCTTACGCCCATTTCCTTGCGTACATTGATGGTGTGTTTCATTGCGCCATGATGTTTGGGGGCGAATAAAAAGCCCACTCCGATGTCGCGTACGCATTCTGTCACCTGTTCTGCCGATAAATCCAGGTTAACACCCGCCGCTTCCAGCACATCGGCGCTACCGCAACTGCTGGATACCGAGCGGTTGCCGTGCTTGGCTACCTGCCCATCCGCTGCGGCAACCACAAAAGCACAGGTCGTCGAAATGTTAAACGTATTCGCGCCATCACCACCGGTTCCGCAGGTATCGACTATATGATCGCCTGTTATCGGCACTTTGCTTGCCAGTTCGCGCATCACCTCAACGGCGGCGGCAATTTCATCGACAGTTTCGCCTTTGCAACGTAAGGCAATCAAAAATCCAGCAATCTGAGCATCGGTCGCACCGCCGCCCATGATTTGCCGCATCACATCCCGCATTTGCTCGGCACTGAGGTTCCGCTTATTTAATAAGGAGGCTAGAGCTTGTTTTATATCCATTTTGGCGTTGTTCATCAAACCTATCTTCTGACTGAAAATATGATGGCTTTATTAAAGCCGATCATAAGGTTTAGACCTAATAAAGTCAGCTGAAATGTGTTGTAATCCGTTCGTGCTGAGCCTATCGAAGCATGGGCGGACTACAACACATCTCACCAATTGAGTTAACCTTCTAAATCCCACCTACCCTTCGACAGGCTCAGGGCGAACGGAATTTAGAAGGTTCAGCTTTTTTTACGAAACTTTCTTCAAAAAACAGGTTTTGAGTATCAGCCCTTTGACTTTATCCGCATTGCATTCAATCAATTCTTCATCGTCAGTCAGGCGGATATTCTTGATGACCGTTCCGCGTTTAAGGGTAACGGAAGTTCCTTTTACTTTTAAATCCTTAATCACTTGTACAGAATCGCCGTCATTAAGTTCAGTACCGTTACTGTCTTTTATTGTCATGGTCTCTATAATATTTTAAATTACTCTACATCAATATGTACTTCATTGCGACGCAGGAATGACAACGTCCAAGGCGGATCAAAACCTGCTGAACGCGGCGAAGAAATGGCTTTGTAACCGTTAGCATCGAGCCAACTTTTCAATTCACTGGTTTTTTCATCAATCGCTTGCTCAGAAAGAAATCCGGTATAACTCAGGACGGCGACTTTCTTGCTCGGTATTTCTTTGAGGACAATCGTACAATCCAGCGGTACTGGTGCGGTTGCCAGGGTGTAATCTGCTGGCAAGACAAACGACATAAACCAAGTCTTGCCGGATTTCTCCTGAAACACCGGCGCAGTCATAGCAATTTCTTCCGATTGTTTTTCCTGAATAACAGGTGCGGTCATCGCAATTTTTTGCTGGGCTTTATTGTTGCCGGAAATGTAATCAAACAAGCGTTGAAATGCTTTTTTACTTGCTTCATCGTAACTCGCATCAACTTCCGTTTGTGCAGCCAAAAGCGGCTTATATTGCCTGATCTGGATGGTATCGTGTTTCTTAAGTACGTCATAACCCGCTTCTTCGACTGAGGGCATGCCGAATACGCTACAGGCAGCTAAAAACAGGGTGTTTAATAAGACTAATAACTTATTCATTGAAATCCTTCAATTGCCGGACAGGGGGATAATGCTCGGTACGCAGGTTTTTCCGTTAAGCGAGTAAAGGTGTAGGTTACTCTTCATAAAGATCTGTCTGAGATTCTTTGAGCTTTTGAGTATGCCGATATTTCTTTCCTTGTATGGTTCGATAGGATACATCACCGTCTGTTTTTTCTATGACTACTGGTACAGAGTAACCTGTTATTTTGATGTCTCCAATTTCGTCAATTTCACGATGTGTGATCAAAACGCACTTTATAAACGAACCATTTTGAAATGGTATTTTTTCTAGCAACACGGCATCTTTGAATTCTGAATCCTGCATGTCAAAACTAATCGGCAGCTCGTTATATATACCTTTCCATTTATATGACCCTTCTTTTAACACAGGGGATACTATTTCAATTACAGCATTATCATCCTTGTTAGATTTCAATTTATTGCTGGCTAGAATAAATTTTCTAAAATCAATTCGATTGACAGAAATTTCATCGGCAGTTGGATGCCAGTTTGAATCCAACGGAATAACCCCAATTCTTTTAACTTTTTGATGTTTTTCTAAGTGGGCATAAAAGTTAGACTTTCTTTTAATTATTTTTAGATTGCTGCTCACTGAATTGGCAGCATCTTTAAGAGTCTCTTTGCTATGTTCACCATCCTGCAACTCTTGCTTTAGCTTTTCAATGCTAAGTTTTTTCTCTTCAATATTTAATCGAGTTAGTTCTTTTTCTAAGTCTTTATCACTACGGTCAAACAATTGGACGGTAGTTATTATGATTGGGATCAAAACCAGAAGTACATTTATCTGAGCTGAATTATCACCAACAAACTTCCAAAAATCTCTAAACCCCCCTTCTTGATGCGCTTCTGTAATAAATTGTGCATCAATGTTCAGAATCTTAGCGGCTTCAATTAACAATGCCAGTAACTCAGACTCACATTTGTTGCGAAATAATGCATCTATTTGGTGACTATCGTCATCAAAGTAATAGTGAAGTTCTAGTCTATTAGAGCCTTCCATTTATGAATTTATTGTGGTTTTAAACATTTGCGTTATGTTTAGTGGCATCTATTATGTTACCAGCTACGTTTAACATAATACCACTTAATAAATATAGTAACCTATTGATATTATTTATAGTAATTGTCTTTTATTGGTAGCCATCAAAGGAAACCGTTCAGGGTGTTTAATCATTTCTAGTGTCAAATCAACATCAATCTTTTGCCAATAAAAATGCCCTTGCGAAACTTCTTCAACGGCGATAATGGCACTTACTGGCTGATTTTTAAACCAAGGAAAATCCTCGTAGGACATAAACAATTCTTCTTCATGTGCCAATAACCATATACCGTGACTGGAAATATGGGTTATTTCAACTGCCGAAATGTCTTTGCCATGCGCTAATGAGTTCATCATAATGACCTTCCACTAATCTCGATAACTTTTAACTGCTTTCTTGAGTATCGGTAATTTCTTGCCAGCTCAATTTCTGGCTCTAACCAAAACTTTGCTTCACCGTCTTCCGAAACAATATGGACATGCATTCTAGGCTCTTCTCTCGAAAAGAAAAAGAACCGAAAGCCAGCTTCCTTAAAGACGGTTGGACTCATCTTTCCAAAAAATTCCTCAACAAATCGTGACCATGCTCCGTCAAGATCGACTCGGGATGGAATTGTACGCCTTCAATATCCAAGGTTTTATGGCGAACGCCCATGATTTCGTCGATATTGCCTTGCTCGTCCTGCGTCCAGGCGGTAATTTCCAGGCAATCGGGCAGTGCTGCCTGTTCGATGACCAGGGAATGGTAGCGAGTTGCGGTGAATGGGTTAGTTAAGCCTTTGAATACGCCTTCATTCTTGTGATAAACCTGTGAAGTTTTACCGTGCATGATGCTTTTGGCATGGATGATGTTGCCGCCGAAGGCATAGCCGATGCTTTGGTGTCCCAAGCACACGCCCAAAATAGGAATGTGTCCGGCAAATTTTTCGATTGCTGCTACGGAAATACCTGCCTCTTTCGGTGTACAAGGACCGGGGGAAATCACGATTTTATCGGGATTTAATGCGGCAATTTCATCAACGCTGACTTGGTCGTTACGTAAGACGGTAACATCCGCACCTAACTCGCCGAAATATTGCACGAGGTTGTAGGTGAAAGAATCGTAATTGTCGATCATCACTACGTTGACTGCGCTCATGCTTGCCCTCCCTGTTGTTCGCTATCAAGCCCTGCTTCCGCCATGCTGACGGCACGGAACACGGCGCGGCCTTTGTTCATGGTTTCATCCCATTCGCTTTGGGGAATAGAATCATACACGATGCCCGCCCCTGCTTGAATATGTAGCCTATTGTCCTTGATAACCGCAGTCCTGATCGCAATCGCGGTATCAAGGTTGCCTGACCATGAAATATAGCCAACAGCACCGGAATACACCCCGCGCTTGACGGGTTCGAGCTCATTGATAATTTCCATCGCGCGTATTTTAGGTGCGCCGCTGACGGTGCCCGCCGGAAACGTCGCCGCCAGCACATCGAACGCATTCTTGCCTGACTGCAATTGTCCCGTGACATTGGACACAATGTGCATAACGTGCGAATAACGTTCGACGATCATCTTATCGGTCAATTCCACGGTGCCAATTTCAGCCACGCGTCCGGTATCGTTACGGCCTAAGTCGATCAGCATAAGATGTTCGGCGAGTTCTTTGGGATCAGCCAGTAACTCTTGTTCCAGTTCCAGATCCAGTTCCGGTGTTGCACCTCGACGGCGCGTACCGGCAATCGGTCTGACGGTAATCTGGTCATCTTCCAACCTAACCAGAATTTCTGGCGAAGAACCTGCAATGTGGAAATCGCCCAAATTAAGGAAAAACATATACGGCGACGGGTTTAGGCAACGTAAGGCGCGGTATAAATCCAGCGGCGGCGCACTATATGGGATGGACATGCGCTGGGATAACACCACCTGCATAATATCGCCATCGGTGATGTAATCCTTGGCTTTTAGCACCGCATTTTTATAGCCATCTTCCGTAAAACCGGAGACAAAATCCGATTCCCGCACTTTGGCAGGATTGGTGTGCTTGGCTGGCTCGGCTTTCATCTCACGCAGCTTTTTTGCCAGATTGTTCAAGCGCGTTACGGCGAGATTATAGGCGTTGTCTTCTGCTGGATCGGCATGGGTAAGCAATAGCATTTTGCCGGACAGGTTGTCGAACACCAAGATTTCTTCCGACACCATCAGCAAAATATCCGGGCAACCTAAAGGATCAGGCTTATCGACACGTAAACGCGGCTCGATATAAGCAATGGTTTCATAGCCAAAATAACCGACCAAGCCACCGCTAAAACGCGGCAATTCATCAATATCCGGCACTTTATAGCGCTCTTTGAAGTCTTCAATCCAGATTAAAGGATTATCATGGGTTACGCTTTCAAGTACCTCGCCGTCTTTTTCCAGCCGGATTTCATTGCCATTAACCTTAACCAAAGTCTTACAAGGCAAACCAATAATCGAATATCTACCCCATTGTTCGCCGCCGTGGACAGATTCAAACAGATAAGAATACGGGCCATCGGCCAGTTTTAGGTACGCGCTTAGGGGCGTATCTAAATCAGCCAGCACTTCTCGGCAAACTGGGATGCGGTTGTAGCCCTGTCTGGCGTAGGTGTTGAATTGTTCGGGGGTCATGAATGTTTATGCGAAAGGGAAAAAACTAATTATTAACTTTTATTATTTCAGTGACTTCAAGTCCAATACTTCTAGCTTGTTTAATGAATTCTTCCATATTTCCCACACCCCATTGGTTCGATATCGCATGTTGTGATCCATCAGGTAAAGAAACAATTTCATTTTCTGCTAAAAAATGACGTGGAATATTTGTTCGCTGAAAGATTTCTTTTGCCTCAATTAAAGAGGTAAATATCTTGACAGTTATATTCCCTTGAGGAAAAGCCGCTGATAGTTCAGATAGCGCATTTGGTTTATTATCTTTTATCCATTGATGTATCACAGCCAGAACCAATTTTCTTTTGTTATACTGCGTACCCATAAATATATAACGGGTAAAGTCTCTTTGCGACTCACGCGCTTCGCGCCTTTCTTCAGACTGCTGCCTAATTTTAATTTGGTAACTTTCAACTTCCGGCAATGGAATGATTTGTTGAACATCTATGAATACTTGATTTTCATATTTGTAAGGGATAATTCGAACACATCGAATATTTACATTTCTTTCATTTAGCCACATAACTGAAGTAGTCAGTTCTTTTGAAAAATTGGATGAGACTAGGATAATAAGCACATCCAAAGCAAAATTTTCTTCTTGTGGCTCGTCCCACCCTAGAAAATCCATTAGGCTATTTTTTGCATTTAGCTCACTATCTATAGATAATAAGTATTTTTGGTAAATATCAATTGCACGACTAAAAGTAAGCGTAGAAACCATTGCGGCATAACGTAATGCCTGCAATTCCATATAATCTCCCGTTTCATTTCTTTTTAATTCAATTACTACGAGGTTTGCTTGTTTATCGATAGCAAGCAAATCGATTCGACGAAATGATCCAGCCCATTCTGAAAACTCTTCGGATATAACTAAGCAATTAGGAGCAATTATATCGATTTGCCGTTTAAGGGCTGTTTGTAAATGATGTCTCTCTAACAGCCCTTCGGCACTAAAGGTCGTAGCCCCGATTTTTTCAAAAAAGTTATCTTTGAAACTATAAATAGTCATATAGCTCTTGAATTAACTACTAACCAACCTTCGCCATCTCCGCCCGCATCTCATCAATAATCGCCTTATAATCCGGCTTGCCGAAAATGGCGGAACCAGCCACAAAAGTATCCGCACCTGCCGCTTTAATCGCGCCGATGTTAGCACCATTAACACCGCCATCGATTTCCAAGCGGATGTTAAAACCGCTTTCATCAATGCGTTTTCTCACTTCACGCAATTTGCCTAAAGCAGAAGGCAGGAAGGATTGTCCGCCAAAACCAGGGTTAACCGACATCAACAAAATCATGTCCAGTTTATCCATGACATAATCCAGGTGGTTTAAGGGTGTGCCGGGATTGAACACTAAACCCGCTTTGCAACCGCAATCTTTAATCAACTGCAAGGTGCGGTCAATATGCACAGACCCTTCTGGATGGAAGGTGATGATAGACGCGCCTGCTTTGGCAAAATCAGGGATGATACGATCTACCGGCTCAACCATCAGATGTACGTCAATCGGTGCGGTAACACCATGTTTACGCAAGGCTTCGCAAACCAGTGGCCCGATGGTCAGGTTAGGCACAAAATGGTTGTCCATTACGTCAAAATGGACAACGTCTGCGCCAGCGGACAATACGTTATCGACTTCCTCGCCCAATTTGGCAAAATTGGCGGACAAAATGGAAGGGGCGATCCAGTTTTCGTTCTTCATGTTCTTTCCTCGTTCAGATTAATTGCTTATCAAATTGTGCGATTATATCTTGTTTTTGCGCTTTGGGCTTCGTATACGATAGACTCAGCAATCGTTAAGCCGTTCGTGATGAAGAGACAAACTCAAGCTGATCGGTTAACCTAAATTTACAGCTATTATTCAATCACTTATTAACACACTCGCAAATTATGAAATTAGTCACGTTTAGCCACAATCATTTTTCCCGTTTTGGCGCAGTTGTTGGTGACGAGGTGGTTGATGGCGTGGGTGAAACGAATATGCCAGGGGCAATGATTAATTTTATCTCGGCTGGCGAAGCTGCATTGCAAGCCATGCACAAACGCATTGCCAGCGGTAACCACCGGATTCCTTTAGCGGAAGTCAAATTACAAGCCCCTATACCCAGGCCAGGAAAATATCTGGCTATCAGCCTTAACTATGCCGACCATATCGCCGAAACCGGACGCGACAGGCCAGAATTTCCCAGTTTTTTTACCAAACAAAGCACGTGTGTGATTGGTAATGGCGATGCCATTCACCTGCCAAAAGTATCCGACAAGCTGGATTATGAAGGCGAATTGGCATTTGTGATCGGCAAACGCTGCCGCCATGTGCCTGTGGATGAAGCGCATAAGGTAATTGCCGGTTTTACGATTGCTAATGATGTGTCGGTACGGGATTGGCAATTCCGCTCGCCCACGTTTACGGTAGGCAAATCATTCGATACTTGCGGTCCACTAGGGCCTTGGATTGTGACTAGCGACGAAATCAGCGACCCCCATAATCTCAACATCAAAACCTGGGTAGATGAAGAATTGAGGCAGAATTCCAACACCCGTCACATGCTATTTAACTGCTATGAAATGATCGCTTACTTGTCGCAAGCCATGACTTTGGAGCCAGGGGATGTGATTAGCACAGGTACGCCCAGTGGCGTTGGCGTAAAGATGGAGCCACGGGGCTATCTGAAATCGGGGCAGACGGTTAGCGTTGAGATTGAAGGAATTGGGACGTTAAGTAATCCGGTGATTGATGAACCTTAAGTAATATCCCAAGAATCTTGATTATGTTCTTCGATAAGATCAGAAACGCCTAAGCTTTAGCGCTATGCTTTTCTGAGGTAGCTTCCAAGACTAGATTATCCGCTTTCCGTCTAGGCACAGGGAATATCACAGTCACCTTCAAACCCCCAAATTGCGATACACCCAGAGCCAATTCAGCACCGTACATAGTCGTAATCCGCTCTACAATTGAAAAGCCTAAACCGCTGCCTTGTACAGTTTGGGCGGTTTCTACGCAGCGGTGAAAGCGTTTGAGGGAATTTTCGTATTGATCTGATGGAATTCCTGGGCCTGAATCTTCTACTCTGAATTGCAACTGCTTTTCGCTGCCTTCCAGATAAATCATGATGTTGCCGTTAGCAGGAGTGTATTTGACAGCGTTATCAATAACATTTCTGACCAAAATCGTAATTAGCTGCGTATTGGCGAGGATAGGCGTGGCATTTTCTTCAACAAACTCCATTTGGATACGTTTTTTGTGTGCAGCAGGTTCAAGTTCGGTAATCACTTGAATAATTTCCCGGTTCAATAAGGTAACTTCTTTGGCAAGATATTCTTTACCGGATTCGATACGCGAAAAGGTCAGTAATTGCTGCACCATATTTGTCATTCTGTGAACAGCTTGCGAAATTCGCAGCAACGCCTGTTTGCGTACCGCATCGTCAGTCGTCCGCAATGCGACTTGTGCTTGGGTTAGCAGGCCAGCCAAAGGTGTTCTTAGCTCATGGGAAGCGTCTGCCGTAAAGCGGCGTTCGTGTTCAAAAGCTTGCTCAAGCTGTGCAAACAGATTATTGATTTCATTAACAACAGGAACAACTTCTTTAGGTAATTTTTTGGTATATAAGGGCTTGAGGAAGCCAGCTTCACGTTTGGATAATGCTCTTTCCAAGCGATTAAGCGGCTTTAAGGTATAGCCGACAATAAACCAGATAACCACGCCCAATAACGGCAACCCGACCAGAAACTGAGTGACTAACTGCCGGGAAATATCGTCGGTCAGTTGGGCGCGTATTTCCTCTTTTTGGCCGACATGAATGACGTAATCGCCGGTAGCATTGGTAATACTAAAAACATGCCACAAATGATCGTCGATGGTTGTTGCGCTGAAACCGCGAATAGATGAGGAAAACGCAAATTTAGGCGCGCTTTCTGATCGCAGCAGCAAGCCATTACCCTTAGACCATAGCTGAAAGGCTATTTTCCGTTCGTATTTATGACCAAAAGCATCGCTTTGCAGCATTTCATCAAAAACATCCCATAAAGGATCATCATTTTTAGCATCGTTAGCGCCTAAAACCGGAAAGTTTTGGGCAGCTTTTGAATGCAGCAACAAGCCGTCATTTTCAGATTTGAGTTGGTAGGCGATTTTCCGGTCATAATCTTGACCTGATGCGTCGGTTTGGACGAGTTTTAAGCGTTCTTCCAAGGCGCTGTCTTGGGGAAGACCATCCAAAAACGCCAGCAATACCTTTCCCGACTGGGCCAATTCAGCATCAAAAAGAGAGGCAACTTCATCGCGGGTGACGCGGTAATTAATATAGGCAGTAATTCCCCATATCAGCATGGAGGCTGACAATAAAGTCACTAACAACAGTTGTCGTAGCGAATAATAGTTCATTCTTCATCTTCTGAATCAGAACCTGTTTCATTTTCTGAATCAATGATATAGCCTACTCCCCTGACGGTACGGATGATACCCGATTCGAGTTTTTTCCTAAGATAATGGATATGCACTTCCACGGTGTTGCTTTCAATGTCGGAACTCCATGAGTACAGGCTTTCCTCCAGCCTGGCACGGGATACCACGCGGCCAATATTGCCCATCAGAAAGCTGAGAATCTCAAATTCTTTTTGGGATAGCTCCACTTTTTCGTCGTTGAAAGTCACCTGATGCGAGGCAGGGTCAAGTACGATGCCTTTGTACTCGATGGTTGGTGTGCTTCTGCCCTCGTTTCGTCGTGCCAATGCCCTTAATCTAGCGCACACTTCATCCAACTCAAAGGGCTTGATGACGAAATCATCCGCGCCGCTGTCCAAGCCTTCTACCCGGTCAGGTACGGTATCTTTGGCGGTCAGCACCAACACGGGCGTTTCATCTTTGCGCGCCCTTAATGCACGCAAAATGGACAAGCCATCCATGTCCGGCAAATTCAAATCCAGGACGACCAGCTCATAGCAATTCATTTTGAGCGCTTCGTCAGCCAGCTTGCCATTGGTCAGCCAATCCACGGCATAACCCTCCATTTTCAGGCCAGCAGCCAAGCCATCGCCCAATATTTCATCATCTTCTACCAGTAAAAGCCGCATTGTGACTCCATAATTAGTTGCTATTGACCAACACAACGTAAACAAAAAAAGTTAACTCTGCCTTAAGATTTATTCTAAGCCTGTTGCCGCAAGATAAATAGTGTTGTTTGTTATTCGGATAAAGCCGTTAATGTTAAACTGACCGCCAGATTAATAAACCACCTGAAGACCCTTTTGCCGCCACTTAGTCTATACGTCCACATCCCCTGGTGCATCAAAAAATGCCCTTATTGTGATTTTAACTCCCACGCAAAAAAGGCGGATTTGCCGGAATCGGCTTATATTGATGCTTTATTGTCGGATTTGTCATTAGACATCGAAAAGTATGCCATCACCCGCCCCATCCATAGCATTTTTATCGGCGGAGGCACACCCAGCCTGTTTTCGCCTGAGTCGGTAGATCGCTTAATTACTGGAATTAGGCAGCGCGTTACGTTTGAAGAAAACCTAGAAATCACCCTGGAAGCCAATCCTGGCACGTTTGAAAGCGAAAAATTCAAAGAGTTCAATACCTTGGGCATTAACCGCTTATCCATCGGCGTACAAAGTTTTAATGAGGATCTATTACAAAGGCTGGGGCGTGTACATTCTGCTCAGGAAGCGGTTAAAGCTGCCGAAATAGCACACGATGCAGGATTCACCAATTTCAACCTGGATTTGATGTTTGGCTTGCCCAGTGCGGTTTCCGGCGATAGCGAAAAAGACATAGCAACAGCCATCGCCCTTCAACCCACGCACATTTCCTTTTACCAGTTAACCCTAGAACCCAACACCTTATTCCATAAATACCCGCCCAAACTGCCTGACGACGAGTTTATTTTCACCACCCAAAAGCATTGCCAAGGCTTATTGGCCGATAATGGCTATCAACAATACGAAATTTCGGCGTACAGCCAGCCTGGTAAAGAATGTCGCCATAATGTCAATTACTGGCAGTTTGGCGATTATCTGGGTATCGGCGCGGGCGCACACGGCAAAATCACAGAAACTTTACCAAACCGAATTACCCGCAGTTCTAAAGCCAAAAGTCCAGAACTTTACCTACAAAACCCGTCTCAAAACGGCGGCAGCCAAGCTATTGCAATATATGAACTGCCCCTAGAATTTATCATGAACCAATTACGGCTGCGTGACGGATTCACCTTAAATCATTACCAAAACATGACCGGATTGGCGGCAAGCACCTTGCAACCCGGATTGTCCGATTGCCAGCAACAAGGCTTAATCACCTTGGAAAACGGTTATTATGCCTGCACGGATAAGGGTTGGAATTTTTTGGATACGGTTTTGGGGAAGTTTATTGTTTGAAAAATGGGTTTTTTGTCCCTATTACTGGTTTTTTATTTAGTGTTAGCTAAACAATACACCGTCATTCCGGCAGGGATTGCCGGAATCCAGGACACAGGGATGTGATCTTGATTAGTGTGTCGCTAACGCGACGATAATTTGAATGTGGGTTCTCGTACCCACGGACGAGATACTTTTCTTTGTTCGGACAAAGAAAAGTATCCAAAAGAAATCCGCCCGATGCCGCTTGCTTCCTGCGCTTCTCGCATTTACCGGGGGTTGCCGGAAGGGACTTCCCTGTCCCTCCGGCAACGTGCGGCATCCCTGCCGCACCCCTTCGGGCAATTCCCGATAAATGCTCCGATGCTCGGCGCGGCATACGGGAATGGGTGATTGTCATGGCATAGCAGTGTAGCTTAATACGTAGGTCACATTGCCGCGATAGCGGTTATGTGACATTTTAGGCATCCTTGTGTCAGGTAGCGCTCAGGCGCAACCTGACCTACTAGGCTGGTTAATCGTTATCCTTAGGAATCAATTATGCGAAATATCGCCCTTCAATGCTTACAGCGTGCAAAAGATTTAATCGTTAAAGATGATGAAATATCTGCTAAATACGCGTGTCTCGAATTACGCTTCTGTATTGAATATATTACCTATTCGCAGTTGCAGACTTACATTCAAGAAGTTCCTGATGAAACAGTAAAAAAATGGACGCCGAAACAAATTATAAGTGTATTGCGCGAGGCAGATCCTAACGCTGATAAAAATCATAAGATTTCCATTGGAAAACAAGATGCAAAAGGTATTACGGCTAAAACAATGAAATATTTAGGGGAAGAACAGCGTTTTTCATTGGAATGGGCAAATACACGACATAATGCTCTTGGAAATTTTCTTCATGCTCCAACTCTATCCCAAATAGAAAATTATGAATCACCAACTAAAGAAAAAATTCTAAAAAAGGCAAATGAAGTAGTAGCTGAAATAGATAAAATTCTGAGTTCGCCAATATTTAATGTTAATTTTGGGGTATTTTATGAGTTCGTTTGCACATTTTGTAACACGAAAATTAAATGCCGTAATAAAAGCATTAGCAAAGAACTCGGTATTGTTTGTACAAGCTCAAGATGCAAGGCAGTTTATGATATTGTTTCCGAACAGAATGATGATGTTGTTTTCAAACTAAGAGAGATGGAAATCATATGTCCTTCATGTGATAAATCTAACTTTGTCGGTTCTCATTTGATTGCTTATGGCAACTCATTTCCATGTGTTCATTGTGGAGGAAAAGCAGAAATCCAATATGCGTTAGTGCCGTTATAAATACTGTAGCCTGGTGGACACATGCTGTTCGTACCCAGGCGGAATAAATTGATGATGCAAACGGTGGGCAAAAAAACTGCCCACCCAACCTTACTACAGACTTATTCTTTCCAGCGAGTAGACAAAAACATGAATCGACCTCTAAGTAATGATATGAAATGTCTTCTGCGAAGTATGGTTAGGGGCGAAAGTGTTTCCATCAGCGGAGCGACCCTACGTGGGCTTACCATAAGAGGATTCTGTGACCAGGAAGGATCGCTTACACTTAAAGGCTGGCAAGAAGCCGTTACTATGCTTCCACTTGCTGAACAGTGCCGACTCTTAGGTGTCACGTACGAGAAATTAGCGGGCTTGTCATACGGGAAGCAACCAGAATTAGAGGCTTTGCGCTACTACGCAACCCAAGGGTACATAGGCGCTTATTGTGAGGGTGGCCCGATCCTTCTCCTTATTAGGTCTGCGGCATTGGATACCTTAGCGCAGCTCAACATTTTTGGTCGAGGAGACGCTTGTACTAGGTTCACGGAGGCACAGCTTATAATTAATAGGGAGAATTCTAATTTAATCCTAAATGCTATTCGAGCTTCTGATGTAGATCATGTTGTTCGCCATTTTGAGGAAATCTATACATCGCCGATGGTAAAGGAGTGGTATCCAGGGCTTAACATAGATACGATGGCATCGTTATTTGCCACTATCGGAGCAGAACGGTTAGCTCAGATTACTACAGTGATTATGGAGGATCCTTCGTATCGAGCTGGCTGGCCGGATCTCACGATGGTGAATGGGGCTGAAATGCTTTGGGTAGAGGTTAAAACTACGGATCGATTGCACATGAGCCAGATTTCGACAATTCATCGTATGAAACCGCTGCTTCCGGGAGACGTTCGTGTTGTGCAACTCGTATAGATTGCGTACGGCGGATTAATCGTACCTCGTACGGTGGGTTAGTTGTAGGGCGCGGTTAGCCGCGCAAACCCACTGTGCCTAAACAACTACTGGTGTTCATGCGCGGCGTAACCCGCCGAATGTGATGGGCTTCGACATGGTGGATTACGACGCGCGGAAAGTTATTACTTACCTGAAAACTAAGAGGTTTTGCGCGTCTCGGCAATTGCTCCTGCATTGCCCTACCTCCTGCATCCATGCAGTCGTAATCCAACCTACGCTACGACAAATGCACCATTCCCGTATGCCGCGCCGAGTAGCGGAGGTTTTGGCGGGAATCGCCCGAAAGGGTGCGGCAGGGATGCCGCACGTTGCTGGAGGGACAGGAAGTCCCTTCCGGCAACCCTCGTCAAAACTGAGGAACGCAGGAAGCAAGCGGCATCTGGGTCGCCTTTTCTTTGGATACTTTCTTTTGCGGAAAACTGCTCCTGCATTTTCCGCATTCACCACATCCATGTGGCTTGGCGAAGCAAAAGAAAGTATCTCGTCCGTGGGTACGAGAACCCACATTAAAATAACCGTCGCGTAAGCGACACCTTAGATTTTCACATCCCTGTGTCCTGGATTCCGGCAAGCGAAGCAAGTTCCTACTTGCTTGCCCGCACTTGACCCACAGGGATGTGGGGAATGCTGGCAACCGTATGGAACGGTTGCAGCCCCGCCATCCTTGGCGGTCGTCCATGCCGGAATGACGATTAAAACCAGTTAAAATAAAACAAATAAAAAGCGCAGCGAACCATCAAGCCATGAAAGTGTCAGAAATCCTAACTTTGCTTGATAATGATGGCTGGTATCTTGTCACTACACGAGGTAGCCATCGGCAATTCAAGCATCCGGTTAAATCGGGACGTGTTACTGTTCCTGGTAAAACTAGCGATGACTTGGCTCCCGGCACTTTGAGCAGTATTCTCAAACAAGCACAGTTAAAGAGGTGAAATTATGCGTTATGCAGTGATTATCGAACAAGCCGAAGGCAACTATTCTGCTTATGTACCTGATTTGCCAGGTTGTATTACAACTGGCACAACTATTGAAGAAATAGAGCAAAATATCCGTGAAGCAATCGAACTGCATCTGGAAGGCTTACGCGAAGACGGCTTGCCAATCCCTGTTCCTTCAACAGTTGTTGAGTATTGCGAACTAGTGGCCTAGAAAAGGACTTACTTCCCGTATTTCGCTTTGCTTCATACGGGCTACGATATTACAAAGAATTTTTAAAGCTTAACAACCAATACTATGTCAGAACAACATCAAACCAGCCCCACACAATCCGCATTAATACGATTAAAAAACCACATCAACCAAGAAATCATCGGTCAGGAGATTTTAGTTGAGCGAATGTTGATTGGCCTGTTGGCTGATGGTCACCTTCTTGTTGAAGGTGCTCCAGGCTTGGCTAAAACCCGCGCCATCAATGTCCTCAGCAAAGGCATACAAGGCGATTTTCACCGAGTGCAGTTTACCCCGGATTTACTTCCCGCCGATTTGACCGGGACTGAAATCTATCGTCCCCAGCAAGGTACGTTTGAATTCCAGAAAGGGCCGTTGTTCCATAACCTGATCCTGGCTGATGAAATCAACCGTTCCCCGGCGAAAGTCCAGGCGGCTTTGTTGGAGGCTATGGCAGAGCGGCAAATTACGGTGGGGCAGGCAACTTACCCACTGCCGCAGTTATTCATGGTAATGGCAACCCAGAACCAGATTGAGCAGGAAGGGACCTATCCCTTGCCGGAAGCCCAACTAGACCGCTTTTTGTTGCATGTAAAAGTCGATTACCCCAAAGCGGAACATGAAAAAAGCATATTGCATTTAGCACGGTCAGAAGCACGCACCGAGGCCGCAAAACTAAAGCAGCCCTTTGAAGCCATCACCCAAAGCACCTTATTCGCCGCACGCGAGGAAGTGCTAGATATGTACATGACCGATAGCTTAGAGGATTATTTGTTGCAAATCGTCCTGGCAACCCGAAACCCATCCGTGTACGGAAAAGATCTCGCAAGCTGGCTGCAATACGGTGCCAGCCCCAGGGCCAGTATTGCCCTGGATCGTTGCGCCAAAGCCAAGGCCTGGTTATCACAACGGGATTTTGTCAGCCCTGAAGACATTCAGGAACTGGCTTTTGATGTGTTACGCCACCGCTTGATCCTGTCTTACGAAGCGGAAGCCGAAGGCATCACGACCGATCAGGTTATCAAGGAACTCATTGCCAGAATTGCAGTGCCTTGATGGGTATATTTGATTTTTAATTAAATAAATTTAATGTGTGATGAAAAACTTAGATGAACTAATCGACTTTACAAAAGCAGATGGTCGTATATGCCCCCCAACCTCAAAAATGGAATGAAATGTGGGAAATGCTTCCAAATCGGAAAAGGGTTGATAATGGCTGGCAACCACCTTTACCCTTGATTTTAACAGCTTGGCATCACACTTCCGACGAAGAAAAAAGAGACCGCTTTCTTATACACTTGCAATATGCGGCTGACCATAATGTGTTTCCTCAAGTTGCAGCATTCCTATCATCTCTTTCAATGAATGAATGGTATTGTGGGTAACTTGCTTATTTTCAATACTCAGTACACGAAGGTATTTGTTTTTGCCACTGCTTATATTTTGAAATTTCCTGATGTTACTCGCAAAAAAAATTGAACCCACCGCTAAACCTGTTGATTCTAATGGGCTGGTTTCAGTAACTCTAAAAACACTAATTGGCCTGGCGAAACCCGCATCGGGCTTAAACCTGCACCGCCTGACGATCCGCGCCCAGCAAAGCGGCGGTTATTTGTCTGCCTTTAAAGGCAGAGGCATGGAATTTGACGAGACTCGGCTTTATCAACCGGGCGACGATATACGCAGTATCGACTGGCGGGTAACTGCACGGACGGGTAAAACCCATACCAAACTGTTCAGGGAAGAACGCGAAAAGCCCGTATTTATTTCCGTAGATAACCGCCCGGCTATGCAGTTTGCTACCCGTGGCGTGTTCAAGTCCGTGCAAGCCAAAAAACTCGCGGCTTTGCTAGCCTGGGTTGCCAACCAGCAGGGCGACCGTATCGGCGGACAGGTTTTTTCCCAATCGTCCTGCAAAGAACTTAAGCCCCAAAACGGCAAGCATTCGGTACTGCATTTCTTGAATGCCCTAGTTGTTCCTGATATAGCGGAAGATAATAATGATTTTACTTTTGCTCAAGCACTATTCAGGTTATCACAACATGCCAGGCCAGGGAGCTTGGTATATATTATTAGTGACTTTCGCGGCATAAACGAGCAAACGGAAAACTATTTGCTGAAGTTATCGGAACATTGCGACGTGGTATTGATCTTTGTTTACGATCCGCTAGAAAAAGGACTGCCCACGCAAGGCCGTTACCGATTTACCCATGATGATAAGGATGTACTGATTGACACCAGCGATAAGCAAAGGTTGACTAACTACCAGCTCCGCTTTGAGGAACGGCTACGAAAAATAAAACGCATCTCCTCAAGGCGTGGCGTGGCGTTGATGCAGTGCGGCACCCAGGATGATCCCGTGCAATGCCTAAGACATCCATTGGGATCTCGATAAAATGGAATCCGGTAAACTTCCACTCCGCGACATTCACCTGCCAGAAGCAATTGGTTGGTGGCCGCCTGCAATTGGTTGGTGGATATTGGCGATCCTGATTCCCTTATTGATTGCGTTAATGTTTTGGCTATATCGGTACTTCACCCGAAAGACAGCCATTAAAGCCGCAAAAAAACTTCTGCTGGAAATTAAACAAGATACCCAGCGCGAAAACAGCCAAAAACTGAAAGATTTATCTGCGCTCATTCGACGTATGGCAATTAGCACAAACGTAAGAAATGAATGCGCTGGGTTGACGGGACAACAGTGGCTGGAGTTTCTTGACCGCTCGGTAAAAGGATCACCATTTACAGAAGGCGCTGGGAGATTGTTGGCAGACGCACCTTATCGAAACAACCAACCGACAGAACAGGAAATATCCCAACTCACCAACCTGTGTGAAGATTGGCTTAATGCCCAAACCAAACGACAACGATGATTCACTTTGAATGGCCTTGGCTCCTACTTTTATTGCCGCTACCGCTGTTAGTGCGTTGGCTATTTCCTGCTCGAATGACAGTCGAGCAAGCCGCTTTAAAAGTCCCATTCCTTGATGATTTTTCTGATGCCGAAACCAAATTTGTTACCCAAAATCTAAAGTGGCCGTTATGGTTAGCCTCAATTGCCTGGGTTTTGTTGGTGATAGCCTGCACCCGCCCACAATGGTTAGGCGATCCCATTGAACAGGCCGTTAGTGGACGTGACCTGATGCTGGCTGTGGATTTGTCTGGCAGTATGGAAGTGCAGGACTTCATCATCAACAAACGCCCCGTGGATAGGCTCACCGCGATCAAATATGTCGCCAACGATTTTATTAACCGTCGAGTGGGTGACCGGCTGGGCCTGATCCTGTTTGGCACTCAAGCCTACCTACAAACGCCGCTGACCTTTGACCGGAAAACGGTCATGACCTTATTGGATGAATCAGCCATTGGACTTGCTGGCGATAACACCGCCATCGGCGATGCGATTGGTTTGGCGATCAAACGCCTTAAAAACCAACCCGCCGACAGCCGGGTTTTGATCTTGCTTACCGATGGCGCAAATACCGCTGGTGAAGTGTCACCCTTAAAAGCGGCGGAATTGGCGGCGGCAAATAAACTCAAAATCTATACGATAGGGGTGGGCGCGGATGAAATGATCGTCCGCAGCTTTTTCGGTTCCCGTAAGGTCAATCCTTCTACCGATTTGGATGAAAACACCCTGGTTAAAATTGCCGAAAGCACTGGTGGTCGATATTTTCGCGCCCGAAATGCTGAGGAATTGAACAACATTTACATGCTACTGGATCAGCTTGAACCCATTGAAAAAGACAAACAATTTTTCCGTCCACATACCGATCTTTTTTACTGGCCTTTAGGGCTGGCATTGGCTCTGTCAGGTTTGATAGGTTTTTATAAAACAAAATGGTCATGAACTTATCCGAATTCCATTTCATTAGGCCTTATTTGCTGCTGGCACTGCTACCTTACGCAGTTTTATTGGTCATGCTGGTCAGAAGTAAACTGAGCCACGGCAACTGGGCAGCCGTGTGCGATGAGGCACTACTGCCTTATCTATTGCAGGATAAGGCCGTCGCGCAAAGCCGCTGGCCTTTAGTAACGGGCGCTGTTGCCGCTTTGTTTGCAATCATCGCCCTGGCAGGGCCGACGTGGGAACGTTTACCAACGCCCGTGTTCAGGAACGATTCTGCTTTGGTTATCGTGCTGGATTTATCGCGCTCGATGGATGCCGCCGACATCAAACCTAGCCGTTTGGTGATGGCACGTTACAAAATTGCCGATATTTTAAAACAACGCAAAGATGGGCAAACCGCATTATTGGTCTATGCTGGCGACGCATTCACCGTCACCCCGCTCACCAACGATACCGAAACCATAGACAGTCAGTTATCCGCCTTAACAACGGGTATTATGCCCACCGATGGCAATAATATGGCGCGGGCTTTAGAAAAAGTGCAAGGCTTGTTCAAGCAAGCCGGTTTGCAAAAAGGACAAATTCTCCTCGTGACTGATGGTGGCAATATTGATGATGCCTTATCCAAAGCCAAATCGTTAGACGCTTACCAATTACTGGTACTGGGAGTAGGCACATCCGATGGTGCGCCGATTGCCTTAGACACGGGCGGCTTTTTAAAGGACGAGCAAGGTAGTATTGTCGTTGATAAACTGAATGTTAATGAATTGGAAAAACTAGCTCAGGCAGGGCAGGGTGCTTATCAATCGCTAACGGCGGACGATGTCGATATTCAGGCTTTGCTTTCTACTGTGGCGACACATGCTCGTGAGAAAGGTGAGAAAAATGAAAACCTGTTGCTGGATCAATGGCGTGATGTAGGCCCGTGGCTGTTGCTGTTGGTTTTGCCGTTAGCGGCATTGAGTTTCAGGAAAGGCTTGCTTGGTATTGTCTTTTTATTGCTATTGCCATTCCCAAAAAACAGCTACGCCCTTGATATGAACAGGGAATGGGAAGACTTATGGAAAACCAAAGACCAACAGGCTCAGGAGGCTTATAACAATAAGCAATACGATAAGGCGGCGGAGTTGTTTGAAAATCCTGATTGGCAAGCAGCCGCTCAATACAAGTCAGACCAAACAATAAAAGTTGAAATGAAAGATGCCAAAACTGCCGTTGGCGATTACAACCAAGGTAACGTCTATGCCGTTCGTCAGGAATATGAGAAAGCTATAGGAACTTACGCTAAAGCTCTAAACAAATTTCCAGATAAACTACTTAAAGAAGACATTGAATACAACAAGAAATTAGTCGAAGAAGCACTTCAAAAACAGCAACAGGAAAAAAAACAAAACCAACAAAACAAAGACAATAAACAAGATTCCCAAGATAAAAAAAACCAGGAACAAAATAAAGGCGGCGACAAGTCAGGCCAGCCTGAGCAAGATAAAAACCAAGAAAAACAGGACGAGCAAAAGGAAGCCGATAAAAAACCTGAGCAAAAACCCGAGCAGTCACAAGAAAGTGCGGAACAACAGGCTGAAAAAAAAGAAGCTGAAAAGCAGGAGCAAGAAAATCAGCCAGAAGCAGCAAAACCGGAACAAACCGATCCCAAAAAAGAGGATAAAAAACCGGATGCAGCATCAACAAAACCTTTAGATGCAATGACTAATGAAGAAAAACAAGCTAATGAGCAATGGCTCAAACGAATTCCAGATGATCCCGCAGGGTTATTGAGACGCAAATTCAAGTATCAGTATGATCAGCGTGGACAACAATAATTACTTAGCAGAACCCGAAAGATAGTCTTATGAAGCGTATTAAATCAATCATTGAAACTTTTGACGTTCGTTTTCTCCCAGTAGGTGAAGGGGTATTTGGACGTTTCTTGTTAATAATTTTGATGGCTTTCGGCATTGCATCACATCCGACTTTTGCTGCTGAAATTACCACTTCTGTTGATCGAAATCCTGTCAGCATCGATGAATCATTCAAGATTTTTTTTACGGCGAGTGATACGCCCGATGGCGATCCTGATTTTGCGCCGCTCGAACAAGATTTCTCCATCCTTAACCAAGGGCAAAGCAGCAGCTCATCCTGGGTCAACGGCACCTACAGCAAGTCGATCCGATGGACGGTTGAAGCCACGACGAATAAGGCTGGTAAGCTGGTTATACCAGCCATACAGTTTGGCAGTGATGCCAGCAAGCCGCTTCCTATCATGGTCAACCAAGGCGCATCGGACAGTGATGCCGCTAACACCAACGAAGACATCTTTCTGGAAGTCAAAGCGACACCCGAACAGCTTTACGTGCAATCACAAATCGTATACACAATACGCTTGTACAGGCGCGTGGATGTCGCGCAAGCCGAATTGAGCGAACCGGAATTGGCCGATGCCGTTATCGAAAAACTGGGCGAAGACAGCAACTTCAATACGGTGGTGAACGGTGTGTCTTACCTCGTCACGGAACGCAAATATGCCATCTTCCCGCAAAAAAGCGGCACGATGACCATCAAGCCATTATCCTTGACGGCGGCGGTTATTATGGATCGCCAGCCTGATTTCAGGGATTTTTTTGGTTCCAGGATGACCAAGACCAAGCGAGTTGTATCCAAGGAAGTCGTCCTGAACGTCAAGCCTGCACCGCCCAGCTTTACCGGCAAGGATTGGCTTGCCGCCGAAAAAATCGAACTGTCACAAGAATGGTCGGGCGACATCCAACAAATGAAAGTCGGCGAACCCTTAACCCGAACTCTGACGTTGCACGGTGTAGGCACAACTGTAGGCCAACTGCCTGAACTAAGCGCGGTAAAAACCGATGTCAACCTTAAGGCATATCCCGACCAACCCGTATTGAACGAACAGAAGCTGGCCGATGGCATCACCGCATCCAGGCAAGAAAAAATAGCCCTGATCCCATCGACGGCAGGCAAGCACATCCTGCCGTCGATTGAAATTTCCTGGTTTAACACCAAGACCCAAACAACGGAAATTGCCCGTATTCCAGAAACTACGATCAATGTTGCCGGGGTGAGTGAAAACCAACCTGAAACAACACCTCCGCCGAAACCTTCAGTTGTGCCTTCAACGCCTATTTCTAAACCTGATGCAAATACTCAAATCCTGATCAACACTCAAACCGGAGAGCAAAATATCTGGCTGTGGACATCGTTATTTTTAGCCTTAGGTTGGTTACTTACCTTGGTTTATTTTTTGCGTAAGCGACCCAAAAAAATCGCTTCAGATGTAGATGAGCAACGACTTATAACCGAAACCAACATCAAAGAAAGCATCAAAAAACTTAAGGAAGCCTGCGCCAATAATGATGCACTAAGCGCCAAAATCGCCCTGCTTTCATGGGGTAAGCAAAAGTTTAATGCCAACAACCTTGGCGCGATTGCAGGCTGTTGTGGTGCACGGCTTAGGGATGAAATTCTTGAGCTAAACCAGACATTGTATGGCAAAAATAACAGCGGGTGGACGGGCAAAAAATTGATGCAAGCGTTTACCGAAAATAAGGCCAGGGAAAAGAGTGCGAGTAACGATGAGTCAGTCCTGAAACCTTTACATCGCTTATGAGCGTTTTTCGATAGACTAGTACAAATGACTTCTTAGTTAGAATAAAAACGCGCTTTTTAAGCTATTTTGAGTATTTTTACTCTGGCAATTAATTACAAATGGTTAACTGGCGCTTGCGGGATAACTCCGTCCAATGCAACGGAAAACGGCAAAAAACAGCCAAGGTATTATAAAAATGGAGCGATAAATACGTATTCCAGCCGAATATTGCCTTTTAAGGCGAATGCCTATTCAAAAAAATCGGCATTTGACCATTCAACCAAAGTTTCTGCTGTGCGTGCAAAGGTCTCTATATGTACTAGCCAAGTTATTTATCTCTATCCCCAATCGGAGCGGCAAAAGCATCAGAAATCAATTCTTCGGTATTGTCTCCCGTTAACGATTCCAAAAATACGGTGAGATCGTCTATTTCCGTGCTGGTAAGATGTAATGGCTTGATTAAAGGATCAAGGTTTTCATTAGCAATTCCACCGCGATTATAGAATTCAACGACTTCCCGCAAGCTGGTGATACTGCCATTGTGCATATAAGGTGCGGTCAGTTGCACGTTACGCAAGGATGGTGTTTTGTAACGCCAGCGGTCTTGCGGGTTTTGGGTGACTTCGTAGCGGCCTAAATCGTTGGCTTTGGGTTCGGCAACAGAAGCTATTATTTCAGGTGCAACATCGACATAAACGCCTGGTGAGACCTGAACTCGCTGCGCGGGTTTAGTTGTTTTGTCGGTCATCGCATCCGCATAGCCTAGACCTGTGTTATGCAGCTTGTTGTTGGTAAATAAAGCGTATTCCTTGTTAATTGTATGGCATTGGCTGCACCCCGCTTTGCCGGTAAATAATTGCAAGCCGCGCTGGGCATTGGCAGCTAGGGCTTTGCTGTCGTTACCATAATACCAACGATCAAACGGTGAGTTGGCCGAATTCAATGCACGTTCGTAACTGGCTATCGCCATGCCAATGGTTTCCATGCCAGGTGGTTTGCCGAATGTCTTTTCAAATAAGCCATCGTAATCGGTGCTGTCTTTTACTTTATCAATGACGTAACCGATAGAAGGGTTCGCCATTTCATTGTGTGCCAATAATGGCCCCCAGACCTGTTGCTCCAAGGTGTTTTCCCGGCTGTCGTGAAATAGCGATTTCATATAAGCGACGTTATACAAGGTTGGGCTGTTGCGCCTGACGGTACGACCCTCAACGCCAACGGCAGTTGCCATCTCATTACTGGTAAAGCCTTGTTCGGGGATGTGGCACACGCCGCAGGAAAACGTATTGTTAATGGACAGGCGGCGGTCATAAAACAGCTTTCGCCCTAAGCTGATTTTTTCTACTGTGATGGGGCTGTCTTCTAGCACAGGAACGGAAGGCAATCCCAGCGGCGCTTGAGTTATGGTTTTCTGTAAATCAGCGGGTTGCCCTTTGCGTCGAGCCAGTGCTATCGAGTTGGTTTGGTAATCTTTGTTTTGGTAATCTAATTTATTATCACCCGCGCCATACAAAGTCGATTTATCAAGGTTGTTTGGGGTGGATTGTGAAATTTTCGCTTCCGGTTGTAGTAACGTCTTGATGTCACTGATAAGCGTATCAGAATGCAGCAATTCCGTGTTGTAGATATTGCGTAGTTGTTTGTGCTGATCGATCAAGTAAACCCGTAAGTTATGATTATAGGTATTGGTGAACTTTCCCTTAGCATCATAGATTTTTTCTGTGGTCTGCTTATAAGCCTTCAATATCGGTTGGAGTTCCTTTTCTGATTGGGTCGTCAGGAAGTGCCATTCAACCCCTTTGCCCTCCAAAGTTGCACCGTACGCCTTCATCCGCTCCGACGTATCATGTTCTGGATTAAAACTTAAGGTGATTAACCGTAACCGACTTGCCAAGTCAGGTTCTTTTTCCAGCCTATTTTTGATTTTATGGAAGACTGCCGTTGCCAACGGGCAACCGTTGATGTCGCTGCAAGTCGAATAGATAAAACTCAGCAAGACGACTTTATCAGGATTGCCCATCAAATTGTGTAAGCTGGTCGCACGGCCTTCGCTATCCAACACATTCCCGTCACTGGCTAGGCCTAAAGCAGGTAGCTTATAAGTGCCAGGTATGGGTACGGTAAATTTTAGATCACTGTATCCTGGTGCAAGCGGTTGTGCGGATTGCTTAATGTCTGCATTTGCCTGTGGCAAAGCAAAAACTGCGAATACCAGAAAAAATGTCTCGTACGCTTTCAAAAGTTTATCTGTCTCCACATCAGTCCAACTGGCAAGTCCAACGACCACGCTTTTCATGCCCACATTGTAGTGCCATCTATTGTACAATAATCGGTTATTCCAAACTTATTGCACCCGTTATGACCAACGAAAAAAAATTGCTCCGCTCCGACATCATTAAGGAATGTGGCGCAAGTTTTTATGATCGCGGTAAACAATACTACGAAACAGGGCTGGTGGAGCAGTGTAAAGTCACCAGTGAAGGCGCACTTTTCACCCAATTAAACGCAACCGTCGAAGGCAGTGCCAGCAGCCCGTACAAGCAGAATATACGCATCGTCTGGCGACCTGACTTTCGCTCTGCCGAGATCGAAGGCAGTTGTTCTTGTCCTGTCGGTTATAACTGCAAGCATGTAGTCGCCGTTTGTTTGACCTACCAAGGTGGTGGCCTTGAGGAAGTGCAGAAAAATTCGGGTGCAAGTTGTTTTCTATGGTTAGACAAAATGCAGCAACCGTCCGTTGCTCCAAAAAATGACAGCGCGGAAGAATTTGTTGCCTATGTCTTGAAGCCTGCAAAAGTCAAAAACGAGTTGACGATTGACCTTATTGTTACTAAAGAAAAAAAATTCGGCGGTCTTAGCAAAGGTCGTAAAACCAGTTTGCAAAATCTGCGCTACAGCTTTTCGTATTATTCTTATGTTAAACAAGAAGATAGCGAACTCATCAAAATCATTCTCGCATTGGATAATTCTTTCGGTGGAGAACCTTTGGTTACCGGCTCTATGGGTGCTATCGCCCTGTCAAAATTATTACAAACAGGCCGATTGTTCTGGCAAGATTTGGACGCGCCAGCACTTAAACTCGGTGCTGCCCGTACTTTGCAGTTTGATTGGCAACAGACCGATAAAGGCGATTACCAATTATATATCGCTATCGAACCTGCGGCATTGCCAATATTGATTGATCCACCGCATTACCTGGATGCCGAAGAAGGCACAATCGGTGCATTTACGTCAGCTAGCATTAGCCAAGAACAACTCAGAAATCTGCTTACCGCACCGCCTGTACCGGAAAAGGTTGCCGATGAATTCAGTTATCGACTGACGGTAGAACACCCCGAACTGCCCTTGCCGCCACCCAAAAAAGTTGCCTTGACGGAAATTTTGGATTTAGAACCCATTCCTAACCTGATTTTGTTTGGGGAACAGGTCAACCCTAAGCAATATGTGCATTTCATGCAGGTAAATTTCAAGTATGGCGATTGGTTGCTACCCGCTAATGAGCTTAGGGACTATAACGTAATAAAAACAGCCCAGGGCTTGGCACGAATCAAGCGGTCGCTTGAAGAGGAAAACGCGGCTATTGCTCGACTGGTTCGGCTGGGCTTTACGTCAGCACCTGCTATAGCAACAGTATCTAAAGAACTCGTGCTGGGCAGTTACGCAAAATCCTCAGTGGAAAGTGCGACCCGCTGGGGAAATTTTCTGGAAACCGTACTGCCAGAATTGCAAGAGGGAGGTTGGTCTGTTGAATTCCGAGACAGCTTTTTGCTGGATTTTCAAGCCGTAGACAATTGGGATGCTGAAATCAGTGATAGCCAGAATGACTGGTTTGAAATGCGCTTTAATATCGAGGTTGCTGGGCAATCAATACCGTTATTGCCATTGATTATGCCCGTACTGGAAAATTATGATCTGCACAATCTGCCAGAATTACTGAATATCCCAGTCAGTGATTACCGCTATCTGACTATCCCAAGTGAAAAAATAAAACCGTTTTTGGCGATTTTATTGGAGTTATTCAGCGGTAGCAGCTTGGACAAAAACGGCTCGCTAAAAATATCCCGCTTTAATGCTGCCAGCCTTGCCGAGATGGAAGCGCACAGCTACGGCCTATTTTCGATAAAAGGCGGTGAGGAACTTAGAAAACTGGCGCAAAAATTGAGGGATTTTAAAGGCATAGCCGAAGTGCCTGTACCTGAAAATCTCCGCGCAATCTTACGGGATTACCAAAAACTAGGGCTAAACTGGCTGCAATTTTTGCGGGAATATTCATTCGCAGGGATACTCGCCGACGATATGGGGCTGGGCAAAACTGTACAAACCCTGGCGCATCTATTGGTAGAAAAGCAAAGTGGACGGATGAAAAATCCCAGCTTGATTATCGCCCCGACCAGCTTGCTCAGTAATTGGCGACGTGAGGCAGAACGCTTTACGCCAGACCTTAATATGCTGATTCTGCAAGGTACGGAGCGTAAGCAATTATTCTATAAAATCAGGGATTACGATCTGATTATGACCACTTATCCCCTGCTACCCAGAGATGAAGAAACGCTGCTGGAACACCAATATCATTATCTGATCCTGGACGAAGCCCAAATCGTCAAAAATCCACAGTCCAAAGGCGCGCAAATCGTGCGCCAAATCAAGGCCAGCCATCGGCTGTGCTTAACGGGTACGCCAATGGAAAACCATTTGGGCGAACTCTGGGCGCAATTTGATTTCTTGATGCCGGGCTTTTTAGGCAATAGCGCGGCGTTCAAAAAACTGTACCGCACGCCCATCGAAACCTTCGGCAATAGTGAGCAAAAAGTGCGGCTATCGCAGCGCGTTGCGCCGTTTATGCTGCGCCGTACCAAGCAGGAAGTCGCGTCAGAATTACCAGCAAAAACCGAAATAATTCGCTCCGTGCCGCTGCTTGAAAAACAGGCCGCGTTGTATGAGAGCATCCGCCTGACGATGGAAAAGAAGGTTCGCGATGCCATTGCCGAACGCGGTCTTTCGCGCAGCCACATCACCATCCTCGATGCGCTGCTGAAACTGCGGCAAACCTGCTGCGACCCACGCACGTTACCGTTAGAGCAAGCACAGAAAATCAATGAGTCCGCCAAGCTGGACCTACTGATGGAAATGTTGCCTGAAATGCTGGAAGAAGGTCGGAAAATACTGGTATTTTCCCAATTTACCCGCATGATTGCCCTCATCGAAGACGAACTCAACAAGCGGTCTATCGCCTACAGCAAGCTGACCGGGCAAACCAAAGACCGCGATGCCGCCATCCAGATGTTCAAAAGCGGCGAGGTTGATGTGTTCCTGATCAGCCTGAAAGCGGGCGGTATCGGGCTGAACCTTACCGAAGCCGATACCGTGATCATCTATGATCCCTGGTGGAATCCCGCCGTAGAAACCCAGGCCGCAGACCGCGCCCACCGCATCGGGCAAGACAAACCCGTGTTTGTCTACAAACTCATCACCGAAAATACCGTAGAAGAAAAAATGATCGCTATGCAAGACCGCAAACGCGCCCTGGCGGACAGCATTTATACCGAAGGTGCTAAAGAGGAGTCTTTGCAATTGACGGCTGACGACCTTACGGCTTTGTTTGAGCCTTTGTGAGCTTGGCTAGACGGGCATATTCCCAGTCCCTGGAGTTTTAAGAAATTCAGCGTTTTACAGTACTTTTTGGTATCACATAAAAAAGGCAGAAGTCCTATGAGAACGTTCTGCCTTAAATGACAATTATTAAAACCGGATAATTTACTTTTGCATTTCTTGCTTAAAATAAGCATCCAGATTCTGGTTAGTTTGATCGGAATAGTGCTGTGTTTGGTCATCAATCGGTGCAATAACGGCAACTGGTCGTGGCGGTGGAGCTACGTAAGGTTCTATCGGCGGATTGTCAACTAGCCGGAATACCTGACCGTAGGAGTTAGTTTTGTCGAAATCATCCCAAACATATCTTGGTTGTACGATAGGCTTGGTGGGCAGTGGTGCTGTGACTAAATCCGTAACACCCGTCATGATTCTACCTGTAGCATTGAGTGCGCCACTAATAACACCACCAAATATGCCGTAAACGATGTTGTCGTCGGGATCGCTGTTAGTGTCGTTACTGTTGTTATTACTGCCGTAATTGTTACTGTAATTATAGTTAACCTGATTGATGATACTTTTAGGTAACTCTAGTGGGCCAGTAACGACATTAGTGAAACCATTCAAGGCTTTATCGCCGACTTGTCTGATGTAACGATCCTCCTCCATGTTTTTTTGGAGCGCAAGCTGGCGTTTGAGCAACTGTTCGTTTTGCAACTGTTGCTGGTAATAATCAGCCGCCGCAAATGTGGGTATTTGCGCCAGTAACAAGGTCAAGAACAGCGTGACTATCGCGATTTGTCTGAATGGGGTCATGTTGAATCCTGTAAATCAGTTTTTGATAAGGATCAGTATAGCAGAGCTTTTATTATTTACCTTTTCAAAGCTTTGGCAAACGCATTCGCCATCGGACTTTGGGGCTGCGCTGCTTGCTGCTTAGGCTTATGGACAGCTTTTTGCGCGGGTTGTTCAGGTTTTGGTTTATGTTCCTCAGGTGAAACTTCTGATTTCATTGATAAGGAGATACGTTTCCGTACAACATCAATCTCCAGTACCCGCACGTTGACAAAATCACCGGTTTTAACGGCATCCCTGGGATCTTTGATGTAGGTATCCGAAAGATGCGAAATATGCACTAAGCCGTCCTGATGTACGCCAATATCGACAAATGCGCCGAAATTAGCGACATTTGTTACCACGCCATTCAACCTCATGTCGGGTTCTAGGTCAGATATTTTTTCTACACCGGATTTGAATTCAACACTTTTGAATTCTGGCCTTGGGTCACGTCCTGGTTTTTCCAACTCCTTTAAAATATCGGTGACTGTCGGTAAGCCAAAGTTTTCATTGGTATATTTCGCTGGATCAAGATTCCGCAGTATTTGGCTTTGCCCTATTAAATCACGGATGGATTTTCCGGTATCTTTAATGATGGCTTCGACAACTGGATACGCCTCTGGATGCACTGAGGAAGCATCTAATGGGTTAGCTCCATTCATGATACGCAGGAATCCTGCCGCCTGTTCGTAAGCCTTATCGCCCAGGCGCGGCACTTTTTTGAGCTGTTTGCGGTCAGAAAAAGCGCCATTTTCATTGCGGAAAGCAACGATATTCTCGCTCAAAGTAGACGATAACCCCGATACTTGTTTGAGCAAGGCGACCGATGCCGTGTTAACGTCCACGCCCACGGCATTCACGCAATCTTCTACGACATTATCCAGCCCGCGGGCTAACTGGGCTTGGTTGACATCGTGCTGATACTGTCCAACCCCAATGGCTTTTGGGTCGATTTTAACCAATTCTGCTAACGGGTCTTGTAAACGTCTGGCAATGGATACCGCGCCACGTATTGAGACATCCATGTCGGGAAATTCTTTTGCCGCCAGTTCCGATGCCGAATAAACCGAAGCGCCGGCTTCTGAAACGGTAATTTTCCTAAAGTTAAGGTCTTTATGCAGCTTCATGACATCGGCAACCAGTTGATCGGTTTCCCTGGAAGCTGTGCCGTTACCGATGCTGACCAGATCAACTTTGTGCTGCTGAATCAGTTTGGCTAAGGTGGCAATTGACTGATCCCATTGGTTTTTAGGTTGGTGAGGATAAATAGTTTCGGTAGCCAATACTTTTCCGGTCGCATCGACAATGGCGGCTTTAACTCCGGTACGAATGCCTGGATCTAGCCCCATCGTGGCTTTTGCACCAGCGGGTGCAGCCAACAGCAAATCTTTTAGATTGCTGGAAAATACCTTGATGGCTTCCAGTTCGGCGGCTTCCCGCAAACGCAGCTTTAAGTCCAGGTCTATCCGCGTGAACAACTTGATTTTCCAGGCGTAACGCGCTGTTTCAGCCAGCCAGGCATCGGCGGGTATACGGTTATCGGTAACCATCAAACGGCTTGCAACAAGCTGGGTGCAATAATCGTGTCCAATTTGTTCGTCCTGTTCTGGCAGCAGGTTGAGCGACAAGATGCTCTCATTGCGACCACGGAATAAGGCCAAAGCGCGATGCGAAGGGATTTTATTGATCGCTTCTTTGTAATCGAAATAATCAGTAAATTTGATGCCTTCCTGTTCTTTTCCTTTAACAACAGTGGCATGGATTAAGCCTTTTTGCCAGACGTGTTCCCTAAGATTAGCCAACAGCTCTGCATCCTCAGATAGTCGTTCCATAATGATTTGCCGTGCGCCTTCCAAAGCGGCTGCGGCATCTGCAACGCCAAGTTCGGCATTGATATAAGCGATGGCTTGCTGCTCTGGAATAACAGTCCGGTCATCCAAAATAGCATCAGCTAATGGCTCTAGCCCAGCTTCCCGTGCAATTTGGGCTTTGGTGCGTCGTTTGGGTTTGTAAGGTAAATACAGGTCTTCCAACAATGTTTTGGTATCAGCAGCTAGAATGGCAGCTTCCAATTCTGGCGTGAGTTTGTCTTGAGAGAGAATGCTGGCAAGAATGGAATCTCGTCGATCATTGAGTTCGCGCAGATAGCCTAACCTTTCTTCCAGATTCCGTAATTGCGTGTCGTCAAGACCACCCGTTACCTCTTTTCGGTAACGGGCAATAAACGGTACGGTAGCTCCTTCGTCGAGTAACAATACAGCAGCTTTTACCTGTCTGGCGTTGATCGATAATTCTTCGGCGAGTCGTTGTATTACATCCATTTCATTAATCAATCAGTCGGCAGGTGGGCATTGTAGCAATATGTAATGAGATAAAAAGGCTTTTCGTGTAAGCTTTCTTTAACTTGTCGGCGTGGTTTAACTTGGCGCGTTGACAAGGAACACTGTTGTATCTGCACAATACCATAGGACGATATGAAAGCAAGAGATAGACGGCACGGATTGGTCGTAGTTAACACTGGCGAAGGCAAAGGCAAGTCGTCCAGTGCCTTGGGCATGGTGTTTCGAGCCGCAGGCTGGGATATGAAAGTTTGCGTTATTCAGTACATTAAGGGCCAATGGCAAACTGGGGAACAAAAAGCCGCGACGCACTTCGACAATATCGAGTGGCATGCACTGGGCGATGGTTTTACCTGGGACACCAAAAATCCAGAGCAAGACATCAAGACCAGCCGCGAAATCTGGGAATTCAGCAAGCAAAAAATCCTGTCCGAAGAATTTGATGTTGTCTTGTTAGATGAAATCAATTATTGCTGCGGCTATAACTGGATTAGCGGCGATGAAATCGCCGATTTTATTCTTAACCATAAGCCGCGTTGGCTGCATTTAATTATGACGGGGCGTAATGCTGCTCCCGAAGTCATTGCAGTTGCCGATACCGTGACTGAGATGACCAAAATCAAACATGCCTACGAGCAAGGCATTATGGCGGAACAAGGCATTGAATTCTGAACGGTTTGAATGGTCGCAATAGCTGTGATGTAAGGTGCAAAACGGAGCATCATGGTTCTAAATTTACCGAAGAATTTGGTACGGACGGCGGTAACTTCATCAATCCTTGATCTAAATCAACTAATTCAGCAGTTTCATTATCAAGCTTGATTGCTGTAGTTGAGTAATAGGCATAGAATCCAAGTGTGCAATCAGACAAATCGTAATAATCATAATGAGGTAGCAAAATGTCAGAAGAAGAAACAAAAGAAAAAATGTCGGAAACCACTAAGTTAGCGATAGCCATCGTAGGTGCAATTCTGGTGGGATTCGCACTGGTTGGGCTTAATAATCAACAATCAACCGAACAGAAAGAATCATCGGCTATGGTCAGGAATTATTTTAACTTGCAAACTATGGCAACCGAAGCCTGTCCCAAAGCCATCAAGGACGCAACAGGGGAGCAGGTGTATTTCCCGTCAGCAACGGAAAGCGATAAAGATAGCTATATCACCTTGAAATGGGTGGGTGAGAATAAAGCTGGGTTTAAAAAAGCCTCCTGCACCATAAAGTCGGTAATGGGCGGTATTTCCGAGTTAATTATTGATGATAAGGCCATCATTCAGAGAAAATCTAAATGACTCAGTGCTGAATTATCCAAAGCATCGGATAATCAGCATTCTAATTAGGAAATCTTCATTCGTTTGGGTGGTAGAACTTTGAATGCATTTTATCATGCTATTCAAGGGGCAACTGCTCAAATATTGACTTGCAATCAAACACGGGTACAACATGAATGGACTCATAAAATAAATCCGCGTTTTTGAAGCCGTGTTATATGGGCATCTCGCAAAAACGCCAAGATAGCTAACAAAAGACAATTCAAGCTTACCTTCCTGGATCAGCCAATGTTGGTCAGCGCAGTAACAGCCAGTATCACAGACCTATAATTAAATTATTTTTATGACAAAACCAGTATTAAAAGGGGTTTTAAAAACGTGGAAAGAAGACCGAGGGTTTGGCTTTATTACCCCCGATAACGCAGGCAGGGATGTGTTCATACATATCTCCTCTCTCGGAGACACAGCGCGTCGTCCCGTACCTGGCGACATTATTTATTATCAAGTAGCAAGAGATAAGCAGGGCAAATTCAGGGCTGTCAATGCCAGTATTGAGGGCGTTAACACGCAACATTCCAATACAAACAGCGCTAATAAAGAAAAAACCAGTTTGAAATGGGTTATAGCAGCAGCACTGGGTTTGTTGGTTATAGCTTCGGTAGCAGGGTTTATGTATCTTCGTGCTAGTGGATTAGTTTAAAAACTAAACCCGCACACGGGCAAAATGGCTTAGGATTATTGTCGATGACCGATTCACAAAAATGGCTGGTGCTGGCATTGATCGCATTCGGCGGTTGGCTGGTCTATTTATTGTCGCCCGTGTTAATGCCGTTTGTGTTTTCCGCCATTCTTGCCTATTTAGGCGATCCGCTTACCGACAGGCTAGAACAGCGCCGCTTATCCAGGACTCAATCGGTACTGGTGGTATTTTCGGTCATGTCACTGGTATTTGCGCTGGTGTTATTCCTGTTGATACCACAACTTGAAGTCCAGATTACCAACTTCCTGGGCAATTTGCCTGCTTATGCCGAAAAAATAAATGGTGTTGTCTTACCTTGGCTGGAACAGCGTTTTGGCATCACACTCAAGCCTGTCGATATAAACGAACTCATCACTCTCGTTAAAAATCATTGGCAAAAAGCCGGTGGTATCGCCGCTACCACGATGAGTTCGCTTTCGCATTCCGGTGGCATCATCGTTGGTTTTTTGATGAACTTGGTGTTAATTCCCGTCGTTACCTTCTATTTGCTAAGGGATTGGGACATTCTGGTTGCCAAGATTTACGGTCTGTTGCCAAGAAGGATTACGCCCACCACGGTTAAACTTGCTGGCGAAGTTGATACCGTGTTATCGGCATTCCTGCGTGGGCAGTTCTACGTTATGTTAGCGTTAGGCTGCATTTACAGCCTGGGGCTTTGGATAGTCGGACTAGATTTAGCCTTATTAATCGGAATGCTGGCAGGACTGGTCAGCTTCGTACCTTACCTGGGAGCTATCGTTGGCATAGTAGTTGCTTGTACTGCTGCGCTGGTGCAGTTTCACGAATTAACCCAGTTGATGCCTGTCGCCGTGGTATTTTTGATTGGTCAATCGTTGGAAGGCACAGTACTAACACCAAAACTGGTCGGTGACAAAATCGGTTTACATCCTGTTGCGGTGATTTTTTCCGTGATGGCGGGTGGTCAATTATTTGGATTTTTGGGGATTTTGCTCGCCCTGCCTATTGCCTCTATCATTATGGTATTCTTGCGACATGTGCATGATATTTATCGAGATAGTGCATTTTATGGAAAGGGGTGATTGCAATATAACGCAGTAGCCTTCGCTTACGCAGACATATTCACGCTCAACACTGACTTATCGAATCTAAAGAAGTGGATCAAAATCACCCGTTATTCCCTTAAAAAGCACTGATACTTTAGTCTTTTTTACGGTCGTGACTGCTGCCAATTGTTTGTGCGGAATCAACAAACGTTGTCCCAAAGAGATTGTTTGCCGACGTTTAAGCTTATTAATTTCGCGTAAGGCTTCTTCACTCACTCCGTGATTTTCTGCAACCGCTTTTAGCGACTCGCCTTTATCAAGATAATGCACGGGCAGGTAATCTTCCCCTGTCGTTTTGGCTATTTTTGCCTCATTAGCTGTTGATTTTGGCTTAATGCTAATCTCTGCTAATTGCCTCGCTGGGGAAAACCATTGTTGATCTGCATTCGGATTAATCGCCAAAAATGGCATCTGGGTTTTTGACCAAGTAGGCTCAGAAAATAGTGCCAACTCCTCGAAAAAGTGTAATGCGGATTTTTCCTCATCTTTATGCGATTGCGCCATAAAAGCCAAACTCTGGTGTAGCACATTAGCATTGCTGATCGGCATCAACAAACTAAATGATTTGAACTCCGGCAGAGTCGCTTTAAGGTAGGCCGAGTTCAATGTACTAAACTGATCTGGATTAAAATCAGCGAGCTTGGCAACTGTCCGTAAACCCTTGTTTTCTAAATGCTTAATATCGGTTTCATGGTCGATATGCACTTTAATAAAATACGTTTCATTGACGACAGGTCTTAACTTCAAACCGTAAGTACTCGGATTTGAAAATATTCGTGCCAGTGCTAATAATCTTGGTACGTAATCTTGCGTTTCCGCAGGTAAGTCTAGCGACCAATAGTCACCCCCCAAGCCTGCCGCGACATTGCGACTGATTGCCGCATCCACTGTCCCTGGTCCAGCATTGTATGCGGCTAACGCCAATAGCCAATCACCCCGATAATGATCCCGCAAGCCAGACAAAAACCTAACGGCGGCGTGAGTTTCTGCCACCACATCCAATCTGGCATCGTATTCTTCCGTCTGCTGTAGACCGAATTCTCTGCCGGTACTTGGAATAAACTGCCAAATACCCGCCGCCTGAGCGGATGACAGTGCGGTAGGTTGATATGCGCTTTCAACGATAGGTAACAACGCCAAATCCATTGGCAGATTGTACTTGCTCAAGGAATCGACTACGTGAAACAAAAATGGTCTGGCACGTTCAGCAACACGCTGTAAATAATCCCGACCATAGCCATTAACCTGCCTGTCAATTCTGGCATAAGCTGCATTTTGCCGGATGCGACATTCCTCAGCCAACTGCATATAACGGGCTGACAAAAACCGTTTTCTAACCAAAATTATCACCGTACTTTTGTTAAAATCAGCACAACCTTTGATGACTAATTGGGAGTTTTCTGTGTTGACATTGTTTTTACCTATTGATGTTCCTGACATTTGATCGGTTATAACCAATTCTTTATTATCAGGATTTTTATACAACTCAGGATGTAATCCCAAGCGAGTACGGATGCGCTGCACCGATGCCGACTTAAAAAGTCCACTTTTTTTAGCGGAATCTGTTTGGGCAATATTGTTATCAGTATTCTTAAGTTTTCGTCTTAACAGCGAATTTTGGGGTTCTTTAGATGTCAGTTTCAAGCGACCTAATGGGGTGTAATGGCTATCGGGATCAGTGCTACCTGCTAGCTCACCCTTACTATTTTTACGAGGCATCAACACTTGCCTCATCCTGGATTTTTCAGATGAAATGGGTTCACCATTATTACTCGGTTTTTTAGGAATAATAACCGAAGTCAAACGCCCCGTTTTCTCATTGCTTGCGCTATTACCTGATTGTTCTGTGGTAGTTTGATTGATCCGGTTAAGCGCAGCACTTTGTGGTAATTGTGCTAATTGCTCTGAACCATAAGGCTAAGGTTCAGGAATGGGAATTTTTAAACCGTAGCGGATTCTATCCCAAACATCGCCGGAAGCCGCTTTGGACTTGGCTTTTTTTCCTTTGCTTCGACCATGAGACTTATGCCCTTGACGTGAACCGCTTTTGCTGGATTTTGTTCCCGATGAAGCCGCAATCGAATCGTGGCAATT
Organism: Methylomagnum ishizawai; assembly: GCA_945861705.1. GTDB lineage: Bacteria > Pseudomonadota > Gammaproteobacteria > Methylococcales > Methylomonadaceae > Methyloglobulus. The sequence continues at coordinate 25,501 of CAMAVM010000002.1, read as the reverse complement.
AAATGAAACGGTAAGACCAATAAGTACAATGAGGGTTATCTGTAATAAGCGCATGATTTCCTTTTTTATTCAGCCTTAAGGAAAAGGCTGATTTTAACCACAACATATTAGATTCATCGAAAAATAAGCGATTTGCGTAAAAACCCCAAATAAAATCGACAACTACAACCCAGCAAAATCAAATCGGCTTATCCAAACCGTTTTTTATCCCTTTCTAGCCAATAGTCTGTTGCTAATTTTTGTGCTTGCTCCTGGCTATCCGCTTTACCCAGCAATTTCAGGGCGACCGCCGCCGTACCAATTATCGATGCCTCAGCAAATTCATCCTGGCTTTTGCCTTGCCAAACCAAAGCCAATAGTTGCGGCTCTAAACTCTCTGCTCTGACATGCCGATGCGAAAAAAGTGCCGGCCAAGTTTCATCAATTAATTCACCGTTGTGGACGCTTTGCACCAAGCACTCCATATCGGGATTACGTTCAGTCTCGCCGCCCTCGCCTTTTAGTGCAGCAGCGTGAGGTTGTTGTAACAAGGCGGCAGCTTGTTGATGTACTGATCGGTACGAAGGGTGAAAAATTCCCTGAATGCTATATTGGGCATTGAACGGATTTAACAATTTTACCAAGGTATGCACGGGCGAACGCAAACCTAAAATGGGTCGTAATTCGATTATCTCATGTAGCTTAGGACAGATTTGCTCCAGAGATAAATAACTGAAATATTGCTCTGCAAGCTGTGTTTTGGCTTGTTCAACAGTTGTTGCAACTCCCAATCCGAGATAAGCCAACACATTTTGTGTATATAAGCGACTGCTTGATGGCCCTTGCGAACCGTGCATAAACACTTTGATGCCATTTGCGGCCAATAACAACGCAGAAAGCAAAAACCACGGCAAATGCCGTCTTTTACCTGCATACGTAGCCCAATCCAGATCGACCAACGCGCTATCGCCAGCCAAATGACAAGATTCTCTTGCCGCCAACACAAAACCCGCCAGTTCTTCTGGCGTTTCTTCCTTAACGCGCATTAACATCAAGAAGGCACCCAATTGCACAGGTAACACCTCGTCAGCCAGAATCATCTTCATGGCGTTATAGGCTTCATCCTGTGTCAGCGCTCTTGAACCCTTTTTGCCTTTGCCCAGTATCCTTATCGTTTCTGCAAAAGGATGCTCAGGATGGGGCGTTTGCAGATGGTGTGAGAAGGTCATAAGGTCAGTCGGACATAATGGTCGATTAACAGCGCAGCGAACAGAAGCGTTATATAAATGATCGAAAACCAAAATGTTTTCATAGCAGTTTTAGCATCTTTATTCCGCATCATCAACACGGCAAAGTAGATAAATCCGAACCCTAACAGCAATGCAGAAACCAAATAAATCAGTCCGCTCATCCCCGTCAAATACGGCAATAAGGTGACAACGAGCAACAACACGGCGTAAAGCAATATCTGCAAACGGGTAAATTCCGCTCCATGGGTAACAGGTAGCATGGGAATATTAACCAACGCATATTTTTCTTGCCGTGCAATAGCCAACGGCCAAAAATGCGGTGGTGTCCACACGAAGATAATCAATACCAGCAGCAAAGCATAGGGATGGACTTCGCCGGAAATTGCACACCAACCCAGCAGGGGCGGCGTTGCGCCAAAAGCGCCACCAATGACGATGTTTTGGGGGGTAGCCCGTTTAAGCCAAAGCGTGTAAATAATCGCATAACCGAATAAGGACACAAAAGTGAGGACGGCGGTTAGCATATTGACCTTCAACATCAACACCAGCATCGAAGTCACACCCAATACCGCAGCAAAAGCAATGACATCTGATGATTTCAGATAATGCTGGGGCAAAGGCCGATGAGGATTGAGGATGCCGTCTATTTTTTGGTCGATTAGGTGATTAATTGCCGCCGCCGAAGCCGCCGCCAAGGCAATCCCGACGATGCCGTAAACAACCTTATCCAACGGCGGCATCCCAGGAACCGCCAACAACATGCCCACCACCGCCGTAAACAGCATTTCCGCCACTACGTTGGGTTTGCAGAGTTCTAGGTAGCTTTTCCAGGATGAGGGGATGGTTGTGGTTTGGGTTGTCATTAAACTGGCGTATTGTATCGAGAGTTTTACTGGATAGATACCTTTTCAATAGGAACAAACCAGCTACAAAGTTGAAACAACCTTTTCTTTTTGGCCTTAGAAAAGTTACCCCAAACTTCACCGTGGTAAGGATTATCTTGAAGGTTGGGTTGATTTAAAATGGGATCGTATCCGACTTTGAAGCCTTCTTCTCGAAGTTGGCAGGCAATAAATCGAATTGAGCCTATAAAAGGTGGGTTCGTTACAAAATCTGTAGCAATAAGACCAGCTTCTTCTATTTGGCTCTGTAAATCTACAGATAATCCACCATTGTGTCCCGACGAAGGCTCAAACAGTGAAGAAGAAAGACGATTGCCCTCAATTTTCGGATCAAAAATAACGTGCTGCTTTGATGCCCTTCGAATTATTCCGTCGTTTGGCAGAATTCCTTCATGGTCATGGGGAATGACAACCCCATTCGCATCACGCGGCGGCGGATTCAGCGGCAACTGGCGACTCCGTAATCGCTTTTACCCATTCGGCAACTTTGGAAAAATCATTTTTTAATTGTAATTCTTCACCTTCCGAGTCGTCCTTAACGTGCCAAAACCAAGCATTAACCTTATTTGGCTTTTCAACATGCAACTCTAAATCACCATTTAATGTATGCCACTCGACCTGAAGGTCACCCGAATAACCTGGAACGATTTGCGGGGCTTCAGTGTTCCATTTACATATTTTTTCAAGCATATTTAGAGTAAATAGAACATTTTCTAAGCTTACTGCTATACCTTGATAGCCATCCCATCCGATTTCTAGCCGAATAAGTTCCTCAAGACGCTTAATGGTTTTTTCTTGCCATACGTTATTTTTTTCTGACAGTGTAATTCTTGGGCTTGGCTCAATTTTCTTTGAAGCCTTACTTGGAAATTGGATCGTGTTGGAAGCAATCATTTTAACCTACCCCATTTTTCATGCGCTTTTTCTGTAGTTAGCTCAGAAAATCGACAAACAATTAAATCACGTCCTTTTTTTATGAATTCAATTGCTGAATTAATAGTGTTGCTTTCGGGCGCACCTCGAACTGTAAATGTACACAATATCATACAGTTAGATTCTTTTGTAATTCCTAACGATGTCTCACAAACTAATCGACCAATTGGCTTATTATCATTATTGTTTATAACTTCACTAAAGCGTAAATTGAAATCATCTAACATCATTTTCTCATCGCTAATGAAATTCAGCCAATCTGAAAAGTTTGTAATTCCATTAATACCTACGATATGGTTTATATAGCTTATTTCACATTGGTTAATCTGGAGTTCTTGAGTTTCTAAACTATTAACATAGTTTTGAAATTTATTTAGTTCCCCTTCGAATCGTTGAATCATTGACTCAAACCGAGGATATTGATTAGCTTGGTCGCCGATCTTACGCCAATTGTGCAAAAGCCTATTTTGCTGGAATTGGATTAATTCATCACCATTCTTGTTCAAAAACCAATATCGGCTATGCAATAAACTTCCAACGCCAAAATTTAGGTGATTAATAATTGTACCTTGCGAAGGCAATCCAAAGACTTCGAAAGTTGGTTGAAGCGGCATCTGTTCTTGAACAAGCGGATAGTCCTCACGAAACAGATCCCACACCTTACCAGCCAAAATTTGTTGATAACCGTTGGGTTGACTAAACTGAACGCCTAAAACAACCTCATTTAACGGAGGATTATTGAAGTCTGGTAAATAATCTGGTCTATTTAAGGTATCAGGCACAAGCTATTTCTAGTTAAGAAAAACACAGTAGACAACATTTTACATAAATAGTTGACTTAATTATAGAACTAAACATGTAATTGCTTGATTAAGCAGGGTATACAGTTTCAACAATTCGGTTATGCTATAGCATACAGTGAACCAATGATTATTCAAACAGTCCGAAGCGCTAACATCAATAACAACGAGGGAGTTATGAACGCAAGATTACTTTGTGCGGCAATGTTATGTTTGCCAATATTGTCTGCTAATGCTGAACCTAAAGTCTCTGAACACGTATTAGCTAATGGTTTGAAGGTGCTGGTCAAAGAAGACCACCGCTCACCTGTTGTGGTATCTCAAGTCTGGTATAAAGTCGGCTCAAGCTATGAGCCAGGCGGAATCACTGGCATTTCGCACATGCTGGAACACATGATGTTCAAAGGTACGGATAAACATGCGGTCGGTGAATTCTCGCGAATTATTGCCGAGAACGGCGGTGATGAAAATGCGTTCACAGGCCAGGATTACACCGCTTATTTCCAAACGATGGCAGCCGACAAGTTGGAAGTCAGTATGGAATTGGAAGCGGACCGGATGCGTAACCTGCATTTATTGCCTGAGGAATTGAAAAAAGAACTCCAGGTCGTCACCGAAGAACGCCGTATGCGGACTGAGGATAATCCCCAGGGCAAAATGCAGGAACATTTCAATGCGATGGCGTACAGCAACAGCCCTTACAAGCACCCCGTCATCGGCTGGCCTGCCGATATTGCCAACTATACCGTTCCCGACTTGCAGGAATGGTATCAACGCTGGTACGCACCAAACAATGCCACCTTAGTAGTTGTCGGTGATGTCAAGGCTGAGGATGTTTTTGCGCTGTCGGAAAAATATTTTGCTCCACTCAAGACCAGCGATATCAAGCCACTTAAACCACAAAACGAAATCGAGCAACTCGGCTTACGTAGGATGACGGTGAAAGTCCCGGCTAAACTGCCCTCCATTGTCATGGGTTATAAAGTCCCTGTATTGAAATCGGCTGAACATGAATGGGAAGCCTACGCGCTGGAAGTGTTGGCTGGTGTACTCGACGGAGGTAGCAGCGCTCGCCTAAGTTCAGATTTGGTGCGCGGCAAGCAGATTGCCGTAGCCGCTGGAGCAGGTTATGGACTGACTTCACGCTTGCCGGATTTGTTTGAACTGGAAGCAACACCCGCAGAAGGTAAAACCTTGATGCAAATGGAAACCGCATTAAAGGCGGAAATCACCAAACTACAAAAAACCCTAGTGAGCGATGAAGAACTGCAACGCATTAAAGCGCAAGTTTTAGCCAGTGCGGTTTACGAGCGGGATTCTAACTTCTATCAAGCCATGCAGCTAGGTATGCTAGAAACCGTTGGATTAGGCTGGCAAAAAGCAGATGAATATGTCGCTAAAGTCAATCAGGTGACTGCTGCACAAGTGCAAGAAGTCGCTATTAAATATCTGATAGAAGATCATCTGAATATCGCTTATCTGGAGCCGCAAGCCATCAATAAGACGACTACCGCCAAAAAAGGAGGGGCATAATGAATTTTAAATTAATCGGTTTTATATTACTTATTGTTAGTCAAGCTAGCTTTGCCACCGCAAAAATTGAGCATTGGCAAACATCACAAGGCAGCCGCGTTTACTTCGTCCAAGCTGATGCGTTACCGATGGCCGATATACAAGTTGTTTTCGATGCCGGAAGCGCACGGGATGGTCAGCAATTTGGCTTGTCCGCACTGACTTCCGGCTTACTGGATACTGGCGCGGGACAGTGGAACGCTGACCAAATTGCCCTGCGTTTTGAAAGTGTTGGTGCCAATTTTGGCACAGGTGTTTCCAGCGATACGGCCTCCCTGTCCTTGCGTACACTGACAGAACCTGCTTTATTCGACAAAGCACTAGAGACCATGCATGTCATCCTGACTAAGCCTTTGTTTAAAAAAGCCGATTTTTTACGGGAAAAAAACCGCACCCTAGCCGCAATCAAACAACGGGAAGAATCTCCCGCCGAAGTTGCCAGCTTGGCTTTTTCTGACAAACTATATGGCACTCATCCCTATGCACACCCCGATTCTGGCGTGATGGCAACAGTCAACAATCTTAAAGTATCTGACCTCGCCCAGTTCTACAAAAAATATTATGTGACTAGCAATGCCATCGTCGTTATTGTCGGCAATTTATCCAAACAACAAGCAGAACAAACGGCTGAAAGGCTCCTAACTGGCTTACCCACTGGACAAAAACCAGAACCGCTACCCGATGTGGCAATGCCCACACAAGCCAGCCAGCAGCACATTGAATTTCCTTCAACGCAAACCCATGTCCTTGTTGGTCTTCCTGGCAGCTACCGTAAAGACCCCGACTACTACAACCTATACGTAGGCAATCACATCCTGGGTGGTAGCGGCTTGGTATCCAAGCTGTTTAGTGAAGTGCGCGAAAAACGAGGCTTGGCTTACAGTGCCTCCAGCTCCTTTGCGCCCATGTTAAAACCGGGGCCTTTTACGGTCAGCCTGCAAACCCGCAACGACCAAACCAAACAAGCGGTCGAAGTACTTAACGCAACCTTGAAGGACTTTATCAGCAAAGGTCCCACCCAAACAGAACTGGATGCCGCTAAAAAGAATATCATCGGCGGCTTCCCCATGCGGTTTGATACCAACAAGAAACTCGCCACTTATGTCGCTATGATCGGTTTTTATGATTTGCCCCTGGATTATCTGGACACCTTCAGGCAAAAAGTGGAAGGAATCACTGTGGCTTCCATCACAGATGCCTTCAAACGCCGCGTAAATACCGAGCTATTGCAAACCGTTACCGTAGGCAACTCAGCCACTGCCGTTGCAAAATAAGCTCAGGATAATTGGCGGCGAATGGCGCAGTCGCCAGATCGACTTTTACGATGCCCACGGACTCAGGCCCACCCCAGCCAGGGTTCGGGAAACCCTGTTCAACTGGTTGCAATACGACATCCCCAGTAGCCGTTGCCTGGACTTATACGCTGGAAGCGGCGCGTTAGGGTTTGAAGCCGCCTCACGCGGTGCAAAATCTGTTGTCCAAGTCGAAACCAACCCCGAAGCCTGTCGCGCCTTAAAAGAAAATGCCGTCAAGCTGGCTGCAACACAAATAAAAATCATCCAAAGCGATGTCTTCCGCTATCTTGCAACCGATGCCGAACCCTTCGATATTGTTTTCCTCGATCCGCCTTTTGGAATGGATTTGGCAATACAAACCTGCCACTGGCTAGAAGATAAAGGCTGGTTAAGCCAACAGGCGAAGATTTATGTGGAAGTAGAGAGTAAGCTGAAATTTCTTGATGAATTGCCGGAAAATTGGCAGTTGTTAAAAAGTAAGATGGCAGGGGAAGTGGGCTATCATTTGTTAGAACGAATTGAACCCAATTAATTTGCTAAATTGACTTACACAAAAAAACTGGACAGGGACAAAGCCCCTATCCAGTTTTTCATAATTTAGTTTTTAACAAACTTCAATGCATCATTTTCAACAGTCACCTTGATGACATCCCCTGCCAAAAAATTACCCGCCAGGATTTCTTGTGCCAACGGGTTTTCCAGTTGTTGCTGTATTGCGCGTTTCATCGGCCTTGCCCCGTAGACTGGATCAAAACCTGCCTCACCGAGTAAATCCAAGGCTTCATCGGAAATATCGAAACCTATTTCGCGGTCTTGCAAACGTTTGTGTAAATGTTCGATCTGAATCTTGGAAATCGTCCGAATCTGCGCCCTACCCAGGGGATGAAACACGACCGCCTCATCTATCCGGTTAATAAACTCAGGGCGAAAACGCGTGCCAACGATTTCCATTACCGCTGTTTTCATAGCCTGATAATTGGCTTCAGCCGCTTCTGGTGTCATGCCTCCCTTCACACTCGCACGTTCTTGTGCTTCGCCTGCCAACTCCTGAATCACGTCAGAACCCAGGTTTGAAGTCATGACAATGACGGTATTCCTGAAATCAACAGTCCGGCCTTGACCATCGGTCAATCGCCCATCATCCAGCACCTGCAACAATATGTTGAATACATCAGGATGCGCTTTTTCGATCTCGTCCATCAGGATGACGGAATAAGGCTTGCGCCGAACCAGTTCGGTCAAGTAGCCGCCTTCTTCGTAACCGACGTAGCCGGGAGGTGCGCCAATCAAACGGGCGACCGAATGCTTTTCCATAAATTCTGACATGTCGATACGCACCATAGCGTCGGGCGTATCGAATAGGAACTCCGCCAGCGTTTTACATAATTCGGTTTTACCGACACCAGTTGGCCCCAGGAACAGGAACGAACCATTGGGGCGATTAGGGTCTGATAAGCCTGCCCTTGAGCGGCGGATGGCGTTACTGACCGCTTTCAATGCTTCTTCCTGGCCGACGACCCGTTTACTGAGCGCTGCTTCCATGTGCAACAGTTTTTCCCGCTCACCTTCCAGCATTTTGCTTACGGGGATGCCTGTCCATTTTGAAACGACCTCGGCAATTTCTTCTTCCGTAACCTTATTCCGCAATAAGGTCATCTTTTGGTGTTCGGCAGGCACAGCCGTTTGTAACTGCTTTTCCAGGGCGGGAATAATACCGTACTGCAATTCTGACATACGCGCCAAGTCATTCGCACGACTGGCGGCTTCCAGTTCAGTCCTGGCGTGTTCAAGTTTTTCCTTGATGGATGCCGAACCCTGCAAGGACGCTTTTTCTGCTTTCCAGATTTCTTCCAGGTCAGAATATTCCTTTTCCAGGTCGCTAATGTCTTCTTCCAGCATAACCAAGCGTTTTTTGGAGGCGGCATCGGATTCTTTTTTCAGCGCGACCTGTTCGATCTTCAACTGAATCAAACGCCGATAGAACTTATCCATTTCCTCCGGTTTGGAATCCATTTCCATACGAATACGGCTGGCTGCTTCGTCGATCAAATCAATCGCTTTGTCAGGCAATTGTCGGTCGGCTATATAACGGTAGGATAAAGTTGCTGCCGCCACAATCGCAGGGTCGGTAATATCCACGCCATGATGCACTTCGTATTTTTCTTTCAAGCCACGTAAGATGGCGATGGTGTCTTCTACCGAGGGTTGATCGACCAAGACCTTCTGGAAACGGCGTTCCAAAGCGGCATCTTTTTCGACGTATTTGCGGTATTCATCCAGCGTTGTCGCGCCTACGCAGTGCAGTTCTCCCCGCGCTAGAGCCGGTTTCAACATATTGCCTGCATCCATCGCGCCTTCGGCTTTACCCGCGCCGACCATGGTATGCAGCTCATCAATAAATAAGATGACTTGGCCTTCTTGTTTGGCTAAATCATTTAGCACCGCTTTCAGGCGTTCTTCAAATTCGCCACGAAATTTCGCGCCCGCAATCAATGCCGCCATATCCAACGCCAACACTTGTTTATGCTTCATGCCTTCTGGCACTTCGCCGTTAACAATGCGTTGCGCGAGGCCTTCAACAATCGCGGTTTTACCCACGCCCGGTTCGCCGATTAACACCGGATTATTTTTGGTACGGCGTTGTAAGACTTGAATAGTACGGCGAATTTCGTCATCTCTGCCGATAACGGGATCAAGCTTACCTTGTTCTGCACGCTCGGTAAGATCAACGGTGTATTTTTTTAACGCTTGACGTTGGTCTTCGGCATTAGGGTCATCCACTGCTTGACCGCCACGCATTGCATCAATGACTTGCTCCACGGTTTGTTTAGTGATGCCATGTTTTTTGAATAAATCTTGCAGCGAACCTTTCTCTTCCAGTGCAGCCAACAGGAACAATTCGCTGGAAATGAACTGGTCATTGCGCTTTTGTGCCAGCTTATCGGTCAGGTTAAGCAATCTCCCCAGCCCATTGGAAATCTGCACATCACCGCCCGAACCTGCTACCGTAGCAATCCGCGCCAGTTCCTTAGTCAACTCGCTACGAAATACTGGGACATTAATGCCAATTTGCGACAGCAGTGGCTTGATACTGCCACCTTCTTGATCTAGCAATGCCAACATCAGATGCACAGGTTCGATAAATTGGTGGTCTTTACCCAATGCCAGACTTTGGGCATCGGCTAACGCCGCCTGAAATTTACTGGTCAATTTGTCCATTCGCATGGCTTACCTCTCAAAGAGTAGTTTTGTACTACTACTGACATGGGGGGGATTGGCTGGTTTTCAAGCAGATAGCGTCTGATGTCAGTTATTAGCGATTCTGAAATACGGATTACCCAGCAGGAAAACCAAGTGAAAGGTATTTTTATACACAGCAAAGAGGTAATAGTTAACTTCTTAAGTTGTTCATTTTTATTAATCTATGTCACGACACGATAATTCGGTCAAACTTAATTAATATTACAAACTTGGAGAAAAAAATGAACATGAAAAAATCACTATCCGCGTTTTTTGGATTATTCCTCTTTGCCGCGTTAAGCCAGTCTGCTTTCGCGCTTCAACCCAGCAACACCACTAATTTAGTAGGAACTTGGACTAATGTTAACTCAGCTACCGGTGGCATCGTTAAAGTTGTTGTCACCAATAATGTCCTCACTGGCTTCAGGATCAACACCTTTGGTGCTTGCAGCCCAACACCTTGTAATCATGGTAATATTCTTGCTTCACGGTTTAGCAAGAGTGTATCTTCCACGGTAGCTCAAGGACTGAGTGGTCAATACGATTTCGGTTTCTCTACCATGTTAGTCACTGCCCAACGCGTTTACGACCTAGATGGCGGAACTTTCCTTGAAGTTGAAACCCGCACCAAGTTTGCCGCTGGCGATACACGCAACGACTATACACGAACAGAGTTATTCAGAAAATAATGAGTTAAGTCTATCGCATCACCCGCTTGCGGGTGGTGCTTTCGCTTATTAGGATAAACGGGTATCTATAATGACAAAAAAAAGCTTTTTTATCTGCTTTGTGGCACTAGGATTATCTAGTGCATATTTCATGCTTGATAATGACCAGCCTGATCCAACCGCCCAACACAAAGCTCAGTATCTAACTGATGCTAAAGACTCACAGCTAGATCAACAAAATCCACCTAATACGTTAAAACAAGAACCTTTCACGCACTCACCCTCTAATAATTCGACCAATGACAATCAGCTTTCAATGGCATCGAATGACACCATTAATACCAACGCTATCGTTGAGACCTTAAACCATCTGCTCACCTCAAATGACCTGAATGAATTTTCAGAATCGCAGGCAAAAGCAGTTGAAAGTATCTGTCAAGATCCTAAGCAACTGCTTTCTGATCTGGCCTGCCAAGCTTTGCAACACCGGATTGAACTTGTTAAACAACAAGATGACACAAACAATCGACTTGAACCAGACTGGGTAGCAGTTGAACAAAGCGGCGGTGGTGTTGAACTCGAAGAGCATACGGAAGTGACGACTCTGTCAGAAAGACAGCAAATTACGGGTGAATCGGGGCAACTGGGCGATGATCTGGAAGCATCCCTACAAACCTTGCAAGATAGGGCATTGCTAGATCATTCTGCCAAGGTACGTTTCAAAGCTATTCAGGCAGCCATATTTATGAAGAGCGAAGCACTGGCACCGCTTTTGCGGGATGCCCGTAACGATGAAAGCCCTGTCAATAGAAAACTTGCTGAGGAAGGATTACGGCAATTACGGGAAAGCGCCATAATCGAACCAGATGAGTTCAATAATCAAATGGCGGAGAATGCACTGCCCAATCTTGCACATACTTCGATGGCAGACCAATCAGCACGGTAAAGCGAAATGCATCAGTGTATTTCGCCGAGCGCAACCCAAGCAAAATGGCACTTACGAATTACGCCTTTCTGCGTTATACCAATCCCAAAAAGTTGTTATAGAAACTCCCTCATCCTGACCTTTTCCTTTGGAGAAGGTAACAATCAGAACTTATTGGGATTATTATTAGATTTGGCTTTTACCTAACCAAACTTAAACCCAACAAAAAACCCACCGACAGCACTCACACCTTTGCTGGTAATACGGGTAAGGCGGTCAACCAAAAAACCGCCCGAATCTTTAGCACCTTGGGCTACGGTTTCAGCGGCACTTTGTAGCTGGACATCGCTGATATTGATGACATGGTAGTATTCACCGACGAACATCAGCACAATGGCTGCACCGCCGATAAACAAGGCGACTTTTAGCATCTTTTTGGCAAAGTAGCCGACTGCCGCGCCAATAATAAAAGGCGCACCGACATTTCCTAACAGAAAATCTGAGGACAAGAGGTCTGTCTCTGGTGTTGTTTGAACTGGGGTTTCAGGCATTCTTGATGTTCTCCATTGTTTTGTGGTGCTATCCACTTGCGGGATGGTATCACATCAAGGCTGGTGTGCAATAACATTAGTTCTGCTATATATCAGCAGCTTAACAAGAAATTTAGGTGGCAGTAGATAAAAAAAACGGGCGATTATCGCCCGTTTTTCTAAAAATATACGGCTATTTATTAGCGGCTTTTAGATGTTCCAGGGCGGTTTCAGCGTATTTAGTTGCAACACCTGCATGATCATCCCCTTCTTTGGCGTGTTTAATTGCTTCTTCCAAATCAGTCATGGCATAGTCCATGTGCGATTTTGCTGCACCCTTAGCGACTACTGCACCCGCCATAGCATGTTCCAGAGCGGGTCTGGCATGTTCCAATACCACCGAAGCATGACCAGCCTTACCATGCTCAATTGCTGCGTTGGTATGTTCAATAGCTTGATCCAAATGCGGTTCTGCAAAAGCACTTAAACTCAATAACAACAAAACACTTGCGGATACAATTGTTAACTTTTTCATAATTATCCCCTTTTAGTTGATGAATATCCGCGTTAATACCTGTTTTTTTGCAGCGGCTCTCGTTGACATATCGAGAACCCCAAAAGCTGCATTGGCATCAATACGGTGGTAAAGGTTTTCATGAACATTAAAACAGCAATACGCACAACTAATCTCATTTGGTATTGCTACCGGATTCGACTTGCGAAACGCTATTTTGTTCCTAACCGAACCTACTTCAATTTAACTTATTTTTCAAACGGGACTAATTTTTTTACTACTTAGGTTACAAGAACCCGCCTACGGCTCATCTCCGCCCCATCAAAGAACCCATAATGCCGCGTATTATCTGCCGCCCTACCGTTGTACCGATACTGCGAGCAGCGTTCTTGATTAATGCTTCTGTTACGGTTTGACGTTGGCGGTCACCGCCTGATGCGGCTTTTTTCTCTTTTTTGGCTTCTTGTTCTTCCAGTTTTTCTTGATTTTGCTGCTCGGTCTTCTGTTTGAGCATTTCATAAGCCGATTCTCGATCAATTTCCTCCTCATAACGACCATGAAAAGGCGATCTTTTCATTATTTCTGCCCGTAATTCTTCGCTTATCGGACCGATTTGGGATTCGGGTGGACGAATCAAGATTCGTTCGACTTGAGCAGGGCTGCCATCTTTATTTAGCACGGAAACCAGAGCTTCCCCAGTTTTTAATTCCTGGATCGCAGATTCGGTATCAATAGTGGGATTAGCGCGGAATGTTCCAGCAACACTTTTAACAACTTGCTGATCTTTCGGGGTATAAGCGCGTAAGGCATGTTGTATTTTTAGCCCCAATTGCCCCAATACATCTTCGGGAACATCCAAAGGACTTTGGCTGATAAAGTAAACGCCTACGCCTTTGGAACGAATTAGCCTAACGATTTGCTCGATTTTATTGAGCAGCGATTTAGGTGCTTGGTCGAATAGCAAATGGGCTTCATCAAAAAACAGGACTAATTTGGGGCGATCAGCATCGCCAACTTCAGGCAGGTTTTCAAACAATTCTGCCAGTAGCCATAACAAAAACGTGGCATACAAGCGCGGCGATTTGCTGACCAGATCAGTTGCATCTAATACACTGATAACGCCATTACCAGAAAAATCAGTTTTGAAAAGATCATCAAGCTGTAACGCGGGTTCACCAAAAAAATGTTCTGCGCCTTGTTCCTCCAGTACCAGCAATTGGCGCTGGATTGCGCCCAGGCTGGCGGCAGCTATATTGCCATATTCGGTTTGTAACGCTTTGTCCTGACTACCTACCCAGGTCAATAAGGCGCGTAGGTCTTTTAAATCCAATAACAACAGACCGTTGTCGTCCGCTAACTTAAAACAACTGTACAGTACTCCAGTCTGAGTATCGTTTAATTCCAGCAAATTACTCAGCAGTAGCGGCCCCATATCAGAAATTGTGGCACGTACCGGATGTCCGGTTTTAGCAAAAATATCCCAAAACACCGTAGGTTTGCCGTGTTGCTCGTAATCGCTAATGCCAATCTGCTTGATGCGTTCGGTGATTTTTTCGTGCGATTTTCCTGCGGCTGTAATCCCAGATAAATCACCCTTAATATCAGCAAGGAAAACGGGAACACCAATTTTTGAAAAACCTTCTGCCAGAATTTGCAAAGTAATGGTTTTGCCCGTACCGGTAGCACCAGAAATCATACCGTGCCGGTTACCCATTGCGGCATCCATAAAAACCTTGATACCATTCTGTCCACCAATCAATATTTCCTGCATGGTTGTGTACGCTCGCTTCAATTTTAAACAGGTCAGCATCGTAGCACAGCAAACTCTTGCAAGAAAGCAGCACATCCTCTATAACTATTAGCGACGAAATCATAAATGCGCTTTGAAAGACGGGCATGGCTAGTTGGGGCGAGGTAATGGCAAACCACCATTAACTTCCAGATAACATAGTTAAACTAAATAGGGCTTTCTATTTATGCCACCCCCTAAAGCCTGTTTAAAAACAATGAGGTAATTATCATGACAACCATAGCAGACCCCATCATTGGCACTTGGTACAAGGATGTAGAAAACAATCTGAAGTTTAAGGTCCTTAACATTGAGGAGGAAAATGACTCAATTGAAGTGCAGTACCTGAATGGTGACATCGGCGAATACGATATGGAAAGTTGGTACGGCTCAACTTTCGATTACATCGAAGACCCGGAAGACTGGAGCGCACCTTTCGATGAAATTGAAAGTGACGACCTTGGCTATACCGATACCGATGTACACCGACCCAATCTTGATGATGTTGATATTGAAGACTATCTCGATTAATTAAGGACATATCATGCGTATGAGTGCCAGGGACTTTCTGGATTGGCCGTCCAAGCGGATAACCTTGCTGGCGATGTCTGGCGCGGGCAAGACCACGCTGGCAAACAAGCTGCCCAAGTCGAAATGGTTTCATTATTCCGGTGATTACCGCATTGGCACCAAATACATGGATGAGCCTATCCTCGACAACATCAAGCGTGAGGCGATGCAAGTGCCATTTCTGCGTAACTTGCTATTGAGCGATTCTATTCATATCAGCAATAAGCTTACGGTGGACAACCTTGCTCCAGTGTCCAGCTTCCTCGGCAAACTGGGCAATCCCGACCAGAATGGTTTGTCCTTGCAAGAATTCAAACGTCGTCAAAAACTGCATCACCAAGCCGAAGTCGCAGCGATGAAAGATGTACCCGAATTTATCGAAAAAGCCGAAGACATCTACGGTTACAAACACTTTATCAACGACGCTGGCGGCAGTGTGTGCGAACTGGACGACCAGGAAGCATTAGAGACCCTTGCCCAGCACACGCTTATCATCTACATCAAAATACCGCTTACGTTAGAACAAACCATCATCGAACGTGCCAAAACCGATCCTAAACCGCTGTATTACCGCGAAGATTTTCTTGAAGAAAAATTAGCAGCGTTTATGGCGTTGAAAAAATATTCTTCCTCAGCCAGTATTCCACCCGATGAATTTGTGACCTGGGTGTTTCCTGAACTATTCAAATCAAGAATACCTCGATACCAGGCTATCGCCGATCAATACGGTTACACCGTAGATGCTAATGATGCGGCGCATGTGAAAAATGAAGCTGATTTTATTCATCTTGTTGCTCAGGCATTAAGCAACTAAGTCCTGTCGATCATGCCTTTAGTCGCCCACACAGACTTACCAACCTTCCGTCGTTTACAGGAAGAGGGTGAGGAGATATTGGATCCAATCCGTGCCGCTAACCAGGACATTCGGGAAATGCACATTGGTTTGCTCAACATGATGCCGGATGCGGCTTTGGAAGCGACGGAAAGGCAGTTTCTTAGATTGTTGGGTGCGTGTAACCAGATTGTGCAATTCCACGTTCACCTTTTCACGATAGAAGGCTTGACCAGAAGCACAGAAGCGCAAGCCCATATCGACAAATATTACGAATCGTTCGAGCAAATCAAGCAGGATGGGCTGGATGGTTTGATTATCAGCGGTGCTAACGTCGTCGGAACAAAACTAGCTGAGGAAGATTTTTGGCAACCGCTAACCGAAGTGTTTTCTTGGGCTACGCAAAATGTTACCTCGGTAATTTGCTCCTGCCTTGCTACCCATGCCTTGATCCAGTATAGCTATGGCATAAAACGCACTCCTATCGGCAAGAAGCGTTGGGGCGTATTCGCACATAAAACCTTCAACCGTACGCATCCTTTGGTGGCCGAAATCAACACGCGCTTTGATGTGCCGCATTCTCGTTTTAACGAAATCTTTCAAAACGATATGGAGGCGCACGGCCTTAAAGTGTTGGTCGCCAGCAAAGAGGCAGGGGTACACCTTGCTGTCAGCCCCGATGGTTTCCGTACCGTGTTCTTCCAAGGTCATCCAGAATACGATGACATTAGCCTGCTAAAAGAATACAAACGCGAAGTGCTGCGGTTTTATCACGGTGAATTGGAGGATTACCCGCCTTTTCCAGAAAACTATTTTAACGCCACTGTCCAGCCAGCACTCTTGGCTTATGAACAACACGTCAAACAAGCTAAACAAAACGGCAGCGAACTTGAACCGTTCCCTGAACATCTGATTTTGGAGCATCTCGACAACACTTGGCGCGATACCGCCAAAGCCGTGTTCAATAACTGGCTAGGAAAAATCTACCAACTCACCAATCAAGACCGACGTTTACCGTTTATGGACGGTGTTGATCCCAATAACCCATTGGGTTTATAGAGCAAATATAAATGCACGAAACCTTTTTGCGTCAAGCTCTGCAATTGGCAGCGGATAATGTCGATAGCGGCGAAGGGGGACCTTATGGCGCAGTCATCGTCAAAGACAACCGCATCATTGCCGCTAGTGCCAATAAAGTCACCAGCACCATTGACCCTACTGCACATGCAGAGGTCATGGCGATTAGAGCCGCTTGCAAGCACCTTAATGATTTCCGGCTGACGGGTTGTGTGTTGTACAGCAGTTGCGAACCTTGCCCCATGTGCTTAGGTGCAATCTACTGGGCAAGATTGGATGCTGTGTACTATGCGTGTAATCGTTTTGATGCCGCCGCTGCCAAATTTGATGACAGCTTTATCTACGATGAAATTAATCTACTGCCGCAACATCGACGCATTGCTATGCACCACATTAATCTGCAAGACGCACGGAAACCTTTTGATGTTTGGAATCAGAAGATGGACAAAATACCGTACTGAGATGCAAAACATTCAAACCGTAATTCCCTATAGAAAATAAGATCATGATAAATTCCTTTGAAACGCTCATCTCAACCTTATCAGGCTGGGTCTGGGGACCACCGATGCTGACTTTGCTAGTCGGTACGGGCTTGTATTTGACTATCTTGTTGAAAGGCTTGCAATTTCGTGTTTTGCCCTTGGCGTTCCGAATAATTTTCCATAAAGACCACGGTGAAGACGGCGACATCAGCCATTTTGCGGCTTTGATGACCGCATTGGCGGCCACGGTAGGCATTGGCAATATTGTCGGAGTGGCGACGGCGATCTCGCTCGGCGGCCCTGGGGCGGTGTTCTGGATGTGGATGACCGGCCTGGTGGGAATGGTGACGAAATATTCCGAAGCCGTCCTTGCGGTCAAATACCGCGAAAAAGGCGAACATGGGATGCGTGGTGGTCCTATGTATTACATCAGCAAAGGTGCCGGATTGCCGTGGTTGGGTTGGTTGTTCGCCGTGTTCACTGCCCTGGCAACCTTTGGTATTGGCAATATGACACAAGCCAATGCCACCGCTAAAATTTTCGAGTCCACTTTCCATATCCAGCCCTGGGGCACGGGCGTGGTGTTGATGGTGTTGACGGCATTGGTTATCCTGGGTGGCATTCGTTCCATCGGCAAGTTCACCTCGTTCCTGGTGCCGCTCATGATTGTGGGTTACGTAGGTGCAGCCTTAGTCGTGCTTGCGTTGAATGTATCGGAAATCCCTGAGGCGTTCGCACTTATTTTTCAACATGCCTTTGCACCGATGGCGGCAACAGGTGGTTTTGCTGGTGCCACGATTGCTACCGCCATGCGTTTTGGGATTGCCCGTGGCGTGTTTTCCAACGAATCCGGGTTGGGTTCTGCACCCATTGCAGCGGCAGCGGCACGTACTTATGATCCGGTCAGGCAAGCACTGGTTAGCATGACCCAAACTTTCATAGACACGTTGGTAGTCTGCACCATGACCGCACTCGTCATTTTGACCGCAACACCGTGGACGCAAGGCATTAGCCCAGGACAACTGACCAGTGCCAGTTTCGCAGAAACATTAGGTGTCACAGGCGAAATTATTGTGGCGGTATCCACCTCACTATTTGCTTATTCAACCTTAATCGGCTGGAATTATTACGGCGAAAAAGCCATTGAATACTTGTTAGGATCGCGCTGTATCTTTATTTACCGTATTGCTTTTATTGCGGCTGTGGTTGTCGGGGCAATGATGAATCTGGAATTGGTGTGGAATATTTCCGACCTGATGAACGGGATGATGGCCTTGCCAAATCTCATTGGTCTGTTATTGCTATCTAAAGTCGTTAAAGCGGAAACTGATCGCTATTTTAAATCCTGATTTTTGAATACAGAAATCTAATCAAATTATCGTTCGTCCTAAGTTTATCGAAGGAATAACAGCGCAAAAACAATGCTGTTCCAGTTATTAACAACCGGAACAGCCTTGCTTAGCTCCTATTATCTGCGTGGGAGAGATTTTAAATTATGATTTAGAATGGCAAGCGGGGCAAGGCAATGTCATCTATTTTTCGTTGAGAACAACTTCCAAACCCGACCATTTTCACTACATCGGCAAAATGATCTGAACCCTTGAAACTCGCGTTTTCACGAGATTTTTTGGCTTTTCATCCGCATTTTTTATAGTTATCCCACTTGGAATAACCTAAAATGTCTTGCAGTTCCCACACATCTGCTTTTTTAGGTCTCTGTAGCAAGCTTATGAACGAGTTCTTCAATTAATTGCTTTTCAACGTACCATCCTAAATCTACCATAAAGGAAACCCATGCCACAAATCACCATAGAACATAACCCTAGCGAAGAACGATTGAAAGTATTGGGCGTAGCCAATTGGTCTATATGGGAGAAGGAAGTCTCCGAGTTCCCTATCGACTTTGACGAAACTGAAACTGCTTATATCTTGGAAGGCGAAATTCTTGTGACACCCGAAGGTGGTGAACCTGTAAGAATCTTACCTGGGGATTTAGTTGTTTTTCCCGAAGGTCTAAACAGCCATTGGAAAGTCGTCAAGGCATTGCGTAAGCATTATAGCTACGACTAAGTGGCTTAGTGACAAATCAGTGAAATCCACGCAAAATCAGTGACATGAGTACTCCCAACAAAGTATATTACGCGCCATATTGTTGGGTGTTGCTCTCACCCCTGTACGTTGGTCTTTAACCCCGAGAATATCATGAAAAACACCATCCTGATGATTGCCTGCTGTAGCTTATTTGCCTGCAACCAAGGCTCAACCTCTACTTCCACATCTGAGACGCTCTCGTTATCAAAGTATTCGCGTGAGGATTTATGTTGCTCAGTTACCTTGAACCAGTTAGATGCCACCCGCTGGGAGGCATCAGGTTGTGGCAAGCGCGGGGTTTATAAGCAGCATCGGGATAGCTGGCAGCGGGTAGGCAAGATATTTCCTGGACCCGGTTCGGCAGCAGATAAACTGCCCATTTGTGTCCAGTAACCCAAAAGACTTGCAGGGCTTGGCTTAAATTAATAAGGACTATCGTCTTTGTGCGTTAAAGACCACGCTCCGTTTGCCAATTGTGTCGCTTTCAAATCGTCCTGAGGATATTCCACCGCATCACCTACCGTGCGATCACCCGCTTCAAGGTAAGTAATTAGCTGATTAGTACGATTGATGAGTTGATGGGCAACATCCGATCCTGCCTTAAAACCCATACAATCGCCTGGTTTTAGCACATGCTCATCATTGCCTAACAAAAGCGTTGGCGACCCTTCAAGAATATAGATAAATTCATCCTGCTTGGAATGATGGTGCAATAACGCCGAAATAGCACCCGGTGCGAGTTGGGTTAGATTGACACCAAAATTGGTCAAGCCAAAATGCTCGCCAAGTTTTCGCTTTGCCCGACCTTGCACCAATGCAGCAAACGACTGAGGGTAAATGGTTTTTTGCGCCGGTAATGGAATGGATAGCGCAGGGACAGGGTTTTGTTTCAAGGTTGACTCCTCATCGCATTCTCATGGAATGGCTTTACGTCTCGTTGGGGTTCGTACCTCACCGCCAACCTACAATTGCCCAACATACGGGATGTAAAGGAAGCCTTGGATAAGCTATTCGACGGTCAACGGCTGTGCTTGTGGTACCAGCACAGCCCGCCTAGCTCTGATTGGCAAGCGTAATCGTTGGGATAAAAACATCAAACAGTGCGATTACGCTTTGCTAATCGTGCCTGCGGCCTTACAGACCAAGCTTTTCTCGAATTCCATCTAGTAACATTTGCCTTCCACTCGTATTCCAATCAGTAATATCCTGCTCAATAAATAACCACTTAGCTACTTTCAAAGCTCTTTCTATACGCCACTCTAATTCTGTATCGCCCACTTGATTACATAATTCAGGTGAAACGTTAGCTACATTTTCACAATTAAAAACATTAAGAATTGAACCCCATATCTCGCCTTTAAATTGAGGAATACTATTTGATATAAATAAAAGCTCTTGAGTTAAATCTCTATGCCTTGGGTTTTTATATCTTTTACCATCATCTCTAGGTAACTGTGGTTCACAGTTAACCACAAAATCACAACCTTTATTCTTAAAAGCAGGTCTATGCAAATAGATAACACCACTTTCCGAAAATGTTTCTACGTTATAACGATACCTCTGATAAGAATTGGCACTACCTGATGATTCATCACTCCACTTCATTAGCACTGCTGTACGCTGAGTTTCTCTTGAAGACTCGTCCATTCGCCAATCAATAGTTATTCTTTCTACAGCCATAGTTAACCACCCTTCTTTAAATTACGTCAAGAATGCCTTGCTCAAGCATAGCTAAATTAAAAATATAATCATTGTGATTAAATGTTTCTCGCAATGGTTTAGCAGTTGTAAACCAACCTGCGCCATCTGTAATCCATACAAATTTGAATTGATTATCTAGTTTGTCAAATAAGCTTCTATATTCTCCAGCAGTAGCTTTAAGTTTTGATCCACCACCACCATAAAAATTAGTTTCAAAAATAACCAACTCTTTGCCATTATTCATTATGAAATCATATCTTCTAGATGACTTATCAACGGGGACATTGATTTGCCATTTTTCATAAATCTTAGTAGCGTTAGCTTCTTTTAAGTATTCGTAACCATTTTTATTGCAATGATCTTTAATAAACCAATCAATAATTGCTTCCATTGATTGACCACCACGGTTTTTTCTTCCATTGCTATCAAGACCAGCTTCTACCCCAATCATGTAATCAACAAGATTTTTAATCTTTTGCGAAGTAATCAACGCCTTTAAACCCGACTCTTTGACAAAGGTTAGGTATGTTTCGATATCAGCTTCTGTAGGGATTGAAATTGAAAAGTCATAATCTTCATACACAAATTTTTTATTGGTGTAATCAATCAGTATCTTGAATTTAGTGCTGCTGCTGCCATCTCTAACAACAAGCGAAGGAATAACTTTTGCTAATTTTGGATTTTCTTTAAGTAGATATTTAAACTCATTATCAAAATCCTCTTTGCCAATAAGGTAGTTTAAATTGTTAAGAGCAACTTCAATTTTTTTTGTATTTTGAAATACTTTGTCCCAATTAACAAAGTAATTCCACAATAAAATACTTGGTTTTAGATTTTTAATGAAGTACTCAAAAACCTCATCAGCATTATGACAATTCAGTGTTTGATTATAAAAATCCAGATATCTCATGAAAGTTTAACTTTTAAAATTTGTTATTTAGTTCTTTTATTCTTGGTATTGCTAATTTATCAAGATATTCTATGTTTGAATCAATACCTATAAACCTTAGTCCATTTTTTAATGCAGCTATTCCTGTAGTTGCTGAACCACAAAAAGGATCTAGTATTAAGTCATCTTTTTTTGTTGAAGCGCGAATAATTCTATCCAACAACTCAACTGGTTTTTGAGTAGGATGCTTGCCATGTAATTTTTCATTTCTTGTAGGTGGTTTAATAACCCATACTGATTTCATTTGCTTGCCTTCATTTTCATTACACATTAGATCGTAATTAAAAATATGTTTGGACTTTTCATTTTTTGCAGCCCACAAAATAGTCTCTGTTGAATGAGTAAAATAACGGCAGGATAAATTAGGCGGGGGATTAGGTTTCAGCCATGTAATTTCATTCAACATTTTCATGCCTAGTTGTTGCATCGCAAACCCAATAGAATGAATCACATGATAAGTGCCACTTACCCAAATTGTCCCATCTTTTTTAAGCAATACCTGGCATCTTCTTAACCACTCCAAGTTAAACTGATGATTTAACTCGATCCCCTGAGATTTATCCCAATCACCTTTATTCACAGAAACCATTTTTCCGTTCTTACAGGTGATGCCACCGTTTGATAAAAAATAAGGTGGGTCAGCAAATATCATATCAAAGCAACCTTTAGGGTATTTTTTGATAATGGCATCCATCAACTCTAAACAGTTAGCGTGGTAAAGGTAGACACAATTTTGAGTATCGGTATAGATAAGTCTATTGAATGAAGTTTGGGAGGGGCTGGCAATAATTGATTGAAATAAATCAAACTCATGAGTGTGGATTTTCTCCTCTACTAATGAATACTCAAGCATCGGATTTATGCAAAAACTGCTAAAAGCTCACTGACAGCATTCCTATTCTTGGTATCACTAGAAATGAACCGCTGTACATTGAAGGTTATGATTTTTGCTGGATGATAGACTTCATTGGTGAAAGCTGTGTCATGATTTGATATAACAACAGTAATACCACCTTTTTGTAGTTTCTTTGCGGTATCAGCCAAGGCATTTTGATCATCTAAACTAAAACCACCTTTTGTATAATTTGTAAAACTAGAAGTGGCAGATAAGGGGACATACGGCGGATCGCAATATACAACGTCGCCATACTTAGCTTTTTCCATTGTTGTTAGATAATCCGCCACCTCGAAAACAGCATGTTTTGATATTTCATGGAAATAAAACATTTCTTTTTCTGGTAGTGTTGGTTTTGTATACCTACCAAACGGCACATTAAATTCGCCTTTTGAGTTATATCTACACAAACCATTGAAGCAGTGTCGATTCAAATATACAAACAAAGATGCTTTTCTTCGCAAGTCATTTGTAGCGTTAAATTCTCCCCTTAGCTCGTAAAAAACTGATTCAGTATTATTCTCTGCAACAAACAATCTTTGGCAATAATTTATGAAGCCATTACCTTCTTTTTGAAGGATCTGAAATAAGTTGATTAAATCAGGATTTGAATCTGCAAGCAGATTAGCAGAGTAATCTGTATTTAAAAATACTGCACCTGACCCAACAAATGGCTCAATTAAACGATTACCTTTAGGCAGTGTTGATTTGATTAGCTCAACTAATCGATACTTACCGCCAGCCCATTTTAAAAAAGGTTTCATATCCGCATTCTACACCTTGGCATGTCAAACATCCAAATTCGTGGCATCTAAGGCGTGTTTGACGATGAAGTCACGTCTAGGTTCTACAACATCTCCCATCAGCGTGGTGAATATTTCATCGGCGGCAATGGCATCTTCGATTCTTACTTGCAACAAGCGGCGGTTGTTAGCATCTAGCGTGGTTGCCCAAAGTTGTTCAGGGTTCATTTCTCCTAACCCTTTATATCTTTGAATATATTGACCTTTTTTTGTTTCTTTCATCATCCATTCGAAAGCTTGTTTAAAACTGCCGACTGGGTGCTGTCTTTCGCCCATTTTTAAATACGCGGTCTCGGTAAACAGGTCTGCGGTGTCTTCGGCAAATTTAGACAGTTTTTGGTAATCCTTGCTGTGGAAGAAAGATGCCGTAACGACGAAGACTTTGGTGATGCCATGTTGCTTTTTACTGACCACAATCGTGAAATCGTCGCTGGTTTTATAGTCTAGGGTTATCTCGTATTCGACTTTGTTGTCGTTTTCCGTCAGGCGTTTTTGCAAGCTGGCGACCCATACGGTGAGTCGCTGCTGATCTTGTTTGTGCGCTTCACTTAGGGGTTCTAAATAAGTCAGTTGTTCGATAAATACATCGTCATAACGCCTTGATAAGCGGTTGATGATGCTGACTGCCTGGGTATACGCCAACGCCAATTTTTCCAAGCCTTGCCCTTGTATGGGTGGCGTGGTTTCATCGGTGAACAACTGGGTTTTCTCCAATGCTAGCTGGATAAGATATTCGTTTAACTGGGCATCGTCTTTGACATAATGCTCTTGTTTGCCTTTTTTCACTTTGTACAACGGCGGCTGTGCGATGTAGATGTAGCCTTTTTCAACAATCTCGGGCAACTGACGATAAAAGAAGGTAAGCAACAAAGTCCTGATGTGTGATCCATCAACGTCCGCATCGGTCATGATGATGATGCGGTGATAACGGAGCTTTTCGATATTGTACTCATCCTTGCCAATACCGCAGCCTAGTGCAGTAATTAATGTGCCGACTTCTTCTGAGGATATCATTTTGTCAAAACGGGCTTTTTCGACATTCAGGATTTTACCTTTCAATGGCAAAATAGCCTGGGTACGGCGATCCCGTCCCTGCTTTGCTGAACCTCCTGCTGAATCCCCTTCGACCAGGAACAGTTCTGATAAGGCGGGGTCTTTTTCTTGGCAGTCTGCGAGTTTTCCTGGCAAGCCTGCTATGTCTAATGTGGTTTTTCGGCGCGTCATTTCCCGTGCTTTACGGGCGGCTTCCCGTGCGCGCGCAGCATCTATGATCTTACCTACGATGAGTTTTGCTATCTGTGGCTTTTCCAGCAAGAAATCCTGGAGTTTCTCGTTCATAGTAGATTCAACCAAGGGTTTGACTTCGGAGGAAACTAGCTTATCTTTCGTTTGCGACGAGAACTTTGGGTCTGGCACCTTTACTGAAAGCACGGCGGTCAGTCCTTCCCGTGCATCGTCACCCGTTGTGCTTACCTTTTCTTTCTTTGCTAATCCACTGGATTCTATGTATTGATTGACAGTTCTCGTTAATGCGCCTCTAAAACCAGCTAAATGACTGCCACCATCCCGTTGCGGAATATTGTTGGTGTAACAAAAAACATTTTCCTGGTAGGAATCATTCCACTGCATAGCGACTTCAACAGTTACGCCTTCTTTCTCTGCAATAAAGTAAAAGACATCGGGAAATAATGGGGTTTTGTTTTT
>CAMAVM010000001.1 GCA_945861705.1 Methylomagnum ishizawai | reverse complement strand
TCCAATTCCTCCAAGGCTTCGTGGTGTTTGACAAGGGCATCGCTTAAACTGGTTTGGGCTAGGTTCTTCCAGGACATAGGCTATTGCTCGAACTTGAATAAAGGCTTATTTTACCCATTTTGGGGCTTGAGGTCGTGCAAAGGTCTCTGCAGTTGTGTCATTCGTCGATGTGGGTTTGACATTAATCGCTTAGTGATTTGCTTTTTTGGTTAAGGTAGGATATTCACATTGTCCTGAATTGAATCTGAACGGCGTGTAAAGATTCCTTGCCCGTTTATTTTGTAACTAGACTTATTTTATTACAAAGAGTTTCTGCAATAGTTTATTTATACTTGGGATAACCAACGAGTCTTAACGCAGTTTAAACCAATGTCATCCTACTTAACCTATACACCGATAAATACCGACGTTTTCCCAGACAGCTACGTGACGGCGAGAGAACGCTTGCTATGTCTAGCAGAACTGCCCGTCTATGCCCAAATCCAACATAAGACTTATCCTTGTCCCGGTAAGGCACCGGACGGAGAGCCGTTAGTGACCGATACCCTGTGGTTAGGGAATGAAAATGCGGGCAAGGTTTTAGTGTTACTAGCCGGGGTCCACGGCGTTGAAGGCTTTGTCGGCAGCGCAGTTGAGCTTGACCACATCGGCTTGATTACCAGCGGGCAGCTTGCAATACCGGAAGATACCGCCGTCTTGGCCGTCCATGCCTTGACTCCCTGGGGTTATGCTTGGCTGCGCCGGTGCGATGAAGACGGTGTAGACCTGAACCGCAATGCGGTGGATTTCTCTAAACCCTTGCCCGAAAACCCAGGTTACGAATTCCTGATGAATGCCCTGTTTTCAGCCGACCAGGATCAGAGAAAAACGGCTTTTGCCGAATACGAAAGGCAACAGGGCAGAAGTGCACTCGAAATGGCGATCAGCGGAGGACAGTACACTGACTCAACAGAGCCTTTCTATGGCGGCACGAAACCCGCACATGGTCGATTAGTGACCGAAGACCTTATACGGCAATACAACCTACACGAACGCGATCTGGCAGTAATAGACTTGCACAGCGGCCTTGGGCCTTACGGTTATGGGGAAATCATCTGCGACCATCATCCAGCCAGTTCCGGCGTACAAGTTGCCCACGATTGGTATGGCGACTCGGTGACTTTACCCGCATTAGGCACATCCAGTTCCGTCCCTAAAACCGGGTTAATGGATTATGTCTGGCACGACATCATGAACGGGCGGAGTTGCCATGTCACGCTGGAATTTGGTACTTTCGCAACCGACCAGCTATTTGAAGTGCTGTTAAAAGACCATCAACTTTGGGCGCAACCGGACAATATTTCTGCCCGATTGGAACATAGCAAATTCATGCGCCAGCATTTTTGCCCTAATGATGAAGCCTGGAAAGCAATGGTCTTGTTCCGCGCCAGACAAGTGATTTCGCAAGCCTTACAAGGATTGTCCGCTTGATGAGTGGTCTGATGGACAAGGAAAACACCCTAATTCGCCCTGCCCAACCAGGCGATCTTGATGAATTGGTTGAACTGGAAAATACCAGCTTTGACACTGATAAATTAAGCCGACGCAGTTTCCGGCACTGGATAACGGCAGAGCACCGAGCTTTATTGGTGGCAGAAATCGCCGACGCGGTTATCGCTTATATCCTTATCATTTACCATCCCGGTACAAGACTGGCGCGTATTTATTCGCTTGCCGTAGCCCATCAACATCGGGGTGCCGGTATAGCCAAGCAGCTTATTCTCGCAGGTGAGCAAGCTGCACATGATGATGGTAGGCTGTATCTACGGTTGGAAGTCAGCGTCGATAACACCCCGGCAATCAGGCTTTACGAATCGTTAGGTTATCAAAAATTCGGCATCTACCGGGATTATTACCAAGACCACAAAGATGCGCTACGCTACCAGAAACGTATCCGCCACTATAGCGACACCTTACAGCACCGCTCCGTACACTGGCTCAAACAAACCACTCACTTCACTTGTGGCCCTGCTGCGCTGATGATGGCAATGCACGGGCTGAACCGCGCTTACCAACCTTCACAGGAAGAAGAAATCAATATCTGGCGGGAAGCCACGACCATCTTCATGACTTCAGGGCATGGCGGCTGCCATCCGATAGGTTTGGCTCTGGCGGCAAAACGGCGCAACTTCGGCGTGGAAGTCTGGATCAACCAAACCGGCACCTTATTCATAGACGGCGTACGCAATGAGGACAAAAAACAGATAGTCGATCTGGTGGATAACGGCTTCAAACGCCAAGCAACCGAGCAAGGCATCCAGATACACACCGCCAACATCACCCAAAATGAACTCATCAGCGCATTCAAGGCCGGGGCTATCCCACTGATATTGATTAGCACCTTCCTGATGGACAGGAAGAAAGCGCCACATTGGGTAGTGATGAGCGGTTTTGACGACGATTGCCTGTACATGCACGACTCCGACCCCGACGAACGCCGCCAAAGCGAACTCGATTGCCAGTTTATCCCCATCGCACGGGAAGATTTCGACCGGATGTCATCCTTCGGTAAAAACCGCTTACGGACGGCGGTGATTATTTGGCCGGGTTCATAAGCGAATCTCTAATAATTCACCAGCGATTGTTGGATGCTTAAGGATAGTATGGTGAATCAAAACCATACTAAAATCCTCAATGTTTAGATAG
Organism: Methylomagnum ishizawai; assembly: GCA_945861705.1. Taxonomy (GTDB): domain Bacteria; phylum Pseudomonadota; class Gammaproteobacteria; order Methylococcales; family Methylomonadaceae; genus Methyloglobulus. The sequence goes on along the minus strand of CAMAVM010000001.1, from coordinate 162,501 downwards.
CATTGACGAATCACCGAAAATATAGATACCAACATGTAACACGCACGGAATTGAAGAATTTAATTTTTTCTTGACTTTGGCAATCCAGCTTGTTATGAATGACAGGGTTTTAAGCAACATAATAACTATAAATAATTACGTGGGGGCTTGCTGTGGTTTCAAACAATAGTACCGGTATAAGCGATCTGTCAGCTAAGTTAAATAGGCTTGAAGATCAAGTCGCTAAGTTAACTGTACAAATTAAAACGAATAAACAAACGATTAGTGAATTAAAACTTCACATCTCCCAACGTGATACGCAGATTCAAGAGATGGAGTTGAAACTCGGTTACGCCCAGCAGTCCCTGCTGGAGAAAGCAGTCAATAAAATCGAGCAATGTCGAGTTCAACTAAAAACGGGTATGGATGAGAAGGTTATTAATCCAACGGTCAGTCAAATTCAGCAACATATCAAATCAGCTCAGGAATTGGTTGATGAAGCTAAAGCAGTAATCATCGAAAAAAAGGCGTTTATTGATGGTCGCATTCTGTTCGCCCGTGACAAGGTAGTGCAATGTCCTGAACAAGCAAAATCGTATGTTGAAAAATCTGTTATTGCACCAGCCAAGGCCCTGTATAACCAAACCTTGGAATCCATCGGTAGCCAGGTAAAAACAACGCGTAATTTAGTCGAGAATAAGGCTATTTATCCAGGTAAGGTGTTGTTTGATGAGATTGTCACCACGGCGCAAAGTTTGCCAGACAAATTTATAAGTCTACTACAGACACAAGTCATTGAGCCTATTGCCCAGGCAAATAAGCAAGCTTCCTCCGCCGCCAATTCCATTTACCCAGATACTATTGATTTTATAAGTAAAAAAACAGGTCGTTTTGGCGACATCTTCCATCAAGCCTTATCAGAAATTGCTAATCAGGTAAAAAAATCGCCGTTCTGGGATGGAAAAGACAGATTAAAAGCCAGCTCGTAACGGGTTGAATTATCTATAGTTTAGGCATTAAGGTGTAAATAATTCCCTCTCCATCTGGGAGAGGGAGTGCAGTGATTTTGTAGGCTACTCTCTAACAGGTCTTTTTTCCAGTTTTCTTTGCAATGTGCGTCGGTGCATATTTAATGCCCTGGCTGCTGCGGAAATATTGCCGTCATAGTGCATCAGTATTTTTTGCAGATGTTCCCACTCCATCCGTTTTGCTGACGGCGGATTCTTGTTAATTGAAACCCCAGCATCACCTTCATTTTTGTTGAGGGCATTAACGATTTCGTCGGCATTAGTGGGTTTGGTCAGGTAATGGATTGCCCCCAGTTTGATGGCTTCGACCGCCGTAGCAATACTGGCAAAGCCAGTCAACATTACGCAAGCCGTGTTCGCATCCAAAGTAATCAACTTTTTAACCAATTCAAGCCCTGATTCATGACCAATCCGTAAATCAATCACCGCATATTCAGGCAAATATTGCTCAGCTAATGCCATGCCTTTTTCGAGATTGTGAGCAACCAACACCTCGAAATCCCGTCTTTCCAATGCCGCTTTCAATACCTTACAGAAGACCTTATCATCATCTACCAGTAACAATATCGGTTGATCTGATAATTCAGTACTCATCTTCATTCTCCTTGTTAATCAACAATGGCAGGTTTATTTCCACGTTCGCGCCGCCTGTTTCCATATTGCTGAGTTCAATTTTTCCGCCCAAGCGATGGATGGTGGAATAAGTCAGAAACAAGCCCACCCCTAGGCCTTTATTTTTGCTGCTTACCGGTTGTTTACCTATTAAATCAACTATTTCAGCAGGAAAGCCAGGGCCATAATCCCTAATTTTAAGCGTTAATTCTGCCATACTCCAAAACGCATGAAATTCGATGCCTCGCTCAGGATCAGTAGCCTCAACAGCGTTATTTAAAATATTAATGAGCGCATGAGTTAATGTGCGTTCGGCAATAATGTTGGCATAAGCCTCAACAGTAGGATCAATAAAAAATTGTAATTTTGCTATCGGTTTGTGAGTGCGCCATTGGTATAGCACGTCGTCCAGGTAGTTACTTAGCAACATGACTTTCCCTGATTCAGCACGCATCTCGCCGGCGGATGCCGACATCAGCGACAAAGCGTCCTTGCAGCGGTTAATCTGGTTTTTCATAATCTCCATTTTTTCATTGAATTCTGGAAAATGCCGAACCGGATAATCCTGGATCAGATCGTGTACCACAATAGCCATAGTTCCTAGTGGTGTTCCCATATCATGCGCGGCACTGGCAGCGAGGGTTCCTAAAGCCACGACCCGTTCGTCTCTAAGCGCATTTTCACGGGCTACAGCAAGGCTACGCTCTTGATTTTTTAGGGTTTTTGCTAATTCCGTTACAAAAAATGCCACTAATCCTGCACTAAATACAAAGCCAAACCACATGCCAAACATGTGCAGATTATAATAATGGTTGTCGCTTAACTCATGCGCTTTCTGCAACAACTTATCGTTTGTCATAGTCATGCTGTGGTGCATCATGCCCGAATCCGGCATGTGTGGCTCTATGGAAGGTAATGGCACGTTAAAGGCAATGAGTATGGAATACATGGACGTGGTTAAAATCACCATATACCAGGCATACGATTGGGGCAGCATGATTGCCGTGATAATCAAGGGTAGCAAAAAAACCCAGGTAATCGGGTTAGATGCACCTCCGGTAAGGTATAGCAAGGCCGCAATAGAAATGACATCAATACAAATCTGCGAAAATATCTCCAGCTCGGTAACTGGATCGTCGGTCTGCAAGCGCATCGAGGTATACGCGTTAAACGCGATAATGGCGACGACAACCAGCCATAGCTGCTGCTCAGGTATTTCGATATTTAGCCCGTAAACAAACATCACGATCAAAAAACCTTCACCCAAGATCATCATATTTCTAAGGATGAACAACCATTTTAGGTTTTGGAGAGCAGAAATTTCAGATTTTGGTAATACGTATGACAGCATGTTAATTAACGGTGGTAATAAGTAAAATGAGGGTAATAAGGCAGATAATAGCTACTAAGTGATAGCTATGAAGGGCGATCCATCGGCGTTGGGACAGCTTTTCGAGCTAGTTTAAACGCATCAAAACCTCGTTTTTTACGATTAATGCGGTTTTTTGGCTTCTAAAAGCCACAGAAAAATCTCATCGGTTTTGTTTTAGTGGACTATTTTAGTGCTAAAAAATATATATTATCTATATAAATCATATCATTATAGTGCATTTGTGCGAACTAACAGTCACTCTGGGGGTGCGACAATTTGCCGCATTCCATATTGCACTGACCACTGCTACTATGTTACCAACTTTTAAAGGTTCTTTAGCGAACCGCAATAGCTGAAAGTTGCGTTATATTCTTCCTAATCTATATAAGGCGGTTTTGTTAACCGCCTTTTTTTTGCTCAATCAAAAGCCACACCTAATCCACCAATACCACAGTAACCTTGGGGTTCTTTGGCAAGATATTGTTGGTGGTAATCCTCAGCATAATAAAACGTCTCAGCAGGCAATATTTCGGTACTTATCTGTCCAAAACCGGATTGGGAAAGGCAACGTTGGTAATGATCTTTTGATTTTGTGGCTTCATCCCACTGTTCTTGGCTGTAAGTATAAATCCCAGAACGGTACTGAGTGCCTTTATCGTTGCCCTGCGCCATACCTTGAGTAGGATTGTGCGACTGCCAAAATAACGCCAATAATTCCTGATAAGTTGTTAAAGTCTGGTCGTAAATCACTCTGACCACCTCATTATGCCCAGTCAAGCCAGTACACAGTTCCTCGTAAGTGGGGTTGGGCGTATAACCGCCACTGTAACCAACGGCTGTGCTAAACACCTTGGGATGTTGCCAAAACTTTCGTTCCGCCCCCCAAAAACAACCTAAGCCAAATAGGGCAAGTTCCATAGTGTCTGGAAATGGCGGCGCAATGGGATTACCCAAGACGAAATGCTTATTGATGATAGCCATAGGCGAATCTCGCCCAGGCAATGCGTCTTTAGGATCAGGAAGTACCAGTTTCTTACTTGAAAAAATCATGCTTATCATCATTCAGCTTATGTTCACCCGAAGCCTACTATAATTCTGGCTTATAATAAAGCGCAATAACCGTCATCGGGATTCGCATGTTACAACAAGATGTATTACGTCGTTTTTTATTTGAAGAGCTGGGTGTTCGTGGGCTATGGGTTAGCTTATCTAGCAGTTGGCAAACTGCAAAACAGCAGCAACAATGCCCTGATGCTGTACAGCTACAACTTGGGCAAGCCTTATCGGCTGTCGTTTTGCTATCAGCGACCATTAAATTCAATGGTTCCATAATTTTACAAGCCCAAGGAGATGGTCCACTTAAAACCTTGGTGGCACAAGCAACACATGACCGTAAAATCAGAGGATTGATTAGAAGTAGTGCTGATGTAACTCCTGGCTCATTGCAGGAAATGTTTGGGGATGGTCGTCTAGTGCTGACGGTAGATACCGAAAACCCCCATCCTTATCAAGGCATTGTTCCTTTACAGGGCGAGAATTTGGCAGCCGCTCTGGAAACCTACTTTGCCCAATCTGAACAACTCAACACGCGTTTGTGGTTATTTGCTAACGAAATCCACGCGGCTGGTTTGCTCTTGCAAGAACTCCCCGCCCAAAGTAACGATAAAGCCGACTGGGAGCGAATTGAGATATTAGCAGGCACAGTTACCGAGCAAGAACTGCTGGAATTGGACTGCGAAGCCTTATTGTACCGCCTGTTTAATGAAGAAAAAGTCCGTTTGTTTGATGCTGAACTCGTTGAATTCGATTGCTCTTGCTCCCGCCCAAAGATAGAGAATGCACTGCGGATGATGGGCAAGGACGAGTTGGAAGGTGTATTGCATGAACGCGGTCAAATTGAAGTAAACTGCGAATTTTGTAACAAACACTACCAATTCGATAGAATTGACGTAGAACAACTGTTGTTCGGGTACAAAAATATTCCTGTAAATTCGCACACAAAGCACTAATCGGGATTAACCGAAATTAAGGCTTTCCTATTAATCATTTATCAAATAAGTCTATGAAAACAAAAACCATTCGAATTATTTGTCTTATTATGGTGGTACTTACCTTAACCGGTTGCGCTTACTGGTGGCGAGCTTATAAAACCTATCAACAGATGGGTGAATTTGATAAATATTTTTCCGTGGTCGCGGCTGAGGACTTTACCTTAAAGTTCAAGGAACCGATTATGTTAAGTGAAGATTTTGTTTCCTTAGCCAGGCTTAGGCCGACAGAAGAAACGTCGACACCAGACGGAAAACATTGGCGTTACTGGTTTCACAAGATTGATGGCTATAAAAAGCGGGTATCGCCTGCGGTCGAATTTCATTCTGATTTGAAGTTTAACAAGCACGATAAATTGGAAGCTTGGTCGTTTTCATCGCTATTTTTAGAGATCGCACCGCCAAAGTTTTTGGAGGCATCGTTACGTTCAATTGGTGGCGGGGAAATCAACAAAGACAAAATGCAGTTACGCGGTAATACTGATGCCATCGAAAAAATTGCAGCCGATTTGCCCAAAAAACCCGTTGTAATCGCAAAACTTGGCCAACCCTTTGAAATAAAAAAAGATAAAGATAATGAAATCTACATTTATCGGTTTTTATTGGACACCAAAACCATTGATGAAGGCTATGAAGACCGTGCGATAAGCGAAGTTAAACTAAGCTTCGACAAAAAAACCCAGGAACTCGTCAGGATGGCAGGTCGTTTTGCCGGATTGAAAATTTCCATTAATTACAAAAAATTTCAAGAACAACCCGCTGACGAGTCTTGATTTGTGCAAGAAAGACCGTGAGTTTGCGCTATCAGATCAATATCAGGATTGTGCTGACCAGCATCGTCATCCTGCTATTGGGTGGAATGATTGCTATTTGGCAAGCGCGGCTATCGGTAAAAACCGAACTGGATTCGTCGCTTAATCTTGCGGCACAACTCATCCAGCTCAATTTTCAAAACGAGTCGCAGCGCAGTACAGTTGATGTGGACGCTTGGTTACCGCGCTTTGTTTCACTGGAGCAAACCCGACATTTGACCATAAAATTGCAACAGTCAACGGGTAACATCATTAACTTTGCGGCTAAGGCAAAGCCTGTGAATGAAAATATTCCACCGCAATGGTTTGTGCAGTTGATCTCGGCGCAATCGCCTAAAATCGAACAACAACTGACTAACGCTGATGGCAAATCGATCAGCCTTATTATTCAGGCCAACCCAATTGATGAAATCAGTGAAGCATGGAAAGAAAGCCGTGCGTTTTTTGTTACGCTGGTCATCATGACAGCTATTACATTCATCACCGTCAACTTATTGTTTAGCAAGACATTAAAAACAATAAGAATCATCATCGAGGGTTTAAAAGCGATAGAATACGGTAACTACCAGCAAAAATTACCGACTTTTTCCACCCAGGAATATGACAGTATTGCCAAAGCCATCAATCATACCGCCGATGTTCTGGATGCAGCCCATAAGGAAAATAGCGCATTATCTCGCCATAGTCTGCAAATACAGGAAGACGAGCGGCAACATCTGGCTAAAGAACTGCATGATGAACTGGGGCAATCGCTGACCGCCATCAAAGTCATGGCAACCACGACCAAAAACAATCAAGCCAATTCCGCACAAATTGCCGATACCATTATTTCCGTTTGCGATCATTTGATTACCGTGGTGCGTTCGATGATGCGGAATTTGCATCCCTTGGTGTTGACTGAATTGGGTCTGAAAGCCAGCCTTGAAGATTTGCTTAACCACTGGGTGCAGCGGTATCCAGAACTGTCGATTACGCTAGATTGTCCCGATATGATCGATAAAATTGAACAAAAAATAGCTATTCAGGTGTTCAGGATCGTACAAGAATGTTTGACTAACATCGTCCGTCATGCCAAAGGCACTGAAGCCACTATTCATTTGGAAATAAATCCTGAGAAAATGCTGCAAGTAGAAATCGTTGATAATGGTCAGGGCTGTCTATTAAGCGAAACCAAAAAAGGTTTTGGACTGCTCGCCATTCGGGAGCGGATTAAAAGCCTGGATGGAGAACTCAATATTCAGACTGGTCATCAACAAGGCATGAAAATTACGGCCAATATTCCACTTAACTATCTGTACCCTTTAGAAGATTAGGATGAATGTTTTTCAGATATGAAGAAAATTAACGTCCTTTTGGTTGACGATCATGCCGTTGTACGCGCAGGTTTTCGCATGTTACTCGCATCTGCAAACAGCATTGAAATTGTCGCCGAGGCAGAACGTGGCGAAACTGCCTGTCAGCTTTATCTGGAAAAGCAACCTGATGTGGTCGTGCTGGACTTATCCATGCCAGGAATCGGTGGTTTGGAATGTATTCGACGTATTTGCAATCGGGATTCACTGGCAAAAATATTGGTTTTTAGCGTACACGACGAAAGCGTGTACGTCAGCCGCGCCATCGAAGCAGGTGCAAAAGGTTATATTACCAAGAATAGCGCACCCGAAATTCTGGTGGATGCCATTCAGAAAATAGCGGCTGGGGATATTTACATTGAACCAGGTTTGGAAAAAACGCCCAGAATTCACGGTAACGAGCTTGATTACAAAAATCTCATCAATACCCTAACACCCAAAGAATTCGACATATTCTGCTTACTTGCCAAAGGCTTAACCACACATAAAATTGCCGGCGAGTTGTGTTTAGGTTATAAAACCGTAGCTAACTACGGTACTCAAATCAAAAGCAAATTCCATGCGGCAACCGTAGCAGAATTAGCACATATCGCCACGGCTTTGGGTATTATAAAAAATTAAATTAAAATTCTTCAAATTTCCGAAAAATAGTGGACTTACTTGCATTAATATTTTCGTTTAAAACAATAAAATGATCTTAATTTAATCAAAGAGCAACGCATTTTTAGTGTTTTATTGGGAACAATGTCACATTAAAATCTAAATATTAATGCTATTTTAAGCACCGTAACGTATTCTGCTGGTCGTCTTAAGGGTGTTTGCGAGAGCAGATACCTGTAAAAAATTCAGCAGTTAGTTAATGAGAGCTTAAATTGCTAATCAGAGATGTAAGTGCTTTTGATTAATACGAAAATACTTTTAAGCGTTAGTGTATTTTAACTAAAATTCTTTTTAAATTAAATGCTGCCTTTTTTGAACACAAATTAGAGTGAACTCACTATGAAACTCCATCCTTGCCTTACCCTGCTTATTACGCTCTTGCTCTTCTGCCACCCTGATCTTAAGGCAGCACCTACAGATCAGGATGTTACAGCTATTGAAACTGAAATTTCTGATTCAGATCCCCAGGCTGAATTTAACCGACTGTCCACCAAAGCGATAGATGAAGGCAGCGTTCAGGTCATGGTCGTCCTAAAAGAGCAATCTGATGCTTTTGGATTGCCGCAAAGCCTCGCACAGCAAGAAGGTGAACAAACTCAAATAGAAAGCCAACAAGACGCGTTAATGGCAGAAGTGCCGATACGTCGGGCTAATTCCATTAAACGCTTTACGCACCTCCCGTTTCTCGGCTTGTCGGCTGATGCAGATGAATTGAAGCGCTTGCGTGCGTCTCCCCAGGTCGCTGAAATCATTGAAGATAAAATGAATTTTCCGCTTTCTCACGAGATTAGCATAGCCAAAATAGGTGCTGATGCGGGTTGGGGTTTAGGGTACACGGGCGCAGGACAAACCATCGCCATCCTTGATAATGGTGTTGATAAGAATCATCCGTTGCTATTGAACAAGGTCGTTAAGGAGGCGTGCTTCTAAACTGCTAACAAAAAACAGAAAGTCAAATCTTCCTGCCGTAAAAATCGCAAGAAAGATCTTAAAGTTGGTTCCGCTTCGGTAACGTGTGGATTCCAAAATTTTGATTGCTCTCACGGAACCTTATTGGCAGGGCTTGCGGCTGGCAAAAGTTCAGCACCAAATCTGGCAGGTTCTGGTGTTGCACCGCAAGCTTCAATAATTTCTGTGAAGGTGGATTCCCTGTTAAAAAATAGAAGAATTTGCGGTTCTGCCAAACCGTGCAGTGTGTTTTTTGATAGCGATTTATTGCGAGGTTTAGAATTTGTTTACAAACAACGACGCGCATTCAATATTGCATCCATTAGCGTCAGTGTCGGTGGGAGGTCCAACAAGCGTGGATGCCTTAGAAGCCCAATTCGCCGAACTGTTGCCAAGCTCCGTCGCTCAAATATTGCGACCATAGCCGCCAGTGGCAATGAAGGTGCCGCAAATCGATTAAGCTCACCAGCTTGTATACCAGGCGTTATTAGCGTTGGTGCGACTAATACGGCTGACGCGGTGTTATCTTATTCCAACAGCGCGAGTACGCTATCATTGCTTGCACCTGGGGATAAGATTGGACTGCCTATGCCTGGAGTTGTCTCCGCAGGAAATGAGGTGGTATCTTCTGGTACTTCGTTGTCTGCGTCCTTAGTCAGCGGTGCCTGGGCGGCACTCAAATCACATAAACCCACCGCTACGGTTGATGAGATATTAGGCGCGTTGGGCAATACTGGTGTCCCTGTATTTGATCCTAAAAATGGGTTGACTAAACGGCGTATTCAAGTAAACCAAGCTCATGCAGCCATAATCCCGTAGGGGTTTTAGCTTTAACTGATAGCATAATCTGAATTTAATCAACAGTAGAAACTCTGATACCGGTAGGGGATTGCCGGTATCCAGACCTCAAAGAGGTGAGTTTACCGAATCACACATTGAGCTTAACTTCATATAGCCTCGCCCCAGCGTGCCTGCTGGCGCGGGGTACTTGGAAAACTTGTGGCATCATCAACGTTTTGTGTTAGCTGTAGTGTGGTAGAAAATCACAAAACATTAATATTTCACGCAGTTTCGCCCACTTTGTTTGGCTAAATACAGTTGCTTATCGGCGGCGGCAAACAATGAGTTACCGGTAGCGTTTTCATCGCTTACGGCAAGCCCAATAGACACAGCAATGCCAGACAAGAGAATGCCATCAGGATTTGCTATCAGTTGATTTTCTGTTTCCTGGCGTATCCTTTCCGCCAGAGTGAAGCCGTCGGCTAGATTGGTATTGGGCAATAAAACCATAAATTCTTCACCGCCGATACGCGAGGCGAAATCATAAGGTCTAATATTTGTCCGCAACACATTACCCATAGAAATCAATGCAATATCCCCACCTTGATGGCCGTGTAGATCATTGTATTTTTTGAAATGATCGACATCAATGATTAAAATGCACAAGGGTTGTGCAATTTTGTCCATTTGAGTGAGAATGCGTGGCAGTGCATTATCCAGCCAGCGGCGGTTGTAAAGTCCAGTAAGTCCATCGATGTTCGCTTGATTAGTTAATTCTAATATTTGGAGTTGGTCATTGATGATTTTTTGTGTATTAACTTTCATCCGCTTTGTGAGTATCCGCAGCAAGTTGAATGCTATGGGATGTGTGTTCTGGATAAGATCAAGCAGAAAATCGCGGTGAACCGGAAATACTCGACAATGCTCTTTAGCCTTCACATACGCAGATGGAGTGGTATCGTCAATGATAGACATTTCACCAACCGAATAGCCTTGGCATAACTCCCTAATGACCGGTGCGTCTGGTGAGTTAAAATGCACCGTGAGCGTTCCTGAAAGCAATAAGTAGATGTGATGATTGTCCAGATTAGGAGAGAGCAGTAATTCGCCAGGATTGAGTTCGATAGGACTAGCATGTGCCATCACTTGTCTTAACAGCTCATCAGGGACATTCTGTAATAATTCAGTTTTTGCCAACTCTTGGATAAGAGGAGTCATAGAATGTCCTGTTTGGGTGTGAGAACTGTCAGTTCAAAGCAGTTGCTGAGGTAAGAGTGCAAGGTATTTTGGCAAATTTTATTGGGGTTCGCAAACAACCACAAGCTATCTGTTGCATAATTAATTGGTTGGTTTATTATCACTAACATGCAAGCCACATTCTTTCTTCGTGCTTTCTTCCCACCACCAGCGTCCTGCCCGCTCGTGTTCATTAGGTAAGATGGCGCGGGTGCAGGGTTCGCAGCCTATGCTGATAAAACCTTTGTTATGAAGTTCGTTAAACGGCACTTGATTGGCTTCGATGTAATCCCAAACTTGGGCTGATTTCCAATTGAGCAAAGGATTGAATTTGACCAACTGGTTTTTTGCAGTCGAGAACACGCTATCTACCTGCACTTCGGGTATGTCTTGGCGGGTATCGACGCTTTGATCGCGTCGTTGTCCAGTAATCCAAGCATCCACGGTTGCAAGTCTTCTTCTGAGTGGTTCTACTTTACGAATTTTGCAGCATTCTTCATGGCCGTCTTCGTAAAAACTGAACAGGCCCTTATGCTTGACGAACTCATCCAACACGTTTCGGTCTGGGGTCAAAATATCAATTTGTATTTGATAATGCTTCCTGACTTTTTCGATGAAACGGTAAGTTTCAGGGTGCAAACGCCCTGTATCTAGGGTGAAAACCTGAATATCCTTGCGTATACTGACAGCCATGTCGATCAAAGCGACATCTTCCGCACCGCTAAAGGAAATGGCGATGTTGTCGAATAAGGACAAGGCTTTTTTCAGGATAAACCTAGGATTTTTGCTTGCCAATTCAGCTTGTAATTGCTCGATATTAACCGTCATTTTCGCACTTTTGGGTAAAGTAATTATGTAGGAATTCGTCAAAAGGCAGCTGTGGATTGGCTTCCAATTCTGCCTGTTTGGTTAGGGATTGCTGTGCCAAATCATTGAACTGCATCGTAAACGCTTCATCGGGCTTGTGACCATTGAAACAAGCCGCATGTTCCATCGACTTATTCAGTGCAAAACGGCTGAACGGCTGTTTGGTTTCCGTCATAATCGCCAACATCCGCGCTGATGCGGTCAAATCAGGGTTTTGCACGACTTGCTGTTGCGCCAATAAGGCCTTGTTGTAAGGTTTGCTTGCATCATCCTGATCCAAAATATTACAAACTGCTTCCATTGAAGTCAGTATCTCATCCGCCCAATCTTTTAAGGCAATCTTTTTGTCGTTACGCTCAAGTTCAAGGTTAGACTTTCTTCCAAAATTAGCAACCTGTAATTGATTGCGATTATTAGTTTGGAAATCCGTTTCTGACATCGGCGGACTATTTTGCAGCAAACAGGTCAGTAACAAAGCTTCAATAAAGCGGGCTTTATCTTCGTCAATACCGATGGGATTGAACAAATCCAGATCCAGTGAACGCATTTCCACATAGCGTACGCCGCGCCGTTTGAGTGCCACAGTGGGCTTTTCGCAGGATTGGGCAATCTGCTTGGGCCGGATGATGCTGTAGAACTCGTTTTCGATTTGTAGTACATTGGCGTTGAGCTGGCGGTATTCGCCATCAACCACAACGCCAATTTTTTCATAATCAGGATACGACGTGGCGATAGCGTGGCTTAAGCTATCCACATATTCCGGCAATGAATTGTAATTGATCCTGAGATTCGCCTGGTTTTTGCTTTTGTAACCGATGTCGCTCATCCGCAAGGAAGTCGCATAAGGATGGTACAAAGTGCCTTGGTCGAATTCTTCAAATTGCGCCATCAACTGGGGACGGCTGTTGAAGAAACTTTTGCAGATTGCAGGTGATGCGCCAAACAGGTACAAGATTATCCAGCCCATCCGCTGAAAATTCCTGACCAAGCCAAAATAACTATCTGAGGTGAATTCCTCAAGGCTCATCACACTGTTTTCTTGGCTGTGCAGCACAGGCCAAAGCACTTCTGGTACGGAAAAATTAAAATGGATTCCCGCAATTGCTTGCATAGTCCGACCATAACGATGCCATAAGCCATGACGGTAAACATGCTTCATCCTGCCGATATTGGATGTGCCATATTCTGCAATCGGTATGCTTTCATCGCCTTTGATCCCGCAGGGCATACTGGTACACAGCAAGATTTCGTTGTCCAGATGCTGGTAAACAAACTGGTGGGTTGATTGCAAATAGCCCAGTGTTTCTTTGATGTCGGCAAAGGGCGGGGTTATCAACTCAATCAAGGCTTCGGAATAATCCGTGGTGATATAAGGGTGCGTCAAAGCCGAACCCAGTGCCTTGGGATGTGGTGTTTTGCTGATAGTGCCGTCTTTGGAAATACGTAGGCTTTCTTTTTCTATCCCTTTCAGCCCCCCGCTAATGAGATGTTGTTGGTTGGTTGCTATGAGTTGGGCTAGACGCGCAGAATGCGTGTTATTCATGAGGTGCCATTGTGTGGGTTTATGCTCTTACTGTCCTGTATAATTGCGCCATTATAAAGGTATTGCCCCATTCAAGAAACAAATCGTCACGATGGAAACACCCGATAGTCAAGCGATTGCACTTCTCAACACGGTATTCGGTTACGAGAGCTTTCGTGGTCAGCAGCAAACGATTATTAACCACTTGATAAACGGGCAGGATGCCCTGGTCGTCATGCCGACGGGCAGCGGCAAATCCTTGTGTTTCCAGATCCCTGCGCTGATAAGGCCAGGTGTCGGCATCGTCATTTCGCCGCTCATTGCGCTGATGCAGGATCAGGTCAGCGCATTGCTGCAACTGGGCATTAAAGCCGCGTTCCTGAATTCTTCCCTTTCCTTTGAAGAAGTCCAGCAAACTGAGCGGAAATTACTCAATGGTGAGTTAGACCTGCTCTATATTGCACCGGAACGGTTAGCCAATGAAAGGATGCTAGTCCTGTTGGATCGGCTGCAAATCGCATTATTTGCAATAGATGAAGCACACTGCGTGTCCCAATGGGGGCATGATTTTCGGGTCGATTACCTGCGGCTGTCCTTGCTACATGAGCGTTACCCGCAAGTCCCACGTATAGCCTTAACGGCAACAGCGGACGACAAAACCCGCAAGGAAATCCAGTTTCGGCTAGGGCTTGAGCAGTCCCAACTCTTTCTCAATGGTTTTGACCGCCCCAATATCCGCTACCGCATTGTGCAAAAACAAAATGCACGGCAGCAATTGCTAGCTTTTATTGAGACGGAACATGCAGGCGATGCGGGTATCGTCTATTGCCTGTCACGCAAAAAAGTCGATGAGACGGCGCAATGGCTAACCACCAAAGGTGTCAAAGCCCTGCCCTATCATGCTGGCATGAGTAATGGTGAAAGACAAACCCATCAACATCAGTTTTTAATGGAAGAAAACTTGGTGATGGTGGCGACTATCGCGTTCGGCATGGGCATCGACAAACCCAATGTGCGTTTCGTCGCGCATCTTGATTTACCTAAAAGCATCGAAGGTTATTACCAGGAAACCGGACGTGCCGGACGTGATGGCTTGCCCGCCAATGCCTGGATGGCTTATGGGCTACAGGATGTCATCATGTTGCGCCGAATGTTGGCGGAATCCAATGCCAATGAAATCCAAAAACGCATTGAATACAACAGGCTGGATGCCATGCTCGCGCTGTGTGAGCAAGTGCATTGCCGCCGCCAAGCCTTGCTCGGCTATTTTGGCGATACCCTGGAACAGCCTTGCGGCAACTGCGACACCTGCCTGGAACCCGTAGAGACCTGGGATGGTACGCTAGCTGCACAACAAGCCTTGTCGTGCATACACAGGACGGAACAGCGTTTTGGCGTGGCTTATCTGGTCGATGTGTTGCTGGGCAAAGCTACCGAACGCATCATCCGTTTTGGACATGATAAGCAATCAACCTACGGTATCGGCAAGCAGTTGGAGGAAAAACAATGGCATTCGGTGTTCAGGCAACTGGTGGCACGTGGCCTGGTTGCCGTCGATTTTGAGAATTTCGGCGCATTGCGGTTGACGGCGGAATGCCGGCCCATCCTTCGCAGCGAACAACAACTGATGCTGCGTAAAGACATCCAGGTTGAAAAAACAAAAGGCGGAAAACTCGCTAGATCGGCAAATAAAAGCAAAAACATCAACAGTTTGCTGTGGGATGCGTTGCGTAACAAACGCCGAGAACTCGCCGAAAAACAGGATGTCCCACCTTACATTATTTTTCATGATGCCTGTTTGATGTCCATGATGGAACATAAGCCATCTACGCTGGAGCAATTGAGCCGACTTCCCGGCGTAGGCGAACGTAAACTGGCACTTTATGGCGCACAATTTCTGGCTGTCATTGACGAATACAGGGATGCGAATACGACAGCATCAGATACGGCAAGCGAATCTGTCGAGTTATTCAGGCTGGGCTTTAGCATCCCGCAAATTGCCCAGAAAAGGACGCTACAAGAATCCACTATCTACGGACATCTGGCGCAATATCTGGAACAAGGGCAGTTAGTATTGACTGATGTCGTTGATTTGCCAGAGCAAGAAATCAGGCGGATAGAAGAAATCATCATCAACTTGCCTGACGACCAAAAAAATGCCCTCAAACCGGTTTTCGAGTCGCTAGATGGTGCGTATAACTACGGCATTTTGCGTTGTATTAGGGCGGCGTTGCAATCTCAAATAGCTTGATAAATGAAGGTTGTGAGGATAAACAGCTAAATGGAGTCCAATATTCCAGATTCGGCAAGCTTTGTAGGGGCAGGCTGAAACTTTACGGCAAGTAAACCCGCCAACTCATCCCCCCTAACTCACTACTCTTGTTGCCTTCCAGTTTTCCGCCCAACATTCCGACTAAATCATAAACCACGGTCATGCCGATGCCGTGTCCGTGGATGTTTTCATCGGCGCGTACGCCGCGTTTGAGGATTTCGTTGAGTTTGCCGTCGGGGATGCCGGGGCCGTCGTCGTCTATTTGGATGAGCAGGGCGTAGTCACGGCGGTCTTTACGCGGATTTTGGGTGACGCTGACTTTTACGCGGCGGCGACACCATTTGCAAGCGTTGTCGATCAGATTGCCGACGATTTCGTACAAATCGCCTTCATCAAAATAAATCTGGCATTGTTCAGGGACGCTGATGTCGAAATGGATGGCTTTATCAATATAGACTTTGTTAAGTGATGCACTGATTTTGTTGAGAAAAGTTGATAAGCCGAGACCTTTAATCGTCTTATGGTCGCCTTTGGCGGCGGCGCGTTGGAGTTGGTATTCGACGATTTTATTCATGATGGCGATTTGCTCCTGCACTGTTTCCTTGTTATCGCTGAACGATTCGGTACAGCCATGTAAGATGGCGAGCGGGGTTTTCAGGCTGTGTGCTAAGTCGGCTAAGGTATTGCGGTAGCGTTCGAGATGGGCGCGTTCGTGGGTGATGAAGGCGTTTAAGTTTCCGGCTAAGCTTTGAAGTTCGGTTGAATATTCGCCATCCAGCAGGGTTTTTTTGCCTTTTTCAATCGCATTTAAGTCGTTGACTATCACGCGTATGGGTTTTAAACACCAACGCAATAAGGCAAACTGGATAAATAACAGTACGATGCCAATAATGACCAACCAAGACCACAAAGCTTTCCTGAACCGTTGCACTTGTTGGCTGACGAATTCGGAATCTTCTGCAACCGTGAAGATATATTCCTTTTCATCACCTAAGAGGCTTTTCCATACGATGTCGTAATGCAGGAAATAACGGCGTGGATTATCCGCTAGGAAATACGTATTACCTGCGCCCAGCTTTTCCGGCGGAACTGGCACATCCAATCCTATTGAAGACGGGGAACGCCAGATCAGGTTTTTGTTGGGTCGTTGAATAAAAGCGTAAAGTCCTGAACCGGGATTGGCAAAGCGGGGTTCAGGCAGGTTGGGGGGCAAGCTTAAGTCGCCGGAGTTTTTGGATTCAGCGGTCGATAACAGCGAGTAAATTTGGACTTGTAAGCGTTCTTTCAGGGCTTCTTCCGCACTTTCCTTGAAACTTTGTTCCAGAACGACGGCAACCAGCGCGAAGAATGCAACTAATACTAAGCCTTCTGTCGCTAATAGACGGAAACTTAAGGATTTTATTCGCACTTGAATTTCATGGTCTTGGGCAGTGGAAAAAATTAGAGAGGTATACGATAGCCCCTGCCACGTAAGGTTTCAATGGGTTGCCTGGAGCCGTCAGGATCGAGTTTTTTCCGCAATCGCCCGATGAACACTTCGATCACATTGCTGTCGCGGTCAAATTCTTCGTCGTAAATATGTGCGGTCAACACGGATTTAGTTATCAATTCACCTTTGCGGAACATCAGGTATTCCAGCACTTTGTATTCATAGGCGGTGAGTTCCAGTTTAACGCCAGAAACCAAAACTTCCTGAGTGACTGTGTTCAATTCGATGTTGTCATGCGTAAGTACAGGCTGTGCCTGACCCGCCGAACGGCGGATAAGCGCGTTAAGCCTTGCCAGCAGCTCTTCATAATGGAACGGTTTGACCAGATAATCATCAGCTCCCGCTTCCAGTCCTTCTACTTTTTCCTGCCAACGGCTGCGTGCGGTTAAGATCAAGATAGGGACGGTGATATTGTCTTTACGTAGTTTTTTTATAAGCTCTATGCCGGAAAAATCGGGCAGACCAAGGTCGATGATCGCCGCATCGATGGGATATTCCTTCCCCATGAAATAACCGTCTTTGCCCGTGTTGGCGGTATCGACCGCAAAACCTTTACTTTCCAAGTAATCATGGATTTGTTTGCATAGCGTCAGTTCGTCTTCAACGACAAGAATTCGCATGTCTACCTCTTAAGTAACTATTAGCCGATTATTGCGCCGGTTTCGGCATCGATTTTGTAATGCAGGATGCGTCCATCGGGCGTTAACACTTTGATAATGTGGACTTCCTTACCATCAATGATTTGGGTTGTTGCACCTAATACCCGTTTATTGCTGTCGCTGAGGATTTTTTGGGTGGCTTCGTGCAGGCTAACACGAGCGATGTCAATGCTGTCATCGGCGTAGCTCGTGCTAGAAAAGACTATTAATATCAGTAATTTAATCAGAATATTCATGATTACACTGCTAAGGCTGACGGTTTGTTTTACCTAATTAATTCACGCATTTATGCAAACCAGGTGAGTGCAGTTTAATTGAACGTCCTGAATACAAGCTGAATTGTTAACGTAACGACCATCCCCGCACCAAATTACTGATACCTGCACCAAAAGACGCGCCTAGCTTACCTGCAATCCGATCAACCAATCTTTCTTGTTGAGTGAAATCGACTAATGTTTCTGCGCCGATAATGTCTTTGGCGACATGATCTTGCGTTCCCATCGCATCAATAATGCCCAGCTTAACGCTTTCTTCACCTGTCCAAACTAAGCCTGAAAACATATCAGGCGTTTCTTTAAGTCGAGTGCCTCTGCCCGATTTTACGGCATTTATAAATTGCTGATGAACTTGGTTGATTAAGTTCTGCATGTATTGGCTTTCTTCGGGTTTGCTGGGTGAGAAAGGGTCGAGCAAAGCTTTATGCGCCCCCGCAGTGATTAAACGGCGCTCTACTCCCAGCTTATTCATGGTTTCTACAAACCCGAAACTATCCATTATTACGCCAATAGAGCCAACAAGGCTGGCTGGGCTGGCATAGATTTTGTCGGTTGCGGCAACGATGTAGTAGCAACCAGACGCACAGATGTCGCTAACCACGGCATGTATAGGTAGGTTAGGGTGCTCTTTTTTTATCTTTTTGATTTCATCATACACATAAGCCGACTGCACTGGACTGCCACCAGGCGAGTTGGCATTTAAAATAATTCCTTTCGTATTTTTGTCTTTTACCGCATTCCTGAGGCTTTCAATAATGCTGTTAGCATTGGCATTTTGGCCTTCTGCGATCATGCCGACTAAGTCGATGACTGCGGTATGCCCCTTTCCGCCTATTCCCATGTCTTTTTTGAATTTCGGATATAGGGTAACAGCGAGGATTGCCAGTAAATACCAAAACATCAGCAGCTTAAAAAATATTCCCCAGCGCCGTGACCTTCTTTGTTCGGTGACGGCAGCAAAGGCCAGTTTTTCGACGAGTTCGCGTTCCCAGCCTGCTTTGCCAGATGCGGTTGAGTTAACTTGATTGTCTGATTGGTTTTCCATCAATCTACCTTAAGAAATAAAAGTCAGTAATTCCGTTGCTTGCTGCAAGCATAGCAAAGGATCATATTGTTGTAGGGATTCTCGACTGTTTGCACCACAGGCAACGCCGACTGAAGGCACATTGGCGTTACGTGCCATTTGGAGATCGTGGATGGAGTCGCCCACCATCAAGGTACGATCAGCCGTTGCTTGGGTATGGTGCATGATTTCATGCAGCATTTTAGGGTCGGGTTTTGAGGCGGTTTCATCAGCACAGCGGGTAATGTTGAAGATGCTTTCCGTGCCTGTGGCTGCCAATGCGCGGGTCAATCCCGCCCTGGTTTTGCCCGTGGCAACGGCGAGTTGATAGCCCGAATTCTTTAAAAACAACAGCATATCGTATACGCCAGGGAAAAAATCATCCTGAGTGAGTTGTTTGGAGAAATAAGTCTGGCTATAGCTGGCAACTAATTTATGATTGGTAGCGGTATCAGCATTGGGATATAAAGCCTGTACTGCATTTTCTATGGATAAACCTATGGTATCTTTGGCGGCTTGTGGCTCAGGAATTACGTAACCGCATTGTTCCCCTGCTTTTTGTAGGCAATGGACTATCCAATCAATGGTATTGACCAAGGTGCCATCCCAGTCAAATACAATTACATCAAATCGGTTCTTCATTTTTAGTAAAATCAATAAATTGTTGTGGTAATGGAGCGGATACTTTTACAATTTCCCCTGAAACGGGATGCTGAAATTGTAAGGTTTCTGCGTGTAGAAACATTTTCTTATAGCCCCGATTTTTAAAGACTTTGTTGACATCATCAAAACCATAACGGTCATCGCCAATAATCGGGTGGCTTAGATAAGCGGCATGAACGCGGATTTGATGGGTTCGTCCGGTTTTGGGCGAGACTTCGACCAGAGTTGCATCTTTAAACAGCTTTAATCGGCGGAATAAAGTTTCTGAGGCTTTTCCAGCTTGGCTGATAACCACCATCCGTTCGCCACCTTTGCTGACATTTTTTAACAAAGGTTGATCTACAATCAGTTTTTTTCGCGCCCATTGTCCTGACAGCAAGGCCAGATAAGTTTTGCTCACTGTATCGTCACGAAATTGCTCATGTAAATGGCGTAAGGCACTGCGTTTTTTGGCGATCAACAAGCAGCCGGAAGTATCCCTGTCCAGCCGATGCACTAATTCGAGGAAGCGTTGCTCAGGATTTAGCTTTCTGAAGCCTTCGATAATGCCTGAATCAATACCGCTACCGCCATGTACGGCATAACCGGAAGGTTTGTTGACAATCAATAACGATTCGTCTTCAAACAAGACATTATGTTGCAAGATGTCGGTTAAACCTCGGCTGACGGGCGGATCACCATCAGCACTTTCTGCCATCCGCACCGGTGGAATTCGTACAATATCGCCGATAACTAAGCGATATTTTACGTCTACCCGTCCCTTATTGACCCTGACTTCACCTTTGCGGACGATGCGGTAAATGCGACTTTTGGGAACGCCTTTTAAGCGGGTAATGAGGAAATTATCTAGCCTTTGCTCACTATTGTCTTCGGTGATTTCTACCCATTGAACCTGGGGTGCTGGGCTTTGTTGGTCGGTATTCATAGCTTAAATAATACCAGTAGTTTGCCTTAATTGATGGATTAAATTGATGAAAAGCAATAAGGTTGCTATATTAACCTTGCTATGAAGTAAAAAAATAGAAGGCTCTCTAGGGTTTCCATCATGAAACTAGGAAAAAGTGAGTCGGTGAGGAACGAAAGTTATAAGAATAATGTCAAGGCCTCATCCACAAAGAATTTCGGGTTGGTCATTCACCCATGACGAATGAATTATTAAATCCTGTCCAACGACAGATTTTACACTAACGACTGAAAGAACAAATTGCTTAGTTAACCACTACGCGTAGCCATCGTTGATCTCATTACACTACTTAGCCATAAGGCTCACATTAGGGTCGGGATACCAAACAGCAAGTCATTTATGCCTAAAAACCGATAAATGCACATAGGACAACGAAAGCCTAAATTTTGGCGCATTAGCTAGGCGCGACGATTAAACCAGTCTGAATCAGTAAATTCTGATTATTGGAGCAGTACATAAAAAGGAAATAGAATGAAAAGAATGCTTATCAATGCCTCGCAGGCTGAAGAACTGCGGGTGGCTTTGGTAGATGGTCAAAAACTGTATGATTTTGACATAGAAGTACCTTCAAAAGAACAGAAAAAATCTAATATATACAAAGGCATAATCACCCGCGTAGAACCTAGTCTGGAAGCGGCATTTATAAATTATGGCGCTGATAAACATGGATTTTTGCCGTTCAAAGAAATTTCTCCCATCAATCTCAAAGCCCAAGACGAAACCGAAGGTGAGGTGCGCCGTAGCGCCATCAAAGACCATCTTAAGGAAGGTCAGGAAATCATCGTCCAAATCGAAAAGGAAGAGCGGGGCAACAAAGGTGCTGCGCTAACCACCTACATCAGTTTGGCAGGTACTTACTTGGTGCTAATGCCTAACAATCCGAAAGCAGGGGGCATTTCCAGGCGCATAGAAGGCGATACCCGCAATGATATGCGTGAAGTCATGGCAAGCCTTGAAATACCTGAGACGATGGGGCTTATCGTCAGAACGGCAGGTTGTGGTAAAAATGCCGAAGAATTGCAGTGGGATTTAAATTACCTATTGCAATTGTGGGATGCTATCGAACGGTCATCGACCGAACAAGCCGCACCATTCCTGGTTTTTCAGGAAAGCAATGTCATTATTCGCGCCTTACGGGATCATTTGCGGGGCGATATTGATGAAATTCTGATCGATAATGAAGAGTCGTTCAAGCTCGTCCAGAATTTCATGAAGCAGGTCATGCCGCACTTGCTGCCTAAAGCCAAGTTGTATCAGGATGCAGTCCCCCTATTTAATCGCTACCAGATTGAATCGCAAATTGAAATCGCCTATGGTCGGGATGTGTCCTTGCCATCGGGTGGGTCTATCGTGATCGACCATACCGAAGCGTTAACGTCCATCGACATTAACTCGGCACGCGCAACCAAGGGTAGCGATATTGAGGAGACGGCGTTCAACACCAACCTTGAAGCGGCGGATGAAATTGCCCGACAACTGCGGTTGCGTGACTTAGGTGGTCTGTTTGTCATCGATTTTATCGACATGATGTCCAACAAAAATCAGCGTACGGTTGAAAATCATTTACGGGATGCGTTGAAAATTGACCGTGCCCGAATTCAAACTGGCAAGATTTCACGATTCGGCTTATTGGAAATGTCCAGGCAACGGATGCGGCCATCCTTGGGTGATTCCACCCAAATCACCTGTCCGCGGTGTAAAGGCCAGGGTTCAATCCGTAATGTGGAATCGGTCGCGCTTTCCGTATTGCGCTTGCTCGAAGAAGAAGCCATGAAAAAAGGCACGGAGAAAGTCATCGCGCATTTGTCGATTGAATGCGCTACTTTCTTATTGAACGAAAAACGTAGTGCTATTGAAAGTATTGAGCAGAGATTAAAAGTTGGCATCGTCATTCTGCCTAGCAAACACCTAGAAACTCCCGCTTATGATATTGACCGTATCAGAGAAAAAGAGGGCGGCACTGATGATAAGCCCAGTTATGTGCAAATAAAAGCGGAAGATATTTCGATTCCTGAGTTTGCCCAACAGATAAAACCCAAAAGTGATAGAGCCGTCATCAAAGAATTTTTGCATGACTCACCAGCACCCGCGCCTGTACAAAACAAGAATGAGTCAGCCAGCCTGATTAAACGTTTCTGGCACAAATTGGTTGGCACAAAGCCAGAAAAAGCTAAAACTAAGCCAAATATAAAAGCACAAAATTCTTCGTCCCAGGTTGTTAGAGATGCTGGCACGGGTGAAGAAAATCGGCAAGCGAGACCACGTAACAATAACAGGCGTGGTCAAGGTTCTAACCCGAACCAAAATCCGAACCAGAACCTGAACAAAGAAGCTAATCCTGGTCGCGGCGCGCCAAGAGGGCAACAGCCGCAACGTAATGCCCGTCCTCCCAGAGGGCAGGAATCTAGATCAGCGACACCGCAAGATGCCACGCGGTCACCGAATCCGAATCCGAATAGGCGACAAGAACCCATCAGAGATTTCAAGCGGGATGTTGCTTCACCTTCTGTGGAAGATAGCAATACCAACCCAATTGTTAATGTGGCAGAAATACCAGTGCCAACACCGATTTTTTTACCTAGGCAAGAAGTCATAGGTGAAAGTGTGGTTACTGCCAACGCAGAAGGATCGGTTTCGAGTAATGATGAGCAGCGGCCGCCACGTTCTGAGAATAAAAGAAGTAATTCCAGACGTGGACCCAATCGCAGAAGACCGCGTAATCCCAATTACAAAAAACCGGATGCTACTGGCGAGGACGGCAATAATGCTGAAGGTGCGGCCAGGGAGTTTTCTGGCGAATCTCAGGCAAGTTCTGCACCGTCTTATGCTGCCGAATTCGCCAATCGTCAGGGAAGAGACGGTAGATCGGAGTCTCAAGCGAGTGCTTCAAATACTGCCCCAGAGAATGTCAGCCTAACCGTGACACCTAAACCAGATTCAGCTAATGAATCTTAAGTAGTATTGGATTAAAAAAGGTTTTTGCTAAGCTGGAATAACCACTAGCCTAGGTAATCGATATCATGATCGCAGATTTCTTTCTGGATATTTCGATTGCGGCGCAATGTTTGTCCATTATTGGTAGCGGTAAGGAAATACGACGTTATCCTGTTTCCACCGCAAAAAATGGTGCAGGTGAACAGCGTGGAAGCGAGTGTACGCCTATCGGCTGGCATAGCGTCAGGGCAAAAATTGGCTCAGGCCAGCAAATAAATTCGGTGTTTAAAGGTAGGCGACCGACTGGTGAAATCTATAGCACTGAACTGGGCGAGCTTTATCCTCAGCGTGATTGGATATTAACCCGCATTTTGTGGCTAGGTGGCTTGGAGCCAGGTAAAAACCGCTACGGAAACGTCGATACTTGCTGGCGATACATCTACATACACGGCACGTCGGATGAAGCGATGATTGGCTCTCCGGCTTCGCATGGCTGTATACGCATGAAAAATATAGACATGTTAGAGCTGTTTGAGTCTGTGGAAACTGGCGTTAAGGTCTACATTCACGAGTAATTATGTATTTGCCAAAACCGTGTAACAAAACCAGCCCAAAGACCTGAATGTTCATCTTAAAAAATAAATGACACGTATTGTTCTAGGGGTCGAATACGACGGTAGTGGTTTTTTCGGCTGGCAGTGGCAAACCAATCTACCCAGTGTGCAAGGCGAATTGGAAAAAGCTTTATCGAAAGTAGCTAACCATCCCATTACCGTGATTTGTGCAGGTAGGACGGATACTGGCGTACATGCCTTGGAACAAGTGGTGCATTTTGATGTCAACGTAGAACGTGAACTCGATGCTTGGCTGTTAGGGGGCAACTGTAATTTACCAGACGCGATACGGATTACCTGGGTTAAGCAGGCAATCGGTGATTTTCATGCCCGATACAGTGCTATCGCACGGTTATATCGCTACGTTATCTTAAACCGACCGGTAAAATCAGCATTGATGGGCAAACAAACAACCTGGTGCTATCACCCTCTGGATGCGGAGGTAATGAATAAAGCGGCGCAACACTTGCTTGGTAGTCATGATTTTTCTTCATTCAGGGCGCAAGGTTGTCAATCAAAAAGCCCAGTTCGGATTGTGCATTTTGTTGAGGTTTATCGGGATGGCGATCAGGTAATTATTGAGATATGCGCGAACGCTTTCTTGCATCACATGGTCAGAAATATTGCCGGTGTCTTAATAGATATAGGCGTGGGCAAGCAAGCAGAAGATTGGACGTTGGTCTTGCTTGCCGCTAAAAAACGGGCTGTTGGCGGCGTAACAGCCCCACCTTACGGCTTGTATTTGGAGTCGGTTTATTACCCTGATTGCTATGGGATTTCAAAGCATCCTGCGTTTAATAGATTGCCGGAAGATGCCAAGCGATTTAACTAAATAACCGTTTTTGTGAGCTAGTTACTTGCATTTTGCGGTTAATCGAGTAGATTTAATCATTCAAACTTACTACATGATAAATATGATGAATTTTTTATCCTTTCAAATACATGGCGGAGGAATTGGGGGTGGTATTGCCGCTAACCTGGAAAGCCTGTTGATATTTATTGAAGGGCTTTCAGGAAAAACGCCACCGGAAATGTTTTCTGCAATAATGCCGGGGATTGCAGGTTTGGATAACATACATCCCTTGTTTGTACATTACCCTATTGCATTTTTTACGGCTTTTTTTGTATTTGATTTTTTTGGGGTGGTAGCAAAAAAGGAAAAATGGCGGTATGTCGCAAGCAGCTTACTATACCTAGGTACAATTGCCGCCGCATTTACGGTTGTGGCAGGATTGTTTGCGGCTGATTCTGTTGAGCATGGGGAAGATGTTCATGAAATAATGGAACGTCATGAACATATCGGTATCGCCGTACTATCCCTGTCGCTTTTTCTCTCTGCGTGGCGTTTGAAGCAGTGGGGATTGCGATTAAAAAGAGGTAATACGATATTCCTTTTGTTAGCCGCTTTTCTCTGTGTACTACTGTCTTTAGGTGCTGATTTAGGTGGTCTGATGGTCTACCAGCACGGTGTTTCTGTGAACCAAGCCGCTATTTCGGCAGCAGCTCCAGCTACTGATTCAGAAGATGCAGCGGTTGCTGCGCCTGAGCAAGCTAATCATGATTTCAATAATGCCGATAGTGCCGGCGGACATGAACACAGTGATCATAGTCACGGCGGACACAGCCACGGCGGTCATAGCCATTCACATTGATTTAGCGTTCAACGAGATCCTGGTTGAACGCTGAGCTCCCATGCAAGCCTTATGATGATTTAGAGAAAATAAATGATCATTTTATGGTATTCTTACGCGCTTGAATTTTTGGTGAATCCTACGTCTTTTTTATGCGAACGCGCGTTAAAATCTGCGGCTTTACCCGTGTTGAAGATGCGGTTTATGCGGCCAGTTTAGGGGTCGATGCGATTGGTTTGGTTTTTTACCCGCCCAGTCCACGAAATGTAACGATTAATCTTGCCAATGACATTGTTAAGGCTTTACCGGCATTTGTTTCAGTTGTGGCACTGTTTGTCGATGAGCAGGAAGCTCAAGTACGCAAAGTGTTGCAGCAGGTGCAGGTGGATTGCCTACAATTTCATGGCGATGAATCACCGGATGCTTGCAGAATTTACGGTAAACGCTACATAAAAGCCGTCAGAATGCGGGAAGATACCGACGTTTCTAAATTGACGAAGGACTACTACGATGCTGACGGATTGTTGCTGGATGCTTATCATCCTTCTGCAAAAGGTGGCACAGGTAGCCAGTTTGATTGGGGGCTAATCCCCAAATACTGTCAGTTGCCGGTCATTTTGGCTGGAGGCTTGGATGCTAGCAATGCCAAATTAGCCGTAGAACAGACGAGACCTTACGCACTGGATGTCAGTAGCGGTGTGGAAGCGGAAAAAGGGTTTAAAGATAAAGAAAAAATGGCTGCATTTATTGCAGCGGTGCATCAGGGTGACAGAATAATATCATGACAGAAAAATATACGATGCCTGACGTGAAAGGGCATTTTGGGCCTTATGGTGGAATGTTTGTCGCAGAGACATTAATGCCGCCCATCCAGGAATTAAATGCAGCTTATCAGCGGTACTTAAAAGATCCCGAATTTATCGCAGAACTGGATGCGGATTTACAGCATTATGTGGGTCGGCCTTCGCCTTTGTATTATGCCGAACGCTGGAGTCGCGAGTTGGGCGGGGCGCAGATTTACCTGAAACGGGAAGATCTTAACCATACCGGTTCCCACAAAATCAACAATACAGTTGGTCAGGCCTTGCTGGCAAAACGTATGGGCAAAACCCGTATTATTGCAGAAACGGGTGCAGGTCAACATGGCGTGGCGACAGCCACCGTTGCCGCTCGACTTGGTCTTGAGTGCGTTGTCTATATGGGTGCTGTCGATGTTGCCCGGCAATCATTAAATGTTTACCGCATGAAGCTGCTCGGTGCAACCGTAGTTGCGGTTGAATCCGGCTCAAAAACTTTGAAAGATGCCTTGAATGAAGCGCTTCGAGATTGGGTGACCAACGTCGATAATACGTTTTATATCATTGGTACAGTCGCTGGCCCTCACCCTTATCCAGCTATGGTTCGGGATTTCCAGGCAATCATAGGCCGCGAAACCAAGCAACAATGCCAGGATATGATCGGCAAACTTCCTGATGCGTTGGTTGCTTGTGTCGGTGGTGGTTCTAATGCTATCGGTCTTTTTTATCCCTTCATTGATGATGAGTCGGTCAGGTTGATCGGTGTTGAGGCTGCGGGTGACGGGGTCGCTAGTGGTCGCCATTCCGCGCCATTATGTGCAGGTCGCCCAGGTGTATTGCACGGCAACCGCACTTATCTGATGGCGGATGACGACGGTGAAATCATCGAAACACACTCCATTTCCGCAGGTCTTGATTATCCTGGCGTGGGCCCCGAACATGCTTGGCTAAAAGATACAGGCCGCGCCGAGTATGTCAATATTACCGATAATGAAGCCTTGGAGGGTTTTTATGCTTTGACCCGAATGGAAGGCATTATCCCAGCACTGGAATCTGCTCATGCTATGGCATATACCATGAAACTCGCACCCACCATGCGTAAGGACGAAACTATTGTCATCAATTTATCCGGTCGTGGCGATAAAGACATGCAAACGATGGCGAAACGCGAAGGAATTGAATTATGAGCCGTTTAGCTGCAACCTTTGAACAGCTCGCCAAATCAGGGCGTAAAGCGTTAATTCCCTTTATTACCACCGGCGATCCTACGCCTGATTTTACCTTGCCGTTGATGCACGAAATGGTAAAAGCTGGTGTTGATATTATCGAGCTGGGTGTGCCGTTTTCAGATCCGATGGCGGACGGCCCTGTTATCCAACGCGCAAGCGAACGCGCTTTGGCGCATAAGATGAGTTTGAGAAAAACTTTGGCGATAGCGGCGGAGTTTCGTAAAACCGACCAACAAACTCCAATAGTGTTAATGGGTTATCTAAATCCAATCGAGGCAATGGGCTATGAAGGCTTTGCCAATGCTGCCCAACGTGCCGATATTGATGGCGTATTAACTGTCGATTTACCACCTGAAGAAGGTGAGCAATGCGCGGCTTTGCTTAAAGAACGCGGCATAGATACCATTTTTTTATTAGCACCTAACAGTACCAATGACCGTATCAAAAAAATGGCTGCTGTTGGTAGTGGGTATCTCTATTACGTTTCACTCAAGGGCGTAACTGGTGCGGGTCATTTGGATGCCGCTGATGTGGAAAATAAGCTCAAACAAATCAAGGCTATTACAAAAATGCCGGTTAGTGTCGGCTTTGGTGTTAAGGATGCAGAAACTGCCAAAACCATTGCTGCACTGGGTGACGGAGTTGTCGTTGGCAGTGCCTTAATTAGTAAAATCGAAAACAATTTAGATAGTCCAGAACAAGCTAAATCTGAAATTATTGCGCTATTGTCTGCTATGCGGCAGGCAATCGACAAATAAGGTGATGCAGTTCACTTAAATAAATGAAAGAACAGCCAGAAATAAAGAAAATGAGTTGGTTTGAAAAAATTGTTTCTTCAACGATAAGGACGGATGCGTCCAACAAAAAAGCCGCTGTTCCCGAAGGCTTATGGAATAAGTGTCCAAGCTGTAATGCGATTCTCTATAATCTCGAATTGGAAAAAAACTTTAATGTTTGTCCCAAGTGCGAGCATCACATGCGGATTTCTGCCCGAATGCGACTTGAAATGTTTCTCGATGAAGAAGGTCGAGAAGAATTTGGCAAAGGCATTAAACCCACCGATCCTTTAAGATTTAAAGACAGTAAACGATACAAGGATAGGCTCAGTCAAGCGCAGAAACAAACCAAAGAAAATGACGCGCTACTGGTAATGAAAGGTCAATTACAAGGTCAAGATGTCGTCGCTGCGGCTTTCGATTTCAACTTTATGGCGGGTTCTATGGGGTCGGTCGTCGGAGAAAAATTCGTTCGAGGTGTGAATAAAAGCCTGGAATTGGGTGTTCCTTTTATCGTGTTTACGGCGAGTGGCGGTGCGCGGATGCAAGAATCCTTGTTTTCTTTATTTCAGATGGCAAAAACCAGCGCAGCATTAGCCAAACTGGCGGAAGCTGGAATCCCTTATATTTCTTTCATGACCGACCCGACGATGGGCGGAGTATCGGCGAGTTTAGCCATGCTGGGTGACCTCAATGTAGCTGAACCCAATGCCTTGATCGGTTTTGCAGGACCTAGAGTTATCGAGCAAACTGTACGAGAAAAACTGCCGGAAGGTTTTCAGCGCAGCGAATTTTTGCAAGAACACGGTGCTATCGACATGATTGTCGACCGACGCGAAATGCGCGATAAGATTGCGGCACTGCTGGCGATGATGACAGAGAACAAAATTGCTACCGATGAACCAGAGTCTGAAATTATCTCAAAAGAAGATGATGTAACACAGCTTTCTAAGCAGGATACCTAACTTACCTATCTTCAAATGGCTCATTTCGATACGTTGAAGGGTTGGTTAAGTTGGCAGGAAAGCTCACATCCTTTAACTATAGATCTGGGTTTGGAGCGGGTAGCAACGGTTTATGCCGCGCTCAATCCTGCTGGCGTTAAGCCGCTTACCATCACAGTTGCAGGGACAAACGGAAAAGGTTCGTGCATTGCGTATCTTGAGGCGATTTATCGGGCGCAAGGTTATCGGGTAGGTGCTTATACGTCCCCACATATTTTAAAATACAACGAACGCATCAAAATAGATGGGCTACCTGTATCGGATGCCACTATTTGCCAAGCATTTGAACGTATCGAAAATGTGCGAGATTGTACCTCGCTGAGTTATTTTGAGTTTGGCACCTTGGCAGCATTAGACATATTTTCCCACGCCAATCTTGATGTACAACTGCTTGAAGTCGGTTTAGGTGGGCGCTTAGATGCCGTTAATATTATCGAACCTGATGCTACCATCATCAGCAGTATTGGTATTGACCATGTGGCGTGGCTAGGCGAAACCCGTGAGTCCATCGCTTATGAAAAAGCCGGAATTTTTCGGGAATCTGTACCCGCAATCGTTGGTGATCCATCACCTCCCAACGCATTAATGCAAGTCGCCGATGCTAAAAATGCCTATTTTTATGCGATAGGCAAGGATTTTGGCTATACCAAACAACAAAACGGCTGGCAGTGGTTTGCAGGTGAAAAACAAATCAACCAGTTGCCTGAGCCAGCATTGAAAGGTGAGCATCAATATCGCAATGCCTCTGCTGTGATTTTGGCAACTGTACTACTCGCTGATAAACTGCCAGTCAGTGAGCAGTCAATTCGACAAGGAGTGCAAAATGTTCAACTGCCTGGGCGCTTTCAGTTGCTCGAAGGCGATATTCCCGTGCTTTTGGACGTAGGACATAATCCTGAAGCGGTAAGAACTTTGGTTGAATATCTGAGTCAAAATTTTCCCAACCGACGTATCCATGCTATCTTTTCCATGATGAGAGATAAAGATATTGATGAGGTTCTCAGGATTATGAACCCTGTGGTATACGACTGGTTTTTTGCACCCCTAAGCAATATCAGGGCAGCAACAGAAGCTTTAATGCGAGAAATTTTTTCACAACATGCAATGGATAACGTGTCGTTTGGTTATACTGGTTTCGCAGATGCCTTCGCTTCTGCAAAAAAACAGGCGGGTAAAGGTGACTTGTTACTCGTATTTGGTTCTTTCTTTTTAGTGTCTGATTGCTTGGCTGAATTTCAATAGGGTAGGTAGAAATAATGGATCATGAATTAAAACAACGTTTGATTGGTGCGGTTGTGGTAACTGCGCTCGCTGCTATATTTATCCCCATGTTGTTTGATGACCCCGTCGATAATAGTGGCAAAACCGTTACCGAATTAACGATTCCGCAAGCACCTACTGACGTTACCTCAGAAACCGCGCAAAAGCTTCCTGCCAACAAGGAGCAGGTGATGAGTAGGCCGGAAATTGAACTCAATGCTGCTGAAGTTGATGAAGAAGGTCATGTAAACTCGACAGGTGAAGAACAGGCAATATCCCCGTCTGCTGGCGTACAAACCGAACAACAAAAAATAGCGGAGTCTGCAACCGGAACAACAAGTTCGGATATAAAGGAAGTGGAATCTGTTAAAGAATTAACACTTCAACAATCCAGTCAAGACAATGACGAGCCATCACTGGATACCGGTGTAGTAGACGAAGCAAAACAAGCTAAAGAGAGTCAAGATAATACGGTTAAACCTATAGCGACTGTAAAAAAACCGGTAGTAAAAACAGTAGTTGCCGAGAAACCAAAAGCTAAAGTTGTTGCGCCTGCGGAAAAAACCGTCGAAAAGACCAAGATAGCTGCTAAAACTCTGAAAGAACCTATAAAAAAATCAACTTCAAAACTAGTGCGTTACTCCATACAAGCGGGTAGTTTCAGTAAGAAGGAAAACGCCCAAACCTTAGTAGAAAAGCTTCGCAAACAAGGAATGCCAGCATCCATAGTAACAAAAGGTGATTTATTTCGTGTCAAGATAGGACCGGCGTTAGACAAAGCCAAAGCCAAGGAAATGAAAGCAAAGTTGGATAAACAAAATATCAAGGGTTTGCTTACTTCCGAATGAAGTAAGGTTGTTCAATACCAAGAGTTGTTGATTTATAAGCATGATTTGGGTCGATAACGCCATTATTGCCTTGGTGGCAATTTATACTGTATTCGGCATTATCCGTGGGTTTGGGCAGGAAGCCTTTGCTATAGTCGTCTGGGTGATTGGTACAATAGTTGCTTGGTTTTTTAGTCAAGACTTTGCAATTTTGTTGTTGAAGTTTTTCAGCACCAGCTCGACCAGACTCGCAGTCTCTTTTATAGCATTAATCCTTATTACCCTAGTGATGGGCGGTATAATTAAACTATTATTAGGAGAAAGCGTAAAACAAACAAGGCTTACTTTTGTTGACCGTTTTGGTGGGTTGATTCTGGGTTTTGGTCATGGCTTGCTTGTGGTATTTGTCATGATTTTGGTAGCTGGGATAACACCCTTACCCAAAGATCGCTGGTGGCAACATTCAAAATATATTCCACCTTTTCAATCACTTGCCAGTTCAGTAAAAGGCAATATCTCGTCTACTGTAGCAAGTGCCATCAATTATCGTTAACGCCCGTGTGGCAGGTTAAAAAAACAATGTGTGGTATTGCGGGTATCGTTTCACATCAAAACGTCAATCAAGAACTCTATGATGCACTGACGGTTTTGCAGCATAGGGGACAGGATGCCGCCGGTATCGTCACCTGTGAAGATGGTCGCTTGTATTTGCGTAAAGAAAATGGTCTGACCCGCGACGTTTTTAACAATGCGGAAATGATGAAGCTGAAAGGCAATATGGGCATCGCCCATGTGCGTTACCCGACGGCGGGTTGTGCAAGTTCCACCGAAGCGCAACCGTTTTATGTCAACTCGCCATTCGGCTTAACATTGGCACATAACGGCAACCTGACCAACACGGAAGAACTCAAAACAGCCTTGTTCGTTGAAGACCAACGCCATATCAATACCGATTCGGACTCTGAAGTATTGTTGAACGTGTTTGCCCACGAATTGCAAACTTTAGGTAAGCTGAAATTAACTGTTGATGACGTATTCCAGGCTGTTTCCGGCGTTCATCGTCGTTGCCGTGGGGCTTATGCAGTGGTTGTCATGATTGCAGGTTTTGGGGTTTTGGGCTTTAGGGATCCACACGGCATCCGTCCCGTGGTATTTGGTGAAAGAAAGACTGGGCAAGGTTCCGATTTCATGATCGCATCCGAAAGTGTTGCATTGGATGTCTTGGGCTTTGATCTTATTCGTGATATTGCGCCAGGTGAAGCCATTTTTATTGAGGAATCAGGCAGGTTTCATAGTCAGCAATGTGCGGAAAAAACAGACCATTGCCCGTGCATTTTTGAATACGTCTATTTTGCCCGCCCTGATTCCATCATCGACAATATCTCCGTCTACAAAGCACGATTGCGGATGGGCGAAAAGCTCGCCGAGAAAATCCTGCGTGAATGGCCTGACAATGATATTGATGTGGTCATCCCGATTCCCGATACCAGCCGGACTGCTGCTTTGCAGATGGCTTATCTGTTAGATGTCAAATTTCGTGAAGGTTTTATCAAAAACCGCTATATCGGTCGAACGTTCATCATGCCCGGACAGAAAATGCGGGAGAAGTCAGTCAAACAAAAGCTCAATGCCATCGGTCTTGAATTTGAAGGAAAAAATGTATTGCTGGTTGATGACTCAGTGGTTAGAGGAACGACATCGGCGCAAATTATCCAGATGGCGCGCGATGCTGGCGCAGCAAAAGTGTATTTTGCCTCGGCTGCGCCGCCCGTGCGTTATCCTAACGTCTACGGTATTGACATGCCCGCCGCCAATGAACTGATTGCCCATAACCGCACCGAAGACGAAGTTTGTGTCGCAATTGGTGCTGACAAGATGATTTATCAAGATTTGGAAGATTTGATTGAATCCGTTGCGCGTGGTAATCGCAAAATAAAGCACTTCGACACCTCTTGTTTTAGCAAAATCTATATTACTGGTGATGTAGATGACGCGTATCTTAATCGTACTGAAAGCCTTCGCAACGACGGCGCACAAGCCAAACGAAATACCTTGGATTTTGTGGCCGAAATGTAATTTTGCAACATTTGTGACACTGTTATTTATTAAATGAAAGACATAGACTGGAAAAATTACGGCCTTGAAACCCAGGCAATAAGGGCAGGGCAGCATCGCACCCATGAAGACGAACACAGCCTGCCGATTTTTGCGACTTCCAGCTACGTGTTCAAAAATGCAGAGGAAGCATCGCTGCGTTTTACCGGACAAAAGCCCGGTAATATCTACTCCCGCTTTACCAATCCTACCGTAAACGCGTTTCAGGAACGCCTCGCACTTATGGAAGGCGGTGAGCGATGCTTGGCGTTTGCCTCAGGCATGGCGGCAATCTTGGCGGTTGGTATGGGTTTGTTGAAAGCCGGCGACCATGTGGTTTGTTCGCGGGGCGTGTTTGGCAATACTGTTTTGTTGTTCCAGAATTATTTCGGCAAATTTGGCGTTGAAACGGATTTTGTCGATTTGATAGATACAGCGGCCTGGGAAGTAGCCATTAAGCCCAATACCCGGTTTTTATTTCTGGAAACACCGTCTAATCCGCTTATCGAGATTGCAGATATTGAATTATTAGCTACTATTGCACATAAGCATGGCTGTTTGTTAATTGTAGATAACTGTTTTTGTACCCCAGTTTTGCAAAAACCGTTCGCATTGGGCGCTGATATTGTCATTCATTCAGCAACCAAATACATCGATGGACAAGGGCGTTGCGTGGGTGGTGCGGTTATTGCCAGTAACGAGATTATCGAAAAATCGATTTATCCGTATTTACGTACGGGCGGTGCGACCATGAGTCCATTTAATGCCTGGGTGTTTTTGTCAGGGTTGGAAACTTTGGCAGTTAGGATGAAAGCGCATTGTGACAGTGCGTTTGAATTGGCGAAGTGGTTAGAGCAATGCCCAGCAGTCAGCAAGATACATTATCCTGGCTTGGTTACGCATCCTCAGCATGAGCTGGCGAAACGTCAGCAAAGCCATTTTGGTGGGATAGTCAGTTTTGAGTTACATGGCGGTAAGGAACAGGCATGGAAATTGATCGATGCAACGGAAATGATCTCAATTACTGCAAACTTGGGTGATGTTAAAACGACAATCACCCATCCGGCAACGACAACGCATGGTCGTTTAACGCCTGAAGTTAGGGAGTTGGCGGGAATAAAAGATGGACTGGTCAGGATCTCGGTAGGTTTAGAAAGCATAGAAGACATCAAAAGGGATTTAGCACGGGGTTTGTAACACAATAGGAAACATCATGGTTTTGGCAATTGTACAAAGTTTATTCGCCGACAACGTTAGGTTACTCAAAAGCGAGGCATCTAAGACCGCTTATCAAGGCATGGGGATAGCGGTTGCGACGGTAATTATCGCTACGAGCCTGGTTTGTTTTGTTGACACAGGCACACTTTCGATTGAGGGGCTTTGGAGAGCTCAAAAACATAATATTGCCCTTTGGATATTAAATTGTATGCCCTTTGTGTTTGGAGTTTGGGGGCAGTATTCTAATTCCATGATTGCTCACCATGCAGGAGCAATGATTATTGACCAAACTCATGAGTTGCGTACCAAAACGGATGACTTGGAAAAGCAGACAGCGTATGTATCCACTCATGATCGACTGACTGATTTACCCACCAGAGCGTTGTTTTATGATCGCGTAGAAAGGGCGATTAACGCTACCATTTCGACTGATAAGCCACCTCGTAGCCTATCTATCTTGCTGATTGAAATAGAGAATTATAAAGACATCTACGAGGCTCTGGGCAGAAACAGCAGCGATTTGATACTCAAACAAATTTCTACCCGTCTGCAAGGTGTAAGTCTGGAAAGGGACGATATTGCCAAAATCGACAGCAGTGTGTTTAGTGTTTTGTTATCGGCACAATCTGATGTCGGTAGGGCGGAAGAGTTCGCAAAACAAATCCAAAAAACCATGGGAGTGCCTTTCAAAGTAGACGGATTGCAAGTTGCCATACATTCTGATGTAGGTATCGTGCATTTCCCAGAACATGGTAAAGATGTTGACACCCTCGTCCAAAGAGCCGGAGTTGCCCTACGAATAGCGCAAAAAGCCATCAAAGGCTATGCCACATACGAGCCGTCTTTTGACAAACAGACTCCACTGAGACTTACCTTAATATCGGAATTAAAACATGCTATAGAGCGGGATGGTCTGGAGTTGTTTTATCAGCCACAAGTCTCCATAAGAACAGCCGAAATCTGTGGTGTTGAAGCCTTACTGCGTTGGAATCATCCGGTACACGGCTTTATTTCGCCGGATGAATTCGTGCCAATGGCGGAACGCAACAGAATGATTAGGGCATTAACGCAATGGGTGTTACGGCGAGCATTCAGGGATTGTGCCAACTGGCATAAACAAGGCTTGCCGTTCAAAGTTTCTGTCAATTTATTGGCTAAAGATCTGCACGATCCAGAGCTGCCCGATTTAATATCAGGCGTGGCAGTTTCCGCAGGCATTAAACCGGACTGGATTATACTTGAGATCACCGAAGGATCGGTCATGTCTGATCCTGATAGGGCGTTAGAAGTGATTAAACGGCTATTTGAAATGGGTTTCCAATTTTCAATTGATGATTTTGGAACAGGTTATTCTTCCTTGGCTTACCTAAAGAAGCTTCCGTTAGCAGAGATCAAAATTGACAAAGCGTTTGTTATGGATGTTTTGAACAGTGAAAATGACGCTGCTATTGTTAAAGCCACCATTAATTTGGGGCATAATCTCGGCCTTTTGGTGACCGCAGAAGGCGTAGAAAGCAAAGAAGTCATGAGCAAGCTAAGGGAATACGGGTGTGATGTTGCCCAGGGATATTTTTTTAGCAAACCGGTATCGGTGCAAGACTTTAATCAGTGGGTGAGCGATGCACACTGGAAAATTGCTGGCTGATAGCTTGAGAATCTTTGTATAAATCCTTCGACAAACTTAGAGGAAGTTGAATTAACGTTTGCAGAATTCTGATTACGGCGAAGAAAAAATAAAAATTTGTAATCTTTCTTGAATTCTCAAACAGCTATTTCCGCATCAGACAGCAGATCATTCAGTTTTTGACTCCGCTCCAACGCAAAAAGCTCATCAAAACCGCCCACATGAAAATCGCCGATGTAGATTTGCGGTACGGTGCGGCGTTTGGTTTTTGCCATCATCTCTTCTCGTAATCCAGCTTCTTCATCGACATTGATTTCCGTGTACTTTACCCCTTTCTGGGCTAGCAAACGCTTTGCCATGATGCAATAAGGGCAGATTTTGGTGGTGTAGATGATGATTTCGGTCATAAGCTGGTTTGTTAAACACTAAAATGTCGTTATTTTATAGATAATCCAGAACTTACTCAATTCGGCACAGTGCTAGGGACACCAATAGTATGGGATAATAAGCGCATGATTTTTCAGTTATTCCCTAGACGTTCAAATATAAAGTTGGTTCAACAATGAGATGTCCATTTTGCGCCACCCAAGATACGCGGGTGATTGATTCCCGATTGGCTAACGAGGGCGACCACGTTCGGCGGCGGCGCGAGTGTATCGCCTGTAAGGAACGTTTCACCACCTTTGAAACTGCAGAACTGACCTTGCCGCGCGTCGTCAAGCGCAATGGCATCCGCGAGCCATTTGATGAAAACAAGCTGCGTTCTGGTATGTTAAGGGCGTTGGAAAAACGGCCCGTTGGCAGTGATGACATTGAAGCCGCCGTCAACCGGATCAACAAAGAATTGCTGACCAGCGGCGAGCGGGAAGTGACAACGCAAGAACTCGGTGAAAAAGTGATGCGGGAATTGAACCTGCTGGATCATGTCGCGTTTGTGCGCTTTGCTTCCGTGTATCGTAGTTTTCAAGATGTCAGCGAATTCACTGATATGATTGAAGGTCTGCAAAAGAAATAACATGCCAGCCCAAGATCAACTAGATGCTTTTTACATGGCAAGGGCAATCTATCTAGCAAAGAAAGGTTTATATACCACAGACCCAAACCCCCGTGTTGGCTGTGTCTTGGTCAAAGATGGCAGGATAATTGGCGAAGGTTGGCATAAACAAGCGGGTCTGCCTCATGCCGAAGTTGAAGCGCTAAACAATACAACCGAAGACACAAATGGCGCGACAGCTTATGTCACCTTAGAACCTTGCAGCCATCACGGACGAACACCGCCGTGTTGTGAAACGCTGGTCAAAGCAGGCATTAAACGTGTGGTTGCCGCCATGCAAGACCCTAATCCAAAGGTTTCTGGAAATGGCTTTGCTTGCCTTAAAGCCGCAGGTATTGAGGTAAGTTGCGGTGTGCTGGAAGAAGATGCTCGTGTATTAAACCGTGGTTTTATCATGCGGATGACCGAAAACCGCCCGTTTGTCCGTAGCAAACTGGCGATGAGCCTGGACGGGCGTACCGCGATGGCATCCGGCGAAAGCCAATGGATTACTTCGCCGGAAGCCAGGGCGGATGTGCATCGCTTACGGGCGGAAAGCTCGGCGATCCTGACCGGCATCAATACCGTACTCGCAGATGACCCGTCCTTAACGGCGCGGATAGATAAAGAAGTCGTACAACCGATTCGGGTGGTGCTGGATTCCCACTTGCAAATTCCGACGAATGCCAAGATGCTGGGATTAACGGGGCGGACGATAATCTTAACGTGTAAACAATCGAATGCCGTTTGTCCTGAGCTTGTCGAAGGACATAAAGACAAACTCCAAAAATTACAAAATGTGGGTGCTGAGGTTTATCAATTGCCTGAAAAACAAGGCCGACTTGACCTTGCCGAAGTCATGAAATTTTTGGCTGGACAGGAAATCAATGAAGTTTTAGTCGAAGCAGGCGCGGTGCTGAATGGCGCGTTATTGGCTGAAAATTTGATGGATGAATGGGTTATTTATATGGCAGCGAAAATTCTAGGCGACCAAGGGAGAGGGTTATTTCATTTGCCAGGTTTGGATAAATTGTCTGGTAGTAAGGAAATGAAATTTAAAGATGTTAGGCGGGTGGGGCAAGATATAAAAATTATAGGAGCATTGCGATGATAAGTTTTTTAAAAAATAAAGAACCTAAAAAGTACTCTGAAAAAGCTCAGGAGAAACGAGCTGAACAATTTATGAATGTCTCTACAAATGTTTTTACAGCAGTAATAGTAGGTGTTCTTGTAGTTCCCTTAACTGAAATGCTAAAAGCAAGTTTCGATTTAAGCGTAAATGCTGATTCGTTTACTTATATGGGGTTAGCTGAGAGACTTCATTCTCATCCATTTAGCGTATTATTTTTTCTAATATTTTATTTTGCGGCACTTCTGTTTTCGGCATGGTCAAGAAAAATGGCTCTGGATATTTATGATCGCCTTGATGAAAATCAGCAAATATAAAATAAACAATAAGTTACCATGTTCACAGGAATCATCACCGCAATCGGCAATATAACCGCCATCGAACCCAAAGGCGGCGACTGCCGCTTAACCATCAATACCGGCAAGTTATCGCTATCTGACACGCAACTAGGCGACAGCATAGCCGTCAACGGTGTGTGCTTGACCGCAATTGAACTCGGCAAGCAGCACTTCTGCTCGGATGTGTCCAACGAAACCTTATCCAGATCGACCTTGAAACATGCCGTGGTCGGTACACCCGTCAATCTGGAACTGGCCTTAACACCCACAACCCGCATGGGTGGGCATATCGTTAGCGGGCATGTGGACGGCATCGGTGAGCTGGTTGAGCTTAAGCCGGATGCCCGTTCCTGGCGGTTGTCGTTCAAAGCACCAGATGAATTGGCAAAATATATCGCCGAAAAAGGCTCTATTACCATCAATGGCATTAGCCTGACTGTCAATACCGTGAATGGCGCTTTATTTAGTGTTAACATCGTGCCCCATACGCTTAAGGAAACGACTCTTGCGGATATAAAAGTAGGTGGTCAAGTCAATCTTGAGGTCGATTTATTGGCGAGGTATTTGGAACGACTGCTTCAGGGCGATGCCGCCGCCAAACCAAAAACTGCAATTACTGAAGCTTTTTTACAAGAAAACGGCTTCCTCCGTTAATTACATAGACATAAATGAACACCATCGAAGAAATCATAGAAGACTTACGTCAAGGTAAAATGGTCATCATTATGGATGATGAAGACCGTGAAAATGAAGGCGATCTGGTTATGGCGGCTGCTTTTACGCGCCCAGAAGATATTAACTTTATGGCGCGGTATGGTCGTGGTTTGATTTGCCTGACCTTGACCAGTGAGCGTTGCCAGCAGTTGCGTTTGCCGTTGATGATTAATGAAAACAAAACCACGCACTCGACCAATTTCACCGTTTCGATTGAAGCCGCAACGGGCGTGACCACAGGCATTTCCGCTGCCGACCGCGCCCGCACTGTGCAATGTGCCGTGGCGACAGATGCCAAGCCGGAAGACCTGATCCAGCCGGGACATATCTTCCCGCTGATGGCGAAATCTGGCGGCGTGTTGAATCGAGCAGGGCATACCGAAGCGGGTTGCGACTTGGCAAGATTGGCAGGCGTTGAACCTGCCGCAGTTATCGTCGAAATCCTTAACGAAGACGGTTCGATGGCGAGAAAGCCGGATTTGGAGACATTTGCCCAGCATCATAACCTCAAAATCGGTACAATCTCCGACCTGATCCATTACCGCATCCAGCATGAAAACACCCTGGAACGCATCAGCGAATGCGCTTTCCCGACTGAGTTCGGGGATTTTCGACTCTATGCTTATCAGGACAGGAACGATAATAACCTGCACTTGGCATTGGTCATGGGGCAAGTATCTGACGGTGAACCTGTTTTGGTTAGGGTTCATGCTCGGAATTTATTGGATGACGTGTTTTCATCCAAACGCACTGACCGCAGTATCCCGATGCGTATCGCCATGCAGAAAATAGCCAAAGAAGGTCGTGGCGTGTTGGTTGTCATCCGGCAAAATGAAAGTAACAAAAACCTCGTGGAGTTAATCCACCGCTATCAGCTTGAAGACAATGGTGTAGCGATACCTGAATCACAGCCACCCGACTGGCGCATGACGGGGACGGGTGCGCGAATCTTATCTGACCTTGGCGTACATAAATTGAAGGTATTAGGCGCACAGAAAAAATACGTCGGCCTTGCAGGATTTGACCTGGAAGTGACGGAGCATGTGAGCTGTGAGGCGTGGGAAGGCAGTGAGATAAGTAAATAAAGAAATTCCCTCTCCCCACGGGAGAGGGCTAGGGTGAGGGGAATAAAACGTAATTTTTAAAACCCTCATCCCAACCTTCTCCCAGAGGGAGAAGGAGATTTGTGAATTTTAAACCAAACAGAGAAACACAATGTCCGCAATAACAACCATCGAAGGAAACCTATCCGCCCAAGGTCGCACCTTGTGCATCGTCGCATCACGGTTTAACAGCTTTATCGTCGAACAGCTACAAGCTGGTGCGATTGATACCTTAGTCCGTCACGGCGCAGACCGGGCGAACATCCACGTCGTTAAAGCCCCAGGTGCGTTTGAATTGCCATTGGTCGTGCAACGCGTTGCCGCGAGCAAAAAATACGATGCCATCATAGCCGTTGGTGCGGTAATACGTGGCGGTACGCCACATTTTGAATATGTCGCTGGCGAATGCGTTAAGGGAATAGCTACCGTTGCTATGCAATATGATATACCGGTAAGCTTTGGTGTACTGACCGTCGATACCATTGAACAAGCCATCGAACGCGCTGGCACGAAAGCGGGCAACAAGGGCGCGGAAGCAGCTATGTCTGCGATAGAAATGATGAGCCTGCTGGAAAACTTAGCCAAACAATGAGCCAAACCAAAACCAACGCACGTAAAGCCGTCGTGCAAGCGCTCTACCAATGGCAGATGACCGGGCAAAGCCTTATCAGCATTGAATTACAATTTGAGGAAGATGGTCGTTTAAAAGGCGTACAAAAAAGCTACTTCAAAGAGCTGTTTCACGGCATCCCCCAATGCGTGGACACCATCGACGAAGTCCTCAGTGAATTTGTTGACCGCCCTGTTGACGTTATTGATCCCGTTGAACGGGCGATATTGCGGTTGGGGGCTTATGAATTAATGCACCGTCCCGAAATGCCGTACCGCGTCGTCCTGAATGAAAGCATCAACCTTGCCAAATACTTTGGGGCGGATGGCAGCCATCGTTACGTGAACGGGATTTTGGATAAGGTGGCGCAGGAGAAAAGGACAATAGAGATAACGTCTCGGTCATCAAATACGTAGCTTTCACATAACACCATATGACATCTTTAGGTTTTGGCCCTGTTTATATAAAAAATGGTAAGCATAAAGGTCGTATAGGTTATTTTGATGATCTTCATACCGAAAAGAAGATTGAAAAAGCCGTTGTCATATTCGGACATCCTCTACTCACATATAATCATGATGTTATTTCGTTTGATTGTTTAGAGGCTATTAATAGCCATAATCTTCTCAAGCGTATAGATTATCTATGGAGAGTAATTTATCTTAAAAGCGAAAATAATAAACATATTTCTGACACCAAG
This sequence comes from Methylomagnum ishizawai, assembly GCA_945861705.1. GTDB lineage: Bacteria > Pseudomonadota > Gammaproteobacteria > Methylococcales > Methylomonadaceae > Methyloglobulus. The sequence goes on along the minus strand of CAMAVM010000001.1, from coordinate 120,265 downwards.
AAAATTACATATTTAGAAGAAATTAATTATATCCATAGTTTGCTTAGTGACAGGATGTTTGATGCGATGTTTAAACATGAACAAAACGAAATAAATGTATTTCTATCTCATTCTTCTGATGACAAAAATTTTGTTAAATCTTTAGCTGTTGATTTAAAACACTATGGAATTTCTGTTTGGCTTGATGAGTGGGAAATTGACATTGGAGAATCAATTCCGACTAAAGTTGCAGAGGGTATTGAAAACTGTCAATTTTTGGCACTAATTTTGTCTGAAAAATCAGTGCAATCAAAATGGGTAGAAAACGAATGGCAAGCAAAGTATTGGGAAGAATTACAGAACGGGAAAATTCATTTGTTACCAATATTGATTGAGGACTGTGAAATTCCTAGGTTATTGAAACATAAAAAATATGCTAATTTTATAAATGGTTATGACAACGCATTAGAAGAGCTTGTTAAGTCAATTAAAAGGTTAAGTAACATCAGCTAAATTGCACTTCATTAGGTGAATTATTTCCAAATAGTGTGAACGTCACTAAATTAAAAAAAGTTATTAAAATTTTAACCCACCGTTCTTTATTTTGGGCGTGACGGGGTATGTTACCCCGTCACTTACGTTTTATTGATGTTTACAATATTGAAGCACATTAAAAAACTATGTGGACGGGGCAACATGCCCCGTCCGGCACGGTAGTTTCATTAAAAACATACAAAATGAATTTAGTTTTGGAAAATGCTTAATCCGCAAGGTTGTGGAGCGGAATAGTCGTGTAGGGTGCATTCCATGCACCATTGGTGCGTAAAACGCACCCTACTTTGGGAGTGACGGGGTATGCTACCCCGTCACTTACGTTTTATTGATGTTTACAATATTGAAGCACATTAAAACTATGTGGACGGGGCAACATGCCCCGTCCGGCACGGTAGTCTAAAAAATGCTTGCTTGATAACTGATTCGGTTTTACTAAAAACATACAAAATGAATTTAGTTTTGGAAAATGCTTAATCCGCAAGGTTGTGGAGAGGAATAGTCGTGTAGGGTGTATTCCATGCACCACTTGGTGCGTAAACATACCCATAACACATTTGTCCTTGCCAATTGCCAATAAAGCACTAAAATAAGCCCTTATATTTGGGTGTCTTATGCAACAAATCCTGGCTTCATTCAGCGCGAGCATTTCCGAACTCAAAAAAAATCCCTCTGCCTTGCTGAATAAGGCGGAAGGCGAAGCGATTGCCATCCTTAACCATAACTCGCCTACCGCTTATTTGGTGCCGGCAGATGTTTATGAACAGTTGTTGGAAAAATTAGAAGATTATGAACTCGGTAAAATCGTAAAGGAACGGCAAGCCGAAAAGCCATTTGCAATTGAAGTAGCGCTGGATGACCTTTAGGCTGAAATTCCTGCCCAGCGCCAAGAAAGAGTGGGATAAGCTGGATAACAGCATTAAAGTCCAGTTTAAGAAGAAACTCGAAAAATGCCTGGAAAATCCGCATATTCCCGCCAATAAATTACGCGATTTAGATTCCGCTTACAAAATAAAACTTCGTTCGTCTGGTTATCGCTTGGTTTATGAAGTTGATGACCAAGATGTCATTGTATTCGTCATCGCCGTTGGCAAACGGGAAAACAGTGTCGTTTATGATAAAGCGAAGGAAAGGTCGAAGTCGTAGCGTGGTAGGATGCATAAAAAGCACCCTACATCAATCAATTTTATAACTGACAATTTGATTTCCGAATTCTCTCTCATCGACCGCTTTTTCAAGCGGCAAACAACCAATCCATCTGTCGCTCAGGGTATAGGCGATGACTGCGCCTTGTTATCCATGCCAAATGGGTATGAATTAGCCATTACCACCGACACGATGGTGGAGAATGTCCACTTCTTCGCTGGATGTGCCCCTTACCAATTAGGCCATAAGCTATTGGCGGTTAACTTGAGCGACCTCGCCAGCATGGGTGCGAAGCCGCTTGCGGTTACATTGGCCTTAACCTTGTCTAATGTTGATAAAAACTGGCTGCAAGCCTTTGCCGACGGTTTTTTTGCTTTGGCTGATCGTTATTCGGCGGATTTGATTGGCGGCGATACCACGTCCGGCCCGTTAACGTTAACTGTGACGGCATTAGGTTTAGTGCCTACAGGACAAGCACTCAGGCGTTCAACAGCCAAACCGGGCGACATCATTTGCGTAACGGGGCATCTTGGCGATGCAGGGCTAGGTTTAAAAATCAACCAAGGTTACGACTGCAAACAGCCGGATGCTGCCCTAAATCGGTTTAACCAGCCTGAGCCACAAGTTGTTTTTGGACAGGCTTTAATCGGTATAGCCAATGCCTGTATCGATATTTCAGATGGATTGGTTGGTGATTTGGGGCATATCCTAGAACAAAGCCGGGTAGGTGCTTGTCTGGATTGGGAGGCTTTGCCCTTATCGACAGAAGTCCTTGCTTATATCGAAAACACAGGTGATTGGGCTATGCCGTTGACTGCCGGGGACGATTATGAGCTGTGCTTTACCGTCAGCCCAGGTAAGGTTGATGCCGTAACCTTTCCGTACACTAAAATAGGCTTTATCGAAGCCGAACTGGGATTGCGGCTCAACAAATCAAGCAACATTCAACCATTAGGGGTCAAAAGTTTTGAACACTTTTCTTAATGCCCATTACGGCAAAAATCGGCTAACACCCAAGCAAATCCTGTCAGACCCAATCCTGTTCCTGGCATTCGGTTTCGGCTCAGGCTTGGCAAAAAAAGCTCCCGGCACGTGCGGTACGTTGGCGGCAATTCCGCTTTATTGCGTGCTGGCGCAAACGGGGAATATCTTCTACAGCTTGGTAATGCTAGCCGTTACGATTGTGGGCATCTGGATTTGTGGGTTGGCGGCAGATAAGCTGGGCGAACACGATTTTGGAGGTATCGTTTGGGATGAAATTGCCGGTTATTTGATTACCCTTTGGTTTATCCCATTTAGCTGGCAAGGTGTGGTGCTGGGTTTTATTTTATTCCGGTTCTTCGACATCCTCAAGCCCTGGCCGATAAAAGTAGCAGATCGGCGCGTACAAGGGGGTTTTGGGATTATGCTGGATGATGTGTTGGCAGGGGTGTTGGCTAATGTGGTTTTGGTGCTGATTTTGCGGTGGTGGGGTAATTGATTTTAAGGGATTAACAACGATAATCAAAACCAAACAATCAGGCTATAAAATCTGCCCAAGCGCAAAAGCACTCAAGAAAGTTGCGATGAAGTAGAGTAAAGCTAAAACCATGCTGGCAGCAATGTTGATAAGCAAGGTGCGTTTTATGATGTAAGAAACTATCGCGTAGTACCAAGCTAACAATAAGAAAAATAAGTAATAACTGTAAAGATCTTCGGATACTGTCAGCCACACCATAACCGGTACTACGAATGCCGAGATCAGATTGGCACTAAACATGAATGCCGTGGTGACTTGTACATAGGCATAAAGGGTTTTGTTCAGAAAGAGCATGATGCCGATAAATGCCAACATTAATACCGTTTGTAGGCTGATTTCATAAAGTGACTCGAAAGGGTCATCAATCATATTGGCTTGTAACAAATAGCCGATAACAAAATAAATGAGCAGGCTTTTTCTGAACAAACCTACCGATCTCGGCAGTTCCAAGGGATCGTTATTCAACCAACATAGCGCTAAGTATTCTCTTATGGTATCCATAATTGCTTAGTTTAGGGCAGTTAATGAGGTTGCATCGGTATCAATTAATCAGAAGAATTTGGTTTGCGGTTGTTATAGGTGCTGAAACTATCATTCAGTGCCTGAACCAAATCTTTGGTTTTATCTGAGAGTTGGGTCAACCGTGCTTTGTTTTTCTTATTCCAACCCGCAGGTTCTGAAAAATTAAGTAACATTCGCGAAAAGGTCAGGTTCGATTCAAACATTTCGCCCAAATTTTCCATCAAATGCAGTTCTTTCTGGCGAATCTTAAGTTTGTTAACGATAAATTTGGCTTGCATCTTGCTCATTATCAAGTGCGAGGGCATCATGATAGCAATGATAACCAGGATGGCTATAGGTCCAATAATGGGGTCAATCAGCAAGTCAATAACGCCAATTTGTAATTCCGCAAACACAATCAGTGCCGCTATAGAGCCAAGGATGATAAGGCTGGACATGTTAACCCGTTCTTTCCAAAGAGCTATGCCTTCTTTAACCTCAGGAACGACGGTATTTTCAATTTCATGAATGCTTTTTTCTAAGGTGTATAGAATCCGGTATGATCGATCATGTTCAACATTGGCTAAACGCAGATCAATTTCAGTAAATTGCGGCGTATTTTGAGCATTAACGCTGTGTTCCTGGTTGGGTAGCAGGATAAATTGTCCGGTATTAAGGCCGATGTCGGCCAATCTGCGTTGCCAGGAGGAGATGATTTCGCTGCTTTTGGTGGGGTAAAAAGTCGCTGCTGGCGCATCAATAAGATAGATAAATTTATTGGTGTCCTGATGTGAGGTAATTTGTTGCACCAGCTCATTCATCAGAGACGTAGATGTTTCAAACACATCACAAAATACGAGGACTAGATCAGAATTTTCGAGAATATGGGTCGTTAACATCGATATCACGGGAGTGGCCGATGTTGCGCTGACATTCGGTGCATCGATAAACAATTTACCTTTCAGGCGGTCGCTGTTAATGGTTTTTAATTCCAGATACGAGTTGATACGGCGGCCTTCACCTTCTTGTAACTGCTCGATTTTCTCGCTGATCTGGTAAAACGGGTAACGATGATCAACATCCAGAGCGGTTCCTGGTAAGGTCGCAGGGGTGGCTTGGTTGCTATTTAGCAGTACCGTAAATTTGTGGCTGGATGCCTGAATGCCAGAAAGTAGCTGATCGGTACTCAGATAACTGTTGATAAAGCGCGATTTAGCGGTGGAATTGCCACCAATCAGGCTAACGACAGGCCACCAGGAGTACTTGCTGGCGGTGGTTTCTTCGTTCTCAATCAATCCCAAGTCATATTCAACTTGATCGAGTTCGTGGAACACTTTTGCTGCGTTCAGTAATACTGGATTGTCATTAGCAAAGTGCTTTTCCAAGTTGACCAGGTATTTGCTAACTGTTTTATCAGCCATTAAGTTGACCCCATTTTGTTGAGTTTTTATAGGTATGAAGCAGGCTAAAAGTATACACCCAGAATGGTTTAATGATAAAAACAAGGGGAAAATTTATTGATTTTTTTAGCACTTCTCCGCTTATACCGAGTCCTAGAACTAACTGTTGGCAAGATTGCCATTGCCCTTCATAATACGCGGCAAATGATGAAAGGTACGAAGAATTTGCTAATAAACCGACGTTGCGTAGGGATTACTACTTGTGTTATCGCAGGATTGCTACAGGCATGTATGCCTTTTGCACTAGGAAAGTATGGGCCGGACGACCAACCACGCGAAGAGTTTGAACAGCGCGTCGAAGCGGCATTTCGGTTGCAAAACCGAATGACCAGTGAAGTCATGGTGATGCAGGAAGGCGATGTGGCGGCTAAAGATCATGAAGCTATCCTTCAAGCCGAGCAGCTCATGGAAAAAAACTGCAACTATCTTAATGAATATGTTTCACGTGATATAGACGGACTTAATAAAGGATTGTTTCTGCAACGGCATGTAGAGAAATCTGTACTGGATTGCGAGACGGCTGCCCGTAATGTCGAAGCGTTACTAAAAGCGCGTTAGCGGATTACTCAGGAGTCAGGATTGAATTCTGCGGTGGTTTGCTGTCGTCGGTATCAGGATAATCCAAGGTATAGTGTAACCCTCGGCTTTCCTTACGTAATTTAGCACAGCGGATAATTAATTCCGCCACAATTACCAAGTTACGCAGTTCCAGTAAGTCGCTGGTTACCCTAAAGTTTCCGTAATATTCTGCGATTTCCTGTTTCAGCAAATCCACGCGGTGCATGGCTCGATCTAGGCGTTTGTCTGTCCTGACGATGCCGACATAATCCCACATAAACCGCCTGAGTTCGTCCCAATTGTGCGAAACCACGACTTCTTCGTCGGAATTGCTGACTTTTGATTCGTCCCAGTCACGGATGGCAGGAGGTGCAGGAATGTCCGCAAGTCTTTTCAAAATATCTTCACTGGCGCGGTCAGCAAAAACCAAACACTCTAATAATGAATTGCTCGCCATGCGATTTGCGCCGTGCAGGCCGGTACTGGCGACCTCGCCGACTGCATACAGGTTTGCGATGTCCGTCCGGGCATAGCTGTCGGTCATTACCCCGCCGCAAGTGTAGTGTGCTGCTGGTACGACGGGAATCGGTTGCTTGGTGATGTCGATGTCAAATTTGAGGCATTGCTCGTAAATATTGGGAAAATGCTCCTTAATGAAATCCGCCGATTTATGGCTGATGTCGAGATATACGCAGTCTATACCGCGTTTTTTGATTTCGTGGTCAATCGCGCGCGCAACAATATCGCGTGGTGCAAGCTCGCCGCGTGGATCGAAGTGCTGCATAAACGGCGAGCCATCCGGCAATACCAATTTGCCGCCTTCACCGCGCACTGCTTCCGTTATCAGGAAAGAACCAGCGTTGGGGTGATATAAACAGGTTGGATGGAACTGCATGAATTCCATATTACTGACGCGGCAACCTGCACGCCAAGCCAAAGCAATGCCGTCCCCAGTGGCGCTTTGTGGGTTGGTGCTGTACAGGTAAACCTTGCTGGCACCACCTGTGGCTAAGACCACAACACGGGCGGAAAGAGTTTTGACCTGTTGTTTTGTTGAATCTAAAACATAAGCACCAACGGCTTTTTTGGTTGAGCTTCCTGCTTCAACCGTGATTAATTCGACGACATTATGGTGTTCAAACAAGGTAATGTTCGAGTGTTCTTTGGCACGATCAATCAATGACAGCGACACTGCCTTACCTGTCGCATCAGCGGCATGGACGACACGGCGGTGCGAATGTCCGCCTTCTCGCGTTAAATGTAATTTGGTGCCGCCAGTCGTGACGGTTTCTTCGGTAAATACAACACCTTGTTCGCGCAGCCAATTGATGGAGTTTTTGCCGTAAGTTACTGCTAATCTAACGATTTCAGGGTCGCAAAGCCCCGCGCCGGCATTCAAGGTATCTTCAATATGGGATTCAATGGAATCTTCCGCATCAAACACCGCTGATATGCCACCTTGGGCGTAGTATGTGCTGCCTGCGGTCAGGGCAAATTTAGATAATACGGCAACCGTTAGCGAATGATCCGCCAATTTCAGTGCCAAGCTTAGACCGGCTCCACCGCTGCCAATAATCAGAACATCATGCGTATCACAAGTCATACTAAATTTACAGGCGGAAAGATTTCGGATTATTTAAAAATAAACAGGCTGTTAGCCCTGATAGCCAAAGTTGTGGCTTACCAAGCTTAGTTTGTGGATAATAGCGGTTTTTTGCATGATAGCAATTTTTTTCTAGTCGAGAACTTTTACCACTCAATCCTGTCTACCTACATAGTTGAAACCTCAGTGAACGACCGCACCAGAAATATCGAGCTTTTAGACGAAGAACTGGTATCGCGGGTTCAACAGGGCGATAAATCCGCGTACGATATTCTGGTGATCCGGTATCAGCATAAGATTATTCAACTGGTTAATCGTTATGTTAAAGATCACAGCGAGGCGCAGGACGTAGCTCAAGAGGCTTTTATCAAGGCTTACAGGGCGTTAGGGAGTTTTCGCGGGGATTCTGCTTTTTACACATGGTTATACCGTATTGCGATTAATACGGCAAAAAACTATCTGGTGTCGCGGTCAAGAAGAAATTCTGATTACCATATCGATGTGCAAGATGCAGAAGCAGTTGAAAATGCGCCGCAATTGCAAGGCTTAGAAACCCCAGAGCGGGAATTGTTGAGTGAAGAAATAGTCAAGACCATCCAGTTGGCAATTGACAATTTACCGGAAGAAATGCGGGTGGCGATTATGTTACGGGAGTTTGAAGGCATGAGTTATGAAGAAATTGCAGAGGCGATGGATTGCCCAGTAGGTACGGTTCGTTCGCGCATATTCAGGGCGCGTGAGGCGATAGACAGTAAGTTAAACCCTTTGCTCGATTAATGGTGAAGTTCGATGCGTGATGAAGTCAATCAAAAAATTTCCTGGCTTGTTGATGGTGAGCTGGGTCACGATGAAACGTTGGATTTGTTGAAAAAAATACAATCAGATGAGGTGCTTAAAGCTAAGATGAGTCGGTATCAAGCAATTAGTCAGGCATTAAAGACGGATGAGTTTTACCAAGTCCGATGCGATTTTTCTCATCAAGTTTTTCAAGAAATTCAGCAAGAACCCACTTATTTCCTCCCGCAATTAAAACCCCAACACCCTCCGCAAGTCCAAGATACCGATAAACAATCCAAACGCAAATTGTATGCAGTGGCGGCATCAACCCTAGTCGCTGCGGTATTGGTGGGTCAAAGCTTACGTGATGACACAGCCGGAAATCAATACCAAACGGTAACCGCAATGGCTGTCTCAGGTCAACAGCTACCATTCTCTGCCAATCAGCCAGACAAGCTCAAGCAACGTCGCCAGCCCTTAAACGCCGAGTTTAATGATTATCTGCAAGCTCACAATAGCAGTGTCTACACCAATGGTGAGGTTCTGTTACAACCCTACGCCAAAGTGACTGCCTACGGTCAGGAATGATTGCGGTGCGGATTCTCTTTACCCTTTTGTTAGCAGCGATGAGTGCAGTCTCCGCCGCTGAAAATCCGTTGACGGCCAAACAAATCCTCCAAAAAATGGTCAAGGCAATGGAGGTATCCAATTATCAGGGTACGGTTGTTTTTTTAAAGAATGACAAGCTGGAAGCGATGAAATACTTTCATACCAGCGAAAAAAACCAAGAGCAAGAACGCTTGGTGTCCCTAAATTCCCCTCAGCGTGAAATCATCAGAAATTCCGATGAAGTCACTTGCCTGTATAAATTGACCCAACAGGTAATTGTTGACCATCGACCTTATGAGCATTCATTCATTGTTGATGTCCCGAAAAACCTGGATGAACTGGATACCAGCTACCAGTTTGAGGTTGTAGGTGAGGAAGATGTGGCAATGTTGCCCTCCTACGTTGTTGCCATCCAGCCCAAAGATGATTTTCGCTACATCCGAAAAATATGGATAGCCAAAGAACAGTTTTTGCCTATGAAAGCAATCGTTTATGGTCTTTCTGGTATTGTTTTAGAGCAAGTGGTATTTACCGAAATGCAGATTAACAAACAGCCTCTGAGTAAAGATAAGGTAGTCGCTGAGGTGAGCAAAGTAACGGCGACTGCATCAGAATCAGAAAATAATGCCTCTTTTGAGGTGACTGCTTTGCCATTAGGTTTCAAGCAAATATTTTTTAGCCGTAAACCCCTGCATCAAACCGATCAACCGGTAGATCATCTGTTGTTAAGTGACGGCTTTGCTTCTGTTTCAGTTTATCTGGAGTCAAAAAAAGCCAATACGACACCGGATTCCCGACTTCCTGAGGGGATACATTCCGTGGGAGCAATCAATTCCATGAGCCGTAGCTTGGCGGATTCCCAGCTTACGGTATTAGGAGAAGTGCCTGCCTCAACAGTCAAATATATTTCCGAAGGTGTAAAACTTCGCAATTCCACACCTTGAATTCTCTCGACTATCTTGATTACTCGACAGAGAAATAGCTTTTATCCCATACTTACGCACGTTTACCGTTTTCAAAGTGTCTTGAAAGGTGTTAGTGTTGCCCGTAATATTGTTCCTGTTCTATATTTAACTGCTTGGATGTAATGGAGGTTTTATGCTCAAAAGGGTGATTTACTGTGTATTTTTAATGGCTGTAAGTAACCAAACTGTTTTTGCACAGTTACCGGATTTTACCGAGATGGTAAAAACCAATGGCGTGGCTGTCGTCAACATCAGCACGACCCAAAAAGCAAAGCCAGCGGTTAAAGGGATGCCAAAAAATCAACAGATGCCTGAAGGTTTGCCTCCCGAAATGGAGGAGCTTTTTAAGCACTTTTTCAATGATCCTGAAGGCGGTGGCGGGTTCGGTGGTGAGGATACGCAGTCATTGGGTTCGGGTTTTATCATCTCCCAGGATGGTTATATATTAACTAATCACCATGTCGTAAAAGATGCCGACGAAATTGTCGTCAAGTTTTCGGATCGGCGTGAATTACTGGCAAAACTGATAGGTTCGGATGCGCGTACGGACATCGCCTTATTAAAAGTCCAAGCCACTGATTTGCCAGTAGTTAGCATTGGTTCGCCTAATGATTTAAAAGTAGGCGAATGGGTGTTGGCTATCGGCTCTCCGTTCGGATTTGAACAGTCGGTTACCGCTGGCATTGTCAGCGCGAAAGGGCGGAGCTTGCCGGGTGGTAATTATGTACCGTTTATACAAACCGATGTCGCCATAAACCCAGGCAATTCAGGTGGGCCTCTATTCAATATGGACGGCAAAGTGGTTGGCATAAATTCGCAAATTTATAGCCGCACGGGCGGTTTCATGGGCTTGTCGTTTGCCATTCCCATGGATGTCGTTATGAATGTCGTTCAACAGATTAAAACCAGTGGCAAAGCCGCTCACGGTTGGTTAGGTGTGCAAATTCAGGATGTTACTCGGCAACTGGCTGAATCTTTTGGCATGAAGAAGCCGCAAGGTGCGTTGGTGTCAAAAATAATCCCGAAAAGCCCAGCGGAAAAAGCCGGATTGCAAATTGGTGACATCATTACTGAATTTAATGGCAAACCCATCGAATCATCGGCCGATTTACCGCCTATGGTTGGCATTGCCCCGATTAACGAGGAAGGTAAATTAACCATCATCAGGCAAGGAGATACCAAAACTATCGAGTTTAAGGTTGGTCTATTGCCGGATGAGGAAGCGAAAACACCGTTGTATAAGACTGAAACTAAGCCTACTAACAGGCTGGGTATAAATGTTGCCGATATAACCGCCGAACAACGGGAGTCATTGGAAAATATCAAAAATGGCGTGCTAGTTCAAGATGTTGAGAGCGGTATCGCCGCCGATGCGGGGATACAGTCAGGCGATGTCGTCTTACGTATCCAGAATAATGTCATTCGCAATGTCAGTGACTTTGATAAAATAGTCAAAAATCTTCCCGTAGGTAAATCGGTTGCGGTTTTGATTCAGCGCCGTGGCAGCCCGGTTTTTTTGGCTTTGAAAATTGATAAATAATTCGTGGATTTAAAACATATAAGAAATTTTTCCATCATAGCGCATATAGATCATGGTAAATCGACACTTGCGGATCGCTTCATTCAACTTTGCGGAGGCTTAACGGCACGGGAAATGTCAGCCCAAGTCCTTGATTCAATGGACATCGAGAAGGAGCGTGGCATCACCATCAAGGCGCAAAGCGTCACGCTGGATTTTGTCGCCAAGGATGGCGAAACCTATCAGTTAAACTTCATTGATACGCCTGGGCATGTCGATTTCTCTTATGAGGTATCGCGATCATTAGCGGCCTGCGAAGGCGCTTTATTGGTCGTCGATGCGGCTCAAGGCGTTGAGGCGCAAAGTGTCGCCAATTGCTATACGGCAATAGAACAAGGCCTTGAAGTCGTTCCGGTGCTGAATAAAATCGATTTGCCTTCCGCCGAACCTGAGCGCGTACAGGCAGAAATCGAAGAAGTTATCGGTATTCCGGCTGATGAAGCCTTGCTGATTAGCGCCAAAACTGGTTTAGGCGTACGGGATGTGCTTGAACAGTTGGTTATCAAAGTCCCGCCGCCCCAAGGTAATATCGCAGGGCCGTTGCAAGCGTTGATTATCGACTCCTGGTTTGACAGTTATTTAGGTGTTGTGTCCTTGGTCAGGATCGTACATGGCAGCATCCGTAAAAAACAAAAGATCACGATCATGTCCACGGGAAAATCATTTTTGGTGGATGCCGTCGGTGTTTTTACGCCCAAACGCCTAGAAAAGGATGTTTTGAATACCGGTGAAGTGGGCTATGTAGTCGCCGGAATCAAAGATATTTTCGGTGCCCCAGTCGGTGATACCCTCACGTGGACTGACAATCCTGCGCCAGAACAACTCACTGGCTTTCAAAAAGTTCAAGCTAGGGTTTTTGCTGGCTTGTACCCAGTCAGCTCTGACAATTACGAAGACCTGCGCGAAGCACTCAACAAACTCAACCTGAACGATGCGTCCTTGGTATTTGAACCAGAGACTTCGTTAGCATTAGGTTTCGGTTTTCGCTGCGGTTTTCTGGGTATGTTGCACATGGAAATCGTCCAGGAACGCTTGGAGCGGGAATACGATGTAGATCTGATTACCACTGCGCCTACAGTTATTTACGAGGTCATCACTCAAAATGATAAGGTGTTGATGATTGATAATCCGGCAAAATTGCCGGATATAGGCATGATTAAATCGATTAGGGAGCCGATCATCAGGGCCAATATCCTGGTGCCGCAGGCTTATCTGGGTGCAGTCATTACGCTTTGTATTGAAAAACGCGGTGTTCAAATAGATATGCAGTATGTCGGTAGGCAGGTATCTATCCATTACGAATTGCCGATGAGTGAAGTCGTACTAGATTTTTTTGATCGGTTAAAGTCCGTGAGCAGGGGCTTTGCATCCTTTGATTACGAGTTCTTGCGTTTTCAAGAAGCCCCGTTGGTTAAACTGGACGTGTTGATTAATGCCGATAAAGTTGATGCCTTGTCGATTATCGTGCATCGTGACCTTAGCAACAACCGTGGTCGTGATCTGGTCGAAAAAATGAAAGAGCTGATCCCCAGGCAAATGTATGAAGTGGTGATACAGGCCGCTATCGGCTCCAAAGTCATTGCGAGGTCAACGGTTAAAGCGATGCGGAAAAATGTCACGGCCAAATGTTATGGTGGTGATATTAGCCGCAAGAAAAAACTGCTGGAAAAACAAAAAGCCGGTAAAAAACGGATGAAACAAGTGGGCAATATCGAGATTCCACAAGAAGCATTTTTGGCTGTATTGCAGCTTAATAAAGAATAAAACAGCATTCCTTTCAATTACTTGAAGAAACCTCTATGGATTATGATTTTTCATTTTTTCTTTTTATAGCCAGCATCGTAACGGGTGTGATTTGGGGTGGGTACTTATTGTACCTAAAAACACAAGCGCGGGAATTTGATGAAGCTAATGAACCGATAGTTGTTGAATATGCGCGGTCATTTTTCCCCATTGTGCTGATTGTTTTCTTATTGCGTTCATTTTTGGCAGAACCGTTCCGTATCCCTTCTGCATCTATGATGCCCACTTTGTTGATCGGTGATTTCCTGCTGGTTAATAAGTTCGCCTACGGAATACGTCTGCCAGTCATCAATAAAAAAATTATTGAACTGGATGGGCCGCACCGTGGAGACATCGTGGTATTCCGCTTTCCTAAAGATCCGACGGTAGATTACATCAAGCGGGTTATCGGTTTGCCGGGCGATAAGGTCGCGTACTACAACAAAAAACTTTTTATCAACGATGCGCCAGTCAATCAAACTTCGCTAGGTTCTTACCAGGGCGTTGGGCAAGGGCAGGATATGACGGGCAACGCACACTTTGAGGAAAATTTGACGGGTGTTGAACACAGTATTTTGATTCGTAATGATGCACCAACTGTTGAAGGTTCTTATGTGATTCCGCCGGGTAATTACTTTGTCATGGGCGATAACCGTGATAACAGTAATGACAGCCGTTATTGGGGAACTGTTCCTGAAGAGAATTTGGTAGGTAAGGCGTTTTTTATCTGGATGAACTGGGATTGGGAATATAAAGGCATTGGCTTTAACCGCATTGGCACGGTTTTAAAATGAACTACACTTAGTGGTATACCAACCCCGTATGACACCTTATTTTTTGAATGGAGTGCCAGAGTCATGATGCAAAAACTGCCCAAACCTCAGCAAGGCTATACCTTGATTACCCTTATTTTCATGTTGGGTATATTCGCTTTTTTTGTCTTATTAATCCTTAAGATAGGCCCTATTTATCTTGACCATAGCAAAGTTGTTAGTGGATTAACTGCGGTTGAAAAAACAGTCGATATTGAAACCTTAAGTGAATCTGAAGTCCGAACGCTGCTAAGTAAACGCTTTGACCTTAATTACGTGAAGCAAGCCACATTGCAAGATGTCAAGATAACCAAGCGGGGAAGCTACTTAAAAGTGGATATTGAGTACGAGGTTGTAGAAAAAATCGCCGGTAATCTGAGCGTTCTGGTTCAATTTCACGATTTTTTTGAAGTTGGCAAGGAGTGGTAAAAAAGCCGGAAATCTTGTGTAAAAAATTGGGCTTGGCATTTAATCAACCTCAACTTTTTATCACAGCGTTAACCCATCGCAGTGCCGGAGCGCACAATAATGAACGGTTAGAATTTTTAGGTGATGCTATTTTAGGATTCGTAATTGCCCAAAAATTGTACGATGCTTTTCCTGGAGCCGACGAAGGCACGTTAAGCAGACTCAGAGCCAGTTTAGTAAACGAATCTTCGTTAGCAGAGCTGGCTAGAAAACACCAAATTGGCGATTATTTGTTTTTGGGTTCAGGCGAATTGAAAAGCGGCGGATTTCGACGGGATTCGATTTTATCGGATGCTTTAGAAGCTATTATCGGTGCGATATATAAAGATCAGGGCGTAGCTGCCTGTCAAGACTGGATAGGTCGGATATTTGCAGATAATCTACAAGATTTATCGGCAGAAAATTGGCAAAAAGATCCCAAAACACAATTACAAGAATTGATGCAAGCCAAGAAAATGGAGCTGCCTGAGTATATCTTAATAGATATGTCCGGCTTGGCTCACGAACAAACATTCAAAGTTAGATGCAGCGTCGCTTTGATTGCAGAATCCTGCGTAGGTACTGGCGTTTCCAGAAAAAAAGCTGAACAATCAGCAGCAGAAATGATGCTCGCTAAACTCCAAAAGGACAGTGCATGAATTGTGGTCACGTGGCTTTGATTGGTCGCCCGAATGTCGGTAAATCAACGTTGATGAACCATTTGTTAAAGCAAAAAATCAGTATTACTTCCCGTAAACCGCAAACCACCCGCCATCGAATACTCGGTATAAGTACTTCAGAAAAAGGCCAAGTCATTTACCTGGATACGCCAGGAATGCACCACGGCGAGCAGAGGGCGCTTAACCGCTACTTAAATCGTACCGCAGATACGACCTTATTAGGTGTTGATGTCATCGTGTGGTTGATTGATGGGTTGGTCTGGCAAGAATACGACGATATTATCCTAAAAAAACTGGAACAGGCTGGATTGCCGGTAATCTTGGCAGTTAATAAAGTCGATAAAATTAAAGACAAAGAAGACATACTGGCTTTTTTTGATCAAGCCCAAAAGCGGTTTCCATTCCATAGCTTACTGCCTATTTCGGCATTAAAAGGCACAAATCTTGAAGAGCTGGAAAGCCTGTTGCTTACCTTATTGCCTGAAAGCGAGCTGATTTACCCTGAAGATCAGGTAACAGATCGATCTGAGCGGTTTTTATGTGCGGAAATAGTCAGGGAAAAACTCACGCGGCGCTTGGGTGATGAGCTGCCTTATTCGCTGACTGTACAAGTCGAACTGTATGAAGAATTGCCGCATGTTACCAAAATTTATATCGTGATATGGCTGGAACGTGCCTCACAAAAGAATATCGTCATCGGTACAGAAGGTGAAATGCTGAAAAAAATTGGCACGGATGCTCGAATGGATATTCAAAAGCTTATCGGTCAAAAAGTGTTTTTAAAGCTGTGGGTTAAAGTTAAAAAAGGTTGGTCAGACAATGAACGCGCTTTACTAAGCTTGGGGTTTAATGAGTGATACAGTCGTCCATTCGCAGCCAGCGTATATTTTACATCGGCAAAATTACCGCGAATCCAGCCTGATTATTGATGCCTTAACCCGCGATTACGGCAGGATTTCCCTGATAGCAAAAGGGGTGCGTAAAGCCAAATCTAAAACCGCAGGCGTGTTGCGACCTTTTGTGGCATTGTCGCTGTCATACCTCGGCAAATCTGATTTAAGGACGCTGACGGATGCTGAAATATTAGATCAGACGAATGAATTGCCTGGGCTTTCCTTGTATTGTGGTTTTTATATCAATGAGTTAGTCTGTAATTTTTTGCATAAAGATGATCCTCATCCAGAAGTCTTTCGGGAGTATCAAGATTGCTTAAAGCAATTGGCATTAGGTCCACATATTGAAGCGGCATTACGGATGTTTGAATTAAATCTTATGGATCATATCGGTTATGGGTTGCAATTAGACTATGATTTACACCATGAAAAACCGATAGTTACAAATAAAAAGTATATGTTTACTAAGGACGATGGTTTGATTGAGGAGGTGAACGGTCAATTTTCTGGTTCAGCATTATTGGCAATGCAACAAAGGCAATTTGATGACCCTCATGTACTGAGTGTAGCCAAACTGTTGATGCGAGCAGTTATAGATAGTCATTTACAAGGCAAGCAACTTAAGAGTCGTGCTGTTATCAATAATATCGTTAAGCGATTGTAATTATGGACAGAAAACTCATTCTGCTAGGTGTAAATGTTGACCATATTGCCACCATCAGGCAAGCTAGAGGCACACGTTATCCTGAGTTAATTCAGGCAGCACTCGTTTCCGAACAGAATGGGGCAGACAGCATTACCGCCCATCTTCGGGAAGATCGTCGTCATATCCAGGACAGGGATATTTATCTGCTGAAAGACATCATCCATACCCGACTGAATATGGAAATGGCAGTGACTGATGAAATGGTTGCTATTGCAGCCAAGGTGAAACCCGATGCTTGCTGCTTAGTGCCTGAAAAGCGTGAGGAATTGACCACGGAAGGTGGCTTGGAAGTGGCGGGAAATCTTTCCCGTTTACAATGGGCTTGTGAAAAACTTGCCGATACAGGCATTGAAGTCTCGTTATTTATTGCACCCGATCATGCCCAGATTGATGCCGCTAAAGCAGTAGGAGCGCCTGTTATAGAATTGCATACCGGTTGTTATGCCGATGCAAAAAGTATCGCTGAACGAAATGCTGAGTTGGAGCGAATTCGACAAGCTGCGGCTTACGCGCATAGCATCGGCTTACAAGTTAATGCTGGGCATGGTTTACATTGCCATAATGTTGAGGCAATATGCCACATACCTGAGATAGTTGAGCTGAATATAGGTCATGCCATTATTGCACAAGCGCTGTTTTCTGGATTAGCGCAGTCAGTCAGGGATTTAAAACAAATAATGCTCAATGCGAGAGCGCAAATTAACTAATAACAACGATGCAGCTTGAATATTTTCAGTTAACAAATGTAGGCGATAGAGAAGCCAATCAAGACTATATGGCAAATATCATCGAAAATGATTATGCCTTATTTATTGTCGCTGATGGCTTGGGCGGACATCAAGCGGGTGAAAAAGCTTCCCAATTCTTTTGTCAGTGTATGCTTAGTCGCGCAGCAAGTTACAGTAGGAAAATAGCAGAAAACCCTGTTGATATTTTTTCGGCCTGGATTAAGGATGCCATCAATGAGATGAAGGTCTTATTTGACGATGATCTCATTGCAGACCAGGCACATACCACTTGCGCTATTCTTTACTTGGATGACCAGCAGACCTTAGTAGCACACTGTGGGGATTCCAGGGTTTATAAATTAAATCCAACAGAAATTGTATGGCGAACACGTGATCATTCCGTACCCGAAGATTTATTGAATGTCGGTTTAATAACCGAGGAAGAACTGGCACAGCACCCGGAACAAAATCATTTAACCCGTAGCATTAATGTGAATAAGGCACACACTATAGACATCAAAGTGTTTCCGCCGATTGCACAAGACGAGACCTTTGTGTTGTGTAGTGACGGTTTTTGGGGACATGTAAAGCAGGATGAATTATTACAACTGGCTAATTTGGAAAGCAATGTAGATCAACTTAACAGGTTGGCTATGCTTTCTGTTTACCGTGCCAACGGAAATAGCGACAATCTCACCGTTATTTCAGTTAGATGCCGTAAGGGCTAATCAAGCAGGTTTATTGCCAAGATAAATATCAGTGTGTTGCAAATACGTGCTTTTGCATACGATAAAGTAAGGTATCCCTAGTCAGACCCAGTAATCTAGCTGATTTGCTGCGATTACCTTTAGTCATATCTAAGGCTTGCTGGATTAAACTGGCTTCCAGATTATCCAGATCCAGCCCAGCGGACGGCAGAGTAAAATGCGATAAGTTGGAACTTGGGCTAACTATGTTAAATTCCAGCGGTAGATTTTCCGGTTCAATTATTTTTCCAGCCAATAAAATGCACAGTCTTTCGCATAAGTTCCGTAACTCTCGGATATTGCCCGGCCAGCTATAGGTTTTGAGGACTTTGAGTGTTCTACTGCTGAATTGTGGCGTAACCATGCCATGTTCACGTTCAAACCGCTTCATAAAGTGCTTGATAAGCAGATCCAAATCGCCCAGACGTGCTGCTAATGGGGGTAAATTTAACGGGACGACATTCAATCTGTAATACAGGTCGCGCCTGAATGTGCCATTAGCAATTTGCTGGTTCAGGTCAGTATTAGAGGCTGCAATAATACGGACATCGACGGTATAAGGCTCAGTGTCGCCTACTGCAAGACACTCGCCGGATTCAATAAAACGCAAGAGCTTTGCCTGGATAGAAACCGGTAATGAGTTGATTTCATCAAGAAATAACGTGCCACCATCTGCTGCCTGAAACAAACCTTGGGTGCTACCTGTTGCACCCGTGAACGAGCCTTTCTTATGACCGAACAACTCCGATTCAATCAGGCTTTCTGGCAAGGCTGCACAGTTTAAGGTAATAAATGGCTTTTTAGCTCTAGCACTTGATTGTTGAATCGCATTAGCGAGAATTTCTTTGCCAGTGCCGGTTTCGCCATTCAGTAGTATGGTGACATCGGTAGCGGCGGCTATCCTGGCACTACGGATTAACGCATCCAGCGCAGGGGATTGACCTATGATCGTTTTAAAATGATCCATAACTGCCTCTCTAGTGATTCGTATGATTTATTATTATAGCCATTGGATTAAGCCAAGGCATCGCGGCCAATAGTGCCAGTGCTATCATAAACAGACCTACTACCTGTTTAAAGCGTTGCATTCTCGATAACCGCGTGAGTACGCTGGTCATTATACCGACTCCCATCACCGCAGGTAAAGTACCTAAACCGAAAGATAGCATGGTCAATGCGCTTTTACTGACATCACCGGTTGTTAATGCCAGTGCCAGGGCAGTATAAACCAATCCGCACGGCAACCAGCCCCACACCATGCCGAACAAAAAAGCCTGAGTACGGTCTTTGACGGGGATGAGTTTGCGTCCGAAAGGTTCTATTAACTTCCACAATTTAACGCCAGCTTTCTCAATATAAGCAAAACGTGGCAACCAACCAGCAATATAAAAACCTGCGCCAGCCATAATAATCGCCGAAAACAACTGCAATATGCGATAGCCATTGATGTCAGTTGCAGGTGCAGGAAAGAACGATTCAACAATGCCAGCTAGCGCGCCCGCCAAGGTATAGCTGGTGATCCGCCCCAAATTGTAGTTAAACACAAACGGAATTAGCAGCCGTTTACGGTTGCGTATTTCTGGGCTTAAACTTAACGTAAGTGTACCGATGATCGAGCCGCACATGCCCACACAATGCAAACTGGTAGCAAGACCCATCGCAAAGGCGACCAAATAAGAGGTGGTAAAAGAGGGATCAAATGACATTGTTGAGAGTTTTTGAACGTTGGATTGGGATGTTTTAGTTTTTTTAACAGTAAATGGCTATGCTGAAAACTCATCAAACCACAGTTAGCCTATATTACCGGAAGTTGACATATTGTGAGCGGTAAAATTTACCGATACCACTTAGAAATGTGTTCACAGCAAAGCGACGAAATTGATTACACTTTGTAGAGGGTTGGATGGGCAGGAGTCGTTGATTAGAAATAATACGGATAAGCCAACAAAAATAATGCACGAAAGCTCAGTGAGCTAGCTTGAATTGGCTGCTTTGGTAAAGCGGCTAGCATGTTGGGGTGTGTTATCATCGTGTATCCTAAAATGATCCAGAATAATCAATTTGAGTGCTGAAAAACTGATTACTCCAGCAATATCATCGCCTTGTATAAGCAATTGTTGTCTCAATGAAGAAGATGTGTGTGTGGGATGTTTCCGTTCCTTGCCTGAAATTGTGGGTTGGGCGGATGCTGACGATAGCACTCGGCAAGTTATCTTGAATAACACAGCATCACGTCGTACCGCCTATCATGAAAGGTACCGGCAATCCGGCAGCTAGCATTACACTATTACCTTAGAGAAATTAATGCGGATCGTCATCATGCCAAATACTGCTGCCATATTACCCAAGCTAATTTTAGCTGTAGCCAAAATGATTGAAATCAACGCTGAAGAGTTAACTGCGCTGGATCAGGCTATTGGAGATGGCGATCACGTGACGAATTTGCAGCGTGGCATCAAGGCTTTGTCAGCGCAAAGCGAGGCATTAAGCCAGCTCGACTGGCAAACCGCCTTGCAAAAAATGGGTTTGACGATTATGTCTTCAGTCGGTGGTGCATCCGGTTCGCTCTATGGGACGCTATTTTTAGCCATGAGCAAGAACCTAAATAATCAACCATTAACGCTAACAACTTTTCCCGATATTTTTTTGAATGGCGTAGAAGCCGTCAAGCAACGTGGCAAGGCAGATAAAGGCGAAAAAACCATGCTTGATGTGTTGATTCCGGTCGCGGAACAACTACAAAAGGATGCAAATAAACCAGATGTATTCGAGCAGATCAAGCAGACGGCAATAGTAGGTGCCGAATCTACCCGCGATATGCTTGCAACTAAAGGTCGAGCTTCATTTTTGGGTGTACGTTCACAGGGACATATTGATGCGGGTGCAAAAAGCAGTCAACTGATGATTTGTGCCATTGTCGATGCCTTATCTGATAAATCAACAACCCCACCGTAATGCCGCCGTATGCACAGGTGCATCCCACAAGCGTACCAATTCCTCATCTAATAAAGTTAAGGTAATCGAAGCACCAGCCATATCGATTGAGGTGGTGAAATTGCCGACCAAGGATCGAGTAATCCGCAAGCCGCGCTTTTGCCAGAATGTCGCCGCCAAATCGTACAGCAAATACAGTTCCATTAACGGTGTGCCGCCGAATCCGTTGATATGCAGCAGTACTTCCTGACCTTGTTGGGGCTGCAATTCTTCATCAATAATCGTAGCTACTTGTTCAACAATTTCCGATGCACTTTTTAAAGGTACGGTTTCACGTCCGCGCTCGCCGTGAATGCCCACGCCGATTTCCATTTCATTGTCGGTAATATCGAATGTCGGTTTGCCCAGGGCAGGGACGGTGCAACTGGTCAGGGCAACGCCCATTGATGCAGTGACAAGATTGATGCGGTCGCCCAAGGCTTTGCATTCAGCTAATGTTGCGCCATTTTCAGCCGCCGCACCGAGCATCTTTTCTACAATCAAAGTTCCTGCAACGCCGCGTCGTCCGGTGCTATGGTCTTTTGGTAAGGAAACATCGTCACTGACTAGCACAGACGCATTGGGCAACTCCAGCATTTCCGAAGCAATTTCAAAATTCATGACATCGCCGGCGTAATTTTTGACGATGAATAAAACCCCGCCACCTTGCTGCACGGCTTGTGCCGCAGCCAACATCTGGTCAGGGGAAGGGGAGGTGAATATTTGCCCAGGACACGCCGCATCCAACATGCCTACACCCACGAAGCCGGTATGTAAAGGTTCGTGTCCTGAACCACCACCTGAAATCAGCACGACTTTGCCCGGTTGCTTTAGCGTTTTTCTTCTGACGTAGCGGGGTTCTGCGTTGAATTCGACGATGTCACTATGGGCTAAGGCGAATCCTTGCAGGCTTTCGCTGAGGACGGTATCGATATTATTGATGAATTTTTTCATAGTGCTACCTCTTTTGAATAACGGATTCAACAGTACAAAAGCACAGAGTGTCCGCTCAAGTTGAAGATAGCAGGGCGGTAATAAGGGTTTTAAGATTCTGTTGTTGCCGGTCTTTTGTCAGTCTGTTGGCAATAATGATGCTTTTTAATTCGGTCAACGCACGTTCAAAGCGATCATTGACTAAGATATAGTCAAATTCGTCGTAATGGCTCATCTCAGTGACGGCAGCGCGCATACGGCGGGCAATGACGTGGTCATCGTCTTGTCCTCGATTTTGTAGTCGCTGTTCGAGAACCGCTGTTGAGGGCGGCAAAATAAAGATGGATAGGCTATCAGGACATAAGCTTTTTATTTGTTGTGCGCCTTGCCAGTCAATTTCTAGGATGACATCAATGCCTGCGTTCAGGGTTTTTTCGACAGTTGTTTTCGCTGTTCCGTAATAATTATCAAAAACCAAGGCATGTTCCAGAAGTTCATGATTATTCAATAAAGCCTGAAATTCGGCTGGCGAGACAAAATAATAGTCTACACCCTGACTTTCTCCAGGTCGTATCCGACGTGTGGTATGGGATATTGATACGACCAAGTTATCGACTTCAGCCATCAACTGTCTGACTAAGCTGGTTTTTCCGGCTCCAGAAGGTGCAGAAATGATGTAAAGTTTGCCGATACTCATGTTATTTTGCGGTGATTAGTTCGTAATGTGTCAGCTATTCGATATTTTGGACTTGCTCACGAATTTGCTCAATAAGCACTTTAAGCTCAATTGAAATTTGTGTCATATCTTTATCGATTGATTTAGAACCTAAGGTATTGGCCTCGCGGTTTAATTCCTGCATCAAAAAATCCAGCCGTCGTCCTACTGGATCGACTTGTTCCAGTACACGTAGCACCTCGGTTACATGGGTTTCCAAGCGATCCAGTTCTTCGGTAATATCCAGTTTTTGGGTAAGATACACCAGTTCTTGTTCGAGTCGGTCAAAATCCGGCTGCATGACCAGTTCGGCAATTCGATCAGTCAATTTTTTGCGTAAAGATGCCAGCACTTCCGGCATTCGCTGGTTTCCTGAATCGATAAAACCTTGAATTTTTACGCACCGTTCTTCAATCAAAGCCTTGAGCTGTCTGCCTTCTCTTGCCCTGCTTTCTAATAGCTGTTTGACAGTGGCTGTGATCAGACTATTGATACCTGCGCTGATGTCGGTCTTATCGAGTTCGGATTCTTGCTGAATACCAGGGAATGCCAGTATGTCCAGTGCTGAGAATGACATGGAGGAGTACATTTGTTGTTCGATCAGCTTGGTTGCTGTAATCAGTGCCGCCACGGCATCAGGATCGACAATAAAGCTCTGTTGCTTGGTCTGTTTTTTAGTGGTTAAGGAACATTCAATTTTGCCACGGCTGATTTTTGCGCCGATAAGCGACCGGATATCGGCTTCCGCAAAGCGCAAGCGGTCGGGTAATTTCAAGGAAACATCAAGATAGCGGTGATTAACGGAACGCAATTCGCAAGTTATCGTCAGATTGCCAAGTTCAGCTTCATTTACTGCAAATGCGGTCATGCTTCTTATCATTTTTCACCTATACTTTAGTTAGCTCCAAACTATCCAACATTTATGGCTGAATATTACGACCCGCAAACCTATCCCAAAGCGTGGAACTATCTACAAACCGGCACCATTATAGACCAGTATATGATCGAGCGGGAATTGGCGCATGGCGGATTTAGCTCGGTTTATCTGGCTAGGCAACTGGCGGATCAGTTTCAGGTTGCCCTAAAGGAATACCTGCCCAGAAAGCTTGCCCATCGTACCTGGAATAATGTGGTCGTGGCAAACAGTGCCGAAGCCCAAACCATGTTCAAGCGTGGGCGGGCGTTATTTTTTGAAGAAGCCAAAGTGTTAGCTGCCTTGAAACACCCGAATATTGTCGAAGTGACCAATTTCTTTAGAGCCAATGACACGGTTTATATGGTTATGACTTACGATTACGGCGTGACGCTAGATAAGCTGATAAGCAAAAAAATGCTGACAATGACTGAAGAGTTTCTATTAGCCGTATTTGATACGTTGTTAGCGGGTGTCAGTTATATCCATGAACAGCATTTTGTCCATCTTGACATCAAGCCCGGTAATATCTTGGTACGTCCCGGTAATGATGCCTTATTGCTGGATTTTGGCGCGATTCAACGCGTTAGCAGCACCCGCATTAATAAATTGGATACCGTATTAACGCCAGGATTTTCACCGGCTGAACAATATGATACGAAGGCACAACTGGGAGCCTGGACAGATATATACGCGATTGGTGCCAGTATGCGTAGCTGTCTGGATAATAAAACACCGATTCCAGCACCGGAGAGAATACAAAAAGATACCTTAATTCCTGCCATAAAAGCGTTAAATCGAAAATTTCCCGATTATCTTTTGAAGGCGATTGATTGGGCGATGGAACTCAAGCCTGAAGATCGTCCACAAACTATCGAACAATTCAAACAAGCTCTGGTTAAGCCATAATCCCCTACGCAAAACCTAAACCATGCCATTTCAGGTATACTGGCGCGTTTTATGACTGGTTTAGAATGGAGTATTCATGAGGCCGAGCGGACGCGATGCAAATCAACTGAGAGACATTAAATTTACCTGCGGTTTTACCAAACATGCGGAAGGTTCGGTATTAGTTGAATTTGGTGAGACCCGCGTGTTATGCACGGCGAGTGTAGACACTAACAATGTGCCGCGCTTTTTAAAAGGTAAAGGCGAAGGTTGGATTACTGCTGAATACGGCATGTTACCACGTTCAACCCACAGCCGGATGGGGCGCGAAGCCAGCCAAGGCAAGCAGGGTGGGCGTACGATGGAGATTCAGCGTTTAATAGGACGTTCGCTACGTGCCGCTGTCGATATGAAAGCCTTGGGCGAAAATACCATCACTATTGATTGCGATGTTTTGCAGGCAGACGGTGGCACCCGCACTGCCGCGATTACCGGTGGTTTTGTGGCTTTATCCCTGGCGATACAGCACATGCTCAAAAAAAAGCAAATCAAGAAAAATCCCATCCATGGACAAATTGCGTCGGTTTCTGTTGGTATTTACCAAGGCGTACCGATACTGGATTTGGATTACCCAGAAGACAGCCAAGCAGAAACCGATATGAATGTGGTGATGAATGATGCTTTTGCCTTTATCGAACTGCAAGGCACGGCTGAAGGTCATGCGTTTAGGAAGGAAGAGCTCGACCAGATGTTAGAGCTGGCAAGATACGGCATTAAACAATTGCTGGAGAAACAACAGATAGCATTGGGTAATGTGTAGGTAATATTTGATACAGTAAGTTGGTATAACGCTACAAACCAGTTTCTCATATTACGCCTTCTCCAGAGGAGAAGGCGTTTTGAATTGTTAAAGATTCCCTAAATCCATTCGCCTATTCGTTTTTAATGCTCGTGGTGTGGAATCCATTTTGGTACGATTACAAAAGGTCGCATCATATCGTCGTCTTCATGTTCGAGTATATGGCAGTGGTACATGTATTTTCCGCAATATGGGGAAAACTTGATGGTAACCCCCACCATTTCGCCAGGATTAATGCGTATAGTGTCTTTAGAGCCGGTTTGGTCGGTTAGGATTGCGACCGGCGTTGTGGCAGAAATACGGGTTATTGTGTCGATATTGCCATCAATTTCTGTCGTTCCGGCAGGTAAGGCGTTGCTCGCATTGGTGCTAAATCCAGTCAGGTCGAACAGGGATTGTTGCGACACATTCATATCGACAAGATGTACATGGATTGGATGGGTATCTGGGCTTACATTAACGATATACCATTGTTCAGTATCACCAAGGTGTATTTTCCAGTTGACACGATCATAAAATTCTTCGGCAGCTTTCCAGAATGCTTCGGTCATAGGCAAGCCTGTCGCTGGATGGACATAGGTAAAATCGATAATATCCACACCGAGTGGAGCTGGCTCACTTGCGACGCGTACATATTCCCAAAACACCAACATAGCTGTTCCTGTGGGTGTTATCGGTGGCTTTTCAACCAGCGCCATTAAGCGAATTTGCATATTGGCTGATAAATTGGCAGCAGGACGTACCGACAACAAAGGATCGGCAGGCAATTGATGCGGAATGCTGCTTACCATAGACTCGACATCGAAACGCATGATTTGGGGATAAGGTCGGCGATCAGCATCCATCGTGTTGCCAGCAAAAGGGTCGTTTATCAGGGCGGTTAATTCAGCGGCGGGATTGGCCGAGATGGGAGTCGTATTGCTGAAGGGTGCTTCAGCGGTGTTCCACAGATAGAGGCTTTGGCTAGGAAAGCTTGAAAAATCAACTAACAGATCAACGCGCTCACCTGAAGCCAGAATAAGACCTTCCATGGGAAATGCGGCTTTGTTTTGCATCAGACCTTGGTCACAACCAATTTGCCAAATGAGGTTGTGTTGGCTATTGCCTTGGTCGTCTAGCAACATGAGCCTGTAGGTTCGTGCGTTAGATCCGTTTAAAACCCGAAATCGATATAATCGCGGCTCAATAACGGCTTTAGGCCAAATTTTTCCGTTCACCAAGGTATAAGGTCCAAAAAATTCAGCAGGACCGCCGTTGACTTCGGTTTTATGCAGGAGTTTGCCGGTAAAACTTCCCGCTTCTACATCAAGATTGCGATCCTGAATGACCAGCGGTAATTCGAAATCGCCATCTGGCAGGCCAAGATTGGCTTCTTCTTTATCACGAATTAACCAAATACCAGCCAATCCCGCAAACACATTTAACCGTGTCACATGGTTCGCGTGGTCGTGATACCAAAGCATAGTGGCTGCTTGGTTGTTATGGTAGGTGTAATCAGCGGATTGATCCGTGACCGCAGTATTGTCAGGCCAGCCGTCTGAATCTGCCTGAGTACGACCTCCATGAAGATGGGTAACCAGTGAAGCTTGCAGATCACGTAGCTTTGGACGTAATTTGTCTTGCAGATCTGAAAGAGCGCCGTCTTTGCCCGGTACGTTTTGTGGAATATCAGTAACCGTTATGGGGTCTATTTTGACGACTTCATAGGGCAATTTCGCTGGTGTGTTGCCGGAAGCTTTAATTTTATTGGCCCAGCGGACTTTAACAATATCTCTATGATTGACCTCAATTGTTGGACCAAGAAAGCTCGATCCCGCACCTTGCCTGGCAATCGTTCCTTCACTCAGTCGATAACTCCAGACTTCTGTATCAGGGAGATTTTTGTGCAGCTTGACCTGTTTAACTTTCGCTTTGATCGTAAGACGCTGTTCTTTGGAGACAGTGCCAACGGGTGCCACAACGTCAGGTATAGGGAGGAGATCTTGAAAAGGTTTAAGATTGGGCATGAATGACTCCTGTGGGGGATTAGGGTGAAGCATTAATAAATCAAAGATTAATTGAAGATTTTACCGCGCTTTCATCGACTATAAATAAAATTTATTTGATTGAACAAGGCTAAATTTACGGCTAAGTAAATAGTAGGTGGGGCGAGTTAGTTTTGCTGTGAAGTATTTCACCTTGAATAGGTGAAATATTAACTTGATGTGGGTTAGGGAGTAGGCTGAATAAGGTTTTCGACAAAACTCGCCTGAGTTTATCGGAGTTTAGGATGAATGGCTTGAGTTGATTATGTGTGTGATAAAGCGTTGATTAACTTCATTATTATCCTGATTAACAATAATTATAATCAATGAGTTAAGGTTTTCTTAGCTTTCAGGAAAATAAAATCCTACCACCATCCACAGTAAGGATTTGTCCCGTTACATAATCGGCATCTTTCACCAGATAAAGCACGGCCTTGGCAATATCTTCAGGCGATCCGCACCGCGCCAACGGTACGCGCTGCAATATTTCATTCTTCCCTTGTTCCGACAAGCCGTTTTCCGGCCAGAGTATCGCGCCGGGTGCAACGGCATTAACCCTTATTGTTGGTGCGAGTTCCTTGGCTAAAATTTTGGTCATCGCCACCAATCCGGCTTTAGCAATACTGTACACCGGATAACCCGGCAGACCGCGTTCGGCATGAATATCTACAATATTGACAATACTGCCTTGGCGTTTTGCCAAACACTCAGATAAGGCTTTGGACAGGAAAAAAGGTGCTTTAAGGTTGCTGCCTAATAAGTCGTCCCATTGTTCTTCGTTAGTGGTCGCAAATGGTGTGGGGTAGAACGATGAGGCATTGTTAATGAGTACATCCACGCCTTCCCAACTTGAAATAGCAACTTGGGCAATCGCTTCCAGTTCTTCCCTATTGCTTAGATTGCCTTGCACCAGTCTTGCTGAATCGTGGCGTTTTTGGTTGAGTTCATTGCAGAGCTGCTCGGCATCTTGCTTCGACGATCTGTAATGCAATACAACATTGCAGCCGCAGTCGTGTAACAGCCTGGCGCAAGCGGCTCCTATGCGTTGGGCGGCACCAGTAATCAATACATTTTTTTCCATCAACAGTCCTTGAAGCATAAAGAAATTATTATTAGCAGTGCGGATTTTACTTATTTGTCAATATCTCAGTAGCTAAAAACATTAATTTAGATGTCTTCGAGTAGGGGTTGCGTATGGATATGAACCTGCTCGGACGACATTGCCCCGATTTGCTGCTGTTGTAACCTTGGTATCGTCGGTTAAATAGGTGTTCTAATGGTTGCAGGTTTGCTATTGGTCGATATTAGGGTATGTTATAATGGGATTTTTAATGTACTCAGGTAATTTTTATGGCGAAAGAAGATCAAATCGAAATGGAAGGGAAGGTAATTGATACCTTGCCGAACACCATGTTTCGGGTTCAGTTGGAAAACGGACATATTGTAACTGCACATATTTCTGGCAAAATGCGTAAGCACTATATCCGCATTCTTACCGGTGACAGCGTAAAAGTTGAAATGACTCCTTATGATTTGACCAAAGGTCGCATCTCGTTTCGTATGCGCTAAGACTTCAAGCGCTCATCGGAACGAACATACTCCTCTCAGTTGTTTTCAGAAACCGTCAATTCCTTACTTTCAATCGCAAAGCGCAGTTCGTTGTTCTCCAAATAGATTCGGACGTTGCCCCCGTGTGCTAGTTCACCAAACAATAAGTCATTTGCAAGTGGTTTCTTGATTTTTTCCTGAATCAGCCTCGCCATTGGTCTTGCACCCATTTTGGGGTCACAGCCGTTTTCGGCCAGCCATAAGCGAGCTTCCGCATCTAACGACAAGGTGACTTGCTTGTCTGCAAGCAAGGCTTCCAGTTCAAAGATAAATTTATCAACAACGTGACCGACGATGCCGATGTTAAGGGGTTTGAACTGAATAATCGCGTCCAGGCGGTTACGGAATTCAGGAGAAAAGCCTTTTTCAATGACTTTCATGCTGTCCGTAGCATGATCCTGGTGCGTAAAACCAATGGATGCCCGACTACTTTCCTCAGCCCCTGCGTTGGTTGTCATCACCATGATAATGTTACGGAAATCCGCTTTGCGGCCATTGGTATCCGTTAGTGAGCCATGATCCATAACCTGTAACAACAGGTTGAAGACATCTGGGTGGGCTTTTTCTATCTCGTCCAAGAGCAACACGGCATGTGGATGTTTGCTGATTTGCTCGGTCAGCAAGCCACCTTGATCAAAGCCGACATAACCCGGGGGTGCGCCAATCAGTCTGGATACGGTATGGCGTTCCATGTATTCGGACATATCAAAACGGATTAGTTCGATTCCCAATACTTTGGCTAATTGCCTAGTCACTTCGGTCTTGCCTACACCCGTAGGGCCTGAAAACAGGAATGAACCAATGGTTTTTTGGGATTCCCTAAGTCCGGCACGGGATAATTTAATCGCTGTCGCCAGCGCAGAAATGGCCTCGTCCTGACCAAAAACCAGCATTTTGAGATTCTTCTCCAGATTGCCCAATTTATCTATGTCATTGGTGGAAACCGATTTAGCAGGAACTCGTGCTATTTTAGAAACGATTTCCTCTATTTCGGCAGCTTCAATAAGGGATTTGCGATTGACTACGGAAGCCATGCGTTGCTTCGCCCCCGCTTCATCAATCACATCAATCGCCTTATCCGGTAGATGGCGGTCGGTAATGTAGCGGTCAGATAATTCCGCCGCCAGACGGAGCGCTTCTGGCGAATATTTGACATCATGATGCTCTTCAAAACGGGACTTTAGCCCTTTTAAAATCAACACAGTGTCTTCCACGGAAGGTTCGAGTATGTCGATTTTCTGGAACCGTCGAGCTAAGGCATGATCCTTCTCAAAAACACCGCGATATTCTTGGTAAGTGGTGGAGCCGATACAACGCAATTGACCAGAAGCCAACATGGGTTTAATCAAATTGGACGCATCCATCGTGCCGCCGGAAGCGGAGCCAGCGCCAATGATGGTGTGTATTTCATCAATAAAAAGAATCGCTTCAGGGCGGCTTTTTAGTTGATTGATTAATGCTTTCAGCCGCTTTTCAAAGTCGCCGCGATACTTGGTGCCGGCTACCAGCGCGCCTAAATCTAAAGAATAAATGACATTATCCATCAAGATTTCAGGTACATTTTCTTCCACTATCCGTTTTGCCAAGCCCTCGGCAATTGCAGTTTTACCAACGCCAGCTTCGCCCACAAATAAGGGATTGTTTTTGCGTCGGCGACAAAGCACTTGAATAGTCCTTTCAACTTCCAAGTCCCTGCCAATTAATGGATCAATCCTGCCTTTAAGCGCTTCCTCGTTTAGATTTACGGTGTATTTTTCTAAAGGACTGCCGGCAGATTCTGCATCTGGCGCATTGGTGTCAGTTGCTTGATCTTCGCCAGTTGAATTGTCCTGATCGAATTTCGAGATGCCGTGAGCCATATAGTTGACTACGTCCAGTCTTGAAACATCTTGCTTGTTCAACAGATAAACCGCGTGGGAATCTTGCTCACTAAATAAGGCGACGAATAAGTTCTCACCAGAAACTTCTTTTTTATCAGAAGCCTGGACATGAAAAACCGCTCGTTGCAACACCCGTTGAAAACCTAATGTGGGCTGGGTATCACGTTGTACGCCTTCGGGAATTAAGGAAATTGTTTCATCAATGAATTGCGTTAGTTGTCCACGTAGTGATTTCATATCACAGCCGCAAGCGACCATAACTGCGCCTGCGGAAGCATTATCGAGTAAAGCCAGCAACAAATGCTCAACGGTAATAAACTCATGGCGTTTATCATGGGCATTTTTAAAGGCATTGTTCAATGTCACTTCAAGCTCTTTACCTAACATACACACTCCACACTACATTTCTTCCATTGAACACAGCAAGGGATGCTGATGTTCCCGCGAATATTCGTTGACGATGCACACCTTGGTTTCGGCAACGTCTTTAGTATAGGTACCACATACACCGATGCCCTGGGTATGTATCTGCAACATCACCCGTGTTGCCATGTCTTCAGACATACTGAAAAAGTGCATCAAAATGTCAATCACGAAAGCCATGGGCGTAAAATCATCGTTTAACAAAATGACCTTATACAAGGGCGGTTTTTTCAGTTTTGGTTTAGCCGATTGAACCTCTATACCGTGGTCATCGTCTTTATAAGGCTCAAATTCAGCCATAGAAACCTATTTTTAAATTCATATCACTAACATAGTGCCGACAATTACTAATTTCAATCGCATTATAACAATAAAATTCAAAGTACCATGAATGCACAATAATACAATTGTTATAAGCCGATAGATTGGACATATTTGTTAAGGTTAGTTCAAATTTTTGCATATTTGACAGAACAAACCCTGGAAATCGCGATTTACCTTGTTGGGTAATTTTGATGGGTGGAAATCACCCGTTACGGTTGCTGCTGTGCTAGTGCGTAGAGTTTATAAACGTGAAGTGTAGGTTACCTGGTACGGCGCATTTTCGTAGGGTGCAGCAGCGTAGCGTATTGCACCGAATGTGTGCCACTTTCATCCGGCGGAATACGCTATTGCGCTTATGCATCCTATAAACCACCCGCTAATACTCCAAATGGTTTGAAGTCAATCCAAACACCTGATCGTACCAGGTGCGTAGTTGGGTTTTGACAGTTTTGAATCCCTCAATGAGCGGGCCACGGTCATAGTTGATAATCACCATCAGGCTATTGCGTGGTTTGTCCTCATGGCTCATGGGCTTTACGCTGTGGTAGCTGGACGGCGTGACTGCAAAGCCATAGCCGGAATTTGGCGCAAATTGCATGGCGAATGATTCATGGTAACTTCCGTCAGGATTCTTCTCGTGAAACAACGTGCCAAGATGCGTCTGCGATGCGTCTTCAGGGAGATAATACTGGGTAGTTATGACCTTGCGTGGCGAATCAGGATGGATTGAAATCTTGTAGCCGCTGATGTCACGGAACAGCGTGTAGTGTGTACGGAACCTAATCTTTGCTATCGATCTTCCCGCGACGGTTTCGATTGCACTCTTGAACTTCACGCGCCAGGCATCTTCAACCTCTTTTGCGCCAAGTCAGGTTAATACTTGATTCCAAAAATCACGCTGTTCAATCGGTAGACGTTCTATATTCGCCCTGTTTAGCGGGAATTGTAAACGAGCGCTTTGGCCGTTTGCCATCATCGCGTCGCTGTGCTTTAGCTCCCGGTAATAGCTGTTAATGGGAAGCATACTCAGTATCGCCTCGTAGGTGGCGGTTGGAAATATGTCGGTTAGCACCACATGATCAAAAGGGAATGAAGTGAGTGCCGTGCTGGTTATTGCCGCCACGAGGTTTTTGCTTATTTCTTGTGCTGTTGTAATCAGGGATTCCTATTCCTGTTAGCTTAATGTAGTAACTTCAATTGTAGTTGTTGAAAATAATATTTCCAGCCGGATGGGGCATATTGCCACGTTAAGCATAGTTCAAAAACGTCACCATCGGCAAAATGTGATCAAGAGACAGGTAACATACCTCATCACGCGGATTACCAACCTAAATATTAACCCTTCAACGCCTTCAACACTTCCTGCAACATCTTATTGGCATCGCCAAACAACATCCGCGTATTGTCTTTAACAAACAAAGGATTACCGACTCCGGCATAACCCGATGCCATACTGCGCTTCATGACGATGGTGGTGTCGCCTTTCCAGCATTCAAGGACGGGCATTCCGGCGATGGGGCTGTTGGGGTCGTCGAGTGCGGACGGGTTGACGATGTCATTCGCACCGATGACGATGCTTACGTCCACTTTGTCCCAATCTTCATTGATTTCATCCATTTCATAGACGATGTCGTAAGGCACTTTGGCTTCCGCCAACAGCACGTTCATGTGTCCTGGCATACGTCCCGCGACGGGGTGGATGCCGAAACCGACTTTTTTGCCTTTGTCGCGCAAGAATTTGGTGATTTCGTTCACGGTATGCTGCGCTTGGGCAACCGCCATACCGTAACCAGGAATAATCATTATGTTTTTGGAGTCCATAAGGAGACGGGCTGTTTCTTCGGCATCTATCGGATGTACTTCGCCCTCAACCACAGCGGCTTCGCCACCGGAAGCCGTACCAAAACCACCACCAATTACGCTAAGGAAATGGCGGTTCATGGCGCGGCACATGATGTAGCTCAAGATTGCTCCGCTGCTACCGACGAGTGCGCCAGTTACAATCAATAAATCATTGCTTAACATGAAACCTGTTGCTGCCGCTGCCCAACCGGAGTAGCTGTTGAGCATGGACACGACCACCGGCATATCCGCGCCGCCGATTGCCATGACCATGTGTACGCCAAAAGCCAAGGCAATGGCTGTCATCAGCAATAAGGGGATCGTGCCGCTACCGGCTTCAGCTTGTTGTAAGAACATCCCACACAGAAAAATTGTCGCAATCAATAAGCCCAGATTCAACCAATGCCGGGCGGGTAATAATAGGGGTTTGCCGCTGATTTTTTCGCTGAGTTTGCCGAATGCAATCACTGAACCTGAGAAAGTCACCGCACCGATAAAGATACCTATGTAAATTTCGACTTCATGGATGGTTTTTTCCACGCCGCTGATCGTGCTGGTGCTGTCCATGAAATTGGCATAACCGACCAACACCGCCGCCATACCGACCAGGCTGTGCATGATGGCGACCAGTTCAGGCATTTGCGTCATTTGGACTTTTAATGCCAATTTGGTGCCGATTGCGCCGCCAATCAACAGGGCGAAAATCAGGATGACATAGTTGTTGACCGCACCGCTAAAGGTCGTGGCGACAATGGCAATCGCCATCCCCAACATGCCGTAATAATTGCCACGGCGGGAGGTTTCCTGGTGGCTTAAGCCGCTTAAGCTGAGAATGAACAGAATGGTGGCTACTATGTAGCACATCGTGACTAAACTTTGAGACATCATTTTCCCCTTATTATTTTCTGAACATTTCTAACATGCGCCGCGTGACCAGAAAGCCACCTGCGATGTTGATAGAAGCGATTAAGATAGCCAGCCCCGCGAGGATGGTAATAAAAAAGCCTGGTGTGGAGATTTGCACCAATGCCCCAATAACGATAATACCGCTAATCGCGTTGGTGACGCTCATCAACGGCGTGTGCAAGGATGCACTGACATTCCAGATGACCTGATAACCGATGAAACAGGCCAGTACGAACACCGTGAAATGCGACATGAACGCAGTGGGCGCAGTCGATCCGATGCCATACAACGCCAAGCCGCCCAATATTAAAGGCAGGAATTGCTTGACGGGTTCGGGCAAGAGCGACTTTTTCTCGGTTTTTGCGACCGCTGCTGTTTCAGTTTTGGCAGCCGAGGCAACCGTTAATGTGGGCGGCGGTGGCGGCCAGGTTATCTTGCCTTCCTTGATAACCGTCGTACCACGGATGACTTCGTCTTCCATATTGACGTTAATCACGCCATTTTTTTCCGGTGTTAAATCCGTCAATAAATGTCGTATGTTGGTGGCGTAAAGCTGGCTTGACTGGTTGGCAAGTCGGCTAGGGAGATTGGTGTAGCCTATTAAGGTCACGCCATGTTTGACGACAACCTTATCTTTCTCGGTCAGTTCGCAGTTGCCGCCTTGTTCCGCCGCCAAATCGACGATTACACTGCCTGGCTTCATGGATTTGACCATTGCTTCGGTAATCAATTTAGGCGCAGGTTTGCCTGGAATCAATGCCGTGGTGACGATAATATCGACTTCCAAGGCTTGCTGGGCAAACAATGCCATTTCGGCTTCAATGAATTCCTTGGACATGGTTTTGGCATAACCGCCCGTGCCGGAGCCTTCTTCCTTGAAATCGAGCATCAGGAATTCGGCATCCATACTTTCGATTTGTTCTTTGACTTCAGGGCGGGTGTCAAAA
The DNA here is from genome assembly GCA_945861705.1 of Methylomagnum ishizawai. Classification (GTDB taxonomy): domain Bacteria; phylum Pseudomonadota; class Gammaproteobacteria; order Methylococcales; family Methylomonadaceae; genus Methyloglobulus. Next base: position 84,988 of record CAMAVM010000001.1, on the reverse strand, counting down.
GAACGCACGATGGCACCCATGCTTTTGGCTGCGCCGATTGCCGCAAGTCCAGCAACACCCGCGCCGATGACCAGGACTTTCGCAGGTGGAATCTTACCGGCAGCGGTAATTTGTCCGGTAAAAAATCGCCCGAAATGTTGCGCCGCTTCGACGATGGCACGGTAGCCGGCGATATTCGCCATTGAGCTTAAGGCATCCAGTTTTTGCGCTCGTGAGATACGCGGTACGCTGTCCATTGCCAAAACGGTTACGTTTTGTGCCGCTAGTTGCTTCATCAGTGCTTCATTTTGCGCGGGCCAGATAAAGCTGATGAGATTGCCGCCTGTGGGTAATAATTCCACTTCATTGATACCAAGTTTTGGATGTTGCTCTGGGGCGCGGACTTTAATAACGATGTCGGAATTTTCCCACAAGGTTTTGGTATCTTTTACGATTTTAACGCCAGCTTTCTTATAAGCCTCATCGCTAATATCTGCGCTTTCGCCCGCACCGCTTTCAATGCTGACTTCAAAACCCAGCTTAATAAGCTGCTCCGCTGCTTCCGGCGTGGTCGCTACGCGCTTTTCGCCGGGATGAATTTCTTTCGGTACACCAATCTTCATAAGGTTTTCCTGTTGATTATGTTATTTTAGGCAAAATCTGCGTGTATTTTATCGGTCAAAGTGGATTGAGCATAGAAGTATTATGGATAAGGCGAAAGGCGTAAGACCAAAGGCTAAAAACCGCAAATCGTGTACCTTTGGCTTTGTGTCTTTAGTTGAAAAAATACCGGAAGGCTCATGCAGCAAATAACTAGTTCGTACCTCCCCAAAGACTTTATCGAAACCGCAGAAGGGTTGTGCTTTGCGGTTGTCCAAAATGGTGCAGAAACTTGTAGGGATGTGGAGAAAGTGCTGTGTTTTTTACGGTATGTAAAATGCGACGGGAAGCAATGGCACAAGGTTGCGACTGAACAAGCAAACGCTTACCTAAAAACGCATCATCCAGAATATTTGCATTATTCGGCGGTATTGGATGCCCAACTCCACGCGGTCGATATTGATAAAATCGCCCAGCACCATCAACCTAGACAACGCTTACAGCAGATTTTAGCTGAACAGCAACGCGATAAGGTTGAGCAGGATTTATACGATTTGTGTTTGTTATTTCAACACAGTGGCTTGGACTTAACCCAAGTTGGCGTAACAGGATCGATATTGCTAGATGTTCAACAGCAAAGTTCAGATGTAGATTTGGTGTTTTATAATAGGGAACACTTCCACAAAGCACGGGCAATTACCGCCGACCTTATCGACAAGCAACAATTGGGCGAATTGGGTGATAAGGATTGGCAAGAAGCCTACGCACGGCGATCTTGCACACTCACTTTGGCAGAATACATTTGGCATGAACGCCGCAAATTTAACAAAGCCCTGATTAAAGGGCGAAAATTTGATTTGAATTTTGTTGATGAGCAGGTTCATTCTGAATCTGTTAGCTATCATAAACTTGGTGAGATGACGCTACAGTGCAAAATCACGGAAGATAGTTACGGTTTTGATTATCCTGCGCTTTATTCAATAGACCATGAAAGCATCTGCACGGTTGTTTGCTTTATCGCAACTTATACCGGACAGGCATTCGTGGGTGAAACCGTTGAAATTTCGGGCTTATTGGAACAGGCAGAAGACGGTAGCAAGCGCATCGTCGTAGGTTCCAGCCGCGAAGCACCGAGAGAGTATATCAAGGTCATTCAATGCTGAAAAAAGTTTTGGCCGAGATGATTTTGTTCATGGATCGACACGGTTATGCCAAGCGCAGCCGAAGAATTGACCAAAAACGCAATAAATCTACGCCTGTTCATATTGAACCAGCCGAAGGATATGTTGAGAAAGTCTTTAAGTTAGGCAGCTTTCAAGGTTTTATTTTTGACATGGACGGTCTGGTACTGGATACCGAGCCGACCTACTTTGCCGCATGGCAGCAAGCGGTAACCAAGATGGGTTATCAACTTCCGCCAGATGCGTTCAAAATCGTTTCGGGATTTCACTACCAACAAGTCGAAGTGCAGTTAAAGGCGTGGCTAGGGCAAGATTTTAATTTACAGGACTTTAAGCAATTGGGGACAAGCTACTGGCGAAAACACATCCGTAAATACGGAATTGCCGTTAAGCCTGGCGTGATCGAATTGCTCGATTATGCCGAGCAACAAAGCATTCCGGTTTGTTTGGCAACCAATAGTTGGGGAGTATATGCACGGCATTGTCTGGCTATTGCTGGACTGACGCAGCGTTTTCCATTGATGGTCACCGGCGACAATGTAGAACACGTCAAGCCAGCGCCGGATATTTTCTTGACAGCCGCCGAGCGTATGCAGCTTGCTATTCAACAGTGCGTGATCTTTGAAGATTCCCATACGGGTATCGTGGCGGCATCGGCATCGGGGGCTTATTCCGTGTACGTGCCTTCGACGTTCCCTGTCAATCCGCTGACGGTGAAAATGTGTGATTGTATGCTGGATGATTTGTCACAAGTATTTGATACCTTACCCATACCAACGTCTATCAAGATATAATAGGCAATAAACCAGCGATTAATACCTCAGTCATTTAATGTCATCTCCTAGCAAAATAACGGTTACTGCACCCGCACGATTGCACATGGGTTTCATCGACCTAAGCGGATCTCTCGGTCGGCAGTTTGGCAGCATTGGCATTGCGCTGAATGAAGTCAACACGCGCTTAACCTTAGCAACATCAGATAAACGCACCATCACTGGACCTTCCGCACAACGCGCTGGTCGCTGCCTGAGCCAGTTATGCGAGGCGATGTCCGTGTCCGACCAAGTCAGCATCAATATTGAAGCCGCCATACCGGAACATGTCGGCTTAGGTTCAGGTACGCAGATGGCGTTAGCAATTGGTTCGGCCTTGAATGCCTATTACAGCTTAGGAATGACCGTGCGTGATATTGCAGCAGTCATGGACAGGGGCTTGCGTTCCGGCATCGGCATCGGTGTATTTGAACACGGCGGATTGGTCGTTGATGGAGGTCGGGGGGAGAAAACCATTACGCCACCTGTGCTTGTCCATCTGGAAGTCCCAGCCGATTGGCGGTTCATTTTGGTGCTTGATCGTGGACAAGGTTTGCATGGCGATCAGGAAATCGCTGCCTTTGAAGCCTTGCCGCCTTTCCCACAGCAAGAAGCGGAACATTTGTGTTATCAAATTATGATGCAAGCCTTGCCCGCCGTCGCAGAAGGGGATTTGCAACTCTTCGGGCATGTCATTTCGCAATTACAAATAGCCGTCGGTAAACATTTTGCCCCCGCCCAAGGTGGGATCTACGCTAGCAAGGAAGTGGGCAAAGCAATGGCATGGCTGGCAAAACAAGGCGCGGTGGGTATCGGGCAAACGTCCTGGGGACCGACGGGCTTTTGCGCGGTTGAAAGTCCAGAAATTGCCGATTCTATTGTTAATCAAGCTAAAGTCCAATTTGCTGATGTGGTGAATTTGGATTTTGCTGTGGTCAGCGCAAATAACCATGATGGAGCATCTCGCTTAGTGGTAGCAAGCTACTAATAACACCAGATAATTCATTAGCTTATAAAGATATTTCCATTTAATAGTGTAAGCTGTTGCTATGCGATTAAAGACAAATCCTCCACGGTGCGAATATGATAAAAGAACATCAGCCCTCGCAAACCCGACATCCAGCACAGGCTGTTTTGCTGATTATTGGTGTGTTCGCACTGGTAGTTATCGGTCTATTCCACACATTGCCACCCAAGCCAACAACGCTTTCTTCGCCATTAACGACATTTTCATCTGCCCGTGCCATGCCCCATGTGTGGCAGATTGGCTCAAAACCGCATCCGACGGGATCTCGTGAAAATGCAGAAGTCAGGCAATATCTGATAGACCAGCTAAAAGCATTGGGGTTTACGCCAGAAATTCAATCGGCGGATGTCGTCAATCCTAAAACTAAGCAAGCGGTACAAGTCCATAATGTATTGGTGAAAATTTCTGGCACACGTTCGAGCAAAGCCGTGCTGCTATCAGCCCATTACGATTCCGTGGCTACAGGCTCTGGTGCTGCCGACGACGGCGCGTCGGTTGCGGCTATTTTGGAAACGCTGCGGGCCTTAAAAACGCAACCCGCATTGCAAAATGACCTGATTTGCCTGTTCACCGATAGCGAAGAAAGCGGATTGTTAGGCGCGAAAGCCTTTGTGGAACAACATCCTTGGACAAAAGAAGTCGGATTGGCGTTGAATTTTGAATACCGTGGCAATAGCGGTGCGTTCATGATGTTTGAAACCAGTGATGGCAACGGTAAGTTGATCGAAGGACTTGCCGAGTCGGTCGCGTTTGTCATGAGCAATTCCTTGATGTACGAGGTGTATAAGCGACTGCCTAATGATACCGATTTCAGCGTCTTTAAAAGTGCAGGCATACTGGGGATGAATTTTGCCGCGATTGAAAACCATGCGGCTTATCACACCCAACTGGATCGCCCGGAATTCTTGAATCAAGCCACGTTGCAGCATGAAGGGGACATCATGCTGGCCTTGGTGAAACATTTTGGCAACCAACCATTAGCCAACCTTAAAGTAGAAAACCGTGTGTACTTCGATTTCCCCGGCTTAGGGCTTGTACATTACCCCATGCGTTGGACGATTGCCTTGTGCGTTTTGCTCGCAATCGGGTTTATTGCTTTGTGTGCAGCCAGCCATAAGGCGAAATCAATGCGGATAAAACAAACCTTGATTGCACTGTGTGCTTATCTCTTGCTGATTTGCGGTTTGTACTTTATCGACAGTTGGCTTTGGGCTGCGCTTCGCATCTTTCACCCTAATTACCTGACGTTCGCCTACGACGACACCTCAACAAGTTACGGCTATTTGCTGGGATTTATCCTCATAAACACAGCAATAACCGTTATTTTTTACTTAATTAGCAAGAAATGGCTAAAGCCGATGGAAATCAGCTTGGGCATTTCGGCTATTTGGCTTTTCTTGGCACTTTTCACCCTGAATAACGGGGCAAATTTCTTGTTTACCTGGCCGTTGTTCGCATTACTGTTGTCGTTGTACTTAGTAAGGTTGCTCTGCATAAAGCATCATTCGGGATTCAATCGTCTGATCTTGTTGGCTGGCTGTGCGCCAGGATTATTGATCTTTACGCCGTTAATCAAAAACTTATTTGTTGGTTTAACGCCGAGTAACATGGCGGTCATATTGCTATTCGTAAACTTACTGTTAGGTTTGTTGTTTCCGGTGCTGGTTGCAATAAGGTTAAACAAAAAAGGTTTTATCCTACGAAAGTCTTAGAACCCGTTCTTAGATGGAATAGATGAATGATGAAGGTCGCATTATTACAATAGCAGGTTGGTTTAATGTTTTATTCCACCCAATTTTTCGACCGTTCTACTGCTTTTTGCCAATAGTGTTTGAGTGTATTGACTTGTTCAGATGATAACTTGGGTGTAAATGCTTGATTGACATGCCATGATTGCTTGAGTTCTTCCATCTTCCAGAATCCGACTGCAAGCCCCGCTAGATATGCCGCACCTAGGGCAGTGGTTTCCAGGTTGTCTGGACGGGCGATGTTGATGTTGGATATGTCTGCCTGAAATTGCACCATGAGGTTGTTTTTGGCTACGCCGCCGTCTATGCGTAATTGCGTAATGGCTTCGCCACAGTCCAAGGTCATGGTTTGCAACAGTTCATCGACTTGAAAAGCGATGCTTTCCAGCGCCGCCCGTGCCAGATGTGCGTGTGTCGTGCCACGGGTAATCCCAAAGATTGCGCCACGGGCATGGGGATCCCAGTGCGGTGCGCCGAGTCCGGTCAGCGCGGGGACAAAATAGACACCGCCGTTATCGCTTACGCTGTTGGCTAACTTTTCTGAATCGGATGCTTGTTTGAACACCATCAAACCATCCCGTAGCCATTGCATGACTGCGCCACCCATGAACACGCTGCCTTCGAGGGCGTAGGTGACTTCATCGCCGATTTGCCAGGCAATGGTGGATAGCAAGCGGTGTTTTGATGCCACTTTTTTGCGCCCGGTATTCATCATCAAGAACGATCCCGTGCCGTACGTGCATTTTGCCATGCCGGGTTGATGGCATAACTGACCGAATAAGGCGGCTTGCTGATCGCCAGCAATCGCTGCAATAGGTATTCCTTCGCCTATATCTGAATGCCGGGTTAGTCCGTAGACTTCGCTAGACGTTTTTACCGTAGGGAGTAAAGCAGCGGGAATATTGAATATTGCCAGTAATTCCTCATCCCATCTAAGCTGTTCGATGTTGTATAAGAGGGTACGGGAAGCGTTGGAAACATCGGTAATATGCAACTCACCTTGGGTAAGATTCCAGACCAGCCAGGAATCTATGGTGCCGAAGGCCAATTCGCCGCACTCTGCTTTAGTTCTTGCGCCTTCGACATTATCCAGCAGCCATTTTATCTTGGTAGCGGAAAAATAGGCATCAAGCAGCAGTCCGGTTTTTGCCTGGATCATCGGCTCAACCCCAGCTTCTTTAAGTCGGGTACATTCGTCTGCGGTTCGCCTGTCTTGCCAGACGATGGCGTTATAAATGGGCTTACCCGTTTTTCGATCCCAGATCACGGTTGTCTCCCGTTGATTGGTGATACCTATACCGGCTATATCGGACGGTTTCAGGTCATGTTGTTGCAGCACTTGTTTGATGACAGTGGCCTGGGTTTGCCAGATCTCCTCGGCATCGTGTTCCACCCAGCCCGGCTGTGGATAATGTTGTTGGAATTCTTTCTGGGCGATGGCAACAGGTTGTGCATCCTTATTGTAAAGAATGCAACGTGAGCTGCTGGTGCCTTGGTCTATGGCTACTATGTGTTTCATTTTGGTTTTTTAATTTTCCTCACCCTAACCCTCTCGGCAACTGCTCCTGCGTTGCCCTACTAACCTACATCCATGTAGGGATCCAGCAGGAGAAGGGACAAAAGATGTTGCCATAAATGAATTGATTGGCAAATAAGCCGCAATTTTTTCCCGCACCCGATTAGGGTAATCAGAAATCAAGCCAGATGCTCCGGCAGACATTAAACAGTCCATCTCCTTCTGGTCATTACACGTCCATATATTCACGCTAAATCCTGCTTTATTGATCTTATCAATGTGGGCGAGATAACGCTTGCCGGGTAAGCCGCCAAACCCCTTGGCCTTATAATCCTTGTAACAACCAATGTTATAAGCATTCGCCTTAAGTTTGCGTAGGTAGGTAAGAGGGGCTTTGATGGGCGGGTCAGTAAGGACAGCCGTGGCACAAGTTTTGGTTTGTTGCCGTACTTGCTTCAACAGTTTATGTTCAAAGGAAGAAATCAGGATTCGGCCTTCCATTTTCATTGTTTCTATTGTATTCAACACGGCTTCAACTAGCCCTGTTGTGCCATTGGGCTGTTTTTTGAGCTCTATGTTGACCATCAAGTTCAGTTCTTTAGCCAAACTCAAGGTTTCGGCCAGAGTCGGTATTTTGATGTCGCCGGAAGCATAGCGTTCCCGTTCAGATGCGCTGATAAATTCATCTAATTCGGCATCTGTCAGGCTTTGCAAGAAGGCCTGACGCTCTGCACTGGGCAGTGCCAATTGCTCGATATACCAGCTACCTGCGTCTAAACAGCTAAGTTCCGTATATGTAAAATCGGCGACATTGTAACTGCTGCGGTTAGGGAACCTGGTCTTGGCATCTGTGCATCTGGTCAGGTGTTCATCGTGATAAACGACAACCACGCCGTCTTTCGATAAGCGCACGTCCATCTCAAACATCTCGCAGCCCAGGGTTTTAGCTTTGGCAAAGGCGACGAGGGTGTTTTCAGGCGCGTATGCCCGCGCACCCCGGTGGGCAATGTTTAAAATGTGGGTGGATGTCGTCGGGATCAGCATGGTCAGCTCCAGTTTGATAGTGTGGTGTTCAATGAAACGGTAAGCTATTATTTGCAATAATACGATAGAAATTAACTGCGGCGATAGCAAGTTGTCGATGTCAAGCTCGATTTTGACAGGAGGATTTACTGATGCGAATTCAAGATGGATTTTTTTTTCAGTTTATTAAATTGGCGGGGCCATTTTGGAACTCCGACAATAAGGTTGTTATTCGGTTGGATACGGTTTTTCTGGTTGCGCTGACCGTATTGCAAATTTACCTTGCCGTCATCATTACGGAATGGAATGCCGATCTTTTTGATGCCCTTGAGCAACATTCAATGTCCGGCATCATTGCCCAAATAGGGATGTTAATCCTGATTTTCATCGGCAGCATCACAATAACGACCCTGCACCTCATTGTTAAAAGGCGGTTGCTGATCGGCTGGCGCTTGTGGCTTACCGAAAAGGTCGTTGCCAAGTGGATGCATAAAGGGCGGCATTACCAGGTTACTTTCATGGCGAAAAATAATCATGACAATCCCGATGGCCGCATTGCAGAAGATATTCGAATAGCAACGGAAGAAGCCATTGCAATGGGGCATTCGTTGTTTTATAGCCTGCTGTTATTAGGGAGCTTTACAAAAATTCTCTGGACTCTATCGGGTACAGTTGTTCTTGACATAGGCTTGTTTTCCTTTTCAATTGCCGGATATTTGGTCTGGATTGCGGTCATCTATTCGGTTTGTGCATCAATATTGGGTTGGTGGATGGGCAAGCCGCTCACCAAGGCAACTAATGCCCGACAAACTGAGGAAGCGAATTACCGATATACCTTGATAAAGGCACAAGACAATTCCCAGGCAATTGCCCTGATTCATGGCGAAAACTACGAACAAAAGCGTTTTCTTAACTCATTTCAGGCCATTATTGACACTTACGCACAACAAACCGCCGCGTGGAAACAAATCCAGATATTCACGTCGGGTTATTCGGTCATATCAATGGCCTTGCCGATCCTAGCGGCTGCCCCGCGCTACATTGTTGGGGCGATTTCTTTGGGTACATTGATGCAATCTGTCCAGGCATTTCAGCATTTGGTAAATGCCCTGTCTTGGCCTGCCAGCAATATGGCTGGAATCGCCAAATGGCGGGCTTCGGTTGAACGGGTTTTGGGCCTGGTCAAAGCCCTTGATGAACTGGAACATGACATATCTTGCCTTAATTCAAACCAGATTTGTGTCAACAAGGCAGGAAAATCGGTATTAACGTTTGAGAATCTCAGCATTGCCAACCTGGAAGGCGAAACGATTTCGGCCACTATCAACACTGAAATTAAGGCGGGCGAGCGCGTATTGATTGTAGGCCATCCCAGCACGGGGGCAAAGTTGTTCCAGGCAATTGCCGGTTTGTGGCCTTGGGGTTCAGGCCATATTCAAGTCCCTGAAAATGAGCGTTTATTCTTCATGTCGCCACACCCTTACTTACCGACTGGATCGCTACAAGCGGCAATTTGTTATCCCAAAGCTGTCAGCGCATTCAACCGGACTGACCTGGAAAAATTGTTAAGGCGTATTGGGCTTAAAGATTTGATTAATCAACTCGACCAGGTTGAATCTTGGGAAAAACTGTTGTCTCGTGAACAGCAACAACGGTTAGGCTTGGTACGTGCGCTCTTGTACGGACCAAAATGGATTTTTATGCAAGAAGCCCTGGATTCGCTTACGCCAGAAGGCGAAACCCAGATGCTGGAATTATTGGGCAAAGAATTGCCAGATACAGCTATCCTTAGCATTACTAACCAGCCGTCGGCGGAGGCGTTCCATCAACGTAAACTAAAAATATAAATCGTTATTTATATCTATCCACACAACCATTGTGAATACATTAAAAGCAATGAGAAATATATTTTTTGCCATAGTTTTGATTTTTATAAATTTATTTCTTGGACTTGAGTTGTGGCAAGGCATTATTATTTACTTTGATACAAAAAACTCAGTGCATTGGCCCAAAGCTGAAGCCACCGTATTAGCTACAAAGATTAAGGAATCAAGAGGCAAATTCGGTGTTACTTATTGTCCTGAATGGGACTATTATTTCAGTGTAGATGGCAAACAATACAATTCAACTAGGGCTGTTTTTGAATCATGCAAATGCCATAGTTACCGAAAAAATGCCGAACTTGAACTGAATAAACATCCAATTGGTTCTAAAGTATTTGCCATTTACGATCCAGAAAACCCAAGTAAAGCTGCGCTGAGGTTATCAAATGACAGTCCATTCAATATGTTATTGATCCTTTTTTGCATGCTTATTGTTTTTGAAATTATTGTTCTGATAGTTATTTTAAAGCGTATAAATATCAAACACACCAAACCTAGATAAGCTACCGGAGATAAAAGTTATGACTGAATCATCTTCTAAAAACAAAGGCAAAAAACTACGCGGCGTCAACCTGGGCGGTTGGCTGGTGCTGGAGAAATGGATGACCCCCAGCGTATTTGAAGGCTTGAACGCGACAGATGAAACCACGTATTGCGTGGAACTTGGCGGTGCAGCAGAAACACGGCTAAAACACCACTGGCAAACCTTTATCACCCGCGATGATTTCGCTTGGCTGGCAAGTATCGGTATCAATGCCGTACGTATTCCCATCGGCCATTGGATTTTCGGAGCTAATTACCCGTATCACCGGACGTATGGTGACTATCAACATCCTTTCGTTGTGGGCGGCATTGATATTCTCGACCAAGCCTTCGAGTGGGCAGAAGAATTGGGCTTATTGATTTTGCTCGATCTACATGCCGCGCCCGGTTGCCAGAATGGTTTCGACAATGGCGGCATAAAAGATGTGTGCGAATGGCATACGGATGAGAGCTATCTCAACCATTCCTTGTGGGTGCTGGAGCAACTGGCAGAACGCTATCATGGGCGACACGCACTGCACGGTATTGAAGTATTGAACGAACCCCGTTGGGATGTGGACACTGACCTGCTAAAAAAATACAACATCGATGGCTATCACCGTATCCGAAAATATTGTCAACCCGAAGATGTGGCGGTGGTTTTTCATGATGGTTTTCGGTCTTATCAAGAATATCTGGGCTTTATGAAAGAACCTGAATTCGACAATGTGGTGTTCGATATTCATAGATACCAATGCTTTGCGCGGGAAGACATTGATTCGGATATTTACCAGCACGTTACCAAAACCGTGGTGGAATGGAAACAGGAAGCCGATGCCATCATCCAGGAAATGCAGCAATGGACGTATGTCGGCGAATGGAGTTTGGGGCTGGATTTACGTGTGGTTTCGCTGTGGGCTGAAGGCCCGTTCAACCATGCGCTGGAAAAAATGGATAAATTTCAAATGGATGTCGCTTATCGTGCCTATGCCTCCGCGCAATTGGCAACCTATGAAAAATATCTCGGCTGGTTTTTTTGGAGTTACAAAACCGAAACTACACCGGCATGGTGTTTCCGAGATTGCGTCAATAATGGTTGGTTGCCGGATCGGTTTGATTTTGAATGAGTTTGTCTGTGTAGACTTTGATTTTTACAAAAAATCGCTGACAAAACCATCCTGGATTTGTCAGCGTTTCTGTTCACTAAAATACCTGGCGTTAGCGCCCTCGGCGACTATCATCTTTCGCATCATTCTCTACTGGGAGTAGAGCGAGTTTGATACGGTCGAAAAAATAGCCGATAAAGCCAATCATTACGACGGCAAACAATACTCGGCTGATAATCAAAACCTCAGTTAGCGTCATTTCGGAGTCGCCTCCGCCCAGTGTTTTTACGAAATCTGCAAATCGGTTAATACCAATTGCACCATTATCAACTAAGTTAATCAGTAAGTTGCTCATTTTGGTCACCCTCAATCTATATTAATGAAATGGGTTGATTTATACCTCAATGAGTTTTAAAAAATGTGCGTCCTTGCACAACTTAACATCCTTGTATTATCAGGAGGTACGCACACAATGTAGATCAGTTGACTACTTTATACTGTGAACCAGTGCTGATTTCTATGAAGTATTACCATTCAGGATGAAATAAATTCTGGTTTTTTAGGGAGGCGGGTGAATAACTGTAGGTTATGCTGGTTTGGTCAAATACCCAACCAATTCTGAGGCTTTAAATAGCGATCATAAAGCAATGCTTCGGCACTGTTGGATTCGGGTTGCCAGTTGTATTTCCAGTTTACCACGGGAGGTAGCGACATCAGGATGGATTCCGTTCTGCCGCCGGATTGCAAGCCGAATAAAGTGCCACGGTCATAGACGAGATTGTATTCAACATACCGTCCTCGGCGGTAAAGTTGGAAATTTCGCTCTCTGTCGCCAAAAACGGTGGTTTTACGCTTTTGGACGATAGGTAAGTAGGCTTGGATATAATGATTGCCTACTGATTGCATCAGCGCAAAACAGCGTTCAAATTCCCATTCGTTCAGGTCATCAAAGAATAAGCCGCCAACACCACGGGTTTCGTTGCGGTGTTTGAGATAAAAATAATCGTCGCACCACTTTTTATAAGCCGGATAGATGTCATCACCAAAAGGCTGACAAGCCGCCCGTGCGCTTTGGTGCCAATGGATTATGTCTTCTTCAAAGGGATAAAACGGCGTTAAATCAAAACCGCCGCCAAACCACCAGATGGTGGGTTCATTCGGTTTTTCTGCAATCAAAAAACGCACGTTGGCATGGGAAGTCGGGATATAAGGGTTAAGCGGATGAATAACCAGCGACACGCCCATCGCCTCAAATTGCCGATTGGCAAGCTCAGGTCGTTTTGCAGTCGCAGAAGGTGGTAGGCTAAAACCGGATACGTGGGAGAAATTGACCCCGCCTTGCTCAAAAACCTGACCATTGGTTAATACCCGCGTCCTGCCACCACCACCTTCCTCGCGTGTCCAAAGGTCTTCAATAAACCGCGCTTCCGGTTCTTCCCCTTCCAAAGCCGTGCAGATACTGTCTTGCAGGGTGAGCAAATAATCTTTTACTTTGTTGATGTCTTCAATATCCATTGGTAAGCCAGCGTAATCAGATTTGTTTTAACAGATATTGCAACTCTGTCTGAATCTTCTTGCGGTAAAAAATAAACTTCCAACGCGAACCACCGCATTGCCGCCATAATAACGCCGAACGAACTCCAGCTAATAGCAATGCCCTGACTTTACTGGCTATATCGGGTCTGGCTAAGTACGTTTGGTCGCCATTCACCATAACCCTAGGCTGTAAGGTACTGATTGTACTTTGATAAAGGCTACCGAGATTGGCTAAGACATTACCGTGCAACAGACCAAATTCCTCACTTTGTGCTTGCGCCTTAACGATACCGCTTTGTATAGTGTTGAGCATGTCTTTGCGATCAGAAAGTCTCCGCTCTAAGAATACAATTGCCGCTGCATAACGTGCTTGCTCAGGATTGGGGGCTTTTTCGCCAGTTATCTGCCCGTCGAGCTGTTCTAAACCCAGTTTCAACCCAGCTAATCCGCCGTAAATATCGCCTACACTGTCCGAATCTATTTTTAATATGCTACCAATACTGGCTTCCATCGCTTGTTGATCGCAAGTGCCTGTCGTAGCCAGTTGCTGCACCAAAACGGCAACTTGGGCAATTCCAGCAAGGGCAATGGTTTGATTAGTGATGGTATTGAGTTCCATTAGGTTTATTTGTTGAATTATTAAGGGACAATCGTACCAATAATGAGGGTAGTTATTCAATGGTTACTTAAGCAGTGAATTGATTGTCAACATATTACCTGCTGTTGACGGGTTGTGATATAAATACCTCAGTTAGTTCCAGTAGTAATAACCAAACGGAGATCAAAATGACTGAATCAGCATCATTAACCGTAACAGGCATGAAGTGTGGTGGCTGCGAAAACAATGTCACTACGAAATTAAAATCTTTGGATGGCGTAAAATCGGCAACTGCATCGAGCAAAAGCCAAGAGGTTAAGGTCGAATTCGACACCGACAAAACCAGTCTTGCCACCATTGCACAAGCAATTACTGACGTAGGATATACTGTAGTTGACAATACCTGATTGATTTTTAATAACATTAAGGCGTAACTCATGACCACAGGACCCGTCGCAGAGGCACAAACCGAAACCCGATTATCCATCATGGGCATGACTTGCGCGGGTTGTGTCAGTACGGTTGAAGGTGCATTAGCATCCGTACCCGGCGTGGTTTCGGTCGCCGTCAATTTTGCTGACCATTCCGCGATGGTTAAAGGCACGGCTGATCCTAACGCATTAAAGCAAGCTGTGATTAGTGCAGGTTACGATGCGGCGGTTATGGAAGGGCTAGAAAATCCTGAAGAGCAAGAAGCTTTAGAGCGTAGGCGTTATCGTAGCTTAATGAAAAAAGCCGCAGTTGCTGGTGGTTTCGGTGCTTTTCTCATGGCGGCAGAGCATTTCGCCTGGTTGCCGGAAATAGGTTCAGCAACAGGGCGTTGGGTTTGGCCTGAACTAGCACTGATTACCTTGGGAGTCATGATCTACTCTGGTTTGCACTTTTACCAAGGTGCATTCAAAGCCCTAAGCTTAGGGCAAGCCAATATGGATACCCTGATTGCTTTAGGTACGGGATCGGCGTGGATTTTTTCCTGCATTGTCATTGATTTTTCTGATGTTTTGCCGTCATTAGCTAAACACGCTTATTTTGAGGCAGCGGTCGTCATTTTGGCTTTTATCAACCTAGGTACAGGGTTGGAAACGATGGCGCGAGGACGGACATCCGGCGCAATCAGAAAGCTAATCGGTCTGCAACCGCGAACTGCCCGTGTTATGCGGGATGGTAAGGAACAGGACATTCCCATAGAGGAAGTGGGATTGGGTGAGACATTACGAGTTAGACCGGGCGAGAAAATCGCGGTCGATGGCGTATTATTTGACGGACATTCGACGATTGATGAATCCATGTTGACAGGAGAACCTCTGCCCGTAGAGAAAACCATAAACAGCGAAGTCGTCGCTGGTTCTATCAACCAAACCGGCACCTTCCTGTTTAAAGCCACGCGCATTGGTCGAGATACCGCATTGGCACAGATTATTAATAGCGTTAGGCAAGCGCAAAGCAGCAAACCAGAAATTGCGCGGTTAGTCGATAAAATCTCCGGTATTTTTGTTCCAATTGTCGTGCTGATAGCCATTGTAACCTTCGCGCTTTGGTATTATTTTGGTCCTGTACCATCAATAGGTTACGCATTCGTCACGGCCATGACTGTCCTTGTGATAGCTTGTCCTTGTGCATTGGGGCTGGCAACACCGATTTCCGTGATGGTCGCCGTTGGTAGGGCAGCACAATCTGGGATATTGATACGGCAAGGCGATGCCCTGCAAAAAGCCGGGCAATTGACCTGCGTGGTTCTTGATAAAACCGGAACGATTACCGAAGGCAAGCCCGTCGTGTCCACCGTAAGACATGTGGCTAAATTCGATGGCGATTCGGTACTAGTATGGGCAGCCAGCATAGAATCCGGCTCGGAACATCCCTTGGCTGCAAGTATTTTGGCTGCTGCTGAACAAAAGCAACTTAAATTGGAAAAAGTGCAACAATTTGAAGCCATTGCAGGTCACGGTGTGACGGCAACTATCAATAAAAGACCAGTCTATTTTGGTAATCGTGCCTTAATGGCGCTAAAAGGCATTGATGCCAGAAACTATGATGAACAATTGGCAGAACTGTCCGCATTAGGGCAAACGCCCATGCTGCTTGCGGTAGATAATGCCATTGCTGGCATTATTGCGGTATCCGACCCCATCAAAAAAGATTCCGTCAACGCCGTGCAGCAACTGCAAAAGCTGGGTGTCCGCGTGATTATGGTCACGGGAGATAATGAAATAACCGCGCAAGCTATCGCAAAACAAGCAGGTATTACCGAAGTTAAAGCTCAAGTTCTTCCACAAGACAAAGCTTCTATTATCAAAGAATTGCAGCAACAAGGTCAGATAGTCGGCATGGTAGGCGATGGCATTAACGATGCGCCCGCCCTGGCACAAGCCGACGTGGGCATGGCTATCGGCACAGGCACGGACGTGGCGATTGAGAGTGCTGACGTAGTTATCCTGCAAGGCTCATTGTTGAAAGTGCCGGAAGCCATAGCCTTATCTAAAGCCACCGTGAAAAACATCAAACAAAACCTGTTTGGCGCATTTTTTTACAACACCATCAGCATTCCCGTCGCCGCTGGGCTGTTATACCCGTTCTTTGGTATTTTGCTCAACCCGATGATTGCTGGTGCGGCAATGGCGATGTCTTCGTTGACCGTGGTGGCGAATGCGAGTCGCTTGCGGTGGATTAAGTTGAATGATTGAGGATATTATTCTTCGGCGTAACAAGTGACAGTCTGAGTTAGAGCGAGTACGTCTCTAAACCACCAAATCCCCAACTTTGGTTGTCATAAGCCATTTTCAAGCCTGTCAACTAGGTAATCTTACCGATATTGACACCTCATTATTCTCAAAAATACCGAAAACACAGTGCGTTGGTTCTGAAAAAACAGTGACGCATAAGTATTCATACCAATATTTTTAAATACTGAAGTCCGTACAATTTACGCAAGCTTATTAAATGCTTGTTACGGAATTTAAAAATAGAGGTATGACTATGACTGTATCTAAATTAAGTCTAAAAGAGTTACCGGATAGCGTCGGTATGACGGCATTCTTAGCGGTTTTTACATTAATGGTTGCATTTACACAGCCCGTGAAGGCGAGAGGTCTCGCCCAACCAGCACTACCGGATTTTTGCAACAACCTGCCGACAGGTTTTGTAGCAGAAGGTGAAGGGATTGATCCTGAAATTCCGCGTTCACTTAAATGCACACCCGCACCTGAACCCTATATGCTCGATGCAAACGGGGCTGCTGTTTCGATTTCCCCAAGTATCATTAAAAATAAGGCGGCGTTAATTGCGCTGGGTAAGATGTTATTTTGGGATACCCAAGTAGGCAGTGATGGCATCGCTTGCGCCAGTTGCCATTTTCAAGCCGGTGCGGATAACCGTATCAAAAATCAGATCAATCCCGGCATGAGAAATGCGAGTGGACAATTAGCCCACGATGGTGCGACTCCTATGGGTAATGTTTTTGATTATATGTCTTCGTATGTCAGTGCTAATCAATTGGATTTTCTAGCCTTGGATCCTTTGTTGGTATCGCCTGGCAAAGGCCCCAACTACACGCTGAAAAAAGCTGACTTTCCATTACGGAAGTATAAAGCATCTGAAAATGCTGTCGATGGTGAAATTGAAACTGAAGCCGAGCTAGCAGCCGAAGCAGCACTTGAACCGCCAGAAACACCGGAAGCCATTGCTGCTGAACAAGCTGAACTAGCTGGGGGAGTTGAAGCACCTGAAGTTGTAATCGATGAAACAATCACTAATGTGGCTGAAGGTGTGGTTGCACCTGAGCATAGTGCGGAATGGACACCTCCTCAGCCAGATGCAGCACTTTTAGCACTTGAAGCGCTTGAACCTGTTGAAGCAGAAGTAGACTTAGCAACGGTAGTGGTTACTGATCCGCCTACTCAGTTTAACCGCCATGCAGAAGTGGAATACGACAGTGATGATGTTATTTCTTCTCAAGGTGTTTATCCTTCAAAGTTCAACACCTTGACAGCGACAGGTAGACAGGAAGTCTGTGACAAAAGGTTTGAGACAACAGGGGCAGAACTGCCTATATTTAATGTGGCAGGTTACACAGTACGTCAAGCTGCACCGCGTAATACACCTTCTGTTATTAATGCGGTCTATAACTTCCGTAACTTTTGGGATGGCAGGGCAAATAACGTCTTTAACGGCTTAGATCCGTTTGGAGAAAGAAGCTTTGTTAACGGTAATATGCCAGAAACCGAGATTTATGCCAAAGTAGACAATGGTAGCCCCATGAAAAAACGGGTGACTATATATAACGCCAGCCTTGCATCACAAGCGGTTGGGCCAGCACTAAGCGATCTTGAAATGTCTTGCGCTGGCAAAGCCTTTCCTGAGTTAGGCAAAAAAATGCTGACCCGCAAGCCGTTAAGCAATCAAAAGGTTGACCCAACGGATAGCGTACTGGGAACTTATTCTAAACCTGTGATTGGTCTTAAACCTGAATATACCTATAAAAACCTCATACAAGCCGCGTTTAACAATGCTTATTGGGATGATACCAAAAAGGTAGGTAGCTATACCTTGACCGAAAACAACTTCTCATTGTTTTGGGGCTTGGCGATTCAAGCCTATGAAGCCACTTTAGTGTCGGATAATTCCCGTTTTGATAAGGCTTATGAAAATCCAAGCGATGCAGAAGCGCAATTAACCGCACAAGAAGAACATGGAAAGGTTTTGTTTGCAAAATCTGAATGTGTTGCTTGCCACTCAGGTTCAGAATTTACTGCTGCGTCTGTCAATCATGTCGAAAATGCGGCAGATAGACCTAATAGCTCTAAATACATTGAACGTATGATGATGGGTGATGGCGGTGTCGCATTATATGATGCAGGATTCTACAATATCGGTGTCCGCCCAACAGTCGAAGATCGCGGCATTGGCGGAACTGATGCTTATGGTTTTCCGTTATCATTCTCAAGAAATGCCAAGATGAATGCGAATGACTCCACGAATTTCTTTGCAGGTAATGAAACACCTAGTATTTCAAGTTTGTCGCCAGATCCTATTGATACAGATTCACTCTTGTTTGATACAGGAACTGGCTGTATCGCATGGAATCCACTGACTGTTGATCCATTTACTAATTACTTATGCGGTGACTCGCCTGTTGTTAGTGACGAACGTGATGCTGTAGATGGCGCGTTTAAGTCGCCCTCTTTGCGTAACGTAGAGTTAACAGGACCTTACTTTCATAATGGTGGACAAGCAACGCTGGAACAGGTTATCGAATTCTATAACCGAGGTGGAGATCGTCAAGATCATTCCCAGAAAGATCCTAACTGTAAAGGCACAGTATTAACAACGGATGCTTACGGCAATAAAGTCATTCTCCCTGATCCTGTGACAGGATTGATCGACGATACTGGTTTGCTATCAGAAGATGGCGTTGGTTCTGCCAGCAATCTTGCTGCGGACATGGCGGGTCATCGGGATTTGGAAGAAACGACATGCGGTACCGCAAAATCATCATCCCAAAGCCTGAAATTGACTAAATCGGATGTCGATGATCTGGTTGCTTTCTTGAAATCGCTGACTGATGAACGGGTACGTTGGGAACAAGCACCGTTCGATCATCCTTCCTTAACATTACCTCATGGTCATGTAGGTGATGAAACCTGGGTGAAATTCAGCAAAGCCAACAATCAGGCGCAGCAACAAACATATACCTTACCCGCAGTCGGTAAGTTGGGTCGTGGTGTTAAAGGGTTGATGGCGCTGAAATCGTTTGAATCTGGACTGCAATAAGTTTGCTGATTCAATAAAGTACAACGTGTTCTACCGACGATTGCCCGTTATCCTGACCAAGCACTAAGTACGCTCAGTTAGGATGACGGAAAGTAACTTTACATCGTCAAAATGGTTTCCCCTCTACTGCTAACCAAGGAAGGTTGGCAGCTTTTTAGTCCGCATTTTTGTAAATTCTTCTAAATCTGCTTTAAATAATCCTGCTATTTCCATTAAGATATTATGGGATAATCAAACCTGTTTTTGGTTTTCCTTTATTAATCATGCCTTATCCTACGATTGAATCTTTTGTCGGCAACACACCTTTAGTCAGGTTGCAACGCTTGCCTGGCGAAACCAGCAATACCATCCTGGTTAAGCTGGAAGGCAATAATCCTGCCGGTTCGGTAAAAGACCGCCCAGCGTTAAGCATGATTAGACATGCCGAAGCCAGGGGTGAAATCAAGCCAGGTGACCGATTGATTGAGGCGACCAGCGGCAATACAGGCATTGCATTAGCAATGGCAGCCGCCATCAAAGGTTACAAAATGACCTTGATTATGCCGGACAATATGAGTTCTGAACGTATCGCATCCATGAAGGCGTACGGTGCGGAAATCATCCTGACACCAGCGGCAGGTAGTATGGAAGCGGCAATTGATTTGTCCAGGGAAATGGAGGCGAATGGCGAAGGTCGGATTCTCGACCAATTTGCCAATCCCGACAATCCCCGCGCCCATTACGAAGGTACCGGGCCCGAAATCTGGCGGGATACTCGCGGACAAATCACCCATTTTGTTAGTTCCATGGGTACGACGGGTACTATTATGGGTACGTCAAAATTTCTCAAAGAACAAAATCCTAAAATTCAAATCATTGGTGTACAACCGGAAGGGGAATCCAAAATTCCTGGCATCCGGCGTTGGCCGAAAGAATATTTGCCGAAAATTTACCAAGCTGAGCGGGTGGATCGGATTATTGATGTCGATCAGCAATCAGCCGAACAAACCACGCGGGATTTGGCGGCGAAAGAAGGGATTTTTGCAGGTGTTTCGTCGGGAGGTGGGGTGTCCGTTGCTTTGCGCTTATCGCAAGAACTGACCGATGCTGTGATCGTAGTGATTATTTGTGATCGTGGGGATCGTTATTTGTCTACGGGTGTTTTTCCGAGTTAGTTTTTCATAAAACAAAGGCGTAAAATTATTCGCATGAAAGTATCTGAATTGTTGGGTATTTTGGAACAAGATGGTTGGTTTTTAGTTCGCCAGCAAGGTAGCCATCGTCAATTTCATCACGCTGCAAAATCAGGAACTGTGACGGTTGCAGGCAAACCCAGCCTTGATGTGCCGCGTGGTACGTTAAACAATATCTTGAAACAAGCTGGCTTAAAGGAGTAATTATGCGGTATATGGTTATCGTTGAAAAAGGCGAGTCGAGTTACGGTGCTTTTGTGCCTGATTTACCGGGTTGTATTGCGGTCGGTGAGACAGAGCAAGAAGTGATAGTGCTGATTCAAGAGGCTATTCAATTCCATCTGGAAGATTTGCAAAGCGAAGGCCGACCGATTCCTCAACCTGTATCAAAAAGTACGTTTGTGGATGTTGCGGCGTAGAAAGTTTGCTGGGTTAATCAACCCAGCCTAAGGGCTATAAGCAAATGCAAATAAAATCGTATGACTTATCATGTTTGCATTATTAGGTGCATGGAATGCACCTAATTATTTAAGGCAATTACGAACCATGAACGAAGATCTTTTTTGGGAAATTATCGAAAAATCTGAGAGTGCAAATTATGAATATGATTTCCCAGAAGGATTGGTATTCGAACTAAAAAAGTTGACACCGGAATTAATCATTGAATTCTATGAAATTTACAATGTAATTCATGAGGAAGCAGATATGGGTGATGTTTGGGCGGCAGGAATGCTTCTCAATGGTGGTCATGGCTCCGATGATGGTTTTGTTTATTTCCGTGATTGGTTAATTGCACAGGGGCGAGAAACATTTGAAAAAACGCTTGCTGAACCTGATTCATTGGCATTGATTCCTGTCGATACTGATGAAACAGGTCGTCCTTATGCTGAATGGGAAAGTTTTGCGTATGCTCCAAGTTATGCTTATGAAGAAGTTACAACTAAAAACATGTGCGATGAATTGGCAAAGGTTGAAAAGTTCAATAACTCAAATAAAGTTATACCATTTGAAAAAAACAATTGGGATTGGCAGGATTATACAGATGAAGTATTAGCTGAAAAATTTCCAAAAATGTGGCACAACTATGGAAGGTATAAAATTGAATTTGATAATACATCCAGCTAACTTGATACGAGTTATACAGCCAAGTAGGTCAGATTGCTTCTTAAGCGTTACCTGACACAAGCGATGCAAATGTCACATAACCGCTAGCGCGGCAATGTGACTTACATTATTCCTCAAATCATATGTGACCTGATTTTGAAAAATACGCAGGTTAAATGTAAATCCATTATCAAACTGTATGTCTTCATGGCGCTTTGGCTAATGGCTAAGGCCGTTTATGCTCTTGATGCTGCCTCATTAACGGTTGGTTCAATATCAAGCAAAGACTGGAAGCTGGAGGGTATGACTCTTGCGGTTATTGACCTCAACAAAAAAAAGCCGCAATTCAAAATGTCGGCAACAAAATTGACACTTCCCAAGCCGTTCAATGACCTCACGCTTGCAAACATCCAATGCAAAGATTTCACCTGGGATCAGGATGAACTGCATTGCAATCAAGGCAGGGCATCTGTCCGTTCTGCCTATTGGCAATCGCCAACGACGAATTTTTCCTTTCACCTTAGCCCGAAACTTAACAGCTTTAAACTGGAAGATGCACGTCTAGCAGGTAGCCGCTTATCGCTAGATGCAGTAATTAACGGAGAAAATTGGCAATGTAAGGTGAAAGCGGAACATATCAGCAACAAGTTGGTAGATAAACTATTCCAGTCAAAGCCGCCGAAACAGAAACAAGCACAAGTGAAACAAGGTAGTTTGAATCTAACAGGAACGTTTTCCGGTAAGCAAGACACAATGCAGGGTTTTAATTTAACAGCCGAGGTTGAAGGCTTAACTGACCAAACCGAAGTTGGCAAAGTTGCCACCGAGAAATTAAATTTGCTGACGAATTGGGAAGCTAAAAAATTCAAAGAAAATTGGGTTTGGCAAAGCGAATCTAAAATCACTGGCGGTGCGCTTTATGTCGATCCAGTTTATCTGGAAGCTGGGGTGCAACCCATCGTGTTGAATGCCCAAGGTCTTTGGAATGCCAAAACTAAGCAGGCCGATATTCAGTCTTTTACCTATCAGCATCCCGATGTTGGGATATTAAGCGGGAAAGGTGCGGCTTATTACCGTGACGGCATCAAGATTGATAAGGCTGATGTCAATTTGCATAGTGAGACTTTGCAAGGGCTGTTGACAACTTATATCAACCCGTTTTTTACCGAATCACTCTTTACAGGCGTTACGGTTACGGGCGATGTCCAGGCGAATTTCACCTTTATTCATCAGGTGTTAACGGATACCTCAATACATTTGAGAAAATTAAATTTAACAGATGAGGCTGGGCGGTTGGCAATCAATGACGGGTCTGGATTGCTTAACTGGTCGGATAACCCAATGCTTATAAATCGTTCAGAATTGGCATGGCAGCAGCTTTCCATTAAAGGCTTGCCTATGGGGCAAACTAAAATACCATTTATCAACCAAGGAAATAGTTTCACCTTGGTTGAGAAAATCAAAATACCGTTTTTGAGCGGTTTCGTTGCCGTCGATAAATTCAGTTGGCAGGCCAAGAAACAAGATGAACCCGATGTTTCTTTTGCAGGGTCGTTGGATAATGTGTCCTTGGAGCAGTTATCCAAAACGTTGGGTTGGACACCTTTATCAGGAAATATCAGCGGCCAGATTCCAGGTGTTGATTACCACGATAAAACCTTAACACTGGACGGAGAGCTAAGGATTAACGTTTTCGATGGTACTGTTAAAGTCAATAACCTTGCTTCATCAGACTTATTCAGTGATTTCTCCAAAGTTTATGGTGATGTTCAAATTGAAAATCTGGATTTAGATCAACTTACCAGAAAATTTGAATTCGGAAATATTACCGGCAGAATGTCGGGAACTATCAACAAACTCGTTTTGGAAAACTGGCATCCGGTTACTTTTTATGCCTGGTTAGGAACGCCGGATGACGATGACTCAACTCACACCATCAGCCAAAAAGCGGTAAAAAATATCGCCAGTATTGGCGGTGGCGGGGCTTCTGATGCCTTATCCAGAAGCTTTTTAGGCATGTTTGAAACCTTCCGTTATGACAAAATCGGCATGGGTTGTTATCTGCATGATGGTGTGTGCCAAATGATGGGTTTAGAGGCAGCCGGGCAGGGTTATTACCTTATTAAAGGCGGTTGGCTGCCGAGAATTGACGTGCTGGGTTATAATCCTCGCGTCAATTGGGATGTGCTGGTGGAACGGCTAGGTCGTGTGGCATCGCCGGAGAAGGTTATAGTTCAGTAGGAGTGCAAACCTAGGTTTGTGCTTCGACTTGACATTAAAAATACCTGAAAATTTTAGTTTGGTTGCTTAGGCGCTCGCCCCTTCTTCCTTGAGGGAGAAGGCTGAGATGAGGGGCGTATACTAAGCTAATTTTAATCTCCTCACCCCAACCCTCCCGGCATCTGCTCCTGCATTGCCCTACTACCTACATCCATGTAGGCATCCAGCAGGAGAGGGAGCAACAGCTTTTGAAATGCTGAGAAATTTCCAACAAACAACGGAGTGCAAGATGAAAAAATTTTCTTTGTTAGGCATGTTAATGCTTACCGCGTGTGTCACTATAAATATCTATTTCCCCGCCGCTGCTGCTGAAAAAGTCGCCGATGAAATTATCAAGGATATTCAAAGTAATGTGCCACAAAAACCGCAACCAAAGCTAGAACCTAAAAGTGAACGATCTGATATGCAGACCAGCCTCTACAAGCTTATTGATCAAGTCATAAACATCGCCATTTCTCCAGCACAAGCCGCCGAAGCCGATTTATCCATTGATAGTCCCGAAATTAGGCAACTTACTGCATCAATGGAAAAACGATTTTCATCATTACAAAGTTTCTACGCGGCGGGAGCTATCGGCATAAAAGCAGATGGATTGTTAGCAGTTAAAGATGCCGCCAGCGTGCCACTAAAAGACCGTAACCAGGTCAATAAATTGGTCGCCGCAGAAAATGCTGACCGGCAAGCGCTCTATCAAGCCATTGCCAATGCTAATGGACATCCAGAATGGGCTACGCAAATTAAATCTACTTTTGCAGCCCGCTGGATTAGCAATGCCCAATCCGGCTGGTGGTATCAATCCTCAGGCACTTGGAAACAGAAATAAATATGGCACGTACACGAAAAAAACCGTTACCGATCATTCCAGTAAAGGCAACGATAAATTCTCTGACCCATGACGGCAGGGGTGTTACCCATATTGATGGCAAGGCAGTCTTTATTGATGCAGCCTTACCTGGCGAAGAAGTTGAATTTCTTTACACAGAAATCCGTCGGGATTATGCCGAAGGTAGGGTTGTTAACGTATTGACTGCTTCGGAACACAGGGTTGAGCCCTTATGTCCGCATTTTGATATTTGTGGTGGGTGCAGTTTTCAACATGTTGATTCTGCTACCCAAATTCAAATCAAACAAGGTTTGCTTGAAGAACAGTTTAAACGTATAGGCAAAGTTACGATTCCCCAGCTTTGGGAGCCATTAACAGGGCCGCACTGGGGCTATCGCCGGAAAGCACGAATGGGTGTTAAATATGTAGCCAAAAAAAATCGGGTGCTGGTTGGGTTTCGTGAAAAACGCCATCCGTATCTAGCCGAAATGGACAATTGCGTAGTTATGCACCCTATTGTTGGCACACGGCTTGTCGCCTTGGGTGAAATGATAGAAGGCTTGAGCGTTCGCGAAAAAATCCCCCAGATTGAAGTCGCTATCGGCGATGAACACTGTGTTTTGTCGGTACGTGTGCTAGAGCCGCCGACGGCAGACGACCAGGAAAAGATGCGTGCTTTTGGTAAAGCCCATAACCTGACGCTATGCTTGCAATCCAAAGGCCCTGATACCATCACTCCGCTGGATGGTGAGCCAGAAGTCATACCAACTTATTCCTTGCCTGACCACGGCATAGAATTCAAATTCCGCCCCGCCATGTTTACCCAGGTCAATTATGAAATAAACCGCCTGATGGTCAACCGTGTATTGGCTACCCTCAACTTAAACAAGGACGATACCGTACTCGACCTGTTTTGCGGTCTGGGCAACTTTACCTTGCCGCTTGCCAGATATGCTGGGTTAGTTGTTGGCGTGGAAGGCGACTTACCGCTCGTCAAACATGCCAGGGAAAATGCCCGTCATAACGGTATCGAAAACGCTGAATTTTATGCGGCGGATTTAAGCAAAGATATTAGCGATCAATCCTGGGCAAACCGCAAATACAACAAAATTCTACTCGACCCTTCCCGGGCAGGTGCATCGGAAGTGCTACATCATTTTAAACACTGGCAACCAGAGCAGATCGTTTATGTAAGCTGCAACCCGTCTACCCTGGCGCGTGATGCGGGTATTCTTGTCAATGATTTGGGCTATAAACTGGTTAAGGCAGGTGTGATGGATATGTTTCCGCAAACCGGACACGTCGAGTCAATAGCTTTGTTTGAGAGGTGAAAGAATCGATGGGCGGTTTCGCACAAACAGGTCAAATGTCAGCAGGATTTAGCAGATAGGTTGTGGGTGAGTGAGATAGTACCCCAACAAAAACAATCATCTAAGTATAGACATTGGGTTTCGTGTAGCTACAGCTAGGCCAACCAAAACGCAGTCACGACCAGCATTACATACGAAATTTGTCCTGTATGATGAAATTAGTCTTGTTGTTATTTGGAGAATCTTATGCCTAGACCAGTCACACCAGCGCTTGCCGCTGATACCATTATCGAACTCACCGATTATCCAGGTCGTCCCATCGTCTTGATTGAACGGGCAAATCCGCCTTATGGCTGGGCGATTCCAGGTGGATTTGTCGATGTCGGCGAACGGGTTGAACATGCTGCGGTACGGGAAGCCCAAGAAGAAGTCAGCCTGAATGTCAAACTGATTGCTTTGCTAGGCATTTATTCCGATCCTAGCCGCGATCATCGGGGGCATACCGTCACTGCCTGTTATGTCGCAGAAGCCGCAGGTACGCCTATTGCTGCCGATGATGCCAAAAATTGCCAGATATTCAACTTGGACGAGCTACCCGAACCATTGGCTTTCGACCACGCCGAAGTGCTTGTTCATTATAAAAAATTTCGGGAAACTGGGCAGGTAACGCCTTTACCTCCTGACATTGAATCGTAGAGGGCTATTTGAATATCCCTTTGATTTACAGACAAAAAAAACCCGCTGTTAAGCGGGTTTTTTGTTTAGCTTCAGAAAAGCTTAGGTTAGCTTTCTTTTGGTAACTTAGTTACCCCAAACCAGTTCAACACGACGGTTTTGTGATTTGCCTTCTTCGGTGCTGTTGTCAGCAATCGGCATATCTTCACCGTAACCGTGGGCAGTCAATCTGTTGGTCACGCCCTTCATACTGAGGTAATCAGCAACGGACTGGGAACGTTTTTGAGAAAGACGCATGTTGTATTTGTTGCTGCCTTCACTGCTGGTATGTCCACGCACTTCGATGTCATTCTTTTGTGGATACGCAATCAGGTTTTCAGCAACAGCATCAAGAATTGCAGTTGAGCTAGAAGTTAATTGTGCAGAATCATACTCAAAATTAACGCCTTTCAGCTCAAGACTTAGTGGGCATCCTGTTGCATTTACCTTGCTGCCAGCCATTGTGCCTGGGCAAGTATCTATACAATCATTAACGCCATCAGAATCTGAATCTAATGTTGAGCAATCGGTTACAGGTTCAGCAACTGCTGCTTGTGGCTTTGCGCCTAAAGGAACAACAAAACCGACGTTAACAACCATGTCGTGATATTCATCTGTTCCGCCAACAGGTGTCAAATGTGCGTTCAGGTTGTTGTTGTAACGATAACGTACGTCACTGCGGAACAACAGATGTTCGCAGAATTCGTACGTAAAACCCGCACCAGCTTCGCCAAGTATACCAACACCACTGTTACCATTGACGTAACTGTTCATGCCACCTGCTGCGATAACGGTGTACGGGGAGAATTTGTCACGCCAGAAGTAGTATTGTAAATCAGCAGTACCGCCCGCTAGATCCCACTGACCGTTATTCTGAGGGGAACGATTGGTTTCATCATCAAAACCGTTATAGAAGCCTCTTAACTCGACGTTGAAATGCTTGTCGAGCATCTTACCGAAGCCGATACCGGCACCATAACCCGCAGCATTTGAATTTCTATCGCCGCCGGGTTTCACATAAGAGCCGAAAGGTGCAACATACCAACGGTTATCAACTACTTCATCTTCGGCTTGAGCCGCAGCGGTAAAACCTATGCTTAATAACAAAGCAAAGGCCAGTAAGTTTTTATTTATCATAATCTTATCATGGTTTAGTGAGAAAAATAATTGGTTAGCTATTTAACTAATTACGTACCAATACATTGCCTGCTTGAACCCTGCCGTCTATCTACAATGCAAGTCTGTATTGAAGCTGAAAGAAGTATAAACCTGATTGTATCAAATACAACTCTTTCAGTCGTTTTTCGGTCGAAGGCAAAGCATTTATTACAAACATGAAACCATGCAACAAATAGGGCGATATTTAGATGCAACAATATCTAACCCTTGTTTCAACTATACAACACTTGTATTTATTATACAACATAATTCCACTTGAGTCCCTTAATATCAGTGCGAAATAACCTGTCGAAATTTTTCCATGAAGTAGTTCACATTAAATTTGAGTGACAGTTCACAGTTTTACGGATTAGTTATAGATATCATTACTCGCGCTGGAATCGTGCATAGCAAAACTGATCGCTAGTCTACCGGTTTCGTTATGCGCGATAAGGCTAAAAACCAGTTATTTTGTTTCAAGGAATGCACTCGACGTTTGGTGATCGTGTAGGTATTTGTACGTATATACGTAGCAAAATAATTATATAAACTCATAGTTGTGGACTTGGCATTCTTTTAAGTCGCAGCATAATTCTAATAACATTTTGAACAATCGGAGTTTTATGATGAAATCCCCCCCGTAGCTAAAACACTACTTTCAGCCTCAGTTGTGGCACTACTGAATGTCAGTCCAACTGTATTTGCTGCTGGCAATACAGTCGTTACCCAATGGAATGATGCTGCACTTCAAGCTATACGCATCACCCATCCTGGTCCACCGATTGTTGCCAGGTCGTTGGCAATCACCCATACCTGTATGTACGATGCTTGGGCGGCTTATGATAAGAAAGCCAAAGGCACTCGTTTTGGCAATAATTTGCGCCGTCCAAATGGCGAACGTACTGTTGCCAATTAAGAAAAAGCGGTCAGTTATGCGGCACACGAATGTTTATCTGATTTGTTCTCGACTGAAGTGGCTAGTTTTGATACTTTAATGAATACCTTGGGTTACAACCCTGCCGATAGCAGCACAGACCTTTCAACCCCTGTTGGTGTGGGTAATGTAGCAGCGAAAGCGGTACTGGATTTCCGTCATCACGATGGCTCAAACCAATTGGGTGATTTACACACAGGTGCTTATTCAGACTACACAGGCTATGCTCCTGTCAACACACCGACCACAATTAATGACCCAAACCATTGGCAACCCTTGCAAATTGGTGCTAATACGCAGAAATTTATTGCGCCGCACTGGGGTAAAGTCGTTCCTTACGCATTGAAGTCGGGTAGCCAATTCCGCAAGACCTTGCTAAAACCTGCTGATTATTTCAGTGAACCCGCTCGCTACGCGCTTCAAGCACAACAAGTCTTGGAATACAGTGCCCATCTGACTGATGAGAAAAAAGTTATCGCCGAATATACTGGGCAGATGGCCCTACTTCTGAGCTTCCTCCTGGTCACTGGACATTGTTTGCAGAATTCGTATCTGATCGCGACCACCACACCGTAGACCAAGATGTCAAAATGTTCTTTGCGATGACCAATGCGGTACTCGATGCGAGTATTTCAAGTTGGGATGCTAAACGTGCTTTTGACTACGTTAGACCTGTGACTGCAATTCATTTTCTCTATGCAGGACAAACTGTTGAGTCTTGGCAAGGTGCAATTGATGGTGCAGACTGGAAGCCTTATCAAGCTGCCAATGTAGTAACGCCACCATTTTCAGAATACATTTCTGGCCATAGCGTGTTCAGTGCGGCGGCGGCAGAGACTTTAAAGTTGTTTACTGGTAACGACAATTTCGGTCAAAGTGTGACCATTCCGGCGGGTTCATCACACGTTGAACCTGGTTTAGTGCCAGCAAATGATACCGTCTTGTACTGGGCAACCTTTAGTGATGCGGCAGATGAGGCGGGTATTTCAAGACGCTTTGGTGGTATTCACTTTATTGATGGTGATTTAGAATCCCGTAAATTGGGGCGTGTAATTGGTCAGCAAGCCTGGAAAAAAACACAGCAATTTTTCAATCAAGAAGATTAATACTCAGTCCGTTATGGATATTGACTATTAATAACTGTTGCTTTTAAAAATGAAGGTCGCTTTGTTCTCATAGTGGGGGCAAGCGACTTTTTTGATTTTAGTAGTTCGCGTTAAATTGTCGAAATTTATCCACCAAGCCAGTAATTCTAGCCATCTTTCTATTAATACTCGCAGCAAAAACGCTTTCTTCAGCAACGATGTTGATTTTTTTTCTGGCGCGAGTGATTGCAGTATAAAGCAGTTCTTTACTCAGAACGGGGTTGATAGTATCTGGTAGTACTATCAGCACTTCCTCAAATTCGGAACCTTGGCTTTTGTGGATGGTCATCGCAAATACGGTTTCGCACAGCGGCAGTCGCGCTGGCAGGTATTTTTTGACCGCCCCGTCGGGTCGTTGAAAAAACACCATCAGGTTGCCGTTTTGCTCCTTGTCAGGTAGGCAAATCCCAATATCACCATTGTAAAGATGCAAGCCTGGGTTGTTTTGCAGCACCATAACCGGACGGCCAGGATACCAGGATGCTGCGCCGTATTTGAGGTGTTGTCCGAAAAGCACTTTTTCAACAGCCGTATTGATTTCCAACGCACCATTTTTGCCGTGGCGGTTGGAACATAGCACCTGAAAACGGGTAAAGGCACGAAAAACCTCCGTAAATTCAGCTTTGGCATTGACCAATGCTACATAATCGTCCCGCTGACCTACTATATAAGGCATGAGTCGCGCCTGCCCCAGTATCCCGGCAACCCCATCGTTTATAGATAAAATATGCCAGGCCACTTCATGGTCTTGTTGGTTGACTGCGTCAGCCAGCTTTTTTATGCCATCGTCAAAGCGGTACGATTGCCTTAATTCCACCGTGTTGTCCGGT
This sequence comes from Methylomagnum ishizawai, assembly GCA_945861705.1. Taxonomy (GTDB): domain Bacteria; phylum Pseudomonadota; class Gammaproteobacteria; order Methylococcales; family Methylomonadaceae; genus Methyloglobulus. Next base: position 54,218 of record CAMAVM010000001.1, on the reverse strand, counting down.
AAAGCGGCGATCAAGTCAGCAAGCACCGCCCCAGATTCCACCGAAGCAAGTTGGTCTTTGTCGCCCAACAGGATTAATCGCGCCCCAGGTTTCAAGGCATCGGCCAGCTTGCTCATTAGCGCGAGGTCTACCATCGAGGCTTCATCGACGACCACGAGATCAAACACCAACGGGGTTTTGGCATCATGGCGAAAGTAAGGTGATGGCGGCTTTGCGCCTAACAAGCGGTGCAAGGTAATGGCGGTGTGGGGTATTTGTTCTTTTATGCCGTCTGGGCAATCCAACCCAGCCAAATTGAGAGCGATGGCTTCTTGTAGGCGCATGGCCGCTTTTCCGGTGGGTGCTGCCAAAGCGACCAATAACGGTTCATCAGCTATTTCTTGCAGCACAGCCAGAATTTTGCAAATGGTCGTGGTTTTTCCTGTGCCGGGGCCTCCAGTAATGATGCAAAATGCTTGCTGGGCGGCTATTTTGGCCGCTTCGCGTTGCCAGTTTATTTCTCTTTTACAATCACCAAAATAGCGTTCAAGCGCACTATCTAGGCTTATAACTGGCTTAGAGATTTGCGAAAATTGTTTGATTTGATTTGCCAGTCGGTCTTCATAATGCCAGTAACGTTGAAGGTATAAACGGTTTTGCTCAATGATTAACGGGTAAGTTTGGGAAGATATTACCGGATTTTCACTGGTAAGCCCTGAGTCCAACAGCAGATTTTTATCAGATTCATCAATTTCAATACAACTGTGGCCTTGATGTTGTTTTTGCGATAAGGCTGCCAGCAAGATTTCTAGCTTCTTTTTTTTGGCTACATCCAGTGTTGCGCGTTGGCTTAGGAAACGGGCAAAGGCTATATCCAGGCGGCTAAAGATTTCATCTTCATTTGGCGTTAACGCAGTTATTTCCCTCACCCTAGCCCTCTCCCTGAGAGAGAGGGATTTTTGGAGATTTCTTGAATAGTACAGCCAGTGCTTCAATAGTCGGCAAATCAGGACTGTCCTGAAACACGCCGCTCATTGGAATGTCAGGCTCCATGCCGCGCACGAATAAATATCGCACACCGCCAAAATGTGTGGCAAAGCTGTAATTAGCTAGCCGATTTTGTAAATATCGGTGCAAAACCACACAATAAAGCCAGTACTGCAAGCCGTAATTATGTTCACGCATGGCATGGGTAAGCGTGTCGGTGCGGTAATCAGGGAGGCTATTGGTCTTGTAATCCATCACATAATACCGCCCGCCGTATTCACAGATAAGGTCGATAAACCCCGTCAGGAATCCGCTCATCTGCTTGTGGGTCAATGGCTGGAATGTCGGTTTATTGATCAAGATAGTGTTAATTTTCTGGGTATTAAACGAGGGTAAGGACACGTAAAAGGGCATTTCCTTTAAACAATGGGCATCCAGGTTCTTCAAACAAAACTTGTGATCCGTTATTGACAACGGTGTGGCAACTGTTTTGTGCAAAAGATCATCAATAATTTCCGGCTGCTCCAGCCTTAATCCGTAGCGTTGGCAGGCCTTGTCCCTTAATGTTGAGATATTGCGTTTGTTGGCTAGATCCAGGAAAGGGATGTTTTCAAGCAAATCGTGAACAACATTTCCGGTATGCGCTCCAGCAGGTAAAAAAATTGTCGAGCTATCAGTGGTAAGTTGATTTTCTCTCGCTTTATCTTCCGGCAATTCAGGTGTTTCTGACAGGCTTAGTGCTGATAATGCCGTGTAACTGCTCATTTGCCAGTCTGTGTATAACGACCTGTGGCGTTTTTTTGCCAATAATTTTGGATGGTTTTCCGATTGTTGGTAGCTGCCGTTGATGGTGGCTGATACTTCCAACAACTGGTAGGCAAAAGCATTTTCGTTCTGTTGTTGTAGGGCTTGCAAAACGGTCTGTTGACCAGAAAAATCATCTTCCGCAAAATCCAGTAACCATGCAAGGGCAGAATCATTGGCTTTATCTTCGGAACGGACATTCGCCCAAACAACATAACAGCGGTATTTCGCACGGGTCAATGCGACATAAGCCAAACGTAAATCCTCTGCATGTTCTTCATATTGGGCTTGGGTCTGATGCATACCAAGCTGGTCTGAACCCAAATCAACAATTAAGCGGTTGGTTTTTTCACCATTGGTTTCAGGAAGATGGCATAGAACCAATGGGTTTTTGCTATTGGGGCGATGATTGTGCTGGTAGAGAGCAGGACAAAAAACGATGGGATATTCCAATCCTTTGGATCGGTGCATAGTGATAATCTTGACGGCATCGGCATCACTTTCAAGCCGGAGTTGCTGATTATCTGGGCTGCCTGTCCCTTCGTTGGCGCGAGTTATCGCTGTTTTTAGCCAGATCAATGTTTTATGGATGCCCAGGCGTTCGTCAATGACGGCTTGCTGTAATAGCTCAAGGCTGTGTTGCAAATTGGTCAACCGGCGTTCTGCCAGCATGGATTTGGATAATACTGATGAAATATTTTCCTGCTTTAGCAAAACCTGCATCATGGTCATCACACCAGATTGTTGCCAAGTTTGGTGATAACCCAGGAATCTAGCCAGGATGTTATCCATCTCGGTTTCGCTGTTGAGTGTTTGGTAAAGCCTTTGCCCGTCATAGCCAAACCAGCTTAAAGACAACGCTTGCCCAAGCAGGTTGGTGTCGCCTGGATGAGCGACAGCTTGTAACAGGGCATACAAATGCTCGGCTTCTTCCGACGCAAACACAGACTCAGTGCTGTTCAATACCGATGGTACACCCGCCAGCTTTAATGTGTGTTGATACTCCCTGGCTTGCTTATTGGTCCTTACCAGAATGGCAATATTTTGGGGTTGCAGCCTTCTATTCTGCGGCTGGAGGGAGTATTCGCCAGTCAGTAGCTCAACGATTTCATTAGCCACAGCAATGCAGATTGTGTATGCGGCATGGTTGTTGTTAGTTTGCCAAAAACCCGATTTACTGCCACTTTCCGGCAACTGCCAAAGTGCTAGGGTAGCAACGGCCTTTCCGTTTTGATGCAGCACTCCGTCCGTCTCGGATAAGGCGGGTTGGGTTGGGTTAAAAGCAATATCAGGCAATAAAAATGCGTTTTTCCGTTTAAACAAGCGGTTTACGCCTGCCACCAAATGTGGATGCGAACGCCAGTTGTTACCAAGTGTATAGTGGTGCTGCGCTTGAGTTTGCGCTTCAAGATAAGAATATATATCCGCACCACGAAACTTATAGATGGCTTGTTTGGGATCGCCAACCAAAACCAGAGTGTGGCTATCTACGGCAAAAATACTGGAAAAAATATGCCATTGGTTGTTGTCGGTATCTTGAAACTCGTCGATCAATGCCGCATGGAAGCGTTGCCTGAGTTCTCCGATTAATTGCTGTGACCGTTCACCGTGTAACGCTTTTGCGAAGTGGGTGATTAAATTGTCGAAAGACCAAAGGTTGATTTGTTCTAGCTGTTTGTCCAATTCAACTCGTAAAATTTCAAGCAAACTTCTACGTAAGTCAACCGTGATTTCTTGTGCTTTTGCTGCCAAAACATCAAAGGGTTTGGTATCTAGCTGTAATGAAACCAGGAATTCTGCTTTCCGTTCATCACCAGTTTGGGTTTTATTGCCTCTGAATTGAGTACCGTTCAGTCCGTCCAACAATCCGTTGTAAGTCAACAAAGACAAAGCCTCAGCACTTGGAAAGCATAAGGTATTCCCCTGTAACCACTCGCCCAGTTCACTGCAATATTCTGTAAATGTCGCTTGATAACTGGCTTTGAAGGATTTTCCAGAGAACTGTGCATCAACTTTTTGGGCGCAAACCGCCAGCTTCGTGTTCGCGTTATCGGCCAGTTGCTTCAACTCAGCTAAAGCACTATCCAAGGAGTGTTCGTCAGGATAAATCAGCGCATCGTCAGAAACATTATTGATGCTACCCGATAAAGCATCCGGCGATTTGAGGTCTTTGGTCAATACCGCAATTTCCCATGCCGTGCGGTTTTGAACGTGCCGCCGCCAGAAATCATCGGCACAGGCTTGTTTGATGGTCGCCAGGTCGTCAGTCAATTCGGCATCGAATAATTGTCCGCTCGCCAGCGCATGTTCCCTGAGGACACGTTGGCAGAAGCCATGAATGGTAAAAATTCCCGCTTGGTCGATGTCCAATAAGGCCAAATCCAGGCGGCGTTTGATGGTTTCCGGCGCAAACTTTAACTCTTTCTGTAGACGTGTTAACCACGCACTGATCGTGTCGTCTTTGACATCAGCATGACCTGCCAAAATCCGTTTGGCATCGGCGAGCCTGCTACGTATCCGGTCTTTGAGTTCTTCCGTTGCCGCTTTAGTAAACGTGACGACCAACACCTTATCTATAGTCACGTCCTGTTCGACCACCAAGCGCAATACCAGCATAGCAATGGTGTAGGTTTTGCCTGTACCTGCGCTGGCTTCGATAAGGCTGATGCTTTTGCTTAATTCGGTCATTACCGGATCGAAGTCCCTACAGTCCATGTGTTGCATTCCATGCTGGCAATAACAAGGTTTCGCATTGTTGCTCAAATATATCTGTCAGGACTAATCCCATATCGGCGACGTTCCCATAAAGTTGCCTGAGTTCGTATTCACTCGCATACGTTATTGCGGTGGACAAATAGTCCTTCGCTGCATTCAGCGGGGACTTTATCGCCCTCTGTTTACCTGATTGCTTTAGATAAGCCAGTGCCGCTTCTACAAAAAAGGCATTCGGTTGTTGCTGGCCTAGCTTGTAGATTTCAATCAATTGCGGCAAATAGCTGGAATCGCAAATATCAGGCGGAAACAACAAATCTTCATCGGCACTTAACAGATAAGTGCTTTGTTCTTGAATTTGGTTAATTATCAGGTGATGTAACCAGGCAGAAAGAAAGTCCTTGCCTTTTAAATTAGCATAACGATAAATCAAGCTACCGTTTTGATAACGGTTACCCAGTGTGCCGATTAGCCGATAGCTGCCGATTTGTAGATCAACAACAAGGTTGTCCAAAGGTTGCCCTATGTTTGTCGCTCGTATCCGTTCAACAAATGCTTGCATCTCAAGTTGATGTTGCTCGAATTCTAATTCACCCGCTGCGCCGGGCAACCATAATCCCTGGGCTTGCAATTTTTTTAGAGACAAATCAGAACCTGTCAGCAACTGCTGAATCCAGTCTTGATTAATGCCATACAGGCTGAGTTCATCTGTCGTGAAGGGTTCGCGTTCCTGCGTTTCTGCGGCAATGCCCGTATAGCGCAAATGCAGTTGCTGGTGCATGAAATACCGTTGAGGATGCTGAAAAAATCGGAACAGGTCGCTTAATTCAATAACTTCTTCTTTTGCCTCTTCTGGTTCAACGTGGATTACACCTTGCCACCACAAAACAGGTTCAGGCTTCGGCGTTGATAAGGCTTTGGCGATGTCACAATCCGCTTCCGAAAAACTGAACAAATCGCTAGCACCATCAAAATAATGTTTGCTGAATGCTTGCAAGGGATGGCGGGTAATCAGGTCAGATAATTGGTAATAATCCCGCAGCACATCCAGTACTTCGGTGACGACGACCGAAGGCGGAATAGCCTCATTATTCGCTTGCGATTGCCCGATGTAAGTAATAATTAATTGCTGCCTGGCAGACAACAAAATTTCCAGGAATTGATAACGGTCATCGGCGCGGCGTGAGCGGTCGCCTTTACGAAAATGCTGTGAGATCAAATCAAACGTGGGTTTACGGTCAACTTTGGGAAATTCACCTTCATTAATCCCGATTAAGGCAATGACCTTGAACGGGATAGTCCGCATGGGCAGCATGGAGCAAAACGTCAGTTGCCCACGCAAAAAACCGTTAGCAGATTTACGCTCGGCGACCATGCCTTCCAGCCATTGAACGATGACCTGTAACTCGACAGGTTCGTTATGTACCTCCGCCAGAGTTCCTGACAATTCCAGCAATAGCTCGTTGAGTTGTTGGCGTTCAATTAGATTCGCCTTCAAATCGGACTTGCCTAACAGTTGGTCGGCATAATAATAAAGTTGCGATCCCCAGGCTTTAAGGAATTTGGCCTGCTTCAGTTCCGCTTTTGCCGAAAACAGCAGTTGCAAAAAATCGTGCAATCCACCCAGTGCATCGGCGGAAGAGCCTTCAATATGCTTATAAGGCAAGATGTCATCGACGAACTCATCCTCATGACCTACCGCATAACCCATCAGCATCCTGTCCAGTGCAGCTTGCCAGGTGTGTTCATTTAATTCCGGCAGGCCTAATTCCTTTTTATATAACCCCGATTGCCCCCAACGCACGTTGGTATCCTGAATCCAGTGTTTGATTAGTTCAAGATCAGTTTCGCTTAGATCAAAGGTTGGAAAGACATCGGCACGCTCCAGCAAATCCAGTACAGATTGCCAACCCAAGCGGCTTTGGCTTAAATCCAAAAACCGTATGAAGGTATCCAGCGCACGGTTATCCAGTCGTAAGCTGCGGTCGGCGATAGCATGTTGAATATCGCTGAACACGGCGGATATAAACGGCTCGTAAAGCTGAATATCCGGTGCCATCACCGCAATATCGCGCAGTTCTAATGTTGTGTCGTTTTCCAGAGCCTGTAGTAACTGGTTTCTCAGGATTTCAACTTCCCGTTTTCTGGAATGGCAGGCGTGTAAGCTAAAAGAGCTGTCCTTTTCAAGGACGAGGCCGGAAACTGCGTTATTTAAAATATCGTTCTGTAATTGCTGGAGGTTATTGGGTTTTGCGATTGTTTCAAAACTTTCCGGCTCGAAATCAAACTGGGTGAATTCCAGTAGCATTTCCTGAAACTCGCGGCCTTGTTGGCCTAGGCTTACCAGTAAAGGATGTCCGTTATAATCATCGTCAGTGGAAAGCTGCCGTTTGCTTGCCAAATCAGCCCAAAAGGTTTGTGCTGGATTGAGCAAGTAAAGATGCACCTCGCAATGTTTCGCAAGACTTTGTAGATAGTCCAAAAACAACGGCGGCATGGTATTCACGCCGAATACAGAAATCCGTTCCGGTAACTGCTGGCTTAACGTGCCTTCTGCTGCATTATTTAATTTGGCAATTACATCCAGCCATAATGCACCACGATGTTTTTGGCCTATTTGTGCGGTTAATTGGTGCCAAAGCGCTTTCTGCCAGCGTTCAACGTCGGTGTCATACAATAGGCGACCGCTTTGCCACGCCGCCAGCAAGTCGGGGCGCATGATTTGGTATTGGTCGAAAACCTGTGCCAACTGCTGGGCTAATTGGTAGCGTTTTAAGGCTTGATTTGTGCCGGATAAATACTGCTTTAACGGCAAACAATCAGCATTTTCCAGATTGCGTAACAAGGCTTCCAACCGCCAAAGTATTACGCTGCGGTCAAACGCCGCATCATTAACCTTGCTGTCAATCTGTTGGGCAATAAAACTAAAAAACTTGCCAGGAAATAAAAACTGATAATTCGCCCACACATGAGATCGGCCCGCCAATTGCTGCGATAACCACCGCTCCATGCCTTGGCTCTGGATTAGGAACACTTCCTTAGCGAAAGGCGTACTCAGCGGCGCATTGGCAAGCACCGATACTAAATGCTCGACCAGATTTTCAGTTTTGTTGGAGCTGTGTAGAATAAACATGCAGTTCTTTCAAAGTCGTGTGCTGGCATTATCGCTTATTATTACAATTCTTGCTTCCTCAAGGGAGAAGGTGATTTTTGAATTTTTTGAACTCCTTTATGCTTACCACTAAGGTAACAGGATAAAATAAACGCAGATTCTTCTATGAAGTGCAGTTAAGTAAATAATTTCAATGAAATGTAACGGAATCGAAAGATTAAACTGAAAATGCTGTTAAACATTGCCGCAATTGACCAAATAAACGCTATCCTGCCGCAAACCCAATGCGGTCAATGTGGGTACAAGGGCTGTAAGCCGTATGCGGAGGCGGTTGCGTTAGGTCAGGCAGACATCAATCAATGTCCCCCAGGGGGCGACGAAGGGATTATTGAGCTTGCCAAGTTATTGGATTTAAATATTAAGTCTTTAAATCCTGAATTCGGCATTCATAAACCCAAGCAAGTGGCGGTTATTGTTGAAGAAGATTGTATAGGTTGTGTTAAGTGCATCGCCGCATGTCCGGTGGATGCCATTTTGGGTGCGGCGAAGATGATGCACACGGTGATTGCGGCGGAATGCACGGGCTGTGAGCTATGTGTTGCGCCGTGTCCAGTAGATTGCATCGTGCTAAAACCGTTAGCTATCCAGCCGTCACCAGAACAAAAAACCACGCAAAAATTAACGGCAAAATACCGCTATGAAGCGCGTAATTATCGCAAAGAAAACGAGGTGTTGGAAAAAGCGGAAAAGGCAAGGAAACAGAGAGATGCCTTGTTGAAAATGCAGTCAATAAATAACAATGCTAATAGTTCTTCCGTTTAGTATTTAGGATGAACCAGCTAAAAAGACAGGCAATTTTTGATCGCCTTGCCGAAACCATCCCTGAGCCGACTACTGAACTGCAATATTCAACAACCTTTGAATTATTAGTCGCCGTGGTTTTGTCCGCACAAGCCACCGATGTCGGCGTTAACAAGGCAACGGCGAAATTATTTCCGGTTGCTAATACGCCGGAAGCGATTTTGGCTTTGAGCTTGGACGGACTGAAAACTTACATCAAAACCATCGGCTTATTTAATGCCAAAGCTACAAATATCATCACACTTTGTCAGCAAGTGCTGGATAAGCACAGCGGGAAAGTACCTGAAACCAGGGAGGATCTGGAAGCTTTGGCAGGTGTTGGGCGGAAAACCGCCAATGTCATTCTCAACACCGCATTTGGTCAAGCTACGATAGCGGTTGATACCCATATTTTCCGAGTTTCCAACCGCACCAAAATTGCACCCGGTAAAAACGTGCTGGAAGTGGAACGTAAACTGGATAAATGGGTGCCAAAAAATCATAAAAAAGCGGCTCATCATTTACTAATTTTGCACGGGCGATATACTTGCATGGCAAGAAAACCGAAGTGTACTCAATGCGTTATCGCTGATTTATGCGAATACGAAAACAAATTGATATAATCAGTTAAGCTAATGATTGCTGGAAAGAAGTTTAGTAAAACTGTATAGTTTGCCTAGTTGTAAACACGTCGAAACACGGGTTATTCATTCCTTGTTCAGTTCTGAAAGGGTATCGTAACCTGACTTCGGTAGGAAATATCGATGCTTTATTTAATAATCCTGGAGATAACACGATGAAAAAAATCAATAAAACCCCTTTAGCTGCCGCAATGGGCGCTGCCCTTATATCAACATTTGCTGCAATGCCTGCCAATGCAGAAACCAGCCCATTTGCGATGACAGAAATGTCTTCAGGTTATATGCAGTTGGCCGAAATGAAATGTGGCGCGTCTATGGCGGGTATGGCAAAACCAAAAGCAGCCGAAGGTGCGTGTGCAGGTAGTGCAGATGCCGGCAAGAAAGCTGATGGTGCATGCGGCAGCATGATGAAAGACGGCAAAATGAAGCCAGGTATGGAAAAAGCCTGTGGTGCCATGATGAAAGGCAAAGAAGGCGCGTGCGGTATGGCAAAGGATAAGGCTGCAAAAGAAGGCAGTTGTGGTGCCGCCTGTAAAGAAGACATGAAGAATTGCGATGCGGCAAAAACTAAGGAAGGTGCTTGTGGTGCAAAAATGAAAGGTTGTGGCGAAGGCATGACCGGTTGTGCTGAAATGACAAAAGGCAAAGACGGTGCTTGTGGCGCAAAAATGAAAGCGACAGAAGCAGCACCAGCCGCTGCTCCTGCTGTAGCTGCGCCAGCAAAGTAAGATTTCGTAATTAATTACAAATCTACGTAATAGAGGAGGGCAGCTCATGCCCTCCTTCCTTTGATTAATCAAGGTGTTCCCATGAGCACAACTCCCTATTTAGTGCGCGATACCGGTTTGGGTCTGCGCCGCTCTATACTCAATCAAATCGTTGAAGCACCACCCAACGAGGTCGGATTCTACGAAGTCGCACCGGAAAACTGGATCACCATCGGTGGCAAATCGGGTCGCCAGTTTCGTGCAATGACTGAACGTTTTGATTTTGTCTGTCATGGATTATCCTTATCTTTAGGCAGTACTGATCCGCTGGACGAAGCCTTTGTCCACGCCGTTAAACATTTCCTGTCCGAACATGGCATAAAGCTTTACAGCGAACACCTCAGCTATTGCAGCAAAGACGGGCATTTGTATGACCTGATGCCGATTCCATTCACAGAAGAAGCGGTTAAGCACGTTGCAGGAAGGATTAAGCGGGTGCAAGACATTCTGGAACAACGTATTGCTATCGAAAATGTCTCTTATTATGCCGCACCCGGTCAGGAGATGGACGAGATCGACTTTTTCAATGCCGTGGTCAAAGAAGCCGACTGTAAGGTGTTGTTGGACATCAACAATATCTACGTCAACAGCGTCAATCATAGTTATGATGCCGAAGCGTTCCTGAAAGCCATGCCGGCTCATCGTATCGCTTACGCCCATATTGCAGGGCATTATGCACAAGCTGAGGATTTTCTCGTCGATACCCACGGTGCGGATATTATCGATCCAGTCTGGAAGTTGTTAGCTAAGGCTTATGAGCTTTTTGGCGTGTTTCCAACCTTGCTGGAACGCGATTTTGATATTCCGCCCATCGTTGAATTGATGAAAGAAGTAAATACTATCAAAGCCATACAGAATGATTGGCGAGTTCAGCATGAACGAAGATTAGCTTGAATAGCAAAGTGATGTCCGTCGATTTTAAAGCCAAACAACACGAATTTACCCAGTATATCCGTGATCCAGCAACAAATCCCGCACCCGCAGACGTTAAACCAGAACGTATGGCAATGTATCGGGAGTTAATTTTCAATAACATAGAAAGCTTTTTAGCCGGAAATTTCCCCGTCATCCGAAAAATATTGGACGACGAGCAATGGCTGGAATTGGCGCAGGATTTTTTCCTTAAACACGCGTGTAAAACGCCTTACTTTTCTGAAATTGCAGAAGAATTCCTGGGTTATCTGGAAAATGAACGATTTAACCCAGACGATTTACCTTTTTTGTTGGAGTTGGCGCACTACGAGTGGGTGGAAATGGCTTTGTCGATTGCAAAAGAGGATGTAGACCCAAACCAACAAGAACCCCATAATTTACTCTATCAAACCATAAAGTTATCGCCTTTAGCATGGCCGTTGCTTTACCAATTCCCCGTTCAAAACATTTCACCTGACTACTTGCCACTGGTGTCACCAGAGCAACCGACTAGTCTGCTCGCCTACCGTGGGACAGATGACGAGGTTAAGTTTATTGAAATTAATCCAATGACTTATCGGTTATTGGCGATCATACAAGAACGTGGGCAAGTCAGAACAGAAGATTGCCTTAAGCAACTTGCAGAAGAATCTCAGCATCCAAATCCTGACATTATCGTAACGGGAGGGCTACAAATCCTCAAAGATCTTGTTGAAAAAACAGTGCTTTCAATCTGTTAAGTGATCTCTGAGTAAGCCCTTCGATCAGGTATTGGCTTAGTAATGTGCTTACCTTTCTGACAATACCGCTTAATTGCTATTGCTGTCTACCAAACAATTTAGGCCCAGCGGGTTGCGCTTTTTCCTGTAAGCACTCATAAGCAGCCGCTTCAAATTTAATTCTTAGAGATTGCGGATGTTCATGTTCACCCATAAATTTTTCTGCTTCTTGAGTGGTTAAATCTTTCATCAAGTAAGTTGCAATACACTCACAAGATTTGGTGAGACGTGCTGCGTCTTCAATTTTATTGTTTGAATTATTCAATTCCCGATCCACACATTGTGCCGCGAATTCATGCTCAAACTTATGCTTTTGCATGTCGGTGACTTCTGAACCATGCGGATGATCGAACGTATGTTCCTCGGCTTTGGGTGCTTGCTCTTGCTTGGGTTTTTCGTCATCAGAACAAGCCGTTAGCGTTAGAGTAACAGCAACGCTGATAAGAAAAGAAATGAGATTTTTGTTAAAAATTGATTTTTTCATACGGTTAGTGTGTTGTTATTGTTGTTATCCCTGACATTATAAAATACAGTCTGCTGACTAGCTCGTTTTTTACGGACTATCTAAGTATCAATTGCAAAGTGCTGGGTTTAAAAAACGTAACACGCATAATTAACGGCACAAGACGCAAGGTAAGCTGCTGTTTTGCAACTTGAACCCTGTGCCTTGTGCCTTTTGGGTTATTTTTCCGTTACCCGCACATCAATGCGGCGGTTTTGCTGCCTTCCTTCCTCGCTATCGTTACTGGCTACTGGATGATCGCTGCCATAACCTTCGGCATCCATCCGGTCAGCTTTTACACCTTTGGCGATGATGGCTTTTTTAATGGCAATCGCTCGGCTATTAGACAGCTTTTTGTTAGCATTGGCTTTGCCAGTATTGTCTGTATAACCGCCGATTTTGATGTTAACTTTCGGAAATGCCTTCAATACTTCGGCAATATGGTTTATTTGCTCATTTGATTCCTTTTTGATGCTGGCTTTGTTGGTATCAAAAGTAATGCCGTTCATGTTAAACCATAAATCTTTGCTGATTGCCTCGCCACCTTCAATAAAACCGACCAGTTTGCTTTCAAGTCCGTCTTTGGCAGCTTTTATGGCGTAGCCGGTAGATAAGGTTTTTTCATAGAAATCACTAACGGCATCAGCCGCTTTTTCCACGACGGGCGCTTCAACTGCCGTTGGTGCTGGTGGGGTAGGGGCTGGAGTTGCAATAACGGGTGCTGGTGGTGGAGTGGCTACTGGTGCTGTTACTTCTGGCGCGGTAGCGACAGGATCTGTTGCGGGGACGCTGCAACTCTTAAGCAAGCCCCAAGCCAAAGCAAGTGCCGCCGCTAAAAGAATCCACGGAAGAATTTTTTTGCCACCGCTGCTGTCTTCTTCGAAAGCTTCCGTAGCGCTGTGGGCAAATTCTTTGCTTTCTTCAACAATGTGCGAGCCAAATTGACTGGCTGATTCACTCACGTTTTCGACGACGTGTTTAGCAGAGGCAAAGGTTTCTTCTGCGACATGTTCAATTTTGTCGCCAATATCATCAAATGTATTAGTTAAAGCCTCAGTTTTGGGCGTGGCATAGCCAGAATCAAGTGTACTCGCGGCCTTTTCAAAATCGCTCATAACAGGAGCAGTGCTTGCCGTTGTAGCTGAGGCGGTTTCTCCCACTAACAGGCTGCTAAGTCCAGCAGGAATGAGGTTCTTTAAAAACCCGCTTTGGCTGCTTAACAGCCCGGCTAATCCGGTTGCGTATTGTGTACCTTCAATTTTAAGATTTCTGCCAATCAATCCCATAAGCACAGGCATAATAAACTCAAGCAAGGAGTTTGAAGAGCTTTTGCTAATACCGCTGGCGTTAGCGACCAAATCAGTAATGCCAGCAGCCTTATCGCCAAAGAAAGCACTTAATAAATTAGCACCTTCTGATAATAATTTGGTAGTTTCTTCCCCACCCTGTGATAAAGCACCCAGATTGCTGAGTACGCCACCATCGTGGTTGCCATCAGTGAGTAAGCTGAACAGTTTGCCAATACTTGTTGCGTCTGTACTTTTATCGACCAATCCGGCAAGCAAAGAAGGCAGGGCAGTTTGCAGTGCTGTCTCGGTATTTTTCGGCGATTCCCCAATAAGTGCAGCGATATTCGAGACTACATCACCCGATAGGTGTTCTTTTAATAGTTCTAATAAGTTGTTAGACATTGATGATCTCCTCAGTGATGGGTTGACACAGGCTGGAAATTAGGTGTCAACGCTCAATTTACCAGTATCTGGCTGTTTTGTTAATGAAAAAATAGCGATGCCGTGACAAAAACAAGCAACATTAAGCGTTTTATAGGAAAAATACAGATGCATGGCAATAAAAGCACAGCTCAAGGTTGCTGTTTTGTGTTCTGCGCCGCGATGATATGCTCTGGTGTAGCGTCCAAAAACCAGTCCGGTGGCGTACCGCATTCAGGAACGTGCTGATGCGCCCAAATTGCAAGTTGCTGTAACACAGGTAGCAGGTTTGCGCCCTTGGCAGTCAAAAAATATTCATAACGTAACGGTTTTGTGTGGTAGGGTTTTTTTTCTATGATGCCGATTTCTTCCAGACGGCGTAGCCGATTAGCAAGAATGTTGGTTGGAATGCCTTCTGGTGAAGATTGAAAATCGCCGTATTTGGTTTTATTCATACACATATCACGCACCACTAACAGACTCCATTTGTCGCCGATAACGTCTAATGCTGTTGATAAAGCACATTCCGAGCGATAGTTGGGGCTGTTTGCGTTCATGATTGAAATTGAATGTGTCTGGATGAATGCTAGTCATTATTATTGCACAGCATAGCAACGCTAGATGCGTACACAGGTGTAATAAAAGCTAAACAATTCACTTGTAAAATGCAAGGTGATATGTAAATATTAAGAAACTTGTATTATGCAAGTTACTATCTAATCGTACAGTGAGGCTAATATGAAACTTTATCATTTCCCAATATCTCCCAATTCCCGCAGAGTTGTTGCTGTTCTCCATCATTTGCAGCTAGATTGCGACCTTGAAGTAGTGGATTTAAGCAAAGGTGAGCAAATGCAGCCAGATTTTCTCAAGCTTAATCCAAATCACATGATACCTACCTTGGTAGATGACGATTTTGTCCTGTGGGAATCCAATGCCATCATGCAATACTTGTGTTCCAAAGTGCAGAATAACGCATTATATTCAGCCGATCCCCACGTACAAGCCGACATTAACCGTTGGCAGTTTTGGCAAGCAGCGCACTGGGGCAGTGCATGCTCGGTGTTCATTTTTGAACGGGTCGTCAAAAAGCTATTTATGTCGGCTGAAGCTGATTTAGCTGAAATTGTCAAAGGCGAAGAGCGTTTTCACCGCTTTGCACAAGTGCTGGAGCAGCATATTAACGGTCGTGAGTGGTTGGTAGGTGATGCCGTGACCTTGGCTGATTTTTCGGTCGGCTCATTCCTGGATTTGTCAGAAATGGCTCAATATCCTATGACACCTTATACGGAAATCGCACGGTGGTATCGCAATGTGCAACAATTGCCAGCTTGGAAAAGTTCAGCACCGACGGTAGGATGAAAGCTGAGGAATCTGAACGTATTGATGCTGTGTTTGTGTCACCCCATACTTAAGTTGTCAGTATCAACATCATTAACCTTATCAGCTTGTTGAGAGCCATAAAACTTCCTGTTAAGTATTAGCAGAAACGCAAGCACAATTAAAACTAAAAGGGGCAATTGAAGGGCGTTACTTAATCGAAATGGAACAATATAAACTGATATGAGGACATCGTATAAGGCATGGATACAGGCAGTAAACACGATACTGCCTGTATATATAAACAGACTACCAAAGATAATACCAGCACATGCTATCAATATTAAGCCATTGAATTGACTGTAATAAATATATTGAACATGTGATAGGGTAAACACTAACGTTGCGACGGATAAGGCGATTCTGTGGTTGAATTGTAGTTGCAAAGTTTGCTGTACAATACCGCGGTAAAACAACTCCTCTCGTAAACCTGCCGTAATGCCTGAAATGGCAAACACAAGTTGCCACTTGCCCGTTTCATGTTCTGCGTTGGTATAAACAACGGCAAACAGCAAAAATAACACGATAGTAGTGATAAATTGCGGCGTTAATATCTTTTTTAGTTGGAATGAATCCGTAGGCTTATAAAAATATTTTTGATAACAATAACCATAAAATACGATAGAAACTATCCGCAACCCAGTCCTGATAATTTCGCCTTCATAAGACCATTGCCCGTATCGTTGCGCGAGAGCAAAGGATAAGCTTAGATAGACAAGTTCTAATAGTGCAGCAAATACGATTATTTTTTTTATATTAGTGTGCATTTTGCAAAACACCCAGATGTTTTCCTGTAAACTTTTGCAGTTATTAGATAATCGTCATAACCCCATTCAACTAACTGTTTTTATAGAAAGTTAACTATAAAAATGGTTTTACTCAACAAGATTAGCGCGACAGTCAGCACTTAGAATAATATTTTTTTAAGAAAAAGTAACAGGAATTTTTCCATAACTCATCAGCACGCCAAGAAAGCTACCGGCTACGTGAAAATGTGCTAAGACTTTAGTGCGAGTATGAGTATCTTATGGTAAAAAACCGCGCAAAAAATAGACGAAAATTTTTGTTAAATACAATGATAGAACCCAATAATCACAACAATAACCACAGTATTTTCAAGGCATCGAGGTTTTGTGTGGCCCCGATGATGGACTGGACGGATCGGCATTGTAGGTACTTTCATCGACTTATCTCACAACATGCACTGTTATATACCGAAATGGTTACGACGGGGGCTTTGATACATGGCGATCATAATCGGTTTTTGCAGTTTAATTCTGAAGAACATCCTCTGGGGTTTCAGTTGGGTGGCAGCAATCCGCGAGAGTTGGCGATATGCGCCAAAATGGTTGAGGATTTTGGCTACGACGAAGTTAACCTGAATGTCGGCTGCCCCAGTGATCGCGTTCAAAATGGTCGATTTGGTGCGTGTTTGATGTTGGAACCGGATCTCGTGGCAGACTGTGTGGCGGCAATGTGTGCTGCGGTTTCGATTCCGGTGACGGTAAAGTCACGGATTGGTGTGGATAATAGGGATTCTTACGAAGAATTGGCATTATTTGTGGAAAAGGTTGCCAACGCGGGCTGTGAGACGTTTATTGTTCATGCTAGAAAAGCCCTGTTAAAGGGCTTGTCTCCTAAGCAAAATCGGGAGATTCCACCCCTAAAATACGACGAGGTTTATCAATTAAAGACAGATTTTCCTCAGCTCGAAATTATCCTCAATGGTGGCGTTATAACTTTGGATCAAACCGAAAATCTGTTGCAGTGTCTTGATGGCGTGATGGTGGGTCGTGAGGCGTACCAGAATCCTTATATGTTGGCAGAAGTTGATAAACGTATTTTTAATGCTAATGAGCCGTCAAAATCACGCCATGAAATTATGGACTCATTGCTGCCTTATATTGAAGGTCAATTAACCCAGGGTGTTCGCTTGAACAGCATCACTCGCCATATTTTAGGACTTTTTCATGGTGAACCGGGCGCGAGGGCGTGGCGGCGACATTTGAGCGAGAATGCTACTACCCCGAATGCGGGTATCAATGTGGTGCGTGATGCCATAGCTTTTACCTTTCATTAAGGTATACTTCTGAAACTAAAATAAGTAAGAGCAACATACGATGGAAGAACAATTTTCAAAAATTATCGCGGCCATTGGCGAAGATTTAAACCGAGAAGGCTTGCTCGATACGCCTAAACGTGCGGCTAAGGCATTCAAATTTCTTAATAATGGCTACGATAAAACACTAGAAGAAGTCTTGAATGATGCGATTTTTACCGCAGATTCTGAGGATATGGTCATCGTCAAAGACATCGAATTGTATTCATTGTGCGAACATCATTTGCTGCCGTTTATTGGCAAATGCCATGTTGGTTATTTGCCTTGTGGCAAAGTCCTGGGCTTGTCCAAGGTTGCTCGCGTGATTGATATGTATGCCCGAAGGCTGCAAATTCAGGAACGGCTGACCAAACAAATTGCCGATGCCATCATGCAAGCAACGGGTGCACGCGGCGTTGCCGTGGTCATTGAAGCCAAGCATTTATGTATGATGATGCGCGGCGTTGAGAAGCAAAACTCAGTGATGACAACTTCGGTGATGACGGGTGCATTTCGTAAGGAAATCAGCACCCGCTCCGAGTTTTTAACGTTAATCAGTCGCTAATCTGCTTGATGAGTGGCTTACCTAGCTATTGTTAACCTATCAGTAACCTATTCCTGTCGATTTAAGGTCGTTACATGCAAGAAACCATACTAAATAGCTGGCAGGAAGAAACCTGGCCTACCATAAAATCCAGTCAACCGTTGCCAATGGGCGAGGGTGTTATTGATGCAACCGCATTTAACACGATTGAAATTGACAAGGTTTTTGAAGCCGTCAATCATGCTTCAACTAATGTCGGTCAAGCGGTGCTGTATCGATCTTTGTGCCAGCCATTAAGCGATTTAAAGGCAATCAAGGCAAAGCAAGATGCTTTACTGGAACTGCAAAAAAATCAAAAACTAAAAGAACAACTTGAACAACTGGTTGCCAGTGCTGCAATCAATGAAAAAAACCTACATTTATTATTGTTTGGTGAATTTTTAGGGGCATTTTCACAAGCACGAGCCAAAAATGAAATAGAAGGCTACGGGTATAAGCAGTACAAAAGTGGTGTAAGTTTTATCCAGGATTTCGTTAGTAGTATCCAAGCGGCTGAAAAGCCTAAAGGAAAGTATCTAACTGAGCTTTTCAATAAAGTAAAAGTGTTTTCAGAATCACGCTACTACTCGCTGATGCAAGGTCCAGTTTATTTTGTAGAAGGTAAAATCACGTCCAAAGAAGAGCGCGGGGAGTCTTATTTTCCAGTTCCGGTTATATTTAAGCCGCAAATTTTCAAACCTATGCTGCTTGGATCGATTTTTGCGCTGTTGTGGCTGATTTCCCTTTTTTCACCCGTCAGTATCGCGCCTTCACTGCGTACCGTAGCGGTGTTTTTAGGACCTTTATTGTTGCTGTATTTCCCTATTGTGGGCGGATATGACCGCGATAACTGCATTATTCCGTTAAGAAACGAGTATAAAAAAGCCGAGCCAGTCGCCGAATTGCTGGATGCTTTGGGGCAAATCGACGAATTACTGTCGTTCATGAAATTTGCCGATAACTTCCCGCACAGTACCGTCCTACCTAAGTTTGAAGATGTCAAACACCATCGTATTAATCTAACGTCAGCAGTTAACCCCGTATTAGGTAAGGAAAATCCCAATTATGTCGGCAATGATTTTGAATTGGACGACGAAAAATTGGTATTGCTGACGGGACCAAATAGCGGCGGCAAAACGGCATTTTGCAAAACGGTGACGCAAATTCAAGTGCTGGCGCAGATTGGCGGTTATATTCCTGCTAAAACGGCAAGCTTGACGGTAGCTGACAAGGTTTTCTATCAAGTGCCGGAAATAAGCCATCTGGATGATGGCGAAGGGCGCTTTGGTACCGAATTAAAACGCACCAAAGACATCTTTTTAGCATCGTCAGCAAAAAGTTTGGTGGTGTTGGACGAGCTTTCTGAAGGCACGACGTTTGAAGAAAAAATGGAGGCTTCGTCTAATGTCCTCAACGGCTTTTATCGAAAAGGCAACAGCACCATCCTGATTACCCACAACCATCAATTAGTCGATCAATTTGCCAAAGCAGGCACGGGCAATGCAAAACAGGTTGAATTTGCCAATGATGCGCCGACTTATCGTTTAATTCCGGGTATTTCCAGAGTCAGCCATGCGGATCGTGTCGCAAAGAAGATTGGTTTTTCTAAGGAAGACATTGATAGTTATTTTGATAGTCAACCAGATACGTCAAAATGAAGTTAGGTAGTGCGTTAACTAATAGCGCAACCAAAGCGATGCTGCTTGGTTCTGGTGAGCTGGGTAAGGAAATCGCTATCTGCTTGCAACGCTACGGTGTGGAAGTCATCGCCGTAGACCGCTATCCCAACGCTCCAGCCCAACAAGTCGCCCATCGTAGCCATGTCATCACGATGACCGATGCGGAAGAATTACGCAAAATCATTGATTTAGAATGCCCCGACCTTATCATTCCTGAAATAGAAGCGATAGCAACTGATGCTTTGGCTGAGATCGAAGCTGAAGGGCTTTGTCGTGTAATACCAAACGCCAGGGCAATCCAGCTCACTATGAACCGCGAAGGCATCCGTACCTTGGTTGCCGAAACGCTACAAATACCCACCTCAAAATACGCATTTGCCGAAAGTTTTGGGCAATTAAAAGCCGCCGTTGATGGCGGAATCGGTTATCCCTGCTTTGTTAAACCGACCATGTCGTCTTCGGGCAAAGGCCAAACCATGGTTAAAAGTGCCGAGCAACTTGAACAAGCGTGGAATTATGCTAAAGTCAGTGGCAGGGTTGATACCGGAAAAGTGATTGTCGAATCCAAAATCGATTTTGACTTTGAAATCACCTTATTGACGGTAAGGGCGGTAAATAGCGAAGGCAATATCCAGACTTATTTCTGTGAACCCATAGGCCATATCCAGGAAAATGGCGATTACCGCCAAAGCTGGCAACCGCAGGCAATGACTGCATCGGCATTGGAAACGGCTAAAGATATAGCTAATAAGGTAACAGAAGCATTAGGTGGGGTGGGTTTATTCGGCGTTGAGTTGTTTGTTAAGGGGGACAATGTCTGGTTTTGTGAAGTAAGTCCCAGACCGCACGACACAGGTATGGTTACAATGACCACACAGAAACAGAATGAATTCGAATTACATGTACGCGCTATTTTAGGGCTGCCAGTAGATACTAGCTTGCAAAAACACGGTGCTAGTGCTGTAATTCTCTCCAATATTAATGCAAAGGACTTTTTTTATAATGGTTTAGATGCTGCGTTGGCAGTGCCTGATAGCGAAATCAGGCTATTTGGCAAACCGGAAGCATTAGTTAACAGGAGAATGGGCGTGGCGCTGGCTTCGGCTGAAACAGTTGAAGAAGCGAGAAATAGGGCGGTTAAGGCCGCTGGTTTAGTGGGTATTCATTGCGAATAGCGGGTATTAAATGATAAAAAAACTATTTTTTTTATTGACCTTATTGATCTCAAATCTGGCGATTGCGGACATTTATAAATTCGTTGATACCAATGGACGTATCCACTACACAGACGAACCCAGAAATCCCCTGTATAAGCGCATCATCAAGACCAGTCCATATCGGCTTAAGATGATTAGTGAAAGCCGATTCAGGAATAGGGAGGGCAATACTTACCCCACACTATTTCATAGCTTTAGCGATATATTCAGCAATCGAAGCGTCAATAAGAGCAAATTCTCTAACCTTATCGCCAATGCCGCCTACAGAAACGGGGTTGAAGAAAGATTGGTTCACGCCGTCATCCAAACAGAATCCGCGTATAACTCCAGTGCCGTATCCCCAGCAGGCGCAGTCGGATTAATGCAGTTGATGCCCGGTACAGCCAAACGCTACGGGGTGCTTAACCGTACTGACCCAGTCCAGAATGTTGATGGCGGTACGCGGTATTTAAAGGATTTATTGGGTATGTTCAATTACAATCTAAGGCTTGCCGTAGCCGCTTATAATGCCGGCGAAAATGCAGTAATACGACACAACAACTCCATCCCACCTTATCCAGAAACGCAAAACTACGTGCGGCAGGTTTTAGCTTTATACCACCATTCTTTGTAATTCGATCCTATAGCCCAACTTGCCTGCCTGAGAGCGTCCACGCCGGACAATTGCGGCTAAATGACCTCGATTATTAATGCTTGGCATCACATTATTCAATGTACTGAATATACCTTATCGCGATAAGTATTTGACTCATTGTCTACTAACCGGATTTCATCTCTAATTACTATAAGCAAACAGTCATGAAATGCGAGTAAGACTGCTCGTTCAATTGCAATTAATTTGAGCAAAAAATAGTGTCAAATGCAAGCCCAGCCGTTTTCAAACGCAAGACGTTACAATTTCTTTTTGCAGGATTATTTTGCTTAAGTCTGAACATATATGCCGCTGATACGACCATCGTAGCTGCTGCATCCGACCTACAATTTGCCCTTGAAGAAGTCGCGCAAGAATTCACCCAAGAAACGGGATTGACGGTAAAATTCAGCTTCGGCTCGTCGGGAAATTTTGCCCGGCAAATCATGCAAGGCGCACCTTATGAGCTGTTTATGTCCGCCGATGAAAAGTATGTTTTGGAGTTGGCTAAACAGCACAAAACCCTTGATGATGGTCAGTTATACGCAATTGGCAGATTGGTTTTATACGCGCCAAAAGGTTCAGCTTTGCGGGTAGACAGCGCAATGCAAGGCTTAGAGCTGGCATTGAAAAATGGCGAAATCAAGCGTTTTGCGATTGCTAATCCTGAACATGCGCCTTATGGCCGTGCAGCTAAAGCGGCACTTACCTCAGTTGGTTTATGGGAATCTATACAACCTCATTTAGTGCTGGGGGAGAATGTCGCCCAGGCTGCCCAGTTTGCCATCTCTGATTCCACGCAAGGCGGTATTTTTGCTTATTCTTTGATGCTTTCACCAAAACTAAAGATAGAAGGCAACTATGTGTTGCTACCGGAATACAGTCATCCGCCGTTAAAACAAAGAATGGTGCTGACAAAAACAGCAGGTGCTACCGCCAAAGCGTTTTATGCTTTTTTACAATTGCCCAAAACCAAAGCGATTCTACAGCGTTACGGCTTTACTTCACCGCAGTAAGTCATGGATTGGGAAGCCTTATTGTTATCAATGAAACTGAGCGGATGCACCGTTTTAGTTTTGTTGCCTATCGGTCTGCTGACCGGACGCTGGCTCGCTTATCACCATTTTTACGGAAAAAGCGCGGTGCAGGCGTTATTGGCGATTCCACTTGTCCTACCGCCTACGGTATTAGGCTATTACCTGTTGATTTCACTGGGAAACGCTACCGTTCTAGGTCGTTTTCTGGAAAGATGGCTGGGTCACACCCTGGTATTCAGCTTTGAAGGATTGGTTGTTGCATCCATTTTATTCAATCTACCTTTTGCCATTCAACCCATACAACGCGCATTTGAAGCCATTCCGCGAGAACTCAGGGAAGCGGGTGCGTGTTGCGCCATGACACCCGCTAAGGTGTTCTGGCGGATTGAATTGCCTTTATCCTGGCCCGGTATTGTTTCTGCTGTCGTCCTAACATTTGCCCATACCTTAGGCGAATTCGGTGTGGTATTGATGGTTGGGGGCAGTATTCCTGGCGAAACCAAAACCATTGCTATCGCCATTTATGACCGTGTGCAAGCATTCGATAATGGCGCTGCTGCGTCGATGTCGGCGGTATTGCTGGTGTTTTCGCTAGTGACGATTGCGCTAAGTTATGCGGTGGGTGACTATACTAAGAGACGGTATGGTTGACGATAGCAATGCCGGAAATGCTATGAGACTGGACATTGATGGACAGGGAGTAGCGGTAAGATTAAGGCAAGCCAAGCCGATACCGCTAGATGTTACATTCAATTGTCAGAAAGGCGAAATGCTGGCACTGGTAGGACCTTCAGGTAGCGGCAAGACCACAGTCTTGCGTTCAATTGTTGGGCTGCATCAAAGCGAACAAGGTTTTGTTAAATGCCAAGAGGAGCTTTGGCAAGACAGTTCAGCAGGGCATTTCCTCGCCGCCCACCAGCGTAAGGTTGGCATGGTTTTTCAAAACTACGCCTTATTCCCCCATCTGACCGCTATCCAAAATGTGCAGGAAAGCTTGGCACACCTGCCTAAACAAGCTGGAAGCGAGTATGCGAAGGAAATTTTAAGTCGTGTTCATCTTAGTGGTTTGGAAGATCGCTATCCAAAGACCTTGTCCGGTGGACAGCAACAGCGGGTAGCAGTCGCCCGTGCGTTGGCAAGAGAACCCAAGGTGTTATTGCTGGATGAACCGTTTTCGGCGGTAGATCAGGTAACTCGACGGCGTTTGTATCGTGAACTTGCCGAATTACGTCGAACGCTATCCATGCCCATAATCTTGGTCACGCATGACCTGGAAGAAGCCACCCTGCTTGCTGACAAGCTGTGCATTTTGCATAAAGGTGTTACTTTGCAAACCGGAACGCCATTGGATGTTGCCGCCCATCCTGTTAGCGCAACGGTAGCTCGGCTAATGGATCAACAAAATTTGTTCGTTGCCCATGTTGTTAGTCATAATCCACAAGCCCAAAAAACGTTGATAAGGTGGAGAGGCGTGGTGTTAGAAGCAAACTACCAGCCTGATTATCTGCCAGGAGTAAAAGTTTGTTGGATGATTCAATCAGCAAATGTACTGTTGCATCGTCGGCATCGACCCTCCAACGGCGAACGCGAAAATCCCTTGTCCGGTATTGTTGCCAGCTATACGGTGCTGAGTGAATATGCGATTGCCCAGATAGCCTGTGATGCACCGGAAAATGTCGTTATTACCATGACCTTGCCAATTCACGTTGCAAGGCGTAATGACTTAGGGCAGGGGGAGCAGGTCAAGATTTCGCTGCTTGCAGAAGGCATCCATTTAATGCCGTTTGAAAAGCTGCGGGGCGATAAATCCATTAATGTTGATTAAACCGGATTTTTATGCTTAATCAAAGAGTTGGATACCTATCAAGACTTTTTCTTAGTCGCCTTTTTGCTCTTAGCACTGCTTTTAGCTACCGATTTGCTTGAGCTTTCGGATTTGAAATAACCCTTATTTTTGCTTTTAGCCGATGAGCTTGTTTTCTTATCCTTGGTAGTAGGAACAAAATAGCCCTTGCTGTGAGAGCTGGCTTTAGCGACTTGAATGGCTTTTCCTGATTTGGTGGATTTTTTACTTTTAGCAACGGTTTCTACCACTTTTTTACTGCTTTTCTTGGATGTGGCGACAACCTTGGTTTTGTTAGTCTTTTTGCTTGCATGATGGCTATTCTTGCTCGATTTTGCTACCCGCCGTGATTCAGAAGCGTACTTCACAATCGTTTTGGTTTTCCCCGCTATTCTGATTTTTGTGACCGTTCTTCGGCTTTCGTTTCTGCTATTTGAAGCATGATGAGAGATATGAGTCGTTTTCCTCACATAACGGACATGATGGTCGTCATCATCTTCGTGTCGAGAGGCAAAATGCGATGAAGGTCGATGCCCACAAGAAAGCTGATAAGGTGGTGTGCCAACCGAATTCTTGCTCATTGAATTAATGTTTTTTGAATGATACGAGCCGTATTCATTCGAGTAGCCAATATCCATCATAGTAAACATGTGCTGATAGCGCTCGGCGCTGCTCATGCCGCCTAACACGACACCGATCAGGCGTTTGCCGTATTGGTTGGCAGAAGCAACCAGATTGTAACCAGAGCCACAGGTATAGCCGGTTTTCATGCCTTCTGCGCCGGGGTAATTGGCGACAAACTTGTTCGTGCTGCGTAAATATCGACCATTGTAATAAAGGCTATCTACCGCAAAATAAGGGTAATACTGGGGGAAGTTCTTCTGTATTTTCAAGGCCAGCAACGCCATATCATGCGCGGTTGTAGTCTGCCAGTCGTGTGGTAATCCGGTTGCATTCATAAAATGGCTGCCGTACATTCCTAAGCTATGCGCTGTCGATGTCATTTGTATGGCAAACTGGCTTTCAGTGCCGCCTATTCTTTCTGCAAGTACCACCGCAGCATCATTAGCAGAACGGGTGACGACGGCCAAAATAGCATCTTCAACGGAAATTGAATCCCATGCGCGTAAACCCAGTTTACTGGTCGGTTGATGGGCAGCATGACTGGAGATATTCATCGAATCGCTTAAGCGCAATCGCCCAGATTCCAATGCGGAAAAAGCCATGTACAACGTCATCAATTTTGTGAGCGAAGCCGGATACCACGACTGATTGGCTTCCATCTCATACAACACATTGCCACTATCAGCATCAATCAACAGTGCCGCATGGCGGGACATAGCTGTATGCGAAACCAGCATCAAAACTGATGCTGTCAATATGAGTAGGATATGTTTCACAATCTTCATGTATCGTGGTTCTCTGAGATAGGGATTAAAATGAATAGCAATGACGGACTAGGGTTACCGACACAAAAAAACGCTAACTATAGTCGAATTTTTACTTAAAACATAAGGCGTGCTAGCTTTTTTGTGGTAGAAATTACTGAACTTGTTGATTCCATTCATGGTTCGGCTAGGTTATCCTGAGTTTGGTAGTGGGTTAAACCTGTGACTTGATATAGGGCGGAGTGACAAACCTAGGTTTGTCACTCCAAAATACACGCGACTCACCGGTATGAAGCCGACAAGTCCATCAAAAAACACAGGCAGGATGCGCTATTTAAAATCCTTCACGCAGGTATAAGGTGGTTTGCCTTGGCAGATTCCCCAGTGAGCCCCAAAATTACCTTCATCATTCGGTTTCCATTGTTCTGAAAAAGCCTCGAATACATTGCCGCCCCAGTTCTTTTTAGCCAGTTTTTGCAAGGTAGATTTAATGACTGTAAGCTGATTCTTTTGTCCGGCTATACCGCATTTTTGACCGGTATGGGTATTGGTTTCTGTGCCACCTTCAGGGGCATTAGGCCAGCCAAATTCGGTAAGCGTTAAGGCTTTGTCAGGATAAGTTTTGCGAATATCTTCAAGCCTGGCAATGTGGAAGTCAGCCGCCTTATCGGCAGGGATGCACGAATGCACGCCTGCATGTTTATTCTCCCACCACGGAAAAATATTGATGCCAAGCCAATCCACCTTGGCTTCAAAGCCGGTTTTTTGGCAAGGCGTAGCGCGATTACACCATTCCCACCAAGTATCAATCGTGGTAATAGGCTGCTTTACTTCCGCTTTACGCAAGCGATCAATACATTTAATAATCTCAGCATCGAAAACATTGCCATGTCGCGTCCTGACCTCAGAGCCGCAACTCAGTTTGACTATCGTATTAGGAAACGCTTTAGCTGCTTGAATACCGCTGGCAATGGATTGGTCATTGACGGCAATGTCTTTATCCAGCCAGATTATCGCAATCACCTTAAGTTTTCGTTTTTCCGCCGCCGTAAACGTGTATTCCAAACCATTCATTACGCCGTAGGTCATAATACAGCGGAATCGGGTTTCTTTGACCAGCTTATCCAACAGCGTGTCGATCAATTCATGAGACGGCTGTGCGCCAAAATCTGGGTTAATATTACCGACATAAGGGCTAAAAGCCACGCACTGCATGGCTTTGCTTTCGCTGACCTGTACGGATTTCTTATGCTGTTTAACGTGCGGAGCAGCAAATGCACTATCCATAGTTATAGCGAATAGGATAATAGCTATCAACAGCGGCAATCGTTTCATGAGAATTTCCAGATTAATCAAGATAGGTTGGTGGTTAATGCGTTATTGTTTTAAGAAAGTCATTATCAGTCGTTAAGATGAACCTTGTGTGAACTCGACTCTCATGTAATGAGCTGTTTTGATTTGAAGCGCACTGCTTAATGCTAAAATTCAATCTATTCCGTTGCCGGGTGATATCCGTATTCAGAATGAAAAAAGCTTTGTATTCATCCCGATTGTATCTATGTTAATCGTGAGCATTATCTTGGCGTTGATTATCAATTTGTTTGATAGGAAACAGGTAAATGTAGGCTGGGTTGGTAAACCCAGCACGGTCGATAATAGCTGGGTTTACCAACCCAGCCTACGGACTATTCCGTTGCCGTTTTATCACTTGGAACACGCCTTTTTCCCACATTTTTCCTATCCCTTTCCCGCACTTTCACTTTTTTAACCACCGCTTTTTTAGCCGGTTCTTTCTTGTCTTTGCTGCCAGCGGCTTTGCCGGATGATTTAAGTTTTTTCGGGCCTTTGTAGCTGCCTTCCAATCCTTTAAGGGTACGGCGGATAAAGTCCTGCTTTAAAAAACGTTCGATACCTGCCATTAAGTTCCACTCGGTGTGTTTGACGAGGGCGATGGTGGTGCCTTGTTCATCGGCGCGTCCGGTGCGGCCTATGCGGTGGATGTAATCAATGCCGTTGCGGGGGATGTCAAAGTTGATGACGAGGTTGATGCCTTTGATGTCCAGGCCACGGGCGGCTAAGTCGGTGGCAATTAAGGTGTTAATGATGCCGTCCCGATACAGCGCCATGACCCGGTTACGGTCTTTTTGGTCCATCTCGCCGTGTAGCAAGCCGGAGCGTATGCCCGCGCCACGGACTGAATTATGCAATTCGTCTGCCCTTAGACGGGTATTGGTAAAAACCAGGGCTTTGTCGAAGCTTTCATGCGCGAGCAGATGTGCCAGCAGTTTCAGCTTATGGTCATGGTCATCGGCCAGTATAAGGTGCTGGGCAATGTTGCGATGGCCATCATGCAGGGTGTTTAACGCAATTACTTTTGGGGTTTTTAGCACTTTGTCGGCGATTTTAATCACGCCGAAATGGGTTAAAGTCGCCGAAAATAGGAGGGTTTGGCGTTGCTTATTGCATGTTTCGACAATCGTCAGCACGTCATCGCTAAAGCCCATGTCCAGCATACGGTCTGCTTCATCAAGTATCAGTACGCTTAGATTCTGGAAATAGGATGTTGCCAGTTGAAAGTGTTCCAGAAGGCGGCCTGGGGTGGCAATGATGATGTCAGTGCCTTTTGTCAGCGCCATTTGTTGCTTTTTGAAGTCGCTGCCGCCAGTAATGATTCCGGTTTTTAGCGGGGTGAATTCGCAGAATTGTTGACATTGACCGAAGATTTGCTGGGCAAGTTCGCGGGTAGGGCAAAGGATTAGCACCTGAACACCCAGTGGCTTAGCGGGTAAAGCCAGTAACTGTTGCAGGGTGGGCAATAAATAAGCGGCGGTTTTGCCGCTGCCAGTTTCGGCGCTGACCAGACAATCCCGATGTGCAAGTGTGGGCGGAATGGCTTGCTGTTGAACGGGGGTAGGCGTTTCGTAGCCACTCTTCTCAATCGCTTTAAGCAAGCGCTTGTCCAGATCAAATTCGGTAAATGAGGGTGTAGCGTTTGTGGAATTTTGCATTAAACTTAAAGGTATTGAGCGCGAGGCCAAGGAGCAAAGATATTCTTCAGGTCATTATAAACTTATTGGAGTAAGGTTATGATTAAATCACTTTGTTGTTGCTACTGTGCCGATAACCGTTAAGCTGAAACCAACCATTCTGACGAGGTTAAAAAATGATACCCATACGAGATACAGCGCCATGTAATTCAACGCCTTATGTCACTTGGGGTTTGATGACGATTTGTATTTTAATTTTCCTCGTCATGCAGGTTATTCCTTACGAGATGAGCGCAAGGCTGATTTATCTCTATGGCATGGTACCTAACCGTTATGCTAATCCGCAGTGGGGGCTGGCTAATGGGATGCCGTTTGATGGCTATTTATCGTTTTTGACCAGCTTGTTCTTGCATGGAAATTGGCTGCATATCATCTTCAATATGTGGTTTATGTGGATTTTTGCAGACAATGTGGAAGACAGGATGGGACGATGGCGGTTTATCGCTTTTTACCTAATATGCGGTCTGTTGGCAACCATGATGCAATGGTATTCCGCGCCTACTTTACAGATACCTGTTGTTGGTGCTTCGGGTGCTATCGCTGGCGTATTAGCGGCTTATTATTTTCTCTATCCGTATGAACGGGTTGTAGTGTTCTTTTTCCCTATTATTGTGCATATTCCAGCGGTCACTTTTTTGGGGTTGTGGGTTATTTTCCAACTTTATGATATTACCACCTCGACTTATGTCCCAGGGGCTGCTTCTAGTTCGGCCTTATGGGCGCATATAGGCGGATTTATCGCCGGAGCAATTCTGCATCGCTTTTTTCTGCGAAAAGATGAGGTGGTTTGAATGTATTCAAGCTATAATTACGCCATTAAAAATCAACTTTCAGGGTAGATTGGATCACTAATAAGTGGTCGATAATCTCCTTAAATTCTTGTCAGGAATCATACAAAACCTTATGAAAAAACTAAATTTCTTCTTAGTAAAGTTGCTTCAATTTGTCGTTTTTGCCGTTTTCACTTTTGTGGTGTTGGCATATTTTGGCGCGATGGTGTTGTTGCCGCTTGATGCAGTCGCAATACTTGTTAAATTGATGGGCGTGGTCGGTATTCATGGCTTTATCGGCGCACTGATTGCCATCCCTGCGGTGGGTTATTTGTGCTTGATGGTTTACAAAACCCCAGGGCTTTGCAAGATGATTGTGGATACGGGTATTGATTTGATTAAAACGGGTAAGGCTAAGGTTGATGCGTTTAACCCGATTGCTGATGCGGTAAAAGGCTAAAGGCGTAAGGCTAGAAATCAGCTGTTCACACGCCGTCAACATTCTACTTTCCATATCTCTGTTTTCTGGGTCATGCGGCTTTTATAAACCGCATGACCCTAGTTTTATTAGTTAATATATCATGACTGCC
Organism: Methylomagnum ishizawai; assembly: GCA_945861705.1. Lineage (GTDB taxonomy): Bacteria > Pseudomonadota > Gammaproteobacteria > Methylococcales > Methylomonadaceae > Methyloglobulus. The sequence goes on along the minus strand of CAMAVM010000001.1, from coordinate 24,211 downwards.
CCCCACATAGGTTTTATCAGCTTGGGCTGCCCCAAGGCTTTGGTCGATAGCGAACGGATTTTGACTAAGTTGCGCGGTGAGGGTTACATCATTTCACCTAACTACAAAGATGCCGATTTGGTCGTGGTGAATACCTGCGGTTTTATTGACGCGGCTGTGGAAGAATCCCTGGACAGCATTGGTGAAGCACTGGCGGAAAATGGTCGGGTCATCGTCACTGGTTGCTTGGGGGCGCGGGAAGATGAGATAAGAGCGCGGCATCCACAAGTCTTGAAGGTGACTGGCGCACATGCCATCGACGAAGTAGTCGCCTCCGTTCATGAGCATCTACCACCCAGGCACGACCCATTCACCAGCCTGTTGCCGCCGCAAGGCATCAAGCTCACGCCCAATCATTACGCTTATCTAAAGATTTCAGAAGGTTGCAATCATCGCTGCACGTTTTGCATCATCCCGTCCATGCGCGGCGATCTGGTCAGTAGGCCGATTGATGATGTCATGGTGGAAGCCATGCGTTTGGCGGATGCGGGAGTTAAAGAGCTGTTGATTGTCTCCCAAGATACCAGTGCTTATGGCTTGGATTTGAAATACCAGCCACGTTTTTGGCGTGGACGTTCAGTACAAACCCGCTTTTATGATCTGGCGGAGGCATTGGGCGATCTGGGTATCTGGGTGCGGATGCACTATGTCTATCCTTATCCGCATGTGGACAACGTAATCCCATTGATGGCTGACGGCAAAATCTTGCCATATCTGGACATTCCCTTTCAACACGCCAGCAGCCGAATTTTAAAGCTGATGAAACGCCCAGCCGCCAGCCAGAACAACCTGGAACGCATCAAGGCATGGCGGGAAGTCTGCCCAGACATTACCTTGCGTAGCACTTTTATCGTCGGTTTTCCTGGCGAGACGGAACAGGAGTTTGAAGAACTCCTGGATTTTCTGGATGAAGCGCAACTGGATCGGGTTGGTTGTTTTGCTTACTCACCCGTAAAAGGAGCGGTTGCCAATGATTTGCCTGATTCGATCCCAGAAGAAATCAAGCAGGAGCGCTTAGCCCGTTTTATGGAACGCCAGTCTGAGATTAGTGCAGGACGCTTACAGCAACGCATAGGCAATATCGAAACCGTCCTGATTGATGAAGTGGTGGAAGAAGGCGCAGTTGCCAGAAGCCAGTCTGATGCGCCCGAAATCGACGGCCAAGTCTTCATCGATGGCGCAACCCATCTAAAAGTCGGCGAATTTGTTGACGTTGAGATAGAGGAAGCCGATGAACACGATCTGTGGGCGCATTTGGTTTAGTTCGTTTGATATTGCGAACAAAGCCAATACCTAATCATCAAGATATTTATTCCTCTCGTCAATCGTTCCTGCTTAAGCTATCAGTCGTAAATAGCGGGAGTAGGCGGTATTTCCAGCAGTTACACTTCTGGTTTTATTTCGAGGGGTGCAACAATATAGTGTGGCTGTTTTGCCCACCAGCCCTACCCATCTTAACCCCCACCCTAGCGGATCATTACGTCTGCTAGGTTAAGGTTAAACCCGCAAATCCCCTTACCAATTTACCGTTTGTTTTTTAATAAACCCCCTATAAAGTTTTTTCCTGCACGGTTTTATCTCAAAACTGAGAACCCGTTCACAACTTATCTCATCCCACTGAGAACCCGTTCACAGAAATTCTCCTTACAATTCTTATAATGGATACCAACTGGAGCGGCGGCAGAAATGCTGGCATCTTCATAGGGAAAGGTTGAATTGTGTAGTGGATACGCACAAACAAGGAAGCTAAAAACCAAACTCATGTAGGTGAGGGCGGAAAGTGACAGATCTCGGCACGGATAAAAAGATGGCTGCACTGCAAATCATTCTGACTTTCATTATTTAAAGGGTATTTAACATGAAAAAACAAATTTGTACGCTCGTACTTTGTTCAGCAGTTTTGGGTTTTGGTTCTGCCCAAGCCGCCTATGTTACTGTTGATGATGCAACAGGCAACGGCTCTATGGCGACTGCACTGAATTTGGATGCACAGTTTGATCAAAACTTTGATGCCAATATTGGCGACCCATTTACCAATATCTCCACCTCTTTTTTTCACGTGTCAGCCAATGCAACTACCGGTACAACTGGGCGTGATTGGTATTCGTTTACCACTAGCCAAGCTAATCAACAGGCTTTTTTTGATATTGACAATGGTATGACTGATCTGGATTCCTGGATTAGCTTGTATGATTCAGTGGGTACCTTGATTGGTGCCAGTGATGACGGTGGAGTCGCTGATCCAGGTTCTGTTCATGGTTATGACTCTTTTCTGAGTGTTGTACTTGCAAATCCTGGGTTATATTTTGTGTCAGTTGGACAGTTCCCTAACCAAGACCTTAGCCCAGGTCAAGATTACACCTTACATGTTTCGCTAGAGAATCATGTTAACCTATCTAACGTACCCGTTCCGGCCGCTGTTTGGCTGTTCGGCTCTGGTATTGCTGGCTTGATGGGTGCGCGGCGCAAGAAAATGCTGGTTGCACCAGCCATTGCCTAAGGAATAAAGCACACAATCTTACCTTCCTCAGTCGAGTTCGGCTGGGGAAGGTTTTGTAACTCAATAGCTGTTGTCGTTGGTAAAGCAAATAGCTTCGATTCTGTAATTAGCAGCTAGGCTATTGGCTTTACCTTAAAGATCAGTTGATGTATTTGTGAGTAGATTTAAGCTAAGTTTATCAATGCATTGTACGAATAGTGCTAATAACCTAGCTAACGAGAGCATTGTAGGGGTAGGCAGGTATTGTGCCTAGCTGAATACCCACCAATCACTTTGTTAGATCAACAATAAGGGCTTGCTCCTACGACAGCGCAGAAATATCAAATTTAATTGATTCAAAGGTTGTTGAGCTGTCGCCATAAAGCCTCTTTCTTCCCGACTTATCTCAATATTGTGAACCCGTTCACAATTTATCTCAGTCCACTGTGACCCAGTTCACAGAAAATTTCCCTACACCCCGTATAATTATTTGCAACTGGAAGGCGAAGCAGAAAAGCTCAAATTTCCAATAGGATAAGGTTTCATTGTGCAGGTTTTGCACAAACAGGGAGGAGATAAAAGCCATACTCATCGTGAGGTGAGGACGGAAAGCGACAGATCTTTTTCAGTGTGTACGAATACGAAGAAGAGGGCTGCACTGCTAATCATCCTAACTATATTATTTATAAGGGTTTTAAAATGAAAAATAAAATTAGTCTTATCGTATTATGTTCAGCACTGTTCGGATTAGGTTCTGCTCAGGCGGCTTATGTGTCTGTTAATAATGCGACAGGCAATAGCACTAGAGCGAGAGCATTGAATCTCGATTTAAATTTTGACAGCGTTTTGGATGCAAATATTGGCGATCCTTTAACCAATGTCTCAACAACATTCTTACACGCCTCGGTTAATGCAACTACCAGTAGCAATAACAATGGCTTGGATTGGTATTCATTCACCACCGCTCGGGCAAATGTACAGGCGTTTTTTGATATAGATAGAGGTATGCCTGACCTGGATTCTTGGATAAAACTGTATGATTCTAACGGTATTGAGCTTGTCAGTAATGATGATGGCGGTGTGCTTGACCCAGGCACTACAAATACTTGGGATTCTTTTATAAGCAGTGTACTTGCAAACCCAGGTTTATATTATGTGTCAGTAGGTCAATACTCTAATACTACTCGTCAGCAGGTAGGGCTTAGCAGAAATGACGATTACACCTTGCATGTTTCGCTTGCTCCAGCACCACCAGCAATTCCGGCTGCGGTTCCTGTTCCTGCTGCTGTCTGGTTGTTTGCTTCAGGTTTTGCGGGTTTGATGGGCTTTAGACGCAAGCAAATGCTCGCTGCTTCTGCTGCATAAAGGTTAGGTTAGTTAGTCCGGTATATCCCAGTCAAGTTCGGCTGGGATATGTTCGTTTAAGGGGTAGTATAAAATTTGACTGCTAAAACGCTACGCCCCATTCCAAAACCAGTAACCCAATAGTTTGACCTGAGGTTGTGGTATCAAAACCCAACACGCCGACATGAAGTTTTAAGCTATCGATCACCTAGATCCCTCTGCGACATCAACTTATCTCAATATTGAGAGCTCGGTCACACTTTATCTCACGCCACTGTGACCTCGTTCACAGAATATTTCCCTGCGATCCGTATAATTATTAGCAACTGGCGAGGAAAGCAAAGTGCTTGAGTTGCAGCGTGTTATTAACCTGGATCTACAATCACCCAACAAAAAGGTGTGAGATAGATTCTTAACGTAAGGAAATATGTATGAAACGTCAGATGAAAACGATTGTTTTATTGTCCGCTTTGCTTGGCTTGGGTAGCGTTCAAGCGGCCACAATCACATACGAAACCCGCAGCATTACTTCTGGGGTTAATAGTGCAGATTTTGAGGCATCTTGGTATGCTCAAACTTCCGAGATAACGTCAGTAAATATCACAGATTTCAGTTTAATTTGGGGAGGGAATAACACTTTCTCACATCTGATTATTGATTTTTCCAGTGATGCTAGCCAATTGTTATTCCAATTGGGTGTGGATGCCGGTTATGGCGGTGCTTTGTATTTGAATAGGGCATTAATAGCGAAAAAAACAAATAATCTTGGTAAATTAATGTTTTCTTATACCAATGCCATATCAGCAGGCAACTACATCCTTGAAACATTTTGGGCTGGGGATTGCTGTAATGGGGCTAACAGCGGGCAATTTAGTTTGGTTGGGAGTAATCAGCAAGGCTTGTCTTCGCCTGTACCTGTTCCCGCCGCTGTTTGGTTGTTCGGTTCAGGTATCGCTGGTTTAGTGGGCTTCAGCCGCAAGAAAATGTTAGTCGCTCCGATTGCACGTCATAATATCTAAAACCGTCACTTTGTTTATCCCAGTCGAGTTCGGCTGGGATAAGTGCTTCAAAAAAATCCTTCTTCCAAGTTATTCCAGAGCCAGCTAATTTTTCTGCACTCATCCTGACACTCTCAGTTTTTTCGACAAAAAACCATCAAGTTTTTCAGATTTGCTAGGCTTTTGCGGCATCTAGTCTGGCCTGATTTATGATCGTAGCAATCAGAATATTTAACTCCAGGATAATATCTGCTATATTCCCTACGCTACGGGTTAAACGAAGCCCGTGTTCTAATCGTCAGGTATTATAGAAACACCTCAGTGTGTACCTGGCTTCATAATTAAAATGAGGTGAGTTTCGGAGAATTCGCGTGGATAAACTAACAGCACTTTCTTTAAGCATTGGCGTTATCGCTGGTGTAGCAACATTTTTTGCCGTATTGCCGCTCACTGCTGGTATCTTTTTTATATGGGCAGCAACTATCGCCTGGGCGGCTTATTTCTTGCTGGGTGCTAACCAGGAAGCGGTTGTTAATAACATCACCTGCGGCATTTTTGGTGTGTTCATGGCATGGGCAACAGCGATTATGTTGACTGAAATTTCACCAACAACCATGTTAGGTTTTCCGTTTATGGCGGCATTTACCGTGTGTGCTGCGGTAATTGTAATGTGCTTGGCTGCTAATATCCCCAGGCTTGCGACGATACCTTGCAGTGTTTTAGGCTATTCTTCAACATTCGCCTATTTGTTACAAACCCCTGATAAACTCAATAAAGATGTGTTATTGGGCTTTTCTATGAGTAACCCTTTATTGGTGATTTCAATTTCTTTTGTGGTTGGTACTTTTTGCGGTGTTTGGTCAGCGCAACTTAGCGGTAAATTGACGACTAAATAATGATTTAGCACTAACAACTTACAAAGACGGTCTTCGTTAACACGAAACCGTCTTTTTTATCCATCAATGTGCAAGGTTACGTAAGTTAGCGTTGCTGCATCCAGCGAAAATACGTTTTGCCATCATCACAAACCCAGCTAGACCTTTGCACACCGTACTCCGTTTTTCGCAATACGCAATGGTGTTCCTCCTTGAATTCATTCCAATGACTGTCATCGGGATTAACGCTGAAATACAGGTTGCTTAATATGAAGATAGCCAGGGCGAATCCCCCGTAAAGCACAAAATCCAAAGGTTTTTTAGGCATATAACGTCGGATTAATGGTGTTATCTGATCTGAATTCATCACATTCTCCTACAAGAAAACTGGCTTAACTATACGCCTAATCAGTGTCCAAACAAGCGTTATCGATTACTGATATGACCTATTGTTAGATGGTTTTTTTGACGCACACGCCCCGTGTTTTACAGTGCCACTACCGTAGACATTGACAAGCTACGGTTGGACTGTTAATTTCTTTCTTTGGCACTCGCAAAGGAAGAGTGCTAGTTACAGTCGGCGTAATAGATGGCACACACTCAAATTTTAAACGAACGATCACTACAATTACTAAAAACGCTGGTGGAACGCTACATCAGCGATGGACAACCCGTGGGTTCGAGGGTGCTGTCCAAAGGTTCGGAATTAAACCTGAGTCCCGCCACCATCCGTAATGTCATGGCAGATCTTGAAGACATGGGGCTGGTGCATTCTCCGCATACATCTGCGGGACGGATTCCCACAGTCAGCGGTTACCGCATGTTTGTGGATACCCTGTTGACCTTCAAGCCATTGGAATCAAAAGACTTATTTCGCTTGCACGAAGGTTTGGCAGTTAAGGATGATAATAGTGACGTAATCGGCAAGGCCTCTAGGTTGCTGGCCGAACTGACCCAAATGGCAGGTATCGTCACCTTACCTAAGCGCGAAACGGTTTGCTTGCGCCACATCGAGTTTTTGCCGCTATCCAATACCCGCGTACTGGTCATTTTTGTGACTAACGAGCAGGAAGTCCATAACAAAATCATCCAGACTGATAAGAAATTTTCCGCTTCTGAATTGCAACAGGCAGCCAATTTTATCAATTCGATTTATGCTGGTCGTAGCTTGCAAGCGGTGCGCGAAGCCGTTTTGAAGGAATTGCAGGAAGATCAACAGCGCATGAACCAAGGCATGATAAATGCCATTAAAATTGCCCAGTTAGCGTTAGAACCCAATGATAAGAAAGAAGATTATGTGTTAGCTGGCGAAACTAACTTAATGGGCTTTTCCGAATTGGCTGGCAGGGACAACCTGAAAAAATTATTTGAAGCATTCAGCCAAAAACAATCCGTGCTGCATTTGCTGGATCATTGTATGAAAGCCGAAGGCGTACAGATTTTTATCGGCGAGGAATCCGGTTATAAGGCGTTTGATCAGTGCAGCTTAGTGACCTCTTCTTATTCTATCAGCGACGAAGTGGTTGGGGTGCTGGGCGTTATTGGCCCTACCCGCATGGCTTATGAAAAAATCATCCCGTTCGTCGATATTACCGCAAAATTATTGGGCGCAGCCTTGAATCCTAAATCTGCGACCCCATCTTCATAGGACTATTATTTTTCATTAAGGCATCAAAAAAATGAGTACCGACCAGGAACAAACTGAAACACAGCTTGATTCAAAAGAAAACGACGAAATCCTAGAAGAAGTCTTATCCGATGAAGGTTTAGCAGAAGAGGAACTCTCGCTGAATGAACCGCCATCGCAAGCAACGCTCATAGCAGAATTGCAGCAAGAACTGGCAGCAGCCGAGCAAAAAGCCCAGGAAAACTGGGATAAGGCAATCCGAACCCAGGCGGAAATGGAAAATCTGAGAAAACGCACCCAAAAAGACCTGGAAGATGCACACAAATACGCGCTGAACAGTTTTGCCAAAGAACTATTGTCGGTATTGGATAGCCTTGAACTGGGCTTACAAGCAGCAACAGGCGAAAGCGAGGAAGTCAAAAAATTTCGTGAAGGCAGTGAATTGACCATTAAGCAATTTGAAACCGTATTTGCAAAATTCAACGTCATGACGGTAAATCCAGTCGGTGAACCTTTCAATGCCGAGCAGCAGCAGGCAGTGTTAATGCAGGAAGTGGAAGATGCAACACCGAATACAGTGGTTAATGTATTCCAAAAAGGTTACACCCTAAATGGACGGTTATTGCGTCCTGCTATGGTTGTCGTGGCGAAAACGCCAGAGAAACCTGCAAAAAAATCGCCGGAAGATAATAAACAGGCTTGAATAAGCTAAAAAAGCCCTCATATCGGTTTTAACATTCACTTTACTTAACAAATTCAAGTCTGGAGCATTCAATGGCAAAAATTATTGGCATAGATTTAGGTACCACAAATTCCTGTGTTGCCGTGTTAGAAAATGGCGTGGCGAAAGTCATTGAAAACAGCGAAGGCGCACGTACTACCCCTTCAATCATTGCATTTACCAATGATGATGAAGTGTTGGTTGGGCAATCAGCTAAACGGCAATCCGTCACTAACCCAAAAAATACCTTATTTGCAATCAAACGATTGATCGGTCGCCGTTTCAAAGATGATGTTGTACAAAAAGACATCAAAATGGTGCCTTATAACATCGTAGAAGCTGGCAACGGAGATGCTTGGGTCGAAGTTAACGGCAAAAAAATGGCAGCACCGGAAATTTCAGCCAGAATTCTGATGAAATTAAAGAAAGATGCCGAAGCCTATTTGGGTGAAGAAGTTACCGAGGCCGTTATTACCGTACCGGCTTACTTTAACGACTCCCAGCGTCAAGCGACCAAAGATGCGGGGCGTATTGCCGGTTTAGAAGTCAAACGGATTATCAATGAACCGACTGCTTCTGCTTTGGCATTCGGCATGGACAAGCCCAAAGGCGATACCAAAATTGCAGTTTATGACTTAGGTGGCGGTACGTTCGACGTTTCCATCATCGAAATCGCCGAGATTGATGGTGAACATCAGTTTGAAGTGTTATCAACCAATGGTGATACTTTCTTGGGCGGGGAAGATTTTGATTCACGCGTTATCGAATACCTTGCCAGCGAATTCAAAAAAGATACTGGCGTTGACTTGCACAACGACCCATTGGCTTTGCAACGCTTGAAAGAAGCAGCGGAAAAAGCCAAGATTGAGCTGTCTTCCAGCCAGCAAACCGATGTTAATTTGCCTTATATAACCGCCGATGCGTCAGGTCCTAAGCATCTTAATGTCAAACTGACCCGTGCCAAACTGGAATCGTTGGTTGAGGAGTTAATCCTTCGCACCAAAGGCCCTTGTGAGATGGCAATTAAGGATTCCGGCTTATCCATTTCGGATATTCATGACGTGATTTTGGTCGGCGGTCAAACCCGTATGCCGAAAGTGCAGGAGATGGTGAAAAACATCTTCGGCAAAGAGCCGCGTAAGGATGTCAATCCCGACGAAGCAGTTGCCTTAGGCGCAGCCATTCAGGCAGGTGTATTGGCTGGTGATGTGAAAGATGTGTTGTTGCTGGACGTTATTCCCTTATCGCTAGGTATTGAGACGATGGGCGGCGTGATGACCAAACTCATCGAGAAAAACACCACGATTCCAACCAATGCGTCGCAAGTGTTTTCTACCGCAGAAAACAATCAAACGGCGGTGACCATCCACGTCATGCAAGGTGAGCGCGAAATCGCATCGGCCAATAAGTCACTGGGTCGTTTTGATCTGGCGGACATACCACCTGCACCTAGAGGTATACCGCAAGTCGAAGTCTCCTTTGATATTGACGCGAACGGTATCTTGAACGTGTCCGCAAAAGACAAGGCGACGGGCAAGAAACAATCTATCATAATCAAGGCATCCAGCGGTTTATCGGATGATGAGGTTCAACGCATGATTAAGGATGCGGAGTTACACGCCGATGAAGACCGCAAGTTAAAAGATCTGATTTCTGCGCGTAATCAAGCAGATGGCATGATACATGCGACTGAAAAATCCTTGAAAGACTTGGGCGACCAAGTTGCGGCGGATGAAAAATCGTCTATTGAATCAGCGATTGAAGCCTTAAAAGAAGCCGTCAAAGGTGATGACAAGGATGCTATTGAAGCGAAGACTAATAGCTTGGCTGAGGTTTCGGGCAAACTGGCTGAGCGGGTTTATGCCCAAAATTCATCTGGTGAAGGAGATGATTCTAGCAGTTCATCTTCAAAAAAAGCGGATGATGGCGTAGTTGATGCCGAGTTTGAAGAAGTCAAAGAAGACGATAAAAAATAAGTGGTAGTGGATGAAATTTGTAATTTGATATGCGGAGTTGCAAACCTGGGTTTGCACTCCAAAACACACGCAACTCACAGGCATGAAGCCGACAAGTTCATCAAAAAATACAGGTTTTAACCCACGACCAAATTAAGTGTACGCAATATCCTGTGCGTACTTTAATAAAGCGATAAGGTGGTACTTATGACGATAAGCGCCACCTTTATTTATTCACACCACAAAACCGCCCACGTTGGCGGTTATTTACGTTATGGCAAAAGAAGATTATTACAAACTACTGGGTGTTGAGCGCAACGCCAGCGATGCGGAGATCAAAAAAAGCTACCGTAGCATGGCGATGAAGTTTCATCCCGATAGGAATAAAGACAACCCCGAGACAGCCGAGGCCAAGTTCAAGCAAATAAAAGAAGCTTACGAAGTGCTGTCGGATGCCCAAAAACGCTCAGCTTACGACCAATTCGGTCATGCGGGTGTCGATGGCTCTATGGGCGGTGGCGGACGAGGGGGCTTTACCAGCGAAAGTTTCAGCGACATGTTTGGCGATGTCTTCGGTGATGTTTTTGGTGGTGGTGGCGGCAGGCAACGTGGCGCACAAAGGGGTTCAGATCTTCGCTATAACCTGGAATTGACGCTTGAAGAAGCCGTCGCCGGAACGGAATCAAAACTTCGCGTACCCGTCCTGGTGGCGTGTAAGGAGTGCGATAGCACGGGCGCTAAAAAAGGCTCCAGCCCAGTCATCTGTTCCACCTGTCATGGGCATGGTCAGGTGCGGATGCAGCAAGGTTTTTTTTCCGTGCAACAAACCTGCCCAACCTGTCGCGGTACCGGTAAGCAGATCAAAGATCCCTGCGGCGTATGTCGTGGCGACGGGCGTGTACAAGAAACCAAAACGTTATCGGCTAAAATCCCCGCAGGTGTCGATACCGGAGACCGTATCCGCTTGGCAGGTGAAGGCGAAGCAGGGGAACGCGGCGCTCCCGCAGGTGACTTGTATGTGCAGATTCATGTCAAAGATCATGCGATTTTCACCCGTGATGGCGCTAATCTTTACTGCGAAGTACCCATCAGCTTTGCCACCGCTAGTTTAGGGGATGAAATTTCAGTCCCGACCCTTAATGGCAGGGTGATGCTAAAAATTCCCGCAGAAACGCAAACGGGTAAATTGTTCAGATTACGTGGCAAAGGCGTTAAGCCTGTCAGGGGCGGAGCAGTTGGTGATTTGATTTGCAAAGTCAACATCGAAACCCCCGTGCATTTGACAAAAGAGCAAAAAGCCTTGATTGAACAACTCAACGCCTCTTTGACAGGCGGCGGCAAACAACACAGCCCACAGGAGCATTCCTGGACGGACGGCGTAAAAAGTTTTTTCGATAAACTGACAGGATAAATGATGATGCGAGTTGCCATAGTCGGTGCGTCTGGGCGCATGGGCTTGACCTTAATACAAGCCGTTACCCAAGCACCAGCCCTCACGTTAACTGTTGCGATTGACCGCCCAGACAGCCCTGTGATGGGCAAAGATGCGGGAGACATAGCAGGGGTGGGTACTGCTGGCGTTAAAGTTACGGATAGCCTTGCAGCGGTCAGCGACCAATTTGATGTGTTGATCGACTTCACCAGACCGGATGTTTCCATAGACTACCTGGAACACTGCCGACAAGCCGGAAAAAAAATGGTGATCGGCACGACTGGGTTTAGCGATACCCAAAAAGCGAAAATAGCCGAAGCGGCGAAAACAACAGCAATTATGATGGCACCGAATATGAGCGTTGGCGTAAACCTGACCCTCAAACTCTTGGAAATGGCCGCTAAGATCATGGGTGATTACACCGACATCGAAATCATCGAAGCTCACCACCGGCACAAAGTCGATGCGCCTTCCGGCACAGCGTTAAGGATGGGCGAAGTTATCGCCAAGACTTTAAACCGAGATTTAAAAGACTGCGCCGTCTACGGCAGAGAAGGTATAACGGGCGAACGTGACCGCAAAACTATCGGCTTTTCCACCATCCGTGCGGGCGATATTGTCGGCGAACACACTGCCATGTTTGCCGATGAAGGCGAACGCGTGGAAATCACCCACAAGGCCTCAAGCCGTATGACGTTCGCAAATGGTGCGGTAAGGGCGGCGGTTTGGTTGGGAGATAAATCGAATGGTTTGTATGACATGCAGGACGTGTTGGGGTTGTCGTAAGATTTCCCTCTTTCCGACAGCCGAGAAGGTACATTTCATACACCACTAAACGCTCAGTTTTGGAAATATCTCTGCAAATACCAATGATTTGGGTGCGTAATACGCATCCCACTGGGCTGTGTCGATGTTGTTAAGACTCGAATTATTTGTTTCACTTCGTAAACACAGCTACGGTACGGCTTTGTGTAGGTAAATTGGCTGGTATAATGTCGGGCTTTGCCATTCATTGCAACCCATTTACTGAAACATGTACACTCTAATATCCAATCAAGACAATCGAGTGCTTCCGGTTGATGCTGAAATATCCAGTGCAGCATTACGTAAAGACACCGCGCATTATTATGACCAATGTTACTGGGATTATCTGCTCACATGGTGCAATAGGGATAATTTGGCGTTCCATTATGGTTATTGGGACAAAGACACGCCGTATCAACATCATGAAGCACTGCTAAACAAAAACCAAGTGCTGTATGAGGCTGCGGACATTAAAGCAGATGATAGGGTGCTAGATGCGGGGTGTGGTGTGGGTGGAAGTAGCATCTGGATGGCAAAAAATTACGGTAATCGGGCTACAGGTCTTACTGTGAGCAAACAACAGGCTATCTACGGTGGGCAACACGCCAAACGTCAAGGTGTCGGCGAATTGGTGGATTTTGAAGTTGCGGATTTTTGCCAAATGCCGTTTGAAGACGAATCTTATGATGTGGTTTGGGCATTGGAAAGCTCCTGCTACGCGGTTAACAAGGGCGATTTCTTGAGAGAAGCCTACCGAGTTTTACGTAAAGGCGGACGTATCGTGGTGTGTGATGGCTTTTTTACCCGACGAGAATTCAATAAAGCAGAATGGAAAGAAATAGTGACATGCCTGAACGGTTGGGCAGTCCCCAATTTGTGTATTAAGGATGAATTCAGCGGCATGTTGGAACAAAATGGCTTTCATGACGTTTCGATGCGTGATCTCACACCGCAAACCATGGATTCTATCAATTACATGCTCAAGGTAGCAAAACGCTTGCACCCGATCCAAAAACTCAGTGAGTGGTTAGGTCTCCGTACCGAAGGACAAACAGCAAACTACTGGGTGGGTGTAGCACAACACTATTTGTTTACCCAGAATTTGACGGCGTACTGCATTTTTACGGCACAAAAGTAAGAGCCGTATGGTGCAATACGAAAAGCTTATCTACTTGACGGCGATAAAAACCCTTGCAGAAGTGGTCGTATTTAGCTAGATATGCTGTACATCAGAATACGTAAGCTTACTTTTTATGTTTTTGTTTTACCCATTGAGGTTGCACTTTAATGGGCTGGCTATAGATTTTAAGTAGGTCAGAATGTTGACGCATGATTGAATTTCGTTGCAGGTACTCTATCTGACTTTGCTGATCCTGCAATTGATCTATCTGGCGTTGTTGATCTTGTAACAGCAGTTGCCTCCGATATTGATCTTGTGATTGAAGTTGTTGCTGGGTTAGTACGTGCTGAATCTGAACCTGCTGCCAAAAGTTGTCTTGAAACCCGCCAGGAGGATAATTTACCCGAGGCGCGGCAAAAGCGGAAAAACTTATAAAAACCAACAGTAGTTTTAACATAATCAATCCAGATAGTTTTTGCTAAAGAATGTCACTTTTGGAAATGCTACAGTAATAGGATTTATGCTAAAAATAGCATTCAAACGGCATCATTTAGTGCCGTATCGGGTCAGAAAGTTTCATTTGATGTTACGGAAATTCTGAACTTGTCGAAGAACATACAGAGATTTCTTAAGTTACCGTTACCTGTACCTATGCGAGTTAAAAAACAAACAGTATTAAATATTTCGTGCTTATTGCTACTAGTGGCAATAGCAACCAAGCTCTATGCTCACGGCGTTGATGCCAACACCCAGCATTTTTTGACTGCCAATCAAGGTGTTGCGATTGGTGCATTCCTTTACATCGGTGCGAAGCACATGCTGACTGGGTACGATCACTTGCTGTTTCTGGTCGGCGTGATTTTCTTTTTATTTCGGGTACGCGATGTGCTTATTTATGTCAGCCTGTTTACCCTGGGACACAGTTTGACCTTATTGTTTGGCGTTTTACAAGGAGTTCATGTCAATTCTTATCTTATCGATGCCATTATTGGCTTGTCTATTGTCTACAAAGCGTTTGATAACCTGGGCGGTTTCCGGCAGCTTTTGGGTTTCCAGCCGAACAATAAGGTTGCGGTTGCCATTTTCGGATTATTTCATGGCTTCGGGTTGGCGACTAAGTTACAGGATTTTGCCTTACCTAAAGCCAACTTATGGAAAAACCTGCTGGCTTTTAATGTCGGTGTGGAAGTCGGGCAGTTTGTTGCCTTATTTTTCATTTTGATTGCGCTAGCGTTTTGGCGCAGATCGTCCAGCTTTTACAGTTTTGCTACCATCACCAATACCTTGCTGATGACGGGCGGATTGATTTTATTCGGTTACCAGCTAACCGGTTATTTCGTGTACAGTTAACGCCATGAATTCAGAAAATATCCCCGTACAATCAACAAAATCGCTGATTAACGCCAGCTTGGTGGCGGTGTTATTAGCGTTGCTTATCCTGTTTACTGCTGTACTTCACGCCGAATATGGCATCGATCCAACTGGATTAGGCAAGAAGTTTGGGCTTAACGTACTGGCAGAACAAACTACACAAGTAGCCAAAAACTGCCCAGAAGCAGCACAAGCACAGGTCGGAGATAGGGCGAAAGAAATCAACACCAATCAAGCATCAGCTACCGTCACCCAACTAGCTGATGTAGCAACAGAGCGCAATGATACCGTGACGATTGTCATTCCACCCAAAAAAGGGCTTGAGTATAAGTTCTACATGGAGAGGGACTACGCGCTGGATTATTCATGGAAAACCGATGGCAAGCCGGTTTATTTCGATTTTCATGGTGAACCCAACGGTGCAAAAAACGGCTATTTTAAAAGCTACGCTACTGCCACAGACAGCAAAGCCAGTGGCTCGCTAATGACACCTTTTGAAGGCATACACGGCTGGTTCTGGGAAAACGCCAGCGATAAACCCATTACCATTCAGTTAAATACCAAGGGTGTTTATAAGATTATGGGCGTGATGTAGTGTTATCTTGATAAGCGATTCCACAAATTGTTAATGACCAAAACACCAAAATCCCGTAAAATCTCATCGATTTAAGTTTTTTATAACGGGGTGCAACCGTCAGGTTTCATCCCGTTTTGCACATTTGAGGTGGCGTGTTTGGGTAAGTCCGCAGTATTGGTTTTAGAGGATGGAACGGTATTCAATGGAGTGGCTATCGGCGCGGATGGCTATTCTGTGGGCGAAGTCGTGTTCAATACGGCGATGACGGGTTATCAGGAAATCTTGAGCGATCCCTCGTATGCCCAGCAAATCATTACCTTAACCTATCCACATATCGGCAATGTTGGCACGACCCGCGAAGATGACGAGTCGGCCAAGGTGTTTGCCAGTGGGCTGGTTATCCGTGATTTGCCCTTACTGGCGAGCAACTGGCGTAGCGAGAAGACCTTGCAACAGTATTTGCTGGATCATCAGGTAGTTGCCATTGCTGATTGTGACACCCGTAAACTGACCCGTTTGCTGCGCGATAAGGGCGCACAACGCGGTTGCATTGCGGCAGGTGAAACAGTAGATGTTGAAAAAGCCAAACTTATGATTGACGGTTTTCCTGGCTTGAAAGGTATGGATTTGGCGAAAGTAGTCACTACCGATAAACCTTACGAATGGACTGAGAACATCTGGGATTTGCACTTAGGCCATACTCAAGGTGAAAATTTATCCAAGCATGTGGTCGCTTATGATTTTGGCATTAAACGTAATATTCTCAGGTTGTTGGTCAACCGGGGTTGCCGAGTGACGGTTGTACCTGCGACGACATCAGCAGATGCGGTATTGGCAATGAATCCTGATGGGGTTTTTCTGTCCAACGGCCCTGGCGATCCTGAGCCTTGCACTTATGCAATAGAGGCTATCAAAACCATATTAACGACGAAGATTCCAGTTTTCGGCATTTGCTTAGGTCATCAATTATTGGCTTTGGCAAGCGGTGCAAAAACCGAGAAGATGAAGTTCGGTCATCATGGTGCGAATCATCCGGTGCAAGAAAAAGCCACCGGACGCGTGCTTATCAGCAGCCAAAACCACGGCTTTGCGGTCAATGCAGCCAGTCTTCCAGCTAATGTCGAGGCGACTTATCATTCCTTATTTGATGGCAGTTTGCAGGGTATTCGCCGCACCGATTGTCCGGCATTCAGCTTTCAAGGTCATCCTGAGGCGAGTCCGGGACCGCATGATGTCGAAGGATTGTTCGATGAATTCATTGAACTTATGAATGCTTAGATGTGCAAAAAAACTGAAAGTAAAATATGAACAAGCATAAAAAACTCAACTATGTAGAATTTCCGTCAAGGAATCTGCATACAACTAAGGCTTTCTTCGAAACGGCGTTCGGTTGGTCATTTGAGGATTATGGTCCAGATTATATTGCCTTTTCTGGTCAAGGGCTGGACGGTGGTTTCTTCAAGGCCGACTTGTATTCGTCAACCGAAAAGGGCGCAGGCTTGTTAGTATTTTATAGCAGTAATCTTGAAGCAACTCTTGAGAAAGTGACAAAGTCTGGCGGTAGAGTGGTAAAGCCAATTTTTTCGTTTCCGGGTGGTCGGCGCTTCCATTTTATTGAACCCAGTGACAATGAATTTGCGGTTTGGTCTGATGTCATCGTATAACTTAGTGATTAAGTAATACCTATGGAAAGAACGATGTTAACGATTATTCTTAAATATGGCCTTGCGCCTTTTGCCTTGCGCCTTTTATTTTAAAATGCCAAAAAGAAGCGACATAAAATCGATATTGTTATTGGGCGCAGGTCCTATTGTAATTGGGCAGGCGTGCGAGTTTGATTACTCCGGTACACAAGCGTGCAAAGCGTTACGGGAGGAAGGTTATCGCGTCATTCTAGTGAATTCCAACCCCGCCACGATTATGACCGATCCTGAAATGGCGGATGCGATCTACATAGAGCCTATCGACTGGCAAACAGTAGAAAAAATTATCGAAAAAGAACGCCCTGATGCCATTTTGCCCACGATGGGCGGACAAACTGCATTGAATTGCGCCTTAGCACTGGACGAACACGGCGTATTGGAAAAATATGGCGTGGAAATGATCGGCGCGACTAAAGAGGCGATCAACAAAGCCGAAGACCGTGAGCTATTCAACCAAGCCATGCGGAAAATTGGCTACGAAGTCGCCAAGTCCAAAACTGCCCATTCCATTGAAGAAGCACTTGCGGCGCAACAGGAAGTTGGCTATCCGACCGTTATCCGCCCCTCGTTTACGATGGGCGGCAGTGGTGGTGGTATTGCCTATAACAAGGAAGAGTTTCTCGAAATCTGCGAGCGCGGCTTGTATCTGTCGCCGACTAACGAGTTGTTGATCGAAGAATCCGTGCTCGGCTGGAAAGAGTTCGAGATGGAAGTGGTGCGTGATTCAAAGGACAACTGCATCATTGTTTGCTCGATTGAGAATTTCGACCCGATGGGGGTACATACCGGAGATTCCATTACCGTCGCGCCCGCGCAAACCTTGACGGATAAGGAATACCAGATTCTCCGTAATGTCTCTGTTGCAGTATTGCGGGAGATTGGCGTGGATACCGGCGGTTCCAACGTACAGGTGGCTATCAATCCAGTCGATGGGCGCATGATAGTCATCGAGATGAACCCCAGGGTGTCGCGTTCGTCTGCTTTGGCATCTAAAGCGACAGGGTTTCCTATCGCTAAAGTGGCTGCAAAACTGGCAGTCGGTTATACCTTAGATGAATTGAAAAATGAGATTACTGGCGGCGCAACACCAGCCTCATTTGAACCGACGATTGATTACGTGGTGACAAAAATACCGCGTTTTACCTTTGAAAAATTTCCCCAAGCGGATGACCGCTTGACGACGCAAATGAAGTCCGTTGGTGAAGTGATGGCAATAGGCCGTACTTTTCAGGAATCCTTGCAAAAAGCATTGCGCGGCTTAGAGATTGGCATTAGTGGCCTGGATGAGATTATCGATTTGCAAGCCGATGATGCCCGCGATCTTATTCAGCGCGAATTGCGCCATCCTGGACCCGATAGATTGCGCTATGTGGCGGATGGTTTCCGCATTGGTATGTCCTTAGAAGATGTCCATAATTCCAGTAAAATTGACCCTTGGTTTTTGGCGCAAGTACAGGATTTAGTCGTTACCGAACAATCACTAGCGACCAAGACTTTATCTACCTTGAAAGAAGGTGAGCTTTATAAGCTAAAACGCAAAGGTTTTTCTGATATACGCCTGGCAAAGCTGCTGGATACGTCTGAATCTGAAATACGTAACGTACGTCATAAGCAAAATATCCGTCCGGTTTATAAGCGAATTGATTCCTGCGCGGCAGAGTTTTCCTCTGATACGGCGTATTTGTATTCAACCTATGAAGAAGAATGCGAAGCCAGGGTTACTGATAAGGAAAAAATCATTATTCTAGGTGGCGGCCCTAACCGGATCGGTCAAGGTATAGAGTTCGATTATTGCTGCGTCCATGCTGCTTTGGCATTGCGTGAAGATGGTTATGAAACCATTATGATCAACTGCAATCCTGAAACAGTCTCTACCGATTTTGATACCTCCGACCGTTTGTATTTTGAATCATTGACACTGGAAGATGTGCTGGAAATCGTACATCTGGAAAAGCCAAAAGGTGTGATTGTGCAATACGGTGGGCAAACGCCATTGAAACTGGCTCGTGCTTTGGAAGCGGCAGGTGTGCCAATCATAGGTACTTCGCCAGATTCAATCGATTTGGCTGAGGATCGTGAACGATTCCAGAAATTGCTAGAACGGCTAGGTTTAAAACAACCCCCTAATGCCACTGCACGTTCTGTTGACCAAGCGATTAATGCTGCAAAAGAACTCGGTTATCCGTTGGTTGTGCGCCCATCTTATGTTTTAGGTGGTCGGGCAATGGAAATCGTGGTCAATGAAGAGGGTTTGCAGCGTTACATGAAAGAAGCGGTGAGCGTGTCGAACGATTCCCCAGTGTTGTTGGATCGCTTTCTTGATGATGCGGTAGAAATGGATGTCGATGCAATTTATGATGGCGAACGGGTGCTGATAGGCGGCTTGATGGAGCACATCGAGCAAGCTGGGGTGCATTCGGGTGATTCTGCCTGTTCCTTGCCACCTTATGAGCTGGCGCAGGATCTGCAAGACCAATTGCGTGAGCAAGTCGGCAGGATGGCAGAAGCATTAGGCGTACGAGGGTTGATGAATGTCCAGTTTGCCATTCAAGGCCAAGATATCTACGTGCTTGAGGTAAATCCACGGGCATCACGTACGGCGCCATTTGTTTCTAAAGCGACTGGCTATCCATTAGCGAAAATCGCCGCACGGGTCATGGTTGGAAAAACATTGGCTCAGCAAGGCATTACTAAAGAGAGAATTCCACCTTATTATTCCGTCAAAGAAGCTGTTTTCCCATTTGTTAAATTTCCTGGGGTTGATCCCTTATTAGGGCCGGAGATGAAATCGACTGGTGAGGTCATGGGCATAGGCAAAACCTTTGGTGAGGCGTTTGCAAAATCGCAACGGGCGACAGGTATTAACTTGAATGCTAGCGGTAAGGTATTGATAAGTATAAGGGATAAGGATAAAACCAAAGCACCGGAGATTGCTAAAATGCTGGTCAGCAAAAATTACCAGATAGTTGCTACAGGCGGCACAGCGCGGTTCCTGCAGCAAGAAGGCATTCCTTGTGAAGTTGTGTATAAGGTCAACGAAGGCCGCCCCAATACTGTCGATATGATTAAAAACGATCAAATCCAATTAATCATCAACACCACCGAAGGCAAAAAAGCCATTTCGGATTCGTTCACCATGCGTCGTGAAGCATTACAACATCGCGTGACTTATTACACCACAATGGCTGGGGCAAAGGCCGCTTGCTACGCGTTGGGTGAGTTGGATGCTGGGGATGTGAACTGTTTGCAGGATTTGCATAACAGCTTGACTTAATGAATCTCTGAACAAGTTGATTCCGCTCATGGTTCGACAAGTTCACCACGAACGGAATCAAAACCTTACCGTTCGTCCTGAGCTTGTCGAAGGACTTAATTAGAGTTTCCTTAATAAAGAAATTCCACAATTGGAGCAGTATTTGTAATGAATAAAGTACCCTTGACAGTAAAAGGCGCGGAAAAACTACGGGCAGAATTAGAAGAATTAAAGTCCGTCGTCCGTCCTCGCATTATTGCGTCTATCGCAACAGCCCGCGCACATGGCGACTTAAAAGAAAATGCCGAATACCATGCCGCGAAGGAGCAACAAAGTTTTGCCGAAGGGCGTATTAACGAAATTGAAGGCAAGCTGTCTAACGCGCAGATTATTGACGTTACCAAGGTTGATGCCAATGGCACGGTCGTGTTCGGGGCAACGGTCGAAATTGAAGATGTTGATTCTGAGAAACGGGTTACTTATCAAATTGTTGGCGAAGATGAGGCCAGTATAAAAGAAGGCCGTATTTCAATTGGCTCACCGATTGCCAGGGCGTTAATCGGGAAACAAGTTGAGGATGTCGTTACCGTTAAAGCACCAGGTGGCAATGTGGATTATGAGATCATTTCGATAGAGTATGTTTGATTCAGGCTCACGGCGAAAGGCGCAAGGCAAAAAAAGCTACTTCTTTGGATTTAATCGGTAGATTACGGCAATTTGGCCGATACTTTGAATCAAAGTCGCACCTGTGGTGGTGCACATTTTTTCGTTAATCTTATTTCTCTCATCCCGTTCGGCGCGGACTTTTACTTTAATCAGTTCATGCGTATTGAGGGCGATTTCAGTTTCTGCCAACACAGCATCGGTCAATCCAGCCTGACCAACAATAATCACGGGTTTTAAGCTGTGGGCTTGTGCCTTTAGTTTTTTCTTGCTTGCCGCATCCATGATGTTAACCTTAAATAAACCGCAGATTCTACACTAAAAGATAAATGAGCCGAAGTAAAAGCAGCAACCGCTGGATGCAGGAACATTTCGATGACGAATATGTCAAATTGGCTCAGGTGCAGGGCTACCGGTCACGGGCAGTTTTTAAGCTCAAGGAAATCCAGGAAAAAGACAAATTCATTAAACCTGGCATGAATGTCATCGATTTAGGCGCGGCTCCTGGCGGATGGTCGCAGTTTGCTCGTCCTCTGTTAGGTAAAAAGAGCAAACTTATCGCCTTGGACATATTACAGATGGAGTCTATTGAAGGCGTGGTTTTTATTCAGGGTGATTTTCGTGAAGCTGCTGTTTTGGATGAATTAACTACCGTACTTGCTGCTGCACCTGTTGATATTGTGCTATCCGATATGGCTCCCAATATGAGCGGCAGCAAGGGAATCGACCAGCCCAATGCCATGTATCTTGCTGAATTAGCACTGGATACGGCAAAAGCCGTGTTGGTAAAAGGCGGCGATTTTTTGGTTAAAGTGTTTCAAGGTGAGGGTTTTGAAGCTTTTCATCGAGATATGCAACAACACTTCGAAAAAGTCGTCATCAGAAAACCTAAAGCGTCACGACCAAGAAGCAACGAAGTTTATCTTTTGGGAAAAGGCTTTAAATAAACCTTCATCGTCCCCATAACATCGAAAAACCTTATGGGGAATGTAAAAGTGAGTAATGCAGGACAGTCAGGATGCTCGCGCCCTGATATAATTAAAGCTGTTTTTAACCGAACCGTTCAGGTCTGGGGTGTATAGTGAATGACATGATGAAAAATATTATCCTTTGGGTTGTTATAGCCGTTGTTTTGATGTCCGTTTTTAACAATTTCGGCGTTCAAGGCGATAAGGGCGATTTAACCGGACTCACCTACTCCCAATTTATAACAGCGGTAAAAGCTGGACAAGTACAGGAAGTGACGATAGATGAACATATCGTCAAAGGAAAATTGCTGGCTGGGCAAACATTTAGGACTTATGCGCCAACAGATGCCCATTTGGTCGATGATTTGCTAGCTAACGGTGTCGATATTAAAGCCGTTCCGCCCGAACAACCGTCTTTGTTGATGCAGTTGCTAGTATCCTTCGGCCCCATGTTGCTTCTGATAGCCGTCTGGGTGTTCTTTATGCGGCAAATGCAGGGTGGTGGTGCTGGCGGACGCGGGGCGATGAGCTTTGGCAAAAGTAAAGCCAGAATGCTGGAAGAAGACCAAATTAAAGTCACTTTTGCCGATGTTGCCGGTTGTGATGAAGCCAAAGAAGAAGTCGTCGAAATGGTCGATTTCCTTAGAGATCCCTCTAAATATCAAAAGTTGGGTGGAAAAATTCCTCGCGGCGCATTGATGATTGGTCCTCCAGGCACCGGTAAAACCTTGCTTGCCAGGGCGATTGCAGGCGAAGCAAAAGTCCCATTCTTTACCATTTCAGGTTCCGATTTTGTGGAAATGTTTGTCGGTGTCGGTGCTTCCCGCGTCAGAGATATGTTCGAGCAAGCCAAAAAACATGCGCCGTGCATCATCTTTATCGATGAAATCGATGCCGTAGGTCGTCAACGTGGCGCTGGTTTAGGCGGCGGCAATGACGAACGCGAGCAAACCTTGAACCAATTATTGGTTGAGATGGATGGTTTTGAAGGCAATGAAGGTATTATTGTGATTGCCGCAACCAATAGACCGGATGTGCTGGATAAGGCCTTATTGCGTCCTGGTCGTTTTGATCGTCAGGTAACGGTTGGTTTGCCCGATGTCAAAGGCAGAGAGCAGATTCTCAATGTACACATGAAAAAAGTGCCGGCTGCACCAGATGTTGAGGTTAAGTATATTGCCCAAGGTACACCTGGATTTTCTGGTGCTGATCTGGCAAATTTGATTAACGAAGCCGCTTTGTTTGCTGCACGCTTTAACAAGCGCGTGGTCAGTATGTCTGATCTTGAAAAAGCCAAAGATAAACTCATCATGGGAACGGAAAGACATTCTATGGTGATGGACGAAAAAGAAAAAAAGATGACTGCCTACCATGAGGCAGGTCATGCCATAGTCGGTAAGCTCGTACCTGAGCATGATCCTGTATATAAGGTCAGCATAATGCCCAGAGGACGTGCCTTGGGTGTGACTATGTTTTTGCCTGAGCGCGATCAATACAGTGCCAGCAAACAAAAGCTGGATAGCATGATTTCAAGCCTTTACGGTGGTCGTATCGCCGAAGAATTGATTTTCGGCTGGGAGCAAGTCAGTACTGGCGCATCCAATGATATAGAGCGTGCGACTGAATTAGCCAGGAATATGGTGACCAAATGGGGCTTGTCACAACGTTTAGGTCCGTTAGCGTATAGTGAAGAGGAAGGCGAAGTGTTTCTGGGTCGTTCGGTAACACAACATAAAACGGTTGCAGAAGAAACCTCCCATACCATTGATGAAGAAATCCGTTGCATTATTGACAAAAACTATGAGCGGTCGGTAAAAATTCTTAAAGAAAACACCGATATTCTTCATACAATGGCAGCCGCTTTGATGAAATATGAGACTATCGACAAGTTTCAAATCGAAGACTTGATGCAGCGGAAACCAGTAAAAGACCCAGAGGGCTGGGAAGATTTGCCGCCTCGTGGTGGAGTTGGAGTTGAAGCTGCCACTGAAAAAAAAGACGACGTTAAGCCCGAAAAACCCATCGGTGGGGCTGCCGAACAAAGCTAAACAGTAAACATTTCGAGATAATTAAGAAGGAGAGACTAAGGTACTCTCCTTTTTTATGAGTAATCCCAGTAATTTGATAAATAAGCTGGCGAATTCAACTCTGAAGTGCAATTCTAGTATTCATGCGGCTTGTCGTTTGTCGACGCCAAAAAATACCGCATGGGGTGTTTTGTAGTTTAGCGTTTTTCGTGGTCTGTGATTAAGTTTTTGCATGACAGCCTCTACTTGACTCTC